>NZ_JBIDCI010000003.1:0-443787 GCF_043204535.1 Streptomyces sp. NPDC047853 | reverse complement strand
GGGTGGGGGGGTGCCCGCCCGCCGGGGTGGGCGCGAAAACCCCCCCCCCCTTTCAACGCCACCGTTCCCGCGCGGTCCCGCGGCCGCCCCCCCCCGGGCCCGCCCCCGACCCCCCACCCGCGCACCGCACCCGCGCACCCCCACCGAACCCGCACAGGCCGCCGCACCCCCACCGAGCCCGTACAGGCCGCCGCAGGCCCCCGCTCAACCGCCGGAGGCCCCCGCCCGCTCCAGCAACCCCGTCCGAGCCGCCAGCGCCGCCGCCTCCAGCCGCGACCCCACCCCCAGCTTCATCAGCACCCGCTGCACATGCGTCCGGGCCGTGGACGGCGCGATCCCCATCCCCGCCGCGATCAGCCGCGTGTCCTCGCCGTCGGCGACCCGCACCAGCACCTCCACCTCCCTCGGCGTCAGCATCTGCAGCAGCCGCTGCCCCTCGTCGTCGGGCTGCGCCGCGGGATTCAGCAGCTCGCCGAAGGCGCCCTGCAACAACGACGGCGCCACCGCCGCCTCCCCGGCCCGCGCCTTCATGATCGACCGCTCGACGCCCTCTATCCGCTCGTCGTGCCGGACGTACCCCGAGGCCCCCGCCGCGAACGCCGCCGCGATCCCGCGGGGGTTCGGCACCGGGCCCAGCACCAGCACCGCCACCTGAGGACGCTCCCGCTTGATCCGCACCACCGGATCGAAGATCCCCGGCTCGGCCGGCGTCGCCGTCCCCAGCAGGCACACCTCCGGCGCCCGGCTGATCACCAGCTCAGCCGCCCCGGCGGCCGGCGCCGCCGCGGCGAGCACCCGGTGCCCCCGCAGCTTCAGCGCCGAGGCCAGCGCCTCGGCGAGCAGTCGGTGGTCGTCGACCACCATGAGCCTCACTCCCATGGAGCAACCCCCCAGTCACCCGGCCTGCCCCGGAAGCTACACGCTGGCTCGACGTCGCGCTGCCCTACCGGTGATAACCGCCCCGGATCACCGACCCGTCGGCGCCACGCCCCGCCGGCGCGCGCCCCCACGGGAGAGGCCCCGCCCCTGAACAGGGACGGGGCCGCAGGAAGCCGCAGCGGCGCGTCTCAGCCGCTGGTGCCGAACCCGATCGCGAGGTACTCCTTCTCGTCCGCGCTGGTCGGCTCGCTGGCGTACGTCTGCGCCATGTACAGGCGCCCCTGCGAGTAGAGGTACTCGGAGTACTCCGGCAGCATGCTCGCCTCGACGTCCCGGACCGTCTCCGTCGCCGGGTTCTCCAGCAGCGTGGTCTGCTTGAAGGTCCCGCCGTCGATGCTGACGATCTGGCCGCCCTTGTCGTAGGGCGGGCGCTTGTAGGCGATCACGTTGTTGCCGTCCATGCGCAGCGGGGTGATCGTGTAGTCCTCGCCGGCGTCCGCGCGCTGCCCGGTCTGCTTGCCCGTGGCGAGGTCGAAGGCGACGACCTCGTTGGTCCGGCTGTAGGACTCGCCGCTGCCCTCGTGCTCCTCGGTCGGGATGTAGAGCCGTCCGTTGCCGACCGCGAGGCCGGTGCACTCCTCGACCTTGGTGATGATGTCGCACTCGGCCCCGAACTCGTCGCCCGGCACCGAGATGCGGTTCAGCAGCTTCCCGGTCTTGTTGTCGATGGAGAACAGGTCCGAGATGCCGCTGCCGTCACCGGCGGAGTCCGCCACGTCGGCGGCCACGACCAGCGGGTTCGTCGACACGACGCCCGCGTACTCGATGCCCTTGGCCATCTTGTACTCGGAGATCACCTTGCCGGACTTCGGGTCGATGGTCTGGATGTTGAGCTGCCGGGCGTCGTACGACCCGCAGCGGCGCACCGCGACCAGCTTCTCGCCGCCCGCGTACCCCATGTCCTGGCAGGTGTCGGTCGCCTTCGGGGACCAGCGGACCTCGCCCTTGGCCACGTCGAAGGCGACGCCGCCCTCGCTGCTGCCGGCCGCGACGGTGTCGCCGCTGATCGTGACGTTGTCGAAGGAGATCGGCTGGTCGCCCGCGGTCTTCGTCCACACCTTCTTGCCCGCGTCCAGGTCGATGACCGCGACCTGGGTGCAGCCGTGCGAGGGCTCCGCCTTGGTCGGCATCGCGGGCTGGTGGACGATGACCGTCTTGTTGTCGTCGGTGACGTGCTTGGTGGCCGTGCACACGGGCCCGGCCAGCTTGATCGTCCACTTCTTGCTGCCCTTGGCGGGGTCGTAGCCGACGACCTCCGCGATGCCGCTCTTGGCGTACACCTGGTCGGTGAGCCACGAGCCGGAGACGACGACGCTGTTGTCGTCCTTGCTCACCGCGGGCGCGGGCACCTGGAAGAGCACCTTGGACGCGGGGTCGGACGGCACCTTCTCCTCGCTGCCGGAGGGCGCGCCCTCGCCGCCCTTGCCGTCCGTGCCGCCCTTGCCACCGGTGCCGCCGCTGGAGCCGGCGGTGTCGTCCTTGCCGCTGTCACCGGAGGAACCGGCGTACCAGACACCGCCGCCGATGATCAGTGCGATCGCGACGACCGCCGCCACGATGATCGCCAGCTGTGCGTTGATCTTCCCACCGCCGCCCGGCCTGCCCGCCTGGGCCTGCATCGGCACGGTCGCCTGCGGATAGCCGTAGCCGGGCTGGCCGGGGTGAACGGGCTGCCCCGGCTGCCCGTACGGCGGGGTCGGCTGCCCGTAGGGTCCCGGCTGCTGCGGCTGCCCGTACGGGCCGGGCTGCTGGCCGGGGTAGCCGTACCCGGGCTGGGGCTGCGGCGGGGCCTGCGGGTACCCGTACCCGGGCTGCGGCTGCGGCGGGCCCACCGGCGTCTGGGGCGGCACCGGCGGGGTCTGCGGCGCCGACGGAGGAGTCTGCGGGGCGGCCGGCGGGGTCTGCGGGTAGCCGTAGCCCGGTTCCGGCGTCTTGCCGAGATTCGGCGCACCGCCCGACGGCGGGGTCGGCGGCTGCGGCGGCTGGTCCTGCGGGGGGCCGAAGCCTCCCCCCTGCGGGGGCTGGTGGGGCGGCGGGGGCGGCGGCTGGGTCATGGCGTGAGTACCTCGGGGAGCGGAGACGGCGGGGAGAGCCGTCCGGGCCGGCGGCGCGGGCCCGGACGGACGGGTCCTCGGGAGGGGACGGAACGGGCGGGAGGAGTCACTTGCCGAAGGCGAGCATCAACTTCTCCTTGGCGTCGTCGTTCCCGGTCAGACGGGTGCTGGAGAGGTAGAACCGCCCGTCGACCCAGTCGATGTCCTTGGAGTAGAAGCTGCTCTCGATGTCCGCGACGCCCTGCGGGTTCCTGAGCAGCTCGGTCGGCTCGTGGCTGCCGCCGCCGGTGGCGATGGACACGACCCGGCCGCCCGCGTCGTAGGACGGCTGGACGTAGGCGATGAGCCGGTCGCCCTCGACCTTGATCGGCGTCATCGTCTCCTCCGCGGGGGACTTGACGCGCCACTTCTCCTTGCCGGTGGTGAGGTTGATCGCGACGATCTCGTTGGCGCCGGTGGTCGCCTCGGTCGGCAGGTAGAGGGTGCCCGCGGCGACGGCGACGCCCGCGCAGCCCTGGAGGTCGCGTTCGAGGATGGCCCAGCCGCACTCGGGGGCGAAGTCCTCGTCGACGCCGACCTGTTGCAGGACCTTGCCGCCGGAGGTGAAGGTGGAGATGTTCCAGACCTTCTTCTCCTCGTTGGTGGCGTACATCACGAGCGGGTCGACGGAGTAGGCGCGGGCGACCCGCCAGCCCTTCTCGTACTTGTAGGTCCACTGGACCTTGCCGGTCTTCGGGTCGAGGCCCTGGATCTCGTCGTGCGCGTTGTTGCCGCCGGCGCCGCAGGAGGCGACCTGGACGAGCTTGGTGGCGCTGCCCGCGAAGCCGGCCGGGAAGCAGGCGTCGCCGTACCGCTTCTTGTCGTACAGCTTCTTGCCGCTGGTGACGTCGTAGGCGGTGCCGGACTGGGAGCGGCCGACCATGAGGATGTTGCCGCTGAGGTTCAGCTCGACGGAGAGCGTGGAGTCGAACAGCTCGCCGTCGGGGACCTCCTCGCTCCAGCCCTTCGCACCGGTGGCGAGGTCGATCTCCTGGAGCTTGTTGCACTTGGCGCGGTCGCTGGAGCCGCTCATGTAGGCGACGACGATCTTGTCGTCGGCCGTCTTCTCCGGGGTGACCGCGCAGATCTTCTCCGGGAAGGCGACCGGGTCCCAGGAGGGCTTGCCGTCGCCGACGTCGTACGCGAAGAGCTGCTTGTACGCGGCTTTCACGGCCGTCTTGTCGGTGACCCACATGCCGGGGGCGTCGGCGCCGGAACCGGGGGCGTCGGGCGCCTCCTTGTACCAGAGCACCTTCGACTCGCCCGCCTGGCGGCCCTCGTTGAGGTTGTCGGGGTCCTCGCCGCCGTCGCCGCTGCCGTCACCGGGGTTGACCGGGGCGCCGCCGGAGCCGGAGGGCTTCGGGTCGTCGCTCTTGCCGGCGACGGGCTTCTTGTCCTTGTCGTCGCCGCCGCTCGCGGTGACCGCCCACACGCTGCCGCCGATGACGAGCAGGGCCGCGACCGCGGCGCCCACCACCAGGGCCGGCTTGCCCTTGAACGGGTTGCGCGATCCGGAACCGCCGGGCGGCGGGGTGCCGGGCGCGCCCGGGAACTGCGGCTGCGGGTACCCGTAGCCGGGCTGCGCGCCGTACGGCCCCGGCTGCTGGGGCGGTGCGTACGGGCCGGAGTTGTACGGTCCCGGCTGTCCGTACGGGCCGGGCTGCCCCGGCTGCTGCGGGTAGCCGTACCCCGGCTGCGGCGGCGGTCCGGACGGCGGGCCCTGCGGGGGCGGCGGCGTCGGGGGCGGGCCCTGCGGGGGCGGCGGGGTCGGTGCCCCGAAGCCTCCCGGCGGTGGATCCTGCGGTGCTCCGAAGCCGCCCTGCGGCGGCTGGTTCGGCGGCTGGCTCATCAGCGCGTTCCCCCTTATTACTCACTGATTTCTGGCCACGTCCCCGGGGTACGCGCTGGCCTCGGAGTCGTTCGACGGCAGTCATTCAGACAGTTCTCGGACGGCCTTTCTATCACCCGGGCCGGACAGCACACCGGGCCGCGTCCGCCCCTGTACCCAAGGGAGAACCGGCCCGTGATGCCTCTGTTACGCGCCTTCACGCCCTCTTCACGCCACGCACGCCCCCGGGTGCACCCGGGCGCTGCCCCCGTCAGGCGTCCTCGGCCAGTTCCAGCCAGCGCATCTCCAGCTCCTCGCGCTGCCCGGCCAGTCCGCGCAGCTCGGCGTCGAGTTCGGCCACCTTCGCGAAATCCGTTGCGTTCTCGGCGATCCGCGTGTGCAGCGTGGCCTCCTTCTCGGAGACCTTGTCCAGCTGCCGCTCGATCTTCTGGAGCTCCTTCTTGGCGGCGCGCACGTCGGCGGCGCTCTTCTCGGGCGCCTCCTCGGCCGGCCTCACCGCGGCCACGGGGGCGGAGGCGGCGGCCGCCTCCTCCATCCGCCGGCGCCGCTCCAGGTACTCGTCGATGCCGCGCGGCAGCATCCTGAGCGCGCCGTCGCCGAGCAGGGCGAAGACCCGGTCGGTGGTGCGCTCGACGAAGAACCGGTCGTGGGAGATGACGATCATCGAGCCGGGCCAGCCGTCGAGCACGTCCTCCAGCTGGGTCAGGGTCTCGATGTCGAGGTCGTTGGTGGGCTCGTCGAGGAAGAGGACGTTGGGCTCGTCCATGAGGAGCCGCAGCAGCTGGAGCCGGCGGCGCTCACCGCCGGAGAGGTCGCCGACCGGCGTCCACTGCTTCTCCTTGCCGAAGCCGAAGGTCTCGCAGAGCTGTCCGGCGGTCATCTCGCGGCCCTTGCCGAGGTCGACGCGCTCGCGGACGCGCTGCACGGCCTCCAGCACCCGCCAGGTGGGGTCGAGTTCGGCGACCTCCTGGGACAGGTAGGCCAGCTTGACGGTCCTGCCGACCTTGACGCGTCCCCCCGCGGGCTGCTGCTCCCCGTCGCTGTACGCGGCGTTCGCGAGGTCCCGCAGCAGGGAGGTCTTGCCCGCGCCGTTGACCCCGACCAGGCCGATGCGGTCGCCGGGGCCGAGCTGCCAGGTGACGTGCTTGAGCAGCACCTTGGGGCCGGCCTGGACGGTCACGTCCTCCAGGTCGAACACGGTTTTGCCGAGCCGGGAGGAGGCGAACTTCATCAGCTCGCTGCTGTCCCGGGGCGGCGGCACGTCGGCGATCAGCTCGTTGGCGGCCTCGACGCGGAAGCGGGGCTTGGAGGTGCGGGCGGGAGCGCCGCGCCGCAGCCAGGCCAGCTCCTTGCGGACCAGGTTCTGCCGCTTGGTCTCCTCGGTGGCGGCGATCCGCTCGCGCTCGGCACGGGCGAAGACGTAGTCGGAGTAGCCGCCCTCGTACTCGTACACGTCACCGCGCTGCACGTCCCACATGCGGGTGCAGACCTGGTCGAGGAACCAGCGGTCGTGGGTGACGCAGACGAGGGCCGAGCGGCGGGTGCGCAGGTGCTGGGCGAGCCAGGCGATGCCCTCGACGTCGAGGTGGTTGGTGGGTTCGTCGAGGACGATGAGGTCCTGTTCGTCGATGAGCAGCTTGGCCAGCGCGATCCGGCGCCGCTCGCCGCCGGAGAGCGGTCCGATGACGGTGTCCAGGCCCTGCGGGAAACCCGGCATGTCCAGGCCGCCGAAGAGGCCCGTCAGCACGTCGCGGATCTTGGCGTTGCCCGCCCACTCGTGGTCGGCGAGGTCGCCGATGACCTCGTGGCGGACGGTCGCCGCGGGGTCGAGGGAGTCGTGCTGGGTGAGGACGCCGAGCCGCAACCCGCCGGACTGGGTGACGCGGCCGGTGTCCGGATCCTCCAGCTTGGCGAGCATCCGGATCAGCGTGGTCTTGCCGTCGCCGTTGCGGCCGACGACGCCGATGCGGTCCCCTTCGGAGACGCCGAGGGAGACCCCGTCGAGCAGGGCACGGGTGCCGTACACCTTGCTGACGTTCTCGACATTGACCAGGTTGACGGCCATTTCTCTCCTGCCTGGGGGACGATCGACCCTCCAGGGTAGTCCGGCCGGACCGGGACTCAGTCCCGCACGGTCGCCCCGGGGGCCGGCCCGCAGGCGGTGCGCACGTCGCGGCAGGTCCCGGAGGCCCGCAGCACCCCGGCGATGTCGGACGCCGAACGGGCGTCGGTGGCGAGGAAGGCCGTGGTCGGCCCCGAGCCCGAGACCAGCGCGGCCAGCGCCCCCGCCGCCCGCCCGGCCGCGAGGGTGTCGGACAGCTGCGGGAAGAGGGAGAGGGCGGCGGGCTGGAGGTCGTTGGAGACGGCGACGGCGAGCGCGGCGGGGTCGCCCTTGGCGAGCGCGTCCAGCACGGCCTGGTCGGCGGCCGGCTCGAGGATCTCCAGCCCCTCGCCCAGCCGGTCGAACTCGCGGAACACGGCCGGGGTGGACAGGCCCTTGGCGGCCACCGCGAAGACCCAGTGGAAGTCGCCCCCGACCTCGAGACCGGTCAGCTTCTCGCCCCGCCCGGTGCCGAGCGCGGCCCCGCCGACCAGGCTGAACGGCACGTCGCTGCCCAGCTCGGCGCAGATCGCGAGCAGTTCGTCGCGGGACGCGCCGGTGCCCCACAGGGCGTCGCAGGCGACCAGCGCGCCGGCGCAGTCCGCGCTGCCGCCCGCCATGCCGCCGGCGACGGGGATGTCCTTGGCGATGTGCAGGTGCACGTCGGGGCGGCGGCCGTACCGCTCGGCGAGGGCGAGCGCGGCGCGGGCGGCGAGGTTGGTGCCATCCAGCGGGACCTGGTCGGCGTCCGGCCCCTCACAGGTGACGCGCAGGCCCTCCGGCGAGGGGGCCGCGGTGACCTCGTCGTACAGCGAGACGGCGAGGAAGACGTTGGCCAGGTCGTGGAAGCCGTCGGGGCGCACGCCGCCGACCGCGAGCTGGACGTTGACCTTGGCGGGGACGCGGACCGTCACGCTCACTTGCTCGTCACTCCTTGTGTTCGGCGATACGCGCGAACTCTTCCACGGTCAGCGCCTCCCCGCGCGCCTGCGGCGACACGCCCGCGGCGACGAGCGCGGCCTCGGCGGCGGCGGCCGATCCCGCCCACCCGGCGAGGGCGGCCCGCAGGGTCTTGCGGCGCTGGGCGAACGCGGCGTCGACGACGGCGAAGACCTCGCGCCGGGACGCGGTGGTCTTCAGCGGCTCACTGCGCCGGACGAGCGACACCAGCCCGCTGTCCACGTTGGGCGCGGGCCAGAAGACGGTGCGGCCGATGGAGCCGGCCCGCTTCACGTCGGCGTACCAGTTGGCCTTCACGGAGGGCACGCCGTACACCTTGTTGCCGGGTCCGGCGGCGAGCCGGTCGGCGACCTCGGCCTGCACCATGACGAGGGTGCGCTCGATGCTGGGGAAGGTCTCCAGCATGTGCAGGAGGACGGGCACGGCCACGTTGTACGGCAGGTTGGCGACCAGCGCGGTCGGGGCGGGGCCCGGCAGCGCGGTCACCTGCATCGCGTCGGAGTGGACGAGCGCGAACCGGTCGGCGCGCTCCGGCATCCGGGCGGCGACGGTGGCGGGGAGGGCGCCGGCGAGGACGTCGTCGATCTCGACGGCGGTGACCCGGTCGGCGGCCTCCAGCAGGGCCAGGGTGAGCGAGCCGAGACCCGGTCCCACCTCGACCACCACGTCGTCGGGGCGTACGTCGGCGGTGCGGACGATACGACGGACCGTGTTGGCGTCGATGACGAAGTTCTGACCGCGCTGCTTGGTGGGGCGCACGCCGAGCGCCGCCGCGAGTTCGCGGACGTCGGCGGGCCCGAGAAGGGCGTCGGGGGTGGGGCTGCTCACCCCGCAAGGGTAGCCGGGGGCGGCCGGGTGACCGCCCGGGCGGCCGGTCGGGCGCCCGTCACCCCTCCAGTCGTGCGCCGCAGTGCGGCCAGGGGGCGGAGCCGCTGCGCGCGTACAGCTTCTTCGCCCGGTACGTCTGCTCGGCGGGCGCCGCGTCCTGGGGGCGGCCCTCGCCGCCGACGCTGTGCCAGGTGGGGGTGTCGAGCTGGTAGAGCCCCCCGTAGGTGCCCGAGGGGTCCACGGCGTCCGGCCGCCCGCCCGACTCGCACGCGGCCAGCGCCTGCCAGTGCAGGTGGTCGGCGCCCCGCACGGACTCGGGCCGGGGGCGGGTGCCGACCCGCACGATCCGCGGACGGGGTTCGCGCACCACCTCGGTGCGCAGCCGCCGGGGCTTCTCCCGGACGCCGTTGACGGTGCGCAGGGCGTACGTGGTCCGCCGCAGGCCGGGTGTGCCCGCCTGCTCGACGACCTCCGTGCCCCGCTGGAGCGAGGGGTCCTCGGTCCGTCGTACGGCGAAGGGGACCGGGTCCTCGCGGACCTCCTGCGAGCCGGTGATGCGCAGCACCGTGACGGTCTGCCCGTCGCGGGGGAAGCCGGTCGCCGGGACGGACGTCGTGTCCTGCCCGCGCAGCGTCACCCCGGCCTCCTCGACGGCCTCGCGCACGGTCGCGGCGTTGGTGCGGACGGTGCGGGCCCGGCCGTCCGCCAGCACCGTCACCACCCGCTCGGTCCGCACGTCCAGCGCGAGGCCCTCGCGTCCGATGCGCCGGGAGGCGGGGGCTGACAGGTACGCGCCCTCGGTGCGTACACCGAGTCCGCGCAGCGCCCCCTGCACCGTCTCCGCGGTCGTCCACAGCTGGCGCCGGTGGCCGTCGAGGGTGAGCAGCACGGGCCGTCCGTACCGGACGGTGACGTCCTCGCCGCTGGTCAGCGGGGTGCCCGGCGCGGGCACGATCACGTCGTGGGCGCCGACCTGGACGCCCTCCTCGGCGAGCAGTCCGGTCACGTCGTCGGCGAAGGTGTGCAGGGTGCGCGGTGTGCCGTCGACGGTCAGCTCGACCGCCTTGTCCTTGGCGACGAAGGCGGTGGTGCCGCCCGCGAGGAACGCCACGACCAGGGCCCGCGGCACCAGCCGGCGCAGGGAGCCGTCCCCGCGCGCGGCCTCCCGGGCCCGGCGGCGGCGTGCCGCCCTGCCGTCGGCCGCCACCGGGGCCGGTGCCTTCGCGGCGCCCTGCCGGGGCAGCACCGCCCCGGCAGCCCGGCGGGCGGGCCGGTAGGTCTCCCCGTACGCCAGGGTCGGCGCGCTGTGCACGTCGTACGGCGCGGGCGACTCGTGGGTCTCGGGCTGGGTTCTGCTCACGCCGACACGCTCCAGGGTCCGGATCGGGCCCCCAGAACCTAGCGGAGCGCCCGTCACTCTCCAAAGCGGCGCGGCTACTCAGCGTGGCGAACGTACGGCGTGTCGTACGGCGTCGGTGGACATCCAGGAGCCCTCGGTGGCGCTCAGTAGCGCTCAGTAGCCGAAGGCGCGGGCCGTGTTCGCCGCGAGGGCCGTCGCCAGCGTGTCCTCGTCGACGCCCCGCACCGCGGCCATGGCGCGCACCGTGACCGGCACCAGGTAGGGGGCGTTCGGCCGGCCCCGGTAGGGCACCGGCGTCAGGAACGGCGCGTCGGTCTCCACCAGGATCAGCTCGGGCGGCGCGACGGCGAGGGCGTCGCGCAGGTTCTGGGCGTTCTTGAAGGTGACGTTCCCGGCGAAGGACATGTAGTAGCCGGCGCCGGCGCAGATTTCGGCCATCTCGGCGTCGCCGGAGTAGCAGTGGAAGACGGTCCGCTCGGGGGCGCCCTCCTCCTTGAGGACGCGCAGGACGTCGGCGTGCGCGTCGCGGTCGTGGATGACCAGGGCCTTGCCGTGGCGCTTGGCGATCTCGATGTGGGCGCGGAAGGACCGCTCCTGGGCGGCCTTGCCCTCGGGCCCGGTGCGGAAGTGGTCCAGTCCCGTCTCGCCGACGCCCTTGACCTGGTCCAGCGCGGCCAGCCGGTCGATCTCGGCGAGGGCCTCGTCGAGCGCGGCGTCCCCGCCGGGCCGACGCGCCCCCTGCCGGGACCAGCCGTCGGGATCACCGTGCACGATCCGCGGCGCCTCGTTGGGGTGCAGGGCGACGGTGGCGTGCACGGCCTCGTACGCGGCGGCCGTCTCGGCCGCCCAGCGGGAGCCGGCGAGGTCGCAGCCGACCTGGACGACCGTGGTGACGCCGACGGAGGCGGCCTTGGCGAGGCCCTCCGCCACCGTGCCCGACTGCATGTCGAGGTGGGTGTGCGAGTCGGCGACCGGGACGCGGAGCGGTTCGGGGAGCGGCGGGGCCGCGTTCTTGTCGGCCGGGGCGTTCGAAGGCATGCCCCGATCCTACGGAAGGCGCGGCGGGGGTCAGCCGGCCCTGCGGTGGAGGTGGAGGGCGTGCAGGAGGTCGGTGAGGTGCCGGTGCCCATGCCCGGGCTCGAGCCCCGGCGCTCCGGGCCCCGGCCGCTCGGGCGCTCCCGGGAGGCCGGCCGGCTCCACCCGGTGGTCGCCGGACAGGGTGCCGCGCACCGACGCGACCCGCCCCGGCCGCATGATCCGTACGACGTGGCTGTCGCAGTTGGCGCAGGTCGGGCGGGTCAGCGGGGAGGGCACGACGCGGCCGTCCGCGACGTACAGCACGTACTCGCCGCCGTCCGCGTCCCGGTGGTGCCCTATCTCGAACGACTGCTCCCAGCCGTGCCCGCAGCGCATGCAGGCGAAGGAGTACGACTCGTGGACGACGGCGGTGGCACCGGCGTGCGGTCCGGACCGCGCCGCACTCTCACTCATGCTCATCCCGGCTCCCTCGGTTCACCGGCCGCTTCGTCGGCCCTTCTTCCAGTGGACTCCTCCACCGGTGGAAAAGCACCGGATCTGCCGAGTGTTTGAGCCGATTTGGGCCGCCCTTGGCGCAAGGGCCCGAAAGGTCAGGGACGAGTCAAGAGCGGCCGGATCACGCCCCCTGCCCGCCGGTGTTCTTCGCCGCCACCACCGCGTCGAAGACCTCCCGCTTGGGCACGCCCACCTGTGCGGCGACCGCGGCGATGGCCTCCTTGCGCCGCTCGCCCGCCTCCTCGCGCACCCGCACCCTGCGCACCAGTTCCTCGGGGCCGATCTCCTGTGGTCCCTGGTCCGGCGCGCCCTCGACGACGACGGTGATCTCGCCGCGCACCCCCTCGGCGGCCCAGGCCGCCAACTCGCCGAGCCCGCCGCGCCTGACCTCCTCGTAGGTCTTGGTCAGCTCCCGGCAGACGGCGGCCCGCCGGTCGGCGCCGAAGACCTCGGCCATGGCGGCGAGGGTGTCGTCGACGCGGTGCGGGGACTCGAAGTACACGAGGGTCCGGCGCTCCCCGGCCACCTCGCGCAGCCGGGTCAGCCGCTCGCCCGCCTTGCGCGGCAGGAAGCCCTCGAAGCAGAACCGGTCCACCGGCAGCCCGGACAGGGCGAGGGCGGTGAGCACGGCGGACGGGCCGGGCACCGCGGTGACCCGCACGTCCCGCTCGACGGCGGCGGCGACCAGCCGGTAGCCGGGGTCGGAGACGGAGGGCATCCCGGCGTCGGTCACCAGCAGCACCCGCGCGCCGCCCGCCAGCTCCTCCACCAGCTCGGGCGTCCGGGCGGACTCGTTGCCCTCGAAGTAGGACACGACGCGCCCCCGGGGCGTGACGCCGAGCGCCTGGGTGAGGCGGCGCAGCCGCCGGGTGTCCTCGGCGGCGACGACGTCCGCGCCGGCCAGTTCCTCGGCGAGCCGGGGCGGCGCGTCCCGGACGTCGCCGATGGGGGTGCCCGCCAGTACAAGGGTTCCAGTCACGCCCCCATCCTCCCAGGAGCGGACGGATGCCTTCCCGGGGGCGGACGGGGACGCGGCCCGGCCGGTCCGGGGCATGCGCGGGACGTGCACAGCGCGGTTCCCTACGATGGCGCGGTGACCAGTACCGCGTCCTCCACGGACACCCGGCAGGAGCAGGCCCCGCTCGACGAGCGGCCCACCTGGCAGCAGCGGCTGCGCCGCTTCGGCTACACGGCGGGGCCCGCGTCCGACGACGTCCGCGACCGGCTGGTGCCCCCGTACACGCGCCCCGGTGAGCGCCTGTGGGTCTTCCTCGGCCTGTCCAAGGTGCGCGCCGACCGGCTCGTGCGCTGGTCGGCGTGGGGCGGGCCGCTGCTGGTGGCGCTGCTGGCGGGGGTGCTGCGGTTCTGGAACCTGGGCAGCCCGAAGGCGGTGATATTCGACGAGACGTACTACGCGAAGGACGCCTGGGCGCTGATCCACCGCGGTTTCGAGGTCAACTGGGACAAGAACGCCAACGACCTGATCCTGAACTCCGGCGGTGGCGTCCCGATCCCGACGGACGCGGCGTACGTCGTGCATCCACCGGTCGGCAAGTACGTCATCGGGCTGGGCGAGCTGCTGTTCGGTTTCGACCCGTTCGGCTGGCGCTTCATGACGGCGCTGCTCGGCACGCTGTCGGTGCTGCTGCTGTGCCGGATCGGGCGCCGGCTGTTCCGCTCCACCTTCCTGGGCTGCCTGGCGGGCGCGCTGATGGCGGTGGACGGGCTGCACTTCGTGATGAGCCGCACGGCGCTGCTGGACAGCGTGCTGATGTTCTTCGTGCTGGCCGCCTTCGGCTGCCTGCTCGCCGACCGGGACCGCTCCCGGCGCAGACTGGCCGCCGCGCTGCCCGTCGACGACGACGGCCGGGTCCGGCCGGACGCGGACCTCGCCGAGACCTTCCGCTTCGGGTGGCGGCCCTGGCGGCTGGCGGCCGGTCTGATGCTGGGCCTGGCCGCGGCCACCAAGTGGAACGGCCTGTACGTCATGGCGGCCTTCTGCGTGATGGCCGTGCTGTGGGACGTCGGCGCCCGCCGGGTCGCGGGCGCCCACCGGCCCTACCGGGCGGTGCTGCGGTACGACCTGGGCTGGGCGTTCCTGTCGACGGTGCCGGTCGCGCTGGTGACCTACGTGCTGTCCTGGCTGGGCTGGATCCTCTCCCCCGCCGACGGCAGCGGCGGCTACTACCGCGACTGGGCGGCGACCGACGGCAAGGACAGCTCCTGGTCCTGGCTCTTCCCGGACTGGTGGCGCAGCCTGTGGCACTACGAGTCGCAGGTGCTGGAGTTCCACACCCACCTGACCTCGCCGCACACCTACCAGTCGAACCCGTGGAGCTGGATCGTCCTGGGCCGCCCGGTCTCCTACTTCTACGAGTCCCCGGCGGCCGGAGCGGACGGCTGCCCGGTGGACGCGGGCGAGAAGTGCGCCCGCGAGGTCCTGGCGCTCGGCACCCCGCTGCTGTGGTGGGTGGGCTGCTTCGCGCTGCTCTACGTGCTGTGGCGCTGGGTCTTCCGCCGGGACTGGCGGGCGGGCGCCATCGCCTGCGGCATCGCGGCCGGCTATCTGCCCTGGTTCCTGTACCAGGAGCGCACGATCTTCCTCTTCTACGCCGTCGTCTTCCTGCCCTTCCTGTGCCTCGCGGTGGCGATGCTGCTGGGGGCGGTCATCGGCCGCCCCGGCTGCAGCGACGCCCGGCGGGTCGCGGGCGCGACGGGTGCGGGCGTGCTGGTGCTGCTCATCGCGTGGAACTTCATCTACTTCTGGCCCCTCTACACGGGGACGGCGATCCCGATGGAGGACTGGCGGTCACGTATGTGGCTCGACACCTGGGTCTGAGGGCGCCGGATCTCCATTCGGTCAACATCCGGAAACACCCGTACCGCCGGTCACTCCCCGCACATAGAGTGCCACCACACGCGCTTCTGAACGTGTTCAAAGCGCCTGGGAGTTCTCTACGGGGATGAACGGGGAGGGACTGCCGATGGGCAGGGGGGTCAAGGTCGCCGTCATAGGCGGCGTGTTCGCGGTGATGGTGGGCGGGGCCGGGTACGGCGCCTACAACATCGTGTCGGCGCTGGACGGCGACGGGAGTACGGGGGCCGCCGGGGCGACCACCAGGAAGAGCGGGCCGCCGAGCGGCGACGAGGTCGAGGAGACCGCGGAGAAGTTCTTCACGGCCTGGGAGCAGGGGGACGCGACGACGGCCGCGTCCCACACGAACAACGCCGCGGTCGCCGGGACGCTGCTGACGGCCTACGGCACCGACGCGCACATCACCGACGTCGAGATCACGCCCGGCACGACGGCCGGCGCCGAGGTGCCGTTCACGGTGAAGGCGAAGGTGTCGTACGAGGGCGAGAGCAAGTCGCTGACGTACAGGAGCCGGCTGACCGTGGTCCGCGGGGAGACCACCGGACGCGCGCTGGTCGACTGGCAGCCGTCGGTCGTCCACCCGGACCTGAAGGACAGCGACACTCTGGTCACCGAGGAGTCGGCGACCCCGCAGATCCAGGCGGTCGGCCGCGACGGTGCCGTGCTCACCGAGAAGAAGTACCCCTCCCTCGGCCCGGTCCTCGCCACGCTCCGCGAGAAGTACGGCGACAAGGCGGGCGGCACCCCCGGTGTCGAGCTGGTGATCCGGCACGGTAACGACGGGGGGCCGGACACCCCGCTGCTGACCCTGGCCGAGGGGAAGCCCGGCACGCTGGAGACGACGCTCAGCGCGGGCGTGCAGGCGGCGGCCGAGAAGGCCGTGAAGCGGTACGGCGAGTCCTCGGTGGTCGCCGTCCGGCCGAGCACCGGCGAGGTGCTGGCCGTGGCGAACAACCGCGCGGACGGCTTCAACGCGGCCTTCCAGGGACGCGTCGCCCCCGGCTCCACCATGAAGATCATCACGGCCGCGATGCTCATCGACAACGGCGTGACCGACATGGACGGCCCGGCGCCCTGCCCGGCCACGGCGACCTGGCAGAGCCAGACCTTCAAGAACCTCACCGGTATGCCGGCCGACGAGGGCGCCTCGCTCGCCGACACCTTCATGCGGTCCTGCAACACGGGCTTCATCAAGCTCGTCGACGAGGACCCGCTGACGGACTCCTCGCTGACGGCGGAGGCCGAGGAGCGCTTCGGGCTGGGCCGCGACGACTGGCAGACCGGCATCGTCTCCTTCGACGGCCGGGTCCCCGCGTCCGGCGGCCCGGACCGCGCGGCCAACGCCATCGGCCAGGGCCAGGTCCAGATGAACCCCCTGAACATGGCCTCGGTGACGGCGACCGCCATCACCGGCGAGTTCCGCCAGCCCTTCCTCGTCCCGCCCGACCTGGACGACCGGCGGCTGGCCACCGCCAAGGGCCTGCCGCAGAGCACCGCCGCCCAGCTGAAGCAGATGATGCGGCTCACCGCCACGCAGGGCACCGGACGGGCGGCCATGTCCGGGCTCGGCGGTGACATCGGCGCCAAGACCGGGTCGGCGGAGGTCGACGGGCAGACCACGTCCAACAGCTGGTTCACCGGCTTCCGGGGCGACGTGGCCGCGGCGGCCATGACCGAGGAGGGCGGCCACGGCGGTGACGCGGCCGGCCCGATCGTGGCGGACGTGCTGCGGGCGGGGGGCTGAGGCGCACCGGACGCGACGGGTGCCCCTACTGTGGTCGCCGTCGTTGGAATCGTGAGGCACACAGGGCACCGCGGCACTCCGGGGAGCCGGAGCCGTGGAGGAACGGGACGCAGTGGGCAGCAGAAGGGCCGCCGGTGAGCGGCGCAGGACCAGACCCGTCGTGATCGGCGGGGTGGCCGCCGTGGTCGTGGCCGGCGCCGGATTCGGCGCCTACGCGGTGTACGGCGGCGGGTCCGGCGAGGACACGGCCCGGACGAAGTCCGCCACGGCCGAGGACAAGGCCAGGTCGGGCCCCCTGTCGGCCGCCGAGGTCACCACGACGGCCCAGCGGTTCCTCACCGCCTGGCAGAAGGGCGACATCGCCGCGGCGGCCGCCGCCACCGACGACGCCGAGGCCGCGAAGGCCCTGCTCACCGGCTATGCCAAGGACGCCCGCGTCAAGGACGTCACGTTCACCCCGGGCACTCCGGCCGACGGCAGGGTCCCGTTCGCCGTGAAGGCCGTCGTCGCCCACGAGAAGACCTCGAAGCCCCTGGCGTACGACAGCGCGCTGACCGTCGTCCGCCGGGCCGGCGACGGCGAACCGCGGGTGGCCTGGCACGCCGCCGTCGTCCACCCGGAGCTGCGGGACGGCGACCGGCTCGTCACCGGGGAGTCCGGGGACCCGCCGGTCAAGGCGCTGGACCGGGACGGCGCGGAGCTGACGGCGGCGAGGTTCCCCTCGCTCGGCACCGTCCTGGACGGCCTGCGCGAGAAGTACGGCAAGCAGGCCGGCGGCACCCCGGGCGTCGAACTGCGCGTGGTGCGCGGCAAGGAGTCCCAGGCGGCGAAGGTGTCCGACAAGACGCTGCTGGAACTGAGCGAGGGCACGCCCGGCACCGTGCGGACGACCCTGGACCCGGCCCTCCAGGACGCCGCCGAGAAGCAGGTGGCCGGCAAGGCGCGCGCGTCGGTGGTGCTGCTGCGCGCCTCCACCGGCGAGA
This sequence comes from Streptomyces sp. NPDC047853, assembly GCF_043204535.1. Taxonomy (NCBI): domain Bacteria; kingdom Bacillati; phylum Actinomycetota; class Actinomycetes; order Kitasatosporales; family Streptomycetaceae; genus Streptomyces; species Streptomyces sp. NPDC047853. The sequence goes on along the minus strand of NZ_JBIDCI010000003.1, from coordinate 426,522 downwards.
TCCTCGCGGTCGCCAACGGCGGCCACGGCTTCAACACCGCCTTCCAGGGCTCGCTCGCCCCCGGCTCCACGATGAAGGTCGTCACCGCCTCGATGCTGATCGAGAAGAACCTGGCGTCGATGGACAAGAAGCACCCGTGCCCGAAGTACTTCAGCTACGGCGGCTGGAAGTTCCAGAACGACGACAAGTTCGAGATCAAGGACGGCACCTTCAAGGCGAGCTTCGCCCGCTCCTGCAACACCGCCTTCATCAGCCAGGCGCCCGAGCTGGAGAACGACGACCTGACCCGGCAGGCGAAGGAGGTCTTCGGCCTGTCCATGAACAACTGGTCCGTGGGCGTGCCCACCTTCGACGGCGCGGTGCCGGTGCAGGACGCCGCCCCGATGGCCGCCTCCCTCATCGGGCAGGGCGGCGTGCGGATGAACCCGCTGAACATGGCGTCCGTCGCGGCGACCGTGAAGTCCGGGGCCTTCCACCAGCCGTACCTGGTCGCCCCGTCGGTGGACGGGCGCAAGCTCGCCACGGCCTCCCGCACCCTGTCGGCGGGCACGCTGGCCCAGCTGCGGGAGCTGATGTCCTACACGGCGGCGTACGGCACCGCCGCGAAGGCGATGGCGGGAGTCGGTGGTGGCGCCGGGGCGAAGACCGGCTCCGCCGAGGTCGACGGGCAGAAGAAGCCCAACGGCTGGTTCACGGCGTACAAGGGCGATCTGGCCGCGGCGGGCGTGGTCCAGCAGGGCGGCCACGGCGGCGACACCGCGGGCCCGATCGTCGCGGCGCTGCTGAAGAACGCCGGCTGACCGGCGCGTACGGAAGGGCGCCCGGCCGGTGGCTCAGTGGGCCACCGGCTGCGCCACCGCCGTGTAGGTGCGGCGCAGGAAGCGCATGAGGGCCTTGGTCTCGAACTGGACCACCGAGCAGCCCTGCGGGGAGTGGAACTCGACCACGGCCTGCACCCGCCCGCACGGCCAGACCCGTACCTCACCGGTCCCGGCGGGCGCGCGCAGGCCCTGCTCCAGCAGCGACCGGTCGAAGGTCCACTCGCGGAAGCCGCGGCCGCCGCCCCGCGCCGGGAGGGCGACGCACACCGACCGGGGGTCGTGGTCGGGGTCGTAGCGCAGGACGACGGGTATCGCTCCGCCGTCGTCCTCGTCCGGCAGATCCGCGTCCGTCAGGATGTGGGCTCGTGCGTACTGTTCGACTACGGACATCGGATCGCCCCTTGCGCTGCGTCACCTTGGCGAAAGCTGTGCGTCCACCCCTTGTCCAATGTCCCACATTTCCCGTCTCACGCCTTTCGAGCCGAATACCACATGTGAGATCAGCCTTTACCTCGCTCTTGCAAACGGCTCGCAACTGGTCCCTATCATCGACTCGTGCATGTACCTGACGGATTCATCGACGCCCCGACCTCCGCCGTCACCGGCGTCGTCGCCGCGGGCGCCATCGCGGTCAGCCTGCGGGGCGCCCGACGGGAGCTGGACGAAAGGACGGCTCCGCTGGCGGGGCTGGTCGCGGCGTTCATCTTCGCGGTGCAGATGCTGAACTTCCCGGTAGCCGCCGGCACCAGCGGGCACCTGCTCGGCGGAGCCCTCGCCGCGATCCTCGTGGGCCCGTACACGGGGGTGCTGTGCGTCTCCGTGGTCCTGCTCCTCCAGGGAATCCTCTTCGCCGACGGCGGCCTGACCGCGCTCGGCGTCAACATCACCGACATGGCGATCGTCACCACGGTCGTCGCCTACGCCCTCTTCCGGGGCCTGGTGAAGGTCCTGCCCCGGAGCCGCCGCTCGGTGACCGTCGCCTCCTTCGTCGCCGCCCTCGTCTCCGTCCCGGCCGCCGCCCTCGCCTTCACCTTCCTGTACTGGATCGGCGGCACCACCGACATCGCCATCGGCAAGGTCGCCACCGCGATGGTCGGCGTGCACGTGCTGATCGGCATCGGCGAGGCCGCGATCACCGCACTGACCGTCGGCGCGGTCATCGCCGTGCGCCCGGACCTGGTGTACGGGGCGCGCGGCCTGACGCAGCGGCTCAAGCTGCGCGTGCACGGCGAACTCGTCGACGCCCCGGCGGCCGAGCCGGCCCCCGCCCCCGCCCGCTCGCACCGCACCCTGTGGATCACCGGCCTGGCCACCTCGCTGGTCCTGGCCGGCATCGTCAGCTTCTACGCCTCCGCCGACCCGGACGGGCTGGAGAAGGTCGCCGCCGACAAGGGCATCGACGAGAAGGCGAAGGAGCACGCGAACTCCGACTCCCCGCTCGCCGACTACGGCGTCGAGGACATCACGAACGCCCGCGTCTCCGGCGGTCTCGCGGGCGTCATCGGGGTCGGTGTCACGGTCGTCGCGGGCAGCGCGGTGTTCTGGTCGGTGCGCAGGCGCCGCGGCGACGACGCCTCCCCGACGAACACGGACACCAACACGGACACGTCGGTCTGACATGGGCGCGGATGGGGGCACCTCCCACGGCGTCAGCAGCGGGGGAGCACACCGGCTCTACCGGCACGGACACTCCCCCGTGCACGGCCTGCCGCCGCACACCAAGCTCGCCGCGGTCTTCGCGTTCGTGATCGTCGTGGTGTCGACGCCGCGCGAGGCGATGTGGGCCTTCGCCGTGTACGCGCTGCTGCTCGCGGCGGTGGCGTACGCGGCGCGCGTCCCGGCCGGCTTCCTGCTGAGGCGGCTGCTGATCGAGGTGCCGTTCGTCGCGTTCGCGGTCCTGATGCCGTTCGTGGCGGAGGGCGAGCGGATCGAGGTGCTCGGCATGCCGCTGAGCGTGAACGGCCTCTGGGGCGCCTGGAACGTCCTGGCCAAGGGCACCCTGGGCGTCGCCGCCTCGGTGCTCCTCGCCTCCACCACCGAGCTGCGCGAGCTGCTGCTGGGCCTCCAGCGGCTGAGGCTGCCGCCGCTGCTGGTGCAGATCGCGTCCTTCATGATCCGGTACGGGGACGTCATCGCGGACGAGATGCGGCGGATGCGGATCGCCCGGGAGTCACGCGGCTTCGAGGCGAGGGGCGTACGGCACTGGGGAGTGCTCGCCAAGTCGGCCGGCGCGCTCTTCATCCGCTCCTACGAGCGCGGCGAGCGCGTGCACCTGGCCATGGTCAGCCGCGGCTACACCGGTTCGATGCCGGTGATCGACGAGGTGACCGCATCCCGGGCGCAGTGGTCGTACGCGCTGGCCCTGCCCGTCGCCGCTCTCGTCGTCTGTCTGCTGGGATGGACCCTGTGAACGCAGCCACCGACACCGTGCCCGCCTCCCTGGAGGTCTCCGGCCTCGCCTTCGCCTACCCCGACGGGCACCAGGCCCTCTTCGGCGTGGACTTCTCCGTCGCCCGCGGTGAGCGGGTCGCGCTGCTCGGTCCGAACGGCGCGGGCAAGACCACCCTGGTGCTCCACCTCAACGGCATCCTGAGCGGCGGCACCGGCACGGTCACGGTCGCCGGGCTGCCCGTGGACCGGCGGAACATGGCGGAGGTCCGGCGCCGGGTCGGCATCGTCTTCCAGGACCCGGACGACCAGCTCTTCATGCCGACCGTGCGCGAGGACGTGGCGTTCGGACCGGCGGCGGCCGGGCTGAAGGGGGCGGAGCTGGAGGCCCGCGTGGACCGGGCGCTCGGCCTGGTCGGCATGGCGGAGTTCAAGGACCGGCCCCCGCACCACCTCTCCTTCGGCCAGCGGCGCCGGGTGGCGGTGGCGACCGTGCTCGCGATGGAGCCGGAGATCCTGGTCCTGGACGAGCCCTCCTCCAACCTCGACCCGGCCTCGCGCCGCGAACTCGCCGACATCCTGCGCTCCCTGGACGTCACGGTCCTGATGGTCACCCACGACCTGCCCTACGCCCTGGAGCTGTGCCCCCGGGCCCTGATCCTCAGCGACGGCGTGATCGCGGCGGACGGCCCGACGGCGGACCTGCTCTCCGACGACGCGCTGATGCGCGCCCACCGCCTGGAGCTGCCCTTCGGCTTCGACCCGCGGTCGGTGTCGACGCGCGGGTGAGGAATCGCAGGCGCCCGGCGAGGGTTGCACCCACTGTCGCAGGCGATCGGAAGGGACACCGGGAAGTGGACGCGGAAGCGGGCGTGGGCGTGGACGTGCACGGCACGGTGGCCGGGGGTTTCGAGCCGGTCCGGGACGCGTTCGCGCGGAACTTCGCGACGCTCGGGGAGCGGGGCGCGGCGGTCGCCGTGTACCGGGACGGGCGCAAGGTCGTGGACCTGTGGGGTGGCACCAAACACGTAGACGGCGCGGACGGCGCGGACGGCGCCGGCGACCGGGAGCCGTGGCGCCGGGGCACCGCCCAGCTCGTGCGCTCGGCGACGAAGGGCGTCGCCGCCGCCGTGCCGCTGCTGCTGCACCGGCGCGGGAAGCTGGACCTGGACGCGCCGGTGGGCGCGTACTGGCCGGAGTTCAAGGCGCACGGCAAGGAGCGGGTGCTGGTCCGGCACGTGCTGAACCACCGGGCGGGGCTGCCGGTCCTGGACCGCCCGCTCACCCCCGAGGAGACCCTCGACCCGCTGCGGGGCCCGCGGGCCGTCGCCGCCCAGGCACCCGTGTGGGAGCCCGGCACCGACCACGGTTACCACGCGCTGACGTACGGCTGGCTGCTCGACGAGCTGGTCCGCAGGGTGACGGGCGGGCGCGGCGCCGGTGAGTGGATCGCGGACGAGATCGCCGGGCCGCTGGGACTGGACCTGTGGGTGGGACTGCCGGCCGCGGAGGAGGCGGCGGGCCGCGCCGGACGGGTCGGGCGCCTGGAGGAGCCCGAGCCCTCGGGGAGCGGGCCGCGGCTGCGCCCCAAGCGCGCCGTCACCGAGGCCTACGGGGACCCGGACTCCCTCACCCGCCGCGCCTTCGCCGCGATCACCCCGTTCCCCGACCAGAACGACCCCGTCTACCGGGCCGCCGCCCTCCCCGCGGCCAACGGCATCGCGACGGCGGAGGGGCTGGCCCGCTTCTACGCGGCGCTGATCGGCGAGGTCGACGGCGTGACCCGGAACGTGCGGCTGTTCGACGCGGCCACCATGGAGGCGGCCCGCCGCGAGGAGTCGGCCGGACCGGACCGGGTCCTCGTCGTCCCCACCCGTTTCGGCCTCGGCTACATGCTGCACGGCAGCGCGTCGCCGTTCCTGTCGCCCGGGTCCTTCGGCCACCCCGGCCGCGGCGGCGCCCTCGGCTTCGCCGACCCGGAGTCGGGCATCGCCTTCGGCTACGTCACCAACGGCTTCCGCAAGACGGTGACGGCCGACCCGCGGGCCCAGGCACTGGTGCGGGCGGTACGGGCGTCGATCGAGGCGGGCTGACCCGGCGGACGCCGCCGCGGGAGACCTTCGGGCGCCGCCGGTTCAGACGTGGATCGGGTGGGACGTCCGCCCCGACGCCGCGTCGATCTCCTCGTGCGCCTTGGTGAGCAGCTGCATCGCCAGCTCGTTCAACGCGCGTGCCCCCGCCACCTCCTCACCTACCCTCGGCTGCTGGGCGTCGACGCGGTGCCGGCTGGCGTGGCCGTGCGCGCGGACCTCGCTGCCGTCGGGGAGCCGCACCATCGCGACGGCCCGCGTGTGCTGGTCGTCCTCCATGAACTCCATCTCGACATGCCATCCCACTGCGGTGTGCATCATGACGGGTCACCTCCGGAGTACCTGCTTCCAGGGTGCTCCTCGCGGCCGCCCGGCGCACCACGCCGCCGCCCGCACCGCGTCGCTCACGTGTGCAGCATCAGCCCGATCCCGACGACGAGGAGCCCCGCCGCCGCGAGCCGGGGCGCGCCGAACCGCTCCTGGAAGAAGAGGGCCCCGATCGCCGCGCCGACCAGGATCGAGGACTCGCGCAGCGCCGCGATCGGGGCGAGTTCGGCGCGGGTCTGCGCCCACAGGACGAGCCCGTACGCGGTGACGGACAGCCCCGCACCGAGCAGCCCGAGCCTCGCCTGCGGCCGCAGCAACGCCCAGGCGCCGGTGCGGTGGCGGTACAGGAAGTACGCCGGGAGGGCCGTGCCCTGCACCGTCATCAGCCAGGCGATGTACCCGAGGGAGGACCCGGAGGCGCGGACGCCCAGCCCGTCGACCACCGTGTACGCCGCGATGGTCACCCCGGTCGCCAGGGCCGCGCCGATCGCCGCCCAGTCGGGCCTCCGTCCGCGCAGCCCCCACAGGGCGACGCCGGTCAGGCCCGCGCAGGACAGCAGGATGCCGCCGGTGGCCCAGCGGTCCGGCACCTCTCCCGCGAAGACCGCGGCGAGGACGGTGACCACCAGCGGCGCGCTGCCGCGGGCGATCGGGTAGGCCTGACCGAAGTCGCCCAGCCGGAAGGAGCGCATCAGCAGGGCGTAGTACACGAGGTGGATCGCGGCGGAGGCCAGGAGGTACGGCCACGCCCCGGCCGCCGGGAACGCCGTGAACGGCAGCAGCGCGAGCCCGATGAGCATCCCGCCGCCGGATATCAGCGCGAAGCCGGTCAGCTTGTCCGGGATGCGGTGGGCGATCGCGTTCCAGCTCGCGTGCGTCACCGCGGCGAGCAGGACGGCGCCGGCGACCAGCGGGGTCATCCGGTGCGCTCGCGCACGTCCACGAGGGTGGCACCGGCGGTGGCGACGAGCTCCTCGGGCTCCATCGGGAAGACGGCGTACGGGGTGCCGGCGGCGGCCCAGACGACGTCGTGCGCGAGCAGGGACCGGTCGGCGAGCACCCGGGTCCGTTCACGGTGGCCGAAGGGCGGCACGCCTCCGATCGCGTACCCGGTCGTCTCCCGTACGACGTCGGCCCTGGCCCGGGTGACCTTGTCGGCGCCGAGTTCCTCGCGGACCCGCTCCAGGTCGACGCGGGAGGCGCCGTCCATGAGGACCAGGACGGGCACGCCGTCGGCGGCGAAGACGAGCGACTTGCAGATCTGGCTCAGCTCGCACCCGATCGCGGCGGCGGCCTCGGCGGCGGTGCGGGTGGCCTCCGGGAAGCGCCGCGCCCGCGCCGCCAGGTCAGCCAGGCCCAGCTCCCGCAGGGCCTCGGCGAAACGGGGGTGGGCTGCGGGCGCGTCGGGGGTGCCGTCGGTCGTGGTCATGCGGGGCACGCTAGCGGTGGGTGCGGTCCCCGTGCGAGCGGGTTGCGGGGCGTGCACGGAGGAAGCCGGTGAGGGCAGCCCCGTCCCCACGGAAGCCCTCACCGGCTGGTCGTTCGCCCCTCCTGTCGGAGGGGGCGGGTCAGGTGCGCACCAGCTCCCGGTCCTCGTCGGGGCCGGAGCCCCGCTCCTCGGCCGTGCGCAGGCCCTCACCCTCGACGTCCACGTTGGGCAGCGCGCGGTCCAGCCACCTCGGCAGCCACCAGGCCTTCTTGCCGAGCAGCGCGAGGACGGCCGGGACGATGGCCATGCGGACGACGAACGCGTCGAAGAAGACGGCGATCGCCAGCCCGAAGCCGATCATCTTGACCATCGCCTCACTGGAGCCGATGAAGCCCGCGAAGACCGCCATCATGATGACCGCCGCCGCTGTAACCACCCTCGCGCCGTGCTTGAAGCCGGTCACGACGGCCTGGTTCGGCTTCTCGCCGTGGACGTAGGCCTCGCGCATGCGGGTGACCAGGAAGACCTCGTAGTCCATGGCCAGGCCGAAGACCACGCCGACCATGAAGATCGGCATCATCGACATGACCGGACCGGTCTCCTCGACGCCCATCAGGCCGGACAGCCAGCCCCACTGGAAGACCGCGACGACCGCGCCGAGCGCCGCCATGACGGAGAGCAGGAAGCCGAGGGCCGCCTTCAGCGGGACCAGGATCGAGCGGAAGACCACGATCAGCAGGAGGAAGGCCAGGCCGACGACCAGGACCAGGTACGGCACCAGCGCGTCGTTCAGTTTCTGGCTGACGTCGATGTTCATCGCCGTCGAACCGGTGACGAGGGTCTCCGCCCCGGTGTCCGCCTTGATGGCGCCGCCCGCGTCGCGGATGGCGTGCACCAGGTCCTCGGTCTGCACGGAGGACGGCTTGGAGTCGGGGATCACGGTGATCGTCGCGGTGTCGCCGGCCTTGTTGGGCGCGGCCGGGGTCACCGCCACGACGTCGTCGAGTCCCTTGATCTCGTCGGAGACGTCGGTGAAGACCTGCTGGGGGGCCTCGCTGCCCTTGGCGTCCACGACGACCATCAGCGGCCCGTTGAAGCCGGGGCCGAAGCCCTCCGAGAGCAGGTCGTAGGCCCGGCGCTGGGTGGTGGACGTCGGCTGGGAGCCGTCGTCGGGCAGGCCCAGTTCCAGGGAGGCCGCGGGGATCGCGGCGGCCCCGAGGCCGACGACGCCCAGCAGCAGGACGGCCAGCGGACGGCGGACGACGAAGCTCGCCCAGCGGGTGCCGAGGTTGGCCTTGGCGGGCCCGCCCTGGGCCTTCGCGGCGTCCTTCGTGCCGTCCTTCGCGGCGTCCTTCGCGGCGTCCTTCTTCCGGGCGCCGCCCAGCAGCCTGCCCTTCGCACCGGTCGGCTTGACCCGGCGGCCGGCGTAACCGAGCAGCGCGGGGACCATCGTCAGGGCGATCAGGACCGCGATGGCGACGGTGGCGGCCGCCGCGATGCCCATCTTGGTCAGCATCGGGATGTTGACGACCGCGAGGCCCACCAGGGCGATGACGACCGTGAGGCCGGCGAAGACGACCGCCGAGCCGGCGGTGCCGACCGCCCGGCCCGCGGCCTCCTCGCGCTCACGCCCCTCGGCGAGTTCGGCGCGGTAGCGGGAGACGATGAACAGGGCGTAGTCGATGCCGACCGCGAGGCCGATCATCATCGCCAGGATGGAGGTGGTGGAGCCCAGCTCCAGCACGCTCGCGAGAGCGGTGATGGAGGAGACGCCGATGCCGACGCCGATCAGGGCCGTGAGCAGGGGCAGTCCGGCCGCGACCAGCGAGCCGAAGGTGATGACGAGGACGACGGCGGCCACCGCGATGCCGATGATCTCCGTGGCGCCGGTGTGCGGCACCGCCTGGAGCGCGTCACCGCCGACCTCGACGGTCAGCCCGGCGTCACGCGCCTGCTGCGCGGCGTCCTCCAGGGCGTCCTTGGTGGACTCCTCCAGCTCCATGCCGGAGACGTCGTACCGGACCGACGCGTAGGCGATCGCGCCGTCCTTGCTGACGGCCTTGCCCTGGTAGGGGTCGGCGACCGAGGCGACCTCGGAGCCGTCGGCCAGGTCGGCGACGGCCTTCTCGACGGTGGCCCTGTGGCCGGCGTCGGTCATCTTCTCGCCGGACGGTGCCTTGAAGACCACGCGTGCGGTGGCCCCGTCGGCGCTCTGTCCCGGGAAGCGCTCCTCGAGCAGGTCGAAGGCCTTCTGGGCCTCGGTGCCGGGGATGGAGAAGGAGGTGGTGCCGGCGGGCGGGGCACTGGCCGCGCCGACGCCGGCGAGCGTCAGCAGGGCCACCCATATGAGGGCGACGAAGTGCCGTCGGCGGAAGGCGAGCCGGCCGAGTTTGTAGAGGAACGTTGCCACGGGGGCGTACTCCCGGTCAGGTCGTGGGTCTTCAGGGCAGGGGTGATCAGCCCGACGACGGTGGGGGTACCACCCATGCCCTTGAGGCAATGGGGGAGGTGACGTCAGGTGGGGCTCAGGTGGGGCTCAGGTGGATGCGGTCGGGGACCAGGTGGGGATCGCCCGAGGGTGGGGGGACGGATCAGGGGGTGGGGGAGACGCCGAGGGCGGGGAGCATCACGGCGTCGATGTACGAGGTGAGGAAGGCCCGGGTGGGGGGCTGGTCGTCGAGCAGCGTCCGGGTGGCGAAGCCGCCGACCATCATGTGCACGAGGAACTCCAGCGCCGGGCAGTCCGCTCTGATCTCGCCCCGGTCGACGGCGCGCTGCAGCAGGCGCCGGAACTCCGCCATCTCCGGTTCGACGAGTTGCTCCCGGAAGGCCTGGCGCAGGTCCGGGTTCTGGTGCAGGGCCATGGCCACGCCCCGCATCAGCGCGGAGTTCTGGGCCATGGTGCAGTCGTCCTCGCGGGCCAGCAGCGCGTGCAGGTCGCCCCGGAGCGTGCCGGTGTCGACCTCGCTGATCTCCCCCGGCTTGTTGTGCCGCATCGCCTTGACGACCAGCTCGGGCTTGCCGCCCCACTGGCGGTAGAGCGTCGCCTTGCTGGAGCGGGTGCGGGCGGCCACGGCGTCCATGGTGAGGGCGTCGTAGCCGACTTCGCGGAGCAGGTCGAGCACGGCCTCGTACAGCTCGGCCTCGCGCTCGGGAGTGATCCGACTGCGGCGCACGGTGGCTGCCTCGGTCATCCCGCTCACCTCTCTCTCCACTTCCCCGGGTGCCGACGGTCAGAACGACACCGTTTCGTACACCGAAAAGGTACCCCACCCCCTATCGAAACGAAACGGTTTCGTACGTGGCTTGGGTCACGGTTGTCAGCTCCCCATAAGTTGCCGGTACCCCGGGCCCGGAAAAGCATGGGGTGGGTGAGTTATCTGCGCCTTCCCCACCTCAGTGGCGACCAGTTGTGCTTCGTGGCCGAGGACGACCTCTGGCTGGCGGACCTCGACGGTCCCGGCCGCGCCTGGCGGCTCACCGTCGACCGCGCCAAGGCCGGCCACCCGCGCTTCTCCCCGGACGGGCGCCACATCGCGTACACCAGCTGGCGCAGCCTGGTGCCGGAGGTCCACCTCGTCCCCGTCGACGGCGGCCCCGGGCGCCGGCTCACCCACTGGGGCGGCCTCGACACCCGGGTCTGCGGTTGGTCGCCCCCCGAGCCCGACGGCACCGCCGCCATCCTCGCCGTCGCCTCCCACGGCGAGCCCTTCTCCCACCTCACCTGGGCCTACAAGGTCGACCCGGCCGGCGACCCCGGCCGCAAACTCCCCTGGGGCCCGGTCACCGACATCCAGGCCGCCGACCTCGACGGCGAACGCAGGACCCTCCTGCTCACCGGCACCCCGCCGCACGAACCCGCCTCCTGGAAGCGCTACCGGGGCGGGGCCACCGGCCGGCTCTGGCTGCACGGGCAGCGGCTCCTGCCCGACCTGGGCGGCCATCTGCACTCCCCCCTGTTCGTCAGCGGCCGGATCGCCTTCCTCTCCGACCACGAGGGCGTCGGCAACCTCTACTCCTGCGCCCACGACGGCACCGACCTGCGCCGGCACACCGACCACGACGCCTTCTACGCCCGGCACGCGGCGAGCGACGGCACCCGCGTGGTGTACCAGTGCGCCGGCGACCTGTGGATCGTCGACAGCCTGTCGCCCGGCTCGGTGCCGCGCCGGCTCGACGTCCGGCTCAGCGGGCCGCGCGCGGGACGGCGCACCCACCCGGTGCCCGCCGCCCAGCACGTGGGTGGCTTCTCCGTCGACGAGACGGGCCGGGCGAGCGCCGTGGTGGTGCGCGGCAGCCTGTACTGGCTCACCCACCGCGACGGACCGGCCCGCACCCTCGCCGACACCCCGGGAGTACGGGTGCGGCTGCCGGAGATGCTCGGGGCGAGCGGACGGATCGCGTACGTGACGGACGCGGCGGGCGAGGACGCCGTCGAGATCGTCCACCTGCCGCGGGCGACCGGGAGCCGCGCACCCCGGCGGCTGGCGTCCGGAGCGCTGGGCCGGGTCCTGGAGCTGGTCTCGGACCCGGCGGGCGAGCGCCTCGCCCTCGCCTCCCACGACGGCCGGCTGCTGCTGCTCGACGTCTCGGAGGAGGACGGGGAGGCCGCCCAGGCGCTGGCCGCGGGGGGCGTCGGGGACTCGGGAGAGGCGGGGGACTCGGGAGAGGCGGGGGACTCGGGAGACGCGGGAGCCTCGGGAGACGCCGGGAAGGCGGGAGACGCCGGGAAGACGGGAGACGCCGGGAAGACGGGAGACGCGGGAGCCTCGGGAGACGCCGGGAAGGCGGGAGGCGCGGGGAAGACGGGAGACGCGGGAGCCTCGGGAGACGCCGGGAGCCCGGCCGAGGTGGTCACCCCCACCGGAACCGCCGGAGGCCACGTCACCGAGCTGGTCCGGTCCGACAACGGTCCCGTGCGCGACCTCGCCTTCTCCCCGGACGGGGCCTGGCTCACCTGGTCGCACCCCGGCATCGGGCGCTCGCTGCGGCAGATCAGGATGGCCCGCATCGACGGGCCGGAGGGCCCCCTCGTCGTCGACGTCACCAACGGCCGCTTCGAGGACGAGAACCCGGTCTTCACCCGGGACGGCCGCTACCTCGCCTTCCTGTCCTGGCGCGGCTTCGACCCGGTGTACGACGTGCACACCGGCGACCTGTCCTTCCCGCTGGGCTGCCGCCCCTACCTGGTGCCGCTCTCCTCCGCGACCCCCTCCCCCTTCGCGCTGAACCCCGAGGGCCGCCCCGCCGCCGGCGGCCTGGACCCGCTGGACGACGAGCCCGGCGAGGGCGGCACGGTGACCGTCGAGGTGGAGGGGCTGGAGAGCCGCGTGACACCGTTCCCGGTCACCGCCTCCAAGTACTCGGCGCTGCACCCGGTCGCGGGCGGCGGCCTGGTCTGGCTGCGCTGGCCGATCTCGGGCGCGCTCGGCGAGACCTTCGCCAACCCGGCGGACCCGAGCGAGCGGCCGACCCTGGAGCACTTCAACCTCGCCAAGGCCAGGAAGTCCGAACTGGTCGACCACCTCGACTGGTTCCGGGTCAGCGGCGACGGCACCCGCCTGGTCGTCCTCGACGAGGGCGACCTGCGCGCGGTGCCCGCCGCCGAGGCCGGCGACAGCGACACGACCACCTGGATCGACCTGCGGCGCATCCTGCACGAGGTCGACCCGGGCGCGGAGTGGCGCCAGGCCTACGACGAGGCGGGCCGCCTGATCCGCGCCTACTTCTGGGACCCCGGCATGTGCGGCATCGACTGGGACGCGGTGCTGGACCAGTACCGCCCGCTGGTCGAACGGGTCGCCTCCCCGGACGAGTTCGCCGACCTGCTCCGCGAGGTGCTCGGCGAGCTGGGCACCTCCCACGCCTACGTCTCCGCCGCCCGGCGCAACGAGGGCCCCGCGCACTACCAGCGCCGGCAGGGCCTGCTCGGCGCCAACCTCGTGTGCCGGGAGGGGCGGTGGCTGGTCAAGCGCATCCTGCCCGGTGACTCCTCCGACTCCAAGGCCCGCTCCCCGCTGGCCGGTACGGGCATCCGCGAGGGGGCGGTGCTCACGCACGTCGACGGCCGGCCGGTCGACCCGGTGACGGGTCCCTACCCGCTGCTGGCGGGCGCGGGCGGCACGACGGTGGAGCTGACCTTCGACCCGGCGGAGGGCTGCTTGGGCCCGGCCCGGCGCATCGCCGTCGTACCGCTCGTCGACGAACGACCGCTGCGCTACCAGGACTGGGTGGCCAAACGCCGCGAGGTGGTGCGGAGGTTGAGCGACGGCCGCTGCGGCTACCTGCACATCCCCGACATGGGCGGCTCCGGCTGGGCGCAGTTCAACCGCGACCTGCGCATGGAGGTGTCCCGTCCGGCGCTGATCGTGGACGTGCGCGGCAACGCCGGAGGGCACATCAGCGAACTCGTCATCGAGAAGCTGACCCGCACCATCCTCGGCTGGGACCTGACCCGCAACGCGCAACCGGTGTCGTACACCTCCAACGCGCCGCGCGGGCCCGTGGTGGCCGTCGCGGACGAGGCGACGTCCTCCGACGGGGACATGATCACGGCCGCGTTCAAGCTGCTGCGGCTCGGCCCGGTGGTCGGCCAGCGCACCTGGGGCGGAGTCGTCGGCATGACCGGCCGGCACCGGCTCGGCGACGACACGGTGATCACGGTGCCGATGAACGCGGCCTGGTTCGACGCCTACGGCTGGTCCGTGGAGAACTACGGCGTCGCCCCCGACGTCGAGGCCCTGCGCACCCCGCTGGACTGGGCGGAGGGCCGCTACCCGGTGCTGGACGAGGCGGTCCGGCTGGCGCTGGAGCTGCTGGAGACCGACCCGCCCGCCACGCCCCCCGGCTACGGGGACGTACCCGACCGCTCCCGCCCGCCGCTGCCACCGCGGGCGTGACACAAGGGCCGGGGACGGGGGCCGGGCACGGTGAAGGGGCGTCCTCCCCCGTGGGAGGACGCCCCTTCACCTCGGCCTCGACGCGTCAGGCGTCGTAGCTCTCCTCGAGACGCTCGTCGGCGTCACGACGGCGCGAGGACGGGTCCCGCTCCTCCGCGGCCCGGCGACGGGCGGGGTCGACCTCGTCCTCGTCGCGACGGCGGTCGCGGTTCTGGAATTGGTCCTTGGCCTGCTCGGCCCGCTGCTTGCCCTGCTGCTGCATGCGCTCGGCCTTGTCCTGGAACTGGTCCTTCATACCCATGTGGGTTCACTCCTGTGCTGATCGGGCCCGACCGGATCGGCCGGGTGCCCGATCAGATTCACATGGGCGGTGACCGTGCGCATGTCGATCACTTACGGACCGTAACGGTGCTGGTGGCGGGGCTGTTCCGCTGCTTTTCGTCGGCGGCTCCGCCGGCCCCGACCAGGCCCACGCGCACGTGGTCCAGCCGGTCCCCGAAGCGCCGCATCTCGCGCTGTCCCACGGTGCCGATGAGGGCCGGCAGGTACCCGCGCACGCCCTGCATGCCGCGCAGCCACCACTGCCCGTAGACGTGGGCGGAGCGGCGCTCTATGCCCTCCACGAGCCGGTCGACCGCCGGACCCAGCGGATAGGTCTTGTTCGACGGCCAGGGCAGCCGCTGCCGCAACTCCCGCATGACGTCGTCCTGGTCGGCCCCCCGCACCATGTCCGTGTCGGTCCAGGACAGGTAGCCCACGCCGACCTTCACCCCCCGGTGGCCGACCTCACCGCGCAGGCTGTGCGCGTACGCCTCCACACCGGACTTGGACGCGCAGTACGCCGACATCATCGGCGCGGGCGTGAGGGCGGCGAGGGACGCGATCTGGAGCAGGTAGCCACGGCTCTCCAGCAGCGCCGGCAGGAAGGCGCGGGCCGTCACCGCCGAGCCGATCAGATTGACCTCGATCACCCGCCGCCAGGACTCCGGGTCGGAGTCGACGAAGGGACCGCCGGTGGCGACGCCCGCGTTGGCGACGACGATGTCGACCCTGCCGAAGCGCTGCTTCACCTCCTCGGCGACCCGGGCCATCGCCTCGTGGTCGGTGACGTCGGCGTGCCAGTGCTCGCTCTCGCTGTGCAGCCGCGCCGAGACCTGCTTCAGCGCGTCCGGCTCCAGGCCGACCAGGGCGAGCTTCACCCCGCGCGCGGACAGCTTGCGGGCCAGCAACTCCCCCACGCCCCGTGCCGCTCCGGTGACGACGGCGACCCGTCCTTCCAGGCTCACCCTGCTCATGCGCTCTCCTCTGCGGGTACGGCACGCTCCTCGCGTGCAGTGGACAGGTGGGCGGCGGCGAGGGCGCGGATCTTCCCGGTGACCAGGTCCGGCGCCTCCACCGGCGTCATGTGGCCGACGCCGGGAAGCTCCGTGACGCCCACGCAGTTCGGCAGTGCGGCGACGAGCGCACGGGCCTGCACCGGCGGGGTCAGCCGGTCCGCGGTGCCGACCACGACCTCGACCGGCATCGTCAACTCCCGCACCCCCTCGTCCAGGTCGAGCAGGTCCAGCACCTGCGACCAGGCGTGCCGCACCCCGCGCGGACAGGCGTGCACGATGCGGGCGCAGGCCTCCACCATGTGCGGGCCCGAACCGGGGCCCAGTGTCCCGTACTTGAGGATGCGGCGCGCGAGCGGAGTGACCGGGCCGAGCGGCGCCCGGGAGCCGAGGATCCGCCGGGTCAGCCAGGTCCGCACCCGGCCCTCCCCGAGCGGCACCACGGTCGAGGACGCCACCAGCCGCGAACTGCCCGTGCTGCACAGCAGGACGGCCGCCACGTGCGCCCGCACCCGGGGCCGGGTGGCGGCAGCCATCACCGTCATGCCGCCCATGGAGTGCCCGGCGACCACCGCCCGTTCGTCCGGGCCGAGCGTGGCCGCGAGGACGGCTTCGAGGTCGTCGGCGAGGGTCTCGGTGGAGCAGGCCGGGTGGGCCGGGCTGCGGCCGTGGCCGCGCTGGTCGTAGGCGATGACCCGGTGGTCGGCGGCGAGCGCGCGGATCTGCGCCGCCCAGAAGGCGGTCGAGCAGCACCAGCCGTGCGCGAGGACGACCGCGGGCGCGTCCTCGCGGCCGTGCACCTCGACGTGGAGGCGGGCGCCATCGGCCGCGACGACGGTCGTCTCGTGGGCGGGGACGGGCGGGGCGTACGGCCCGGCGGCGTCGTGCAGGATGCGGCTCACGCGCTCACCCCGGTGCTCCGGCCGGTGCTCGGGCCGGTGGTCTGCGCCTCGCCCTCCCCGGCGGCCGCCCTCGTGGCGGCCTGCGCCCGCAGCACCTCGTACTCGGCGAGGTCCACGCGCCGCGTCATCCGGCGGAACTCGGCGGTCGTGCCGGGCCAGACGGTGGTGTTGCGGCCGCTCGCGTCCAGGTACCAGCTGGTGCAGCCGCCGGTGTTCCACACCGTGCGCTTCATGCGCTCCTGCACCCGGTGGTTCCACGTCCGCACGGCGGCGGGGCGGGCGTCGAGGGCGACCGTGCCACCGAGCACGTCGATCTGACGCAGGTAGTCCGCCAGGTAGTTCAGCTGGGACTCGATCATCAGGATCATCGAGGAGTTCCCGAGCCCGGTGTTGGGCCCGATGATCGTCATGAAGTTGGGGAAGCCGGCCGCCGAGGCGCCGCGCAGGGACTCCATGCCGCCCTTCCAGGTCTCGGCGAGGGTCCGTCCGTCCGCGCCCACGACACGCTCGGCGATGGGCATGTCGGTCACGTGGAAGCCGGTACCGAAGATGATCGCGTCCGCCTCCGCCTCGGTGCCGTCGGCGGCGACCAGGGTCGAGCCGCGCACCTCGCTGAGCCCGCTCGCGACGACGTCGACGTTGGGCTGGGCGAGCGCCGGGTAGTACGTGCTCGACAGCAGGATCCGCTTGCAGCCGATGCGGTAGTCGGGGGTCAGCTTGGCGCGCAGGGCCGGGTCCTTGATGGCGGCGCCCATGTTGCGCTTGGCGATCTGCTCGACGAAGCCCAGCTCGTTCGGGTGTTTGGTGAACGCCTGCACCTGGAGCTCCCGGATGCCCCACAGCAGTCCCCGGCGCAGCTTGGTGGTGACGGGCAGCGCCCGGTGCAGGGCCCGCTCGGCACCGCTGATCGCCCGGTCCATGCGGGGCATCACCCAGGCCGGGGTGCGCTGGAAGAGCGTGAGCCGGCCCACCTGCGGCTGGATGGACGGCACGATCTGGATCGCGGAGGCGCCGGTACCGATCATGGCGACCCGCTTGCCGGTGAGGTCGTAGTCGTGGTCCCAGCGGGCCGAGTGGAAGACCTCGCCGGGGAAGGACTCCAGCCCGGGGATGTCCGGGACCTTCGGGTCGGACAGCGGCCCGGTGGCGGAGACCACGACATCGGCGGTCAGGCTGCCGCTCGCGGTGTCGATCTCCCACCGCATCCGCTCACCGTCCCAGGCCGCCCTCTTCACCTCGGAGCCGAAGCGGATGTGGGGACGGAGCCCGAAGGTGTCGGTCACGTGCTCCAGGTAGGCGCGGATGTGCTCCTGCCCGGAGAAGGTGCGGGGCCACTCGGGATTGGGGGCGAAGGAGAAGGAGTACAGGTGGGAGGGCACGTCACAGGCACAGCCGGGGTAGCTGTTGTCCCGCCAGGTGCCCCCGACGCTGTCCGACCGCTCCAGCACGACGAAGTCGGTGATCCCCTCACGGCGCAGCCGCACGGCGGCCCCCAGCCCGCCGAAGCCCGACCCGATCACCGCCACCCGCACGTGTTCCTGAACCTGCTCGTGCTCGGCCATCCCGTAAGCCTCCACGCATCGCCTAGGACTCTGCCAGTGAACACTGGCGCAATGGGAGCGTAGAACAGCTCCGTACTCATGGGTAGGGGGCGCGGCGAGGAAAGTTACCCGCGGTACGACTTAAGGTCGGGGCGTGACCGAGAAGCGTGAATACCGCATGGAGGAACTGGCCCGGCTGGCCGGCATCACGGTGCGCACCCTGCGCTTCTACCGCGAACGCAAACTGATCCCGCCACCCCGCCGCGAGGGCCGCATCGCCTGGTACGACGACCACCACCTGGCCCGGCTGCGCACCATCGCCGCCCTCCTGGAACGCGGCCACACCCTGAACGGCATCGCGGAACTCGCCGACGCCTTCGACCACGGCCGCGACGTCGGCGACCTGCTCGGCCTCGGCGAACCCACCGAGGAGACCCCGGTCCGCCTCACCCCCGAGGAACTCGCCGCCCGCTTCGAGGGCGAGGTCACCCCGGAGAACCTGGCCGCCGCGATGGACCTCGGCTATCTCGGCACCGACGGCGACGAACTCGTCCACATCAGCCACCGCCTGCTGGAGGTCTCCTCGGCCCTGGTCCGCGAGGGCATCCCGCTCGGCGAGGTCCTCCGGGCCGGCGCCCGCGTCCGCGAACACGCCGACGCCCTGGCCGACCTCTTCGCCGACCTCGTACGACGCCACGCCCCCGCCCAGGACCTCGACCGCCTGCGCCCCCTCGCCCGCAGCGTGGTCGAGGCGGAACTGTCCCTGGCGTTGGACCGGCGGATAAGGACGCGAACGGACTCCACCTGACTCGTTCACCCCATCGGGCTACTTCTCCGGAATCCGCCTACGAAAGTCAGTTCCTGCTCCGACAGTGAGATCGAAAAGGCCCCGGCGGCTGTGCGACCAGCCCCGGGGTACGGCCGACCCTGTCAAGGAGCGTCGACATGCCACAGCGTAGCCACCTGCCCGCTTCGCCTCCCGGCCCAGCACCGCGAGCCCTCGGCGCCGTACGTCTCAGCACCGTCACCAGTGTGACCACTTCCCCCGACAGGCAACGGGCGGCGATCCGCCTGCGCGCCCGGCAGATGGGTTTGATGCTCATCGCCGAGGCCGCCGATCTCGGAGTCTCCGCACGCACCTCGTCACCGTTCGAGCGACCCTCCCTCGCGCCTTGGCTCCAGCGCCCTGAGCAGTACGAGGCCATCGTGTGGTCACATGTGGATCGAGCCGTACGGTCCGTCGCTCACATGTCCCAGCTGATCGAGTGGGGACAGCAGCACACGACGACGCTCGTCTTCTGCCAACCCGAGGACGAACAGCCACTCGTAGTCCCGCAACAGGCCAGCGGCAAGGTCATCCTTCGTTGCATGGGGCTGGCCTACGCCGCCGAGCAGGAGACCCGTGCCCTTTCCGCTCGGCTCACCAGCGCCCACGAAGCACTGCGCGCGTCGGGCCGGTATGCCGGGGGCCTAATTCCATTCGGGTACATGAAGGCTCCCCATCCCTCTGGTGTCGGGTGGTGCCTGGCTCCTGATCCGGAGACCACCGAAGTCGTCCGCACCCTTGTCAACGGTGTGCATTCGGGGCTCTCGCTGGTCGCCCTTGCACGTGCACTCGAAGACGCCGGCATCCCGGTGCCACGGGACCGGCACGCCCAGCTTCAAGGACGCCCCACTGGTGGCAGACGCCACGGACGGGACTTCGAGCGATTCCGCTGGACGGGCGGCAGTCTGTCCAAGATCCTTCGCACACCGGCACTGATGGGGCATCGGGTTCACAAAGGAGAGTCGGTCCGCGCCGCCGACGGCTCACCCGTTCTGATCGGCGCACCGTTGCTGACCGAGGAGGAGTTCCACGCTCTGCAGAAGGTCCTTGATGCCCGATCGATCGGCCATCACCCCCGACGCCGTGAGACCGCCCTGCTGATCGGCGTAGCCCATTGCGCCGGGTGCGGTGGCCGCATGTACTTCGCCGCGAGGAAGGCCTACGCGTACGGCGACTATGCGTGCCGCGCCTCCGCACGAGGTACGACCTGTCCCGCTCCGGCCGCCATTCGCGCCAGCTGGCTGGACGACTACACCGTCGACCGTTACCGCGAGGTGTACACCGCGGCGGTCGACGTCACTCGTGAGCAGCTCCTCAAGCACGGGGCCCGCGTGACCGTTGCCAAGGGACGGTCCGGCGGTGGCCCGGAACGGCTGGCCGGTCCGGACACTTCACGGCTGAGGTTCAGCATCGAGAGGCCGCCTGCTGCCTGATCAACCGCAGTCGGGACACAGTGCGGGGCGTGACAAAGCTGCGCCCCGCCTTCCCTGCCGTCACTGTTCGAAGACGGTCGTCACCGGCGCGTGATCCGACCAGCGTTCCTCATGACTGGCAGCTCGCTCTACGAACGCCTTGACGGCACGCCCGGCTAGCCCGGCAGTCGCCACCGCAAGGTCGATTCTCCACCCAGCGTCGTTCTCGAAGGCCCGCCCCCGGTACGACCACCACGAGTACGGCCCCTCGGTGTCCGGGTGCAGGGCGCGGACCACGTCGACGTAGCCGCCCTCGGCCGGGTCGAGGACGCGGCCGAGCCACTCCCGTTCCTCCGGGAGGAACCCGGAGTTCTTCCGGTTGGCGCGCCAGTTCCTGAGGTCGGCCTCGCGGTGCGCGATGTTCCAGTCGCCGCAGACCACGACCTCGCGGCCGTCGGCGGCGGCGCGCTCGCGCAGCTCCTTGAGGTAGGCGAGGAACTCGCCCATGAAGCGGACCTTCTCCTCCTGGCGCTCGGTGCCGACCTCGCCGGAGGGCAGATAGAGGGAGGCGACCGTCACACCGGGCAGGTCGGCCTCGACGTAGCGGCCACTGGTGTCGAACTCCGCCGAACCGAAACCGACCTGGACGCGGTCGGGCTCGCGGCGGGTGTAGAGGGAGACGCCGGCCCGGCCCTTGGCGGCGGCGGGGGCGTGCGTGACGTGCCAGCCTTCGGGCGTACGGACGTGCTCGGGAAGCTGCTGGGGCTCGGCCCGCACCTCCTGGAGGCACAGCACGTCGGCGGAGGTGTCGGCGAGCCACTCCACGAAGCCCTTCTTCGCGGCGGCGCGCAGACCGTTCACATTCACGGAGGTCACGGTGAGCACCAGGGCACGATACCGGCACACTGGACGGTGCCCCGATCCCGGATCTCGCATCGATATACGGTAGGTAGCATGAACATACGCCGGGTCCCCTTCGACCACCCCGACGCCGTGAAACTCAACGACGAGGTCCAGGCCGAGTACGACGTCCGCTACGGCGACGGCGGCGACGCCACGCACCTGGACCCGTCGGACTTCGCGCCGCCGAACGGCCTGTACCTGATCGCGTACGACGAGAACGACGTCCCGGTCGCCTCCGGCGGCTGGCGCGGCCAGGACGCCAACGCCGAGGGCAACCTCGACGGGGACGCCGAGCTCAAGCGGATGTTCGTGATCGAGCAGGTGCGCGGCCGCGGGCTGGCCCGCCGCATCCTGGCGGCCCTGGAGGAGGACGCCCGCGCGGCCGGCCGGACCCGCATGGTCCTGGAGACCGGCACCAAGCAGCCGGAGGCCGTCGCCCTGTACACCTCCAGCGGATACGAGCCGTGCACCAAGTTCGGCTACTACCGCTTCCACGAGGACAGCCTCTGCTACGCGAAGGCCCTCCAAGTCCCCTAGAGCCCTTCGGTCGACGGGGGACGCCTCACGCGGCTGTCGCCGGGTGACACGTCCCCCGCCCGCGGTGAGCGCCGGGGGGGACTCGGCCATGAGAACGACGAAGATCCCGCCCGATCGTGATGATCGGACGGGATCTTCGTCAATGTGCGTGGACCTGAGGGGATTTGAACCCCTGGCCCCCTCGATGCGAACGAGGTGCGCTACCGGACTGCGCCACAGGCCCTTGCAACGAGTGAAACTTTAGCACCCCGAGGGGCCTGCTCAAAAATCGCTTCCGGGGACCGGGAGGGGGCGGCCCCGGCGGGGCTATTCGTTGGCGGCGCGGGGTCGGTCGCCGTCCTCGTACTGGTCGAAGAGCGGCGTCCGGCCCCGTTCCCGGGCCCGTCGGGCGGACGCGGCCCGGCGGACGCCGCTGCGGCCGGGTGTCTCCGGCCGCTCCTCGGCCTGGGGGGCGGGGCGGTCCGGGCCGGGGTCGGCCCTCGCGTCCCGCTGCTCGGGGGCGACGGCACTGGACCGCGCCGAACTCCACGCGTCCGGCGCGGAGAGGTCCACGTCCGGCGTGGCGCGGGGGGCGACCGGCGCGGTCACGTAGGTGGGCAGCGGCACGGGCACGGGGTCCCAGCTGTCGCCCTGGGGCCGTCGCTGCCGCTCGCGCTGCTGGTCGACCCACTCGGCGTGGTCGGTCTGCTCGACCAGCGCGCGCCGGTCCGCGGCGAGGGCCGACAGGCCCGGGTCGGACTCCGCCTCGGGCCCGTCGTCCGGTTCCTCGGCGTCCGGGTCGCCGGCGGGGGCGGCCGGGTCGGCGGGCGTGCGCCTGCGGGGACGGCCCTCGCGCAGCCGCTGGGCGGCGACCTCGGCCTGCCGCCGGTCCATCTGGAAGGCGAACCGGCGGCGCTCCTGCGTGCGCAGGTAGGCGATGTAGGCGCTGAGCAGCACCGCGGGCACACCGGGGGCCCAGAGGAAGGCGAGCCCGCCGACCGCCGCGACGACCGAGCCGAGCGTGAAGGCGAGGAAGAGCATCACGGTCGTACGCCGTCGGCGCGCGAGTGCCTTGGTGCGCCGGGCGCGGGCCGCGGCCGCCGGTGACTCGGGGGCGCGCCGGGCCTGGGGTACGCGTCCGCGTGCCGCCGCGCCGCCGCCCCGGGGCGCCTGTCCGGACTGCCCGGGCCGCTCGGGCCGCTCGGGCTCCCGGGGCCGTTCGGCTTCCGGGGACCGGTCGGGCTCGGGAGTCCGCTCGGGTTCCGGGGACCGCGCGGGTTCGGCGGGCTGCCCGGGCCTGCGGCCGTGCGCCTGTCCCCCGGCGTCCGGCTGGGTGTACCGGCGGGTTCTGGACACGGCGAAGGCCCGGACGTCCACCGAGTCGGTGACGGCGTCCGGGGCGTCGGCGTCGGGCTCCGCCTCGTCGGCGGAGCGGGACCGCAGGTCCTTGGCGTACCGGCGCTCCATGCCCGCCCGTCCGGACAGCAGCCGGATGGCGGTGCTGAAGCGTTCCGTCGGACGGGCCTCGTTCAGCTCGTCCTGCCTACGGAGCCACATCGGCACCAAGTAGGCGGCCCAGGCCCCGACGATGACTGCGTAGATGAGGCCACTGCTGCTCACGCCTCACACGGTAGAGGGGTTTGCGCGGGGCCATCCGCCAATTGGGCCGGTGTGTCGCACGATCTGGCTGATATTTCGAACTTTTTTTGTGATCGATGCGATCAGCACACCACCGATGCGGGGAAATTATCCGTTCGGGACGGTCACGGCCCGATCATTTTCGAACGTTTATTCAATTACCCGAGTTCCGAGCGCTCCGGTCCCGCGACCGGTGCCAGCGTCGCAGCAGCCCCTCGGGGACCTCTTCCGCGGTGAGCGCGAAGACCAGGTGGTCGCGCCAGGCTCCGTCGATGTGGAGATAACGCGGCCGGAGCCCTTCCTCGCGGAATCCGAGTTTCTCCACGACCCGTCGGCTGGGCGCGTTCTCGGGGCGAATACAGACCTCGACCCGGTGCAGTCCGACGGTGCGGAAACAGTGGTCCACCACCATCGCCACGGCCGTCGGCATCACCCCGCGGCCGGCGACCGCCTCGTCCACCCAGTAGCCGACGTGCCCGGAGCACATCGAGCCCCAGGTGATCCCGGCCACCGTCAGCTGTCCGACCAGGCGGCCCTGGTACTCGATGACGAAGGGCAGCATCCGTCCGGCGTGTGCCTCGGACCGGAGGTGCCGCACCATCTGGCGGTAGGTCGGCCGGTTCACCAGCGGGCCACCGGGCGTGGGCGGCGGGATGGTCGCCTCCCAGGGGCGCAGCCAGTCCCGGTTGCGCCGGTTGACCTCTCGCCAGATCCGCTGGTCGCGCAGCCTTATCGGCCGGAGGACGAGATCGCCGTCCACCAGCTCCACGGGCCAGGAGGCGCTGTTCAGCTCGCACCCCCGTCACTGGCCGGTCTGGGGTGGTCGCCCCCGCGGAGCTGGTCGACCGCGTGCGTGAGCAGCGGCTCCAGCACGGCGAGGCCGTCCCGCACCCCGCCGGACGATCCCGGCAGGTTGACGATCAGCGTGCGGCCCGCCACTCCCGCCACGCCCCGGGAGAGCACCGCGGTCGGCACCTTCTCCCGGCCGTACGCCCGCACCGCCTCCGCGATGCCGGGGACCTCGTGGTCGATCACCGCGCGCGTCGCCTCGGGGGTGCGGTCGGTGGGCGAGATGCCGGTGCCGCCGGTGGTGACGATCACGTCGTACCCCGCCTCGGCGCCTGCCCGCAGGGCGGCCTCGACGGGGTCGCCGTCCGGGACGACCCGGGGGCCGTCGACGGCGAACCCGAAGCGGCGCAGTCCCTCGGCGACCAGCGGGCCGCCCTTGTCCTCGTAGACGCCGGCGGCGGCCCGGTTGGAGGCGGTGACCACCAGCGCGCGGTAGCTCATGACCGGCTCCAGTCGCCCGACTTGCCGCCCGTCTTCTCCTCGACCCGCACGTCCGTGATGACCGCTCCCTTGTCGACCGCCTTGACCATGTCGATCACGGTGAGCGCGGCGACGGTGACCGCGGTGAGCGCCTCCATCTCCACACCCGTGCGATCCGTCGTCCGCACCGTGGCGGTGATCTCCACGGCGTCGTCCGCGACCGACAGGTCCAGTTTCACACCGGAGAGCGCCAACGGGTGGCACAAGGGGATCAGATCCGGGGTGCGTTTGGCGCCCATGATGCCCGCGATCCGCGCGGTGGCCAGGGCGTCGCCCTTGGGGACGCCCTCGCCGCGCAGCAGCTCGACCACACGGGGGGCGACGAGGACGCGTCCGCTCGCGCGCGCGGTGCGTGCGGTCACGTCCTTGCCGGACACGTCGACCATCCGGGCGGCGCCCGCCTCGTCGATGTGCGTCAGCCGGCCTCGCGGGTCGTGCGCGTCCTGGCCGTGGTGCGGGGGTCGGTCCTGCGTACTCATGCTCGTGTGGCGCTCCCGGTCCGGGCCCGGCGCGGTGCGGCGCGTGGGCCTGCTGTGCGCGACACGGTACCGCCAAGGGGGCGGGGTCAGCCGAGCAGGACCACTTCGACCTCGGCGCCCGGCTCGACGGTCTCGGTGTCCTCGGGCACGACGATCAGCGCGTCGGCGTGCGCGAGGGCGGCCACGAGGTGGGAGCCGGCGCCGCCGACCGGGGTGACCGCGCCGTCGGCGAAGGTGCCGCGCAGGAACTGCCGGCGTCCCTTGGGCGAGGACAGCGCCTCGTCGGCGGTGAGCGACGCGGTGGTCGTGGGACGGTGGACGTCGGGGAGTCCCATGAGGGTGCGGATCGCCGGGCGGACGAAGAGCTCGAAGGAGACGTACGACGACACCGGATTGCCCGGCAGGGCGAGGAGCGGGGTGTGGTCGGGGCCGACGGAGCCGAAGCCCTGGGGCTTGCCGGGCTGCATGGCGAGCTTGCGGAAGTCGACGCCGCTGCCCGGCTCGTCCTCGTCGGCGACGTGCGCCAGCGCCTCCTTGACCACGTCGTACGCCCCGACGCTCACCCCGCCGGTGGTGACCATCAGGTCGGCGCGGACCAACTGGTCCTCGATGGTGGACCGCAGGGTCTCGGCGTCGTCGGCGACGGCGCCCACCCGGTAGGCGATCGCGCCGGCGTCGCGGGCGGCGGCGGTGAGGGCGAAGCTGTTGGAGTCGTAGATCTGACCGGCGGCCAGCTCCTCGTCGGGCTGGACCAGTTCGCTTCCGGTGGAGAGCACGACCACGCGCGGACGCGGTCGCACGCGGACCCGGCCGCGGCCGATCGCGGCGAGCAGGGCGATCTGCGGCGGGCCGAGGATCGTGCCGGCCTCCAGCGCGCGGGTGCCGGACCTGACGTCGCTGCCCTTGGCGCGCACGTGCGCGCGTGCCTCGGCCGGCCGGTACACGTGGACCTGGCCCTCGGCACCCTCCGGCGCGAGGCTGCGGGCGCGCATGCCGGCCGCCGGGCCCTCGCCGAGCCCGCCGTCGGTCCACTCCACGGGGACGACGGTCTCGGCGCCGGGCGGGAGCGGGGCGCCCGTCATGATGCGGGCGGCCTGGCCGGGGCCCACGGGGAGCGGGTCGGCC
Organism: Streptomyces sp. NPDC047853; assembly: GCF_043204535.1. Classification (NCBI taxonomy): domain Bacteria; kingdom Bacillati; phylum Actinomycetota; class Actinomycetes; order Kitasatosporales; family Streptomycetaceae; genus Streptomyces; species Streptomyces sp. NPDC047853. The sequence continues at coordinate 400,563 of NZ_JBIDCI010000003.1, read as the reverse complement.
TGGCCCGCGGCGACGTCCCCGACGACCTCCAGGACCGCGGGGAACTCCTCGCTCGCGCCCGCGACGTCGGCGACCCGCACCGCGTACCCATCCATGGAGCTGTTGTCGAACGGCGGCAGGGAGAGCGGCACCGTGACGTCGTCGACCAGGACGCAGCCCTGGGCGTCGAGCAGGTTCAACTCGATGGGTTCCAGGGGGCGGACGGTGGCCAGGATGTCGTCCAGGTGGTCCTGCACCGACCACAGACGGTCCGGACCGAAGTCCGCCGCGGTGTGGTCGTGGCCGGCGTCACGGTGCGCGGTGCTGCTCAACGTCGCTACATCTCCTCGGCTACGTAACTGCGAAGCCAGGTCCGGAAGTCCGGGCCCAGATCTTCACGTTCGCACGCGAGTCTGACAATGGCACGCAGATAGTCGCCGCGGTCGCCGGTGTCATAGCGGCGGCCCTTGAAGACGACACCGTGCACCGGGCCGCCCACCTTCTCGTCCTCCGCGAGCTGCTGGAGGGCGTCGGTCAGCTGGATCTCGCCGCCGCGGCCCGGCTCCGTCTTGCGGAGTATGTCGAAGATGTGCGGGTCGAGGACGTAGCGGCCGATGATGGCGTAGTTCGAGGGGGCGTCGGCCGGGTCGGGCTTCTCGACCAGTCCGCCGACCTTGACGACGTCGCCGTCCTCGGTGGCCTCGACGGCCGCGCAGCCGTAGAGGTGGATCTGCTCGGGCGCGACCTCCATGAGGGCGATGACGCTGCCGCCGTGCTGCTCCTGCACGTCGATCATGCGCTGCAGCAGCGGGTCGCGGGGGTCGATCAGGTCGTCACCGAGCAGCACCGCGAAGGGCTCGTTGCCGACGTGCGGGGCGGCGCAGAGCACGGCGTGGCCGAGTCCCTTGGGGTCGCCCTGGCGGACGTAGTGGATCATGGCGAGGTCGCTGGACTCCTGGACCTTGGCCAGCCGGCCGGCGTCGCCCTTCTTCTGGAGGGCGGACTCCAGCTCGTAGTTGCGGTCGAAGTGGTCCTCGAGGGGGCGCTTGTTGCGGCCCGTGACCATGAGGACGTCGCCGAGGCCGGCGGACACGGCCTCTTCGACCACGTACTGGATCGCCGGCTTGTCGACGACCGGCAGCATCTCCTTGGGAGTGGCTTTCGTTGCCGGCAGGAACCGGGTACCGAGCCCGGCTGCGGGGATGACAGCCTTGCTGATCCTGGGGTGGGACTGAGTCATGCGCGACACCATATCCGGTGCCAATAGGGAGAATCCGTGACTCCGAATCAGTGGCGCTCATATGAGCGCATGAGAGCGTTCGAGGAGTGAGCAGTGCGTCACATCGACCCCGGAAGCGAACCTGACAAACGCACGTTGCGGCGGGAGTTCCTCGCGGCGAGGAGCAGGTTGACCGCGGATGACGTGCGGGAATCGGCGGACGCACTGGCCGTGCGGGCGCTCGCGTCGCCGGAGGTGGCGGGGGCGCACACCGTGGCGGCGTACGTGTCGGTGGGCTCCGAACCGGGCACCCTCACGCTCCTCGACGCGCTGCGCGCGCGGGGCGTGCGCGTCCTGCTGCCCGCGCTGCTGCCGGACAACGACCTGGACTGGGGCGCGTACACGGGCGAGGAGTCCCTCGCGCGCGTGCGGCACGGGGGGCGGATGGCCCTGTGGGAGCCCGCCGGTGAGCGTCTGGGGCCGGACGCGGTGACCGGAGCCGGAGCGGTGCTGCTGCCGGGGCTTGCGGTCGACGCGCGCGGCATGCGTCTGGGGCGCGGCGGCGGGTCGTACGACCGGGTTCTGGCGCGCCTGGAGCGGGCGGACACGCGGTCCGCGCTGCTGGTGCTGCTGTACGACTGGGAGGTCGTGGCGCACGTCCCCGGGGAGCCGCACGACCGGCCGGTGGACGCGGTGGTGACGCCCTCGGGGGTGCGGCGGTTCCGCTGACCGCGGGCGGAGACACCCGCTGACGCCGGGCGGACGCGAAAACGGCCTCCACGCGCGCGTGGAGGCCGTTCCCGTCGAGCGGTGCGAGGGCTAGGGCTTGAGCACCAGGGTGTCGCTCGTGCTCTCGTCGACGGCCTTCTTCGAGAAGGCCCACGGCAGCAGTTCCCCGTCGGCCCACTTGTCCGTCTGGTCGGTGTAGTGGGCGCTGTAGGCGTGTCCGGAGGCGCCGGTGAGGTTGATCCAGCGGGACTTGTCGAGGTCGCCGAGGTTGACCACCATCCGCATGGACGGCACCCACACCACCCCGAAGCCGCCGGCCGCGTTCCAGCCGGAGGCGTTGACCGCCGCCTCGCCGCCGCTGAGCTTCCAGGGCCCGCGGTTGAGGGCGTACTTCACGAAGCCGGGGCCCTCGGTGCCCAGGGTCTGGTTCTTCAGGAACAGGCGGTGCAGCCGGCCCCAGTTCCAGGAGTCGATGTCCTTGCCGAGCTTGGCGGTCAGCTCCCAGCGGGCGTCCACCATGGCGCGCTTGAACAGGTCGTCGCGGTTGTGGTCGGCGCCCTTGCGGGTGCCGTTGGCGGGCGTCGTCCACCAGTCGCTCTTCGGCTTGTCCAGCAGGTTGCGGACGACCTCGAACCAGCGGTCGCCGCCGTCGGGCTGCGCCTGGTCGGCGTCGCGCTGGCCGCACTCGCGGACCTTGTTGGTCTCGTCCGCGGGTCCGGTGGTGTTGACCGGGTCGACCCACAGGCACTGGCCCTCGACGCGCAGTTCCTTGGGCAGCTTGTTGCCGAAGGCGAGCTTGAGGAGGTTGCGCCAGACCGCGTTGAAGTAGGCGGCGGCCGCCGAGTCGGCGTCCTGCGTGTAGTCCCAGCCCTCGAGGAGCTTCTGCGCCTCGCGGACGTCCTTGTCGCCGACGTCGATCTTCAGCAGCTGGGGGACGAGCAGCTTGGCCATCTCGCTGCTGTTGTCCAGCTGCATCTGGCGCATGTCGTCGGTGGAGATCTTGCCGCCGTCCTTGATCTTCTGCTCGATCAGGGAGGTGATCCGCTGGCTGCGGGTGCCGTAGCCCCAGTCCGCGGTCAGCGTGTACGGGTACTCGTCCGCGTCGACGGCGGCCTGGTTGGCGGTGACGATGTAGCCGCGGTCCGGGTCGTACTCGTAGGGCAGCTCGTCCTGGTCGATGTACTCGCCGGTCCAGCGGTACTCGGAGTTCCAGCCCGGTGCCGGGACGGAGCCGTCGTGGCCCTCGGCGCGCACCGGGATCTTGCCGGGCAGCGTGTAGCCGATGTGCTCGGCGTCGGCGTAGACGAGGTTCTGCGAGGGGACGTCGAAGAGCGTGGCGGCCTCGCGGAAGTCGTCCCAGTCCTTCGCCCGGTCGATCGCGAAGACGGCGTCCATGGTGGTGCCCGCCTCCAGCGCGGTCCAGCGCAGCGCGACACCGTAGCCGTCGCCGCGGTCGGGGGCGGAGGTGTCGACGGTGGCCTTCCTGCCGGTCTTCACCAGCTCGTCGTCGCGGTCGGAGAGCAGGGGGCCGTTGTTGGTCTCGCGGACGACGATCTTCTTGGACTCGCCGCCGGCGACCTTGATGGTCTCCTCGCGCGTCTCGAAGGGGACCACCTTGCCGTCGTACTGGTAGCCGGCGCCGGTGATCTTCTCCAGGTACAGGTCGGTGACGTCGACGCCGGAGTTGGTCAGGCCCCAGGCGATGTCCTGGTTGTGGCCGATGACCACGCCGGGCATGCCCGCGAAGGTGTAGCCGGCGACGTCGTACTGACACTTCGCGGAGACGCTGCGGCAGTGCAGGCCCATCTGGTACCAGACGGACGGCAGCGACGGCGACAGGTGCGGGTCGTTGGCCAGCAGCGGCTTGCCGGTGATGGTGTGCTCGCCGGAGACGACCCAGGAGTTGGAGCCGATGCCGTTGCCGTTCACACCGACGGCGGTGGGGACGTCGTCCAGGACGTTCTGGAGGCTGGCCAGTTGGCTCTCCAGGCCGGCGCCGGCGCCGGTGCCCGTGCCCATGCCGGTACCTGTGCCCGTGCCGGTACCTGTGCCCGTGCCGGTACCTGTGCCCGTGCCGGTGCCGGACCCCGTGCCGGTGCCCGTTCCGGAGCCGTCGCCGCCGGACGACCCGCCGCCGTCGAACGTCTGGGTGACCTCGTCGTACTGGCCCTCCTGGACGATCGCCTTGTTCCGGTCGTACGGGTACGCCGGGTACAGGTCGGCGATCTGCTTGGGGCCCAGCCTGCTGGTCATCAGGGCGCGGTCGACCTCGTCCTGCATGTTCCCGCGCAGGTCCCAGGCCATGGCCTTGAGCCAGGCCACCGAGTCGACCGGGGTCCACTCCTGGGGCTTGTAGTCGTTGGTGAACCCGAGGGCCGCGTACTCCAGGGAGATGTCCGCGCCGTCCTTGCCCTTCAGGTAGGCGTTGACGCCCTTGGCGTACGCCTGGAGGTACTTCTTCGTGGAGGCCGACAGCTTCTCGTCGTACTCCTTCTGCGCCACCCGGTGCCAGCCCAGGGTGCGCAGGAACTCGTCGTTGTCGACCTGGCCCTTGCCGAACATCTCCGACAGGCGCCCCGCGGTCATGTGCCGGCGCACGTCCATCTCGTAGAACCGGTCCTGCGCCTGGACGTAGCCCTGCGCCATGAACAGGTCCTCGTCGGAGGACGCGTAGACCTGCGGGATGCCGTAGCCGTCGCGTTTGACGTCGACCGGTCCCGCCAGGCCCTTGAGCGTGATCGAGCCCTTGGTCTGCGGGAAGGACGCGCGGACGGTGCTGATGGACCAGTACGCCCCGTAGACGAGGCCGCCGATGAGGGCCAGTACCAGCACGAGGACGAGCAGGCGCGCTTTGCGCCCCTTCTTCCTGCCGGACTTGCCGGGCTGCTGACCCGTGGAGGCGGTTTTGGTGGGGGGCATCGCTGTCCTTGCTGTCCTAACACGAGCGGCAGGGGCGGGCTGTGCTTTGTACTGAACGCTGGAGCAACTGTAGGCGCAGGCCCCACTCCCCCTTGACGCGGAGTCGGGTACGGGCGCGCACGGGCGTTCGATCTTGCCAAGGCGAGCGTCAAGAAAGCGTCAAGAGTTAGGTAAGGTAACGAAGTAGTTGTCCGCGGAGCACTGCGGCTTCGTGTGCCATGGGGGTGTGCTTGTAGCTCACCGCGCGGGCGCGCCCGCCCGCCGTGGTACGTGCTGTGAACCGTGCTGTGCGCCAGGGAAGGGAACGGCCGCTGACTGTCCACCACCTCAACCAGCTCCTGCTCCTGTGCTCACTGGTCCTGCTCATCGCCGTGGCGGCGGTCCGGATCTCCTCGCGCAGCGGGCTCCCCAGCCTGCTCGTCTACCTGGCCATCGGCGTCGCCATGGGCCAGGACGGCATCGGCGACATCAGGTTCGACGACGCCGAACTGGTCCAGGTCATCGGCTATGCCGCCCTGGTCGTGATCCTGGCCGAGGGCGGCCTCGGCACGAAGTGGAAGGAGGCGAAACCGGCCCTGCCGGCCGCCTCCGCGCTGGCCCTGGTCGGAGTCGCGATCAGTGTCGGCGTCACGGCGGCGGGCGCCCACTACCTGACCGGGCTGGAGTGGCGGCAGGCGCTGATCGTGGGGGCGGTGGTGTCCTCGACGGACGCCGCGGCCGTCTTCTCGGTGCTGCGCAGGATTCCGCTGCCCGCGCGCATAACGGGCACGTTGGAGGCCGAGTCGGGCTTCAACGACGCCCCGGTGGTCATCCTCGTGGTCGCCTTCTCCGCGGCCGGTCCGATCGAGCACTGGTACCTGCTGCTGGGCGAGATCGCCCTGGAGCTGGCCATCGGCGCGGCCATCGGCCTCGCGGTCGGCTGGCTCGGGTCGTGGGGGCTGCGGCACGTCGCGCTGCCCGCCTCCGGCCTCTACCCCATCGCCGTCATGTCGATCGCCGTCGCGGCCTACGCGGCCGGCGCGATGGCCCACGGCAGCGGCTTCCTGGCGGTCTACCTCGCCTCGATGGTCATGGGCAACGCCCGGCTGCCGCACTGGCCCGCCACCCGCGGGTTCGCCGACGGGCTCGGCTGGCTCGCGCAGATCGGCATGTTCGTGCTGCTCGGCCTGCTGGTCACCCCGCACGAACTGGGCGACGACATCCTGCCCGCCCTGGTCATCGGGCTGGTGCTGACACTGGTGGCGCGCCCGCTGAGCGTCGTGCTGTCCCTGCTGCCGTTCCGGGTGCCGTGGCGGGAGAAGGCGCTGATGTCCTGGGCGGGGCTGCGCGGCGCGGTGCCCATCGTCCTGGCGACGATCCCCATGGTGGAGGGCGTCGACGGCAGCCGCCGGATCTTCAACATCGTCTTCGTGCTGGTCTGCGTCTACACCCTGGTCCAGGGGCCGACGCTGCCCTGGCTGGCCGGCAAGCTGCGCCTGGGCAACGCCGACGAGGCCGCCGACCTCGGCATCGAGTCGGCGCCCCTGGAGCGGCTGCGCGGGCACCTGCTCTCGCTGACCATCCCCGAGGGGTCGAGGATGCACGGCGTCGAGGTCAACGAGCTGCGGCTGCCGGCCGGGTCCGCCGTCACGCTGGTCGTCCGCGACGGCAAGTCGTTCGTGCCGCTGCCGACGACGGGGCTGCGGCGCGGGGACGAGCTGCTGGTGGTCGCGACCGACCCGGTCCGGGACGCCGCCGAGGCGCGGCTGCGCGCGGTCGGCCAGGGCGGCAAGCTGGCCGGCTGGCTGCACTCCGGAGACGCGGGCGGCAATCGCAGGTGAACGGGAGAGGGGTGCTCGCTTTCACAGGCCGCGCCCCTTTGATCCCTGTACGATGAAGGCGGCACCTGATCGAACCAACTCTGCCTGACGCAGAGCTGGCGCGACCGTATGGCGGCCGGGACGCCCCCTCCCCTTTCGGGCTCCGGCATCTACCGCAGTCCGCGCAAGAGGACAGCTCTCGGCGCTCCCGCACGGCCACGAACCATGCACGGGAACCGCGCTACCAGGCGGCAGAAAGGCACGGGCCGTGGCATCCACGGTCACCCCGTCGAAGAAGTCGCAGGAGAGGGACCCGCACGCGCCCGCCTCCGCCCGGCCCGGGTACGGGCAGCTGCTGCGCACCCGCGGCGCCTGGACGTTCCTGCTCCCCGGCTTCGCGGCGCGCCAGCCCTTCGCCATGCTGACGCTCTCCATCGTGCTGCTCGTGCAGCACACCTCCGGCTCCTACGGCGTCGCGGGCGCCGTGGCGGCCGTCACCGGCGTCTCCATGGCCCTGTTCGCCCCCTACAGCGGCCGGCTCGCCGACCGCCACGGACAGCGCGCCGTGCTGCTCCCCGGCGTGCTGGTGCACACGGCGTCCGGTCTGACCCTGACCGTCCTCGCCCTCGCGGACGCACCCCTGTGGGCGCTGTTCGCGGCGGCCGTGCCCACCGGCGCCTCGGTGCCGCAGGTCGGGCCCATGGTGCGGGCCCGCTGGGCCGTGAAGCTCAAGGGATCCCCCCTGATGAGCACGGCGGCCGCCTTCGAGTCCGTCACGGACGAGCTGACCTTCGTCCTCGGCCCGCTGGTGGCGACCGCCCTGTGCACGGCCGTGAACCCGGCCGCGGGCCTGGTCACGGAGGCCGCGCTCACCCTGGTGGGCGGTCTGCTGTTCGCCGCGCAGAAGAGCACCCAGCCGGTGGTCGGCCGCTCCGACGGCGACCACGCGCGCGTGGAGCACGTTCCGGCGCTGCGCATCCCCGGGGTGCGCGTCCTGATCGTGGTCTTCCTGGGCATCGGTTCCGTCTTCGGCGGCATGCAGGTGTCGCTGGCCGCGTTCACCGAGTCCATCGGCGAGCCCGGGCTGAACGGCGTCCTGTACGGCGTCTTCGCGGCGGGCAACATGCTCTCCGGCCTGGCCTGCGGCGCCATCGCCTGGAAGGCCGCCCCGCAGCGGCGCCTCCTGGTCGGGTACACCGCCCTGGCGCTGACCGCGTCCGGCCTGTGGGCCGCGCACTCGGTGCTGGTCCTGGCCGGCCTCGGCCTGCTCGTCGGCGTGTGCGTCGCGCCCGCCCTGATCACCGGCTACACCCTGGTCGAGGGCCTGGTCCCGGCCGGCGCCCGCACCGAGGCCTTCACCTGGCTCACCGGCGCGGTGGCGCTCGGCCAGGCGGCGGCCGTGACCGTCTCCGGCCAGCTGGAGGACCGGCTGTGGGGCGGCGCCGGGTTCCTGGTGCCGATGGGCGGCACGGTGCTCGCGCTGGCGACGCTGCTGGCGTTGCGCTCGCGGCTGGCGGCCCGGCCGCACGCGCGTGAGGTCGCGCGCACGGTCACACGTGGCGTCGGTCACCGAGAGCCTGCCGTAGTGGACTGATCCCGAGGAATGCGTCACTATGGACCGTCGTTAGCACTCATCGAGTGAGAGTGCCAGGAGGAAGACAAGTGCCGACGTACCAGTACCAGTGCACCGAGTGCGGCGAGGGCCTCGAGGCGGTGCAGAAGTTCACCGACGACGCTCTGACCGAATGCCCGAACTGCCAGGGGCGCCTGAAGAAGGTGTTCTCCGCGGTCGGCATCGTCTTCAAGGGCTCCGGCTTCTACCGCAACGACAGCCGCGGCAGCTCGTCCAGCAGCTCGCCGTCGTCGTCCTCGAAGTCGGGCACCTCCTCGACGTCGTCCTCGTCTTCGTCTTCTTCGTCGGACTCGGGTTCGTCGTCGGGCTCCGGTTCGTCCTCGAAGTCGGGCTCCGGCAGCTCCGCGGGTTCCACGGCCGCATAGTTCCCGGCAGCCGTGCGGTGTCCGTGGCCGCGTAGGCCCGCCGGGCCGCGTGGGCTCCACCGCTGCGGAGGCCTTTTCACGGTTCCTCCCGAGACCCTGTCGTCCTCCGACGACGGGGTCCTCGGCGTTTCACGGGGCGGCTAGGGTGCGGGCATGGCGAACAAGGTGAATGCCGAGATCGGCGTGATCGGCGGCTCCGGTCTGTACTCGTTCCTCGACGACGTGACCGAGGTCGAGGTGGACACCCCGTACGGGCCGCCCAGCGACTCCCTCTTCCTCGGCGAGGTCGCCGGCCGGCGGGTCGCCTTCCTGCCCCGGCACGGGCGCGGCCACCATCTGCCGCCCCACCGGATCAACTACCGGGCGAACCTCTGGGCGCTCCGCTCGGTCGGCGCGCGCCAGATCCTCGGCCCGTGCGCGGTCGGCGGCCTGCGCCCCGAGTACGGTCCCGGGACCCTGCTGGTGCCGGACCAGTTCGTCGACCGTACGAGGACCCGCCCGTCGACCTACTTCGACGGGCTGCCGACGCCCGACGGCACGGTGCCCAAGGTCGTGCACGTCTCGCTGGCCGACCCGTACTGCGCCGTCGGCCGGGCCGCCGCGCTGAAGGCGGCCCGGGGACGCGACTGGGAACCCGTGGACGGCGGCACCCTGGTCGTGGTCGAGGGACCGCGCTTCGGGACGCGTGCGGAGTCGCTGTGGCACCGGGCGCAGGGCTGGTCGGTGGTGGGCATGACCGGCCACCCGGAAGCGGCACTCGCCCGTGAACTGGAGCTCTGCTACACCTCCCTGACCCTCGTCACCGACCTCGACGCCGGCGCGGAGACCGGCGAGGGGGTCTCCCACGAGGAGGTCCTGCGCGTGTTCGCGGCGAACGTGGACCGGCTGCGGGGCGTCCTGTTCGACACGGTGGCCGCGCTTCCGGCGACCGGGGAGCGCGACTGCCGGTGCGCGACGGCCCTCGGCGGCATGGACCCGGGGATCGCGCTGCCGTAGCGCTGGGTGGAGCGGGGCCGTAGCGCTGGGTGGAGCGGGGCGGGCCACGGGACGGGCCGGGCGGGGGCAGGAGCCTGGGCAGGCCGCGGGACGGGCCGGGCAGGGCAGGAGCCTGGGCAGGCCGCAGGACGGGCCGGGCGGGGGCAGGAGCCTGGGCAGGCCGCGGGACGGGCCGGGCAGGGCAGGAGCCTGGGCAGGCCACGGGACGGGCCGGGCAGGGCAGGAGCCTGGGCAGGCCACGGGACGGGCCGGGCAGGGGCAGGAGCCTGGCAGGCCGCGGGACGGGCTGGGCAGGCGGTGAAGCCCGGACCGACCGGAGCGTCCCGTTCGAGTGGCGGAGTTTTCCACAGTCGGGCGGTGGTCCACGGGCTCCGGCGGGCGGCGGCGGAAGGGCCCATCGTGGGTCCGCAAGCCGTTCCCTCGTCACAGGTGGTGGTCCCCATGTCCCTGTCCCGTCCCACCGGTCACGCCGCGCTGCCGCTCGGCACCGACGCCCCGCCCACCTGCGAGGTCCCGCACTTCGCTCCCGTGCGGGTGCGCGGCGGGCGGCAGCAGCTGCACCGGCTCCTCAGGCACCGGCGACGGGCGGTGGCCGCCGGGCTCGTCGTCACCGCCGCGGCGCTGGTCGCGGCCGGCCCGCGCCCCGGAGCCGGTCCCCAGGACGCCCAGCGGGCGCGGGGGCACCCGGTCACCGAGCAGGTCCGCAAGCGGCACGGCGCGGAGCTGGTGACGGCGCCGCTGCGGATCGCCGACGCGGCCACCGTCCGACTGCTCAGGCCGGGCGACCGGGTCGATGTCGTCGCGGCCGGCGACGGCGGCACGGGCGACGCCTCGGTGATCGCGCGCGGAGCGCGGGTGACGAAGCTGCCCGAGCCCGAGGACGGGGCCACGGCGGGCGGGGCGCTGGTCGTGGTCTCGGTGCCGCGCGCCACCGCGCACCGGCTGGTCGGCGCGGGGGCGTCGGCACGGCTGGCGGTGACGCTGTGCTGAGTACCCGCGACCGCCCAGCGCCCTCCGGTCGCTCGATCGAGGGGCCTGATTGGACAGGACGGCCCAACGCTGACGTAGGTTGCGGAGCGTTTTGTTCCCCACCTGGTCCGCGACAGACCCGTTCGTGCGCGCCCTGTTCCCGCGCACCCCGGTCGGGCGAGACCTGTTCAAGCGAGGAGAGCCCCCGAGGTGAGCGAGAAGAACGAGCCGAGCGTCTGGCAGGGCTTCAAGGCCTTCCTGATGCGCGGGAACGTCATCGATCTGGCGGTGGCGGTGGTCATCGGCGCCGCCTTCACCAACATCGTCAACTCGGTGGTGAAGGGGGTCATCAACCCCCTGATCGGAGCGTTCGGCACCCAGAGCCTGGACAGCTACAGCTCCTGTCTCAAGGGCCCCTGCACCGGGACCGGCGACAGTGCGACGGGCGTGCGGATCCTCTGGGGCTCGGTGCTGGGCGCCACCCTCACCTTCCTGATCACCGCGGCCGTCGTCTACTTCCTGATGGTCCTGCCCATGTCGAAGTACCTGGCCAAGATGGAGGCCCGTCGCAAGGCGAAGGAGAGCACGCAGGAGATCATCGAGGTCTCCGAGCTGGAGGTGCTCAAGGAGATCCGCGACGCGCTGGTCGCGCAGCGCGGGTCGGGTCACGACCGCCCGTAACGCCGTCGCCGCCCGCGGCGGGAACGGCTGGACCGCGGGCGGGTGCCCGCTTCGCTCACAGGTGGTGGGGCGGCTTCTCGTCGAGGAAGCGCTTGAGGTCGGCCGCGCTGTCGCGTTCGGTCCGCTCGCCCCAGCCGCGGTCGGTGTCGTCCGAGGTCTGCTGGTCCAGCGGGTCGTCGAAGACCAGCGCGGGCCGGGGTGCGCGGGGCTCGGGATCGGGGGCGGTACTCATGGCTCCAGGGTACGGCTCGCCCGGCGGCCGATGCTCCGCCTTCCCCGCCCCTCCCGGTGGGCGGCGCTCCGCCTTCCCCGCCCCTCCCGGCGTACGGGAGCGTCCGCAAGCACATCCGGGCCGTCTCTGCTGTGCTGGGGACCATGACGTCCAGTCCCACCCCCGCAAGCGCGCCCTCGGGGCCGCCCGACGCTCCCGGCGTGCGCCCGCCCCTGCGCAGGCTGACGGCCCGCGGCCGGCACGAGGCGCACCGCGCCGCCACCCCGTTGGAGCTCTTCTTCGATCTGTGCTTCGTGGTCGCCGTCGCCCAGGCGGGCGCCCAGTTGGTGCACTCCGTCGCCGAGAGCCATGCCGGCGAGGGCGTCCTCAACTACGCGATGGTCTTCTTCGCCGTCTGGTGGGCGTGGATGAACTTCACCTGGTTCGCCTCGGCGTACGACAACGACGACGTGCTCTACCGCATCGTCACCCTGGTGCAGATCGCCGGTGTGCTGGTCCTCGCGGCCGGGGTCTCCCGGGCCTTCGAGGACCACGACTGGACGGCCGTGGTGCTCGGCTACGTGATCATGCGGGTGGCCATGTCGGCGCAGTGGCTGAGGGCGGCCCGTTCCGCCGGGCCGCCGGAGAACGCGATGGCGCTGAGGTACGCCGGGGGCGTGCTGGTCTGCCAGCTCGGCTGGCTGGGGCTGCTGTTCCTGCCGGAGGGCGGACAGGGCTGGCTGTTCCTGGTCATGGTGGTGCTGGAGCTGTGCGTGCCGGCCTTCGCGGAGCGCAAGCACCCGTCGTCCTGGCATCCGCACCACATCGCCGAGCGGTACGGGCTGTTCACGATCATCGTGCTCGGCGAGACCATCGCCGCGGCCACGGTCGCGGTGAAGTCCGGCATCGAGGAGAACGACGCGCTGGGCGAGCTGCTGCCGATCGCGGCGGGCGGTCTGCTGATCGTCTTCGCCGCCTGGTGGATCTACTTCGTCGTGCCCGTCCACGGGTACCTGCGGTCCAGCAGGCAGTCGTTCCTGTGGGGCTACGGCCACTACCTGGTGTTCGCCTCCGCCGCGGCGATCGGTGCCGGTCTGGAGGTGGCGGTGGAACAGGCGGTGGGCGAGGCGCACATCTCGGAGCTGGCGGCGTCCGCGGCGGTGACCCTGCCGACGGCGCTCTTCCTGCTCACGGTGTGGGCCCTGCACGCCCGGCACTTCAAGGTCGGCCTGGCCGAGCAGCTGGTCCTGCCGACGGCCGCGCTGCTCGTGATCTGCTGCACCTTCCTCGGCGACATGGCCGTGCTCGTGGCCGGGATCGTCCTGGCGCTGGCCGTGACGGCGGGGGTGGCGCTGACCGCGCGGCGGAGTGTCCACCGCCGGGAACAGGTGACGCCGGACGCCTGATACCGCCTGGGCGTCCTCCGCCGTGCTCGTGTCTCCGCCCGCCCGCGCCCGGGCCGCGTGGCGACCGTGCCCGTCGCCCGTGGAGACCGCGCCTGCACCCGCGGAGACGTGCCCGCGCCGCGTCGGGACCGGGCCGGGCCGCCTCGAAAACCGGGCCGCACCTCGTCGAGACCGCGCCCATGCCCGCACCTCGTCGAGACCGCGCCCATGCCCGCACCTCGTCGAGACCGCGCCCGTGCCCGTGCCCGTGCCTAGTCGAGACCGTGCCCGTGCCTCGTCGAGACTGGCGGCATGACAGTTGACGCATTGACGGATGTCGCCGGCCTGTCGGTGGGGCATGCGACGCGGACCGGCGACGGGTGGCTCACGGGCACGACGGTGGTGCTCGCGCCGGAGGGCGGGGCGGTCGCCGGCGTGGACGTGCGCGGAGGCGGCCCCGGCACCAAGGAGACCGACGCGCTCGATCCGCGGAACCTGGTGCGGAAGGTGCAGGCGGTGGTGCTGACCGGGGGCAGCGCGTACGGGCTCGACGCCGCGTCGGGGGTGATGGCCTGGCTGGAGGAGCACCGGCGTGGGGTGCGCGTCGGCCCGGACCCCGCTCACGTCGTGCCGGTGGTGCCCGCGGCCTGCGTCTTCGACCTGGGGCGCGGGGGCGACTTCCGGGCCAGGCCGGACGCGGCCACGGGACGGGCGGCGGTCGAGGCGGCCCACGCGAGCGGACCGGGCGCGGAGGTCGCCGAGGGCTGCGTGGGGGCGGGCACGGGAGCCGTGGTCGGCACGCTGAAGGGCGGGATCGGCACGGCGAGCACCGTGCTGGACTCGGGGATCACGGTGGCGGCGCTGGTCGTGGCCAACGCGGCGGGGTCGGTGACGGATCCGGAGACGGGGGTTCTGTACGGGGAGTTGTTCCGGGGTGGGCGGGTCCGCCATCCGGCACCCGCCGTCCACGCGGCCGCCGGCCGGCGTCTCGACGAGGTCGCGGCGAGGAACGCGCCGCCGCCGTTGAACACCACGCTCGCCGTGGTCGCCACCGACGCGGACCTGTCCAAGGCACAGGCGCAGAAGCTGGCCGGCACCTCGCACGACGGCATCGCCCGGGCGGTCCGGCCGGTGCACCTGCTCAGCGACGGGGACACGGTGTTCGCCCTGGCGACCGGCGAGCGCCCTCTCGACCCGCGTCAGCCGCTCGCGCTGAACGAGGTGCTGGCGGCGGGCGCGGACGTGGTGACCCGCGCGATCGTGCGCGCCGTACGGGCCGCCGGGCCCGTGGACGGGCCGGGCGGGGCGTGGCCGTCCTACGAGGAGCTGTACGGGGTGGAGCAGCCCTGAGTGCCTCCGCCCGGCGCCGGCCGGAAGCGTCGTCGGGCGACCCGTCCCAGCCGGTGCGGGGTGGTTCGCGAGCGGCGGCAGGGGGTCGGGCGGGGTCGGGCGCGAGGCTCTACGGGCGGCGTTTGGGGGCCGGTTGGGCGGACGGGCGGGTGATTGTCCCGGTTCTGTCACGCGTCGGCGTTCCGGGCGACCGGTGGGAACCCCGGCGGTCGTCGACCGCCTCTACAGGGCTGAAGCGGACACCGTACGACACCTGAACCTGGAGCAGCCCGTGACAACGGCGGACATAGCATCGCGGCGCGTACCGGTGGCGGTCGCCGCCCTGGTCGTCGGCGCCCTCGCCCTCACCGCCTGCGGCGGAAGCGCCAGCGCGGAGGACAAGAAGGACGGCAAGGGCGGCGCGGACTCCGCGAAGACCTCGGTGGCGGAGGTCGTGATCTCGGCGAAGGACGGCTCGACCGGCGCCTCGATCAACGCGACCGGCGTGAAGGTCAGCGACGGCCGGCTGACCGACGTGCGGATGACGGTGGCCGAGACGGGCGCGGCCGTGCCGGGCGCGGTGTCGGCGGACGGCGGCAGTTGGAAGCCGAAGGAGCAGCTGGAGCGGGGCACCAAGTACCGGATCACGGCACAGGCCAAGGACGCGAACGGCCGTACGGCCGCCGCCGACTCGGTCTTCACGACCGTCTCCTCGGCCAACAGCTTCATCGGCTCGTACACCCCGGACGGCGGCACCACGGTGGGTGTGGGGATGCCGGTGTCGTTCACCTTCGACAAGGCGATCAGCGACCGGAAGAACGTGCAGTCGCACATCACGGTCACCTCCAGCAGCGGCCAGGAGGTGGTCGGGCACTGGTTCGGTGACCAGCGGCTCGACTTCCGGCCCGAGGAGTACTGGAAGGCCGGCTCCAAGGTCACCATGAAGATCGACCTGGACGGGGTCGAGGGTGCGAACGGCATCCACGGCGTGCAGCGCAAGACCGTCACCTTCACGGTGGGCCGTGCCCAGGTCTCCACGGTCGACGCGGACACGCAGACCATGACGGTCGTGCGCGACGGCAAGACCCTCAAGTCGGTCCCGATCTCGGCGGGCAGCGCCGAGAACCCTACGTACAACGGGCAGATGGTCATCTCGGAGAAGTCCGAGCGGACGCACATGGACGGGTCGACGGTCGGCTTCGGCGGGGAGTACGACATCCCGGACGTGCCGCACGCGATGCGGCTGAGCCAGTCCGGCACCTTCGTCCACGGCAACTACTGGTACGACCGCGGCAATCCGCCCTTCGGCGTCCAGGGCACCAGCCACGGCTGCGTCGGGCTGCGGGACGCCCAGGGCGGGCAGGGCGCCACCGACGGCAAGTGGTTCTACGACAACTCGCTGATCGGGGACGTGGTGACCGTCAAGAACTCCCCGGACGGTGCGATCGCGCCGGACAACGGCCTCAACGGCTGGAACATGGCATGGGGCGAGTGGGTCGACGGCAGCGCCGTCTGACCGGCCGACCGACCCCCTGAGCAGCGTTTTTTGAGTGACCGTCGGGTCGCGCGGGAACATTTCGCGCGGCCCGCTCGTTTTTCGTGCGTACGTTTTCTCGGTTCCCGGACATGATGTCCGACCGAGGGGCTACGGTATGCACCCACAAGGTGACATGCAGCAACGCCGGGAGAAACCTTGAGCGTTCCGTACGAGACGGCAGCGTACGAACCACCCGAGTCGCCGGAGTCTCCGGAGGAGCACCTCATGCGACTGCTGGGTCGCGCCCTGAACTCGTTCGAGCTGCCCGACGAGACGATACGGCAGCTGGACTGCGCGCTGGCGCACGACGGTTCGCTGCACTCCGCGCACCACAGCGCGGGCCTGCACCGCGAGACGTACCGCCACACCTGGCTGCTCGCCGACGGCTCCGCGCTCACCCTCTGGGAGATCGTGCACAACACCGCGCCGGGCAGCGAACCGCAGCACGAGGTGTACGTCGACGAGGAGGAGCTGCGCACCGCCACCGCCCGGCTGGCCCTGCCGCCGGACGCACCCGACTTCGAACTGCCGGTGCAGGTGCAGCTTTCTGCGGCCCCCGCCCCGCGGCACGCCTACGTCCCGGACGCCTCGGCGGACCATGCCCGCCGGCTGCTGCGCCGCGCGGAGAACCCGGACCGGCCCGGCGCCGACCTCGCCGCCCGGCTGGCGACGGCGTCCGGGCACCGGATCACCCAGGCCTTCGGCGGCCCCGGCCGCGCGGGCCGCGCCCGCGTCGGCTTCTCGCTCTACGAGCACGCCTTCCTGCTGCGTGACGGCGCCGAGCTCTCCCTCTGGGAGGTCGAGCACACGGCCACGCCCGACGGGCGGCACATGTGCGAGGTGTACGAGAGCGAGGACGCCGCCCGGCGGGCGATGGAGCTGCGCGCGGCGCAGGTCTCCTGAGCGTCCCCGCGACGAGGAGCCCGCGCGCCTCCGGGAGACCGGCTCCCGCGGGGCGACGCGACCGGGCCGGGCCCCGTCGGAACCCGGCCCGGAGAACGCCGGATCGACGTCGCTCACGCCCTACGCGGCCACCGGCCGCTTCGTTCCCGGCGCCGCGGCGGACGGATCGGCGTCGCCGGGCCCCTGGGCCGCCACTCCGGGCGCCGGCCTGCGCAGGCCCTTGAGGACGACCACCAGGGCCGTGGTGACGCAGACGCCCGCCGCGATCGCGACCAGGTAGAGCAGCGGATTGCCGATGAGGGGGACCACGAAGACGCCGCCGTGCGGGGCGCGCAGCGTGGCACCGAAGGCCATCGACAGCGCCCCGGTCAGCGCGCCGCCCGCCATGGACGCCGGGATGACCCGCAGCGGGTCGGCGGCGGCGAACGGGATGGCGCCCTCGGAGATGAAGGAGGCGCCCAGCACCCAGGCGGCCTTGCCGTTCTCGCGCTCGGCGGCGTCGAAGAGCCGGGCGCGGACGGTCGTGGCCAGGGCCATCGCCAGCGGCGGGACCATGCCCGCCGCCATGACCGCGGCCATGATCTTCATCGCGGAGTCGCTCGGGTCCGACACGGCGATGCCGGCGGTGGCGAAGGCGTAGGCGACCTTGTTGACCGGGCCGCCCAGGTCGAAGCACATCATGAGGCCGAGCAGGGCGCCGAGCAGGACGGCGTTGGCGCCGGACAGGTCGCCCAGCCAGTCGGTCATCGCCTGCTGCGCGGAGGCGATGGGTTTGCCGATCACCACGAACATCAGGAACCCGACGACGGCCGCGGAGATCAGCGGGATCACCACCACCGGCATGATGCCGCGCAGCACCGCCGGGATCCGTATCCGCTGGATGGCCATCACCACGGCACCGGAGAGCAGACCGGCCGCCAGACCACCGAGGAAACCGGCGTCGATGGTCAGCGCGATCGAGCCGCCGACGAAGCCGGGCACCAGGCCGGGCCGGTCGGCCATGCCGTAGGCGATGTAGCCGGCCAGCACCGGGACGAGGAAGGCGAAGGCCACGCCGCCGATCTGGAACAGCAGCGCCGCCCAGCTGTCGACCTGCGTCCACACGAAGTGGTCCGTCACCGACGGCGCCTTGTTGATCTCGTAGCCGCCGATCGCGAAGCCGAGGGCGATGAGCAGACCGCCGGCCGCGACGAACGGGACCATGTAACTGACGCCGGACATCAGCCACTTGCGCAGTGTGGTGCCGTACCCCTCACCGGCCTCGCGGCCGCGCTCGGCGGGCGCCCCGCCGGCCGGCCCGGCGGCCGTGACCTCGCCGCGGGCCGCCTTGGCGCGGACCTCGCCGATCAGTTCGCCGGGCCGGTTCACGGCGGCCTTGACGCCGGTGTCGACGGTGGGTTTCCCGGCGAAGCGGTCCTTCTCGCGCACGGGCACGTCATGGGCGAGGATCACGCCGTCCGCCGCCGCGATCACCGCCGGGTCGAGGCGGCTGAAGCCGGCCGATCCCTGGGTCTCGACGACGACCTCGACACCCGCCTCACGGCCCGCGTTCTCCAGCGCCTCGGCGGCCATGTAGGTGTGCGCGATGCCGGTGGGGCAGGAGGTGACGGCGACGATGCGGAAGGGGTGCCCGGGTGCGGCCGGCTCCTCCGCCCCCGCCCCCGGCGCCCGGCCGGCCTCCGCCGCGTCCGCCCTGCCGGTGCTGTCCGTGGCGGGCTCGGCGGAGGCCGCCGCCGAGTCCGCCACGGGGTCCTGGGCGCCCGCGGGTCCGTCCGCGGTACGGGGTCCGCCCGCGAGGTCGGCCGGCGCCTCGCCCCGGATCAGTGCCACGGCCTCCCCCGCCTCGCCCGCCGACCGCAGCGCGGTGGTGAACTCGGCGTTCATGAGCTGCCGGGCCAGGGCGGAGAGGATCGTCAGGTGGGCGTCGTCGGCACCCGCCGGCGCGGCGATCAGGAAGACCAGGTCGGCCGGGCCGTCCGCCGCCCCGAAGTCGATGCCGTCCGCGCTGCGCCCGAAGGCGAGCGTCGGCTCGGTGACGTGCTCGCTGCGGCAGTGCGGGATGCCGATGCCGCCGTCGAGGCCGGTCGGCATCTGCGCCTCGCGGGCGGCCACGTCGGCCAGGAAGCCCTCCAGGTCGGTCACCCGGCCCAGGGCCGCCATCCGCCCGGCGAGGGCACGTGCCGCCGCTTCCTTGGTGTCGGCGGACAGGTCGAGGTCGACCAGATCCGCGGTGATCATGTCGCTCATCGCGGGCTCCTTAGCTCGCGTATCGCCCGGGAGGTGAGGTGGTGGGCGAGGACGGGGAGGGGGGCGGGGGTACGGACGGGGAGAGGGGAGGGAGTGCTGCGGTGGGGTCGGGGGCCCGGGCCACGGCGGCCCGGGACGGCGGCGACGGGCGTCCGGGGTACGGACCCGCCCGTCACTGGGGAAAGGGCCACGCACGCGACGGTCATGACGCCGGCTCCCGCAGCGCGCGGTCCACCGGCACCTCGGCCGTGACCGTCACCGCGCCCGGGTCGAGGTCGGCCGGCGCGGGCATCACGCTGCCGGGGAGCTGGACGGCGGCCGCGCCGTGCGCGACGGCGGAGGCGAGGGCGTCCGGCCCCGCACCGCCGGCGACGAGGAACCCGGCGAGCGAGGAGTCACCGGCGCCGACGTTGCTGCGTACGGCCGCCACGCGGGCGCTGCCGAACCAGGCGCCCGCGTCGTCCACGAGCAGCTGTCCGTCGGCGCCCAGGCTGGCCAGTACGGACCGGGCGCCCAGCTCGCGCAGCTCCTCCGCGGCCTTCAGGGCGTCGCCGACGGTGGCCAGGGGGCGTCCGACGGCCTGGGCCAGTTCCTCGGCGTTCGGCTTGACCACGTCGGGGCGTTCGCGCAGTGCGTGCAGGAGGGCGGGTCCGGAGGTGTCCAGGGCGATGCGGACCCCGGCGGCGTGCGCCCGGGCGACCAGGGCCGCGTACCAGGAGGGGGCCAGCGGGCGGGGCAGGCTGCCGCAGCAGGCGATCCAGTCGGCGCCGCGGGACTGCCGCCGCACGGTCTCCAGCAGCAGGTCCCGCTCGGCCTGCGACAGTTCGGGCCCCGGTGCGTTGATCTTCGTCAGGACGCCGTCGGCCTCGGCGAGCGCGATGTTGGACCGGGTGGCGCCGGCGATCGGCACCGCCGCCACCTCGATGCCCTGGGCGTCGAGCAGGTCGGCCACGAGAGTGCCGGGGGCGCCGCCGAGCGGCAGCACCGCCACGGTACGCCGGCCCGCGGCCGCCACCGCGCGCGAGACGTTGACGCCCTTGCCGCCCGGGTCCACGCGCTCGCCGGTGGCGCGGACGACCTCGCCGCGGTCCAGGGAGGGCACCTCGTAGGTGCGGTCCAGGGACGGGTTGGGGGTGACGGTGAGGATCATGCGCGGACCACTTCCGGGCCGGCCTGCTCGACGGCGGCGGCGTCGTCGGGGCTCAGCCCGCTGTCGGTGATCAACAGGTCCACGTCGCTCAGCGCACCGAAGCGGGCGAAGTGCTCCTGCCCGTGCTTGGAGGAGTCGGCGAGCAGCACCACGCGCCGGGCGGCCGCGACGGCGGCGCGTTTCACGGCGGCCTCGGCGAGGTCGGGCGTGGTCAGGCCGTGCCCGGCGGAGAAGCCGTTGGCGGCCACCAGGGCCACGTCGGCGCGGATCTCGCCGTACGCGCGCAGCGCCCAGGCGTCCACGGCGGCGCGCGTACGGTGCCGCACGCGCCCGCCGACCAGGTGCAGCTGGATGCCGGGGTGGTCGGCGAGGCGGGCCGCGATGGGCAGGCTGTGGGTGACGACGGTCAG
The DNA here is from genome assembly GCF_043204535.1 of Streptomyces sp. NPDC047853. NCBI lineage: Bacteria > Bacillati > Actinomycetota > Actinomycetes > Kitasatosporales > Streptomycetaceae > Streptomyces > Streptomyces sp. NPDC047853. The sequence goes on along the minus strand of NZ_JBIDCI010000003.1, from coordinate 380,102 downwards.
CGAGGCCTCCGGCGGGATGGCCGCGGCCAGCAGGGCCACCGTCGAACCGGCGTCGAGGATCACGGTGCCGTCGGCCGGCAGCTCCGCCAGGGCCGCCTTGGCGATGCGGTCCTTCTCGTCGGCCGCCGTGGACTCGCGCTCGGCGAGGTCGGGCTCGAAGTCGAGCCGGCCGGCGGGGATGGCGCCCCCGTGCACCCGGCGGAGCACACCGGCGCGGTCGAGGGCCTTCAGGTCCCGGCGGATCGTCTCCGCCGTCACCTGGAACTCCTCGGCCAGCGACACCACGTCCACCCGGCCGCCGTCCCGGGCGAGCCGGAGGATCTCCTGCTGCCGCTCCGGTGCGTACATGCCTGTTCGCCTCCACCTCATGCCCGAACCTGTGGTTTCACGGGAGGCTACGCCCGGCATTCCGCTTTGTAAACAGAGAAGCGGAAGCAGTCCCACACGAACGGGCATGAACAGACATGCGGTGGGGGAGAGCGGAACAGGGGTGGGAGAGCGCGGGCGGCGAAGGGGGCGGGGCCGCACCGGAGTGCCGGACCCGCCCCCTTCGCCGCCCGCGGGGACGCGGTGATCAGACCAGCGTGGGCTCCTTCTTCAGCGCCGGGCCCGTGTCGTCCTGCGCCCCCTCCACGTGCTGGGCGGGCCGCTTGGGCAGCGCGAACATCAGCAGGAAGATCACGGCCAGGACGGCGGCCACCCAGCCCAGCGCGTTCTCGAAGGCGTCCGCATAGGCAGGGCCGACGCGGGCCGGGGCCAAGTGGTCGCTCATCGTGCCGAAGAAGACCACCGACACCAGGCCGAGCCCGAGCGCGTTGCCCATCTGCTGCACGGTGTTGATGAGCCCGGACGCGGCCCCGGCGTGCTCCCGCGGCACCTGGGACAGCACCGCGTCCGTCAGCGGGGCGACGATCAGGCCCATGCCGACGCCCATGACGACGAGCGGCAGCGCCATCTGCCAGGACGTGACGCCGAGGCCGTAGTGCGCGGACTCCCAGATGTAGAGCAGGACACCGGCCGCCATCACCAGCGCGCCGGCCTGGAGCACCTTGCGTCCGAAGCGCGGCACCAGCTTCTGCACCGACACCCCGGCCGCCACGGAGACGGCGAGCGAGAACGGCACGCCCGTCAGTCCGGCCCGCAGCGGGCTCCAGCCGAGCCCCACCTGCATGTACAGCGTCCACACCAGGAAGAAGACGCCGAGCGCGACACCGAACACGGTCTGCACGGCGATACCGGCCGCGAAGCTCTTCACCCGGAACAGCGACAGTTCGACCAGCGGCGAACCGTCCCGGGCGCTCTTGCGCCGCTCGTACGCCACCAGCACCGCGAGGACCACGACCGCGCCGGCCATCGAGAGGTACCCCCACAGCGGCCAGCCCAGCTCACGGCCCCGGGTGAGCGGGTAGACCAGCATCAGCAGACCGAGGGTGACCAGGGCGACCCCGACCAGGTCGAGTTTGAGGGCGCGCGGCGCCTTCGACTCGGTGATGTAGCGGCTGCCGAGGACGAGTCCGGCGACGCCGACCGGCAGGTTGATGAGGAAGATGGGCCGCCACTCGAGCCCGAACAGGTTCCACTCGGTGAGCAGGGCACCCAGCAGCGGGCCGGACACGGCACCCAGGCCGACGATCGCGCCGAACAGGCCGAACACCTTGCCGCGTTCGTGCGCAGGGAAGGTGGCGTGCACGATCGACAGCACCTGCGGCACCATCAGCGCCGCCATGGCGCCCTGGAGGATGCGGGAGGCGACCAGCATCTCCGGGTTCACGGCGAGGCCGCACAGCGCGGACGCCACGGTGAAGCCGCCGATGCCGACGAGGAACACCCGCTTGCGGCCGTGTATGTCGCCGAGCCGTCCGCCGGTGATCAGGCCGGCGGCGAAGGCGAGGGCGTAACCGGCGGTGATCCACTGGATCTGGCTGAAGGTGGCGCCCTCGTCCCGCTGGATCGACGGGATCGCGATGTTGACGATGGTGACGTCGACCAGGTCCATGAAGGCGGCGGTCATCACGATCGCGAGGGCGAACCAGCGACGGCGGTCGCCGGCGGCCTGCCGGGCCGGGGCGGGATCCGGGGTGTGCGAGAAGGTCATGGAACGAAGCTAGGCCCTCAATAGGACAGATCCGGTCCTAGATATGCGGCATCCTCGGCATCATGACGACGGATACTCCGGCCCGGCTGCTGACGCTCCTCTCCCTCCTCCAGACGCCCCGCGAGTGGCCCGGCGGCGAGCTGGCCGACCGGCTCGGGGTCTCCCGTCGCACGGTCCGCCGGGACATCGACCGGCTGCGCGAGCTGGGCTATCCGGTACAGGCGACCATGGGCGCCGACGGGGGCTACCGGCTGGTGGCCGGCAAGGCGATGCCGCCGCTCGTCCTCGACGACGAGGAGGCGGTGGCGATCGCGGTCGGGCTGCGGGCCGGCGCCGGGCACGCGGTGGAGGGCGTGGACGAGGCGTCGGTGCGGGCGCTGGCCAAGCTGGAACAGGTGCTGCCGTCGCGGCTACGCCATCGCGTCGCCACGCTCCAGGCCGCGACCACACCGCTGACCAGCGGGGACGGCCCGAGCATCGCCCCCGAGACGCTGACCGTCATGGCGTCCACGGTGGCCGGGCGGGAGCGGCTGCGGTTCGCCTACCGCGCGGGGGACGGCACCGAGTCGCGGCGCGTGACCGAGCCGTACCGGCTGGTGTCGACGGGGCGCCGCTGGTACCTGGTCGCCTACGACCTCGACCGGGAGGACTGGCGGACCTTCCGGGTGGACCGGGTGAGCGAGCCGTCGGCGACCGGGGCGCGGTTCGCTCCGCGCGAGCTGCCGACCGGGAGCGCGGCGGAGTACCTGCGGCGCTCGATGCAGCGGCAGGCCGGCTCGTACGGGATCGTGGTCGCCTTCGACGCCCCGGCCGAGGTCGTCGCGGCACGCCTCCCGCAGTGGCTGGGGGCACCCGAGGCGGCGGACGACGGCACGTCGTGCGTCCTGCGGGCGACCGTGTCCGACTCGGTGGAGTGGATGGCGCTGCGTCTCGCGATGCTGGACGTGGACTTCCGGGTGCGGGAGCCGGTGGAGCTCGTGGAGTGCGTACGACGGCTGGGGGCGCGGTTGGCTAGGGCGGCGGAGGGGCCGTGACCGCCGAGGGGGGAGGGCTTGTGACCCACGGGGGCGCGGAGGACACCGTGGGTGCCACGCCCCACGCCCCACGCCCCACGCTCCACGCCCCACGCGCCGTCGGCCTAGGGCCGGGGGCCGGGCTCCCACGTGAACCCCCGCATGGCTTCCAGGTTGCGCAGGGCCGGCTCCAGGGGACTGCGGGCGGCGTCGGGGGAGGACGCCCAGCGCTCCACCGCCACCCGTACCGCCGCCCCCGCGACGGCGGCGCCGAAGTGCAGTTCGGGCGTGTCCCTCAGGCGCGCGGCAACGTTGTCGTCGCCGCCGGACATCCGCTCGGCCAGCACCTCCACCAGGGCCCGCTCCGTCGTGTGGCAGACCTCCGCCCACACCTTGCGCAGGGCCGGGCTGCTCTCGGCCAGCCGGATGAGCGTGCGGGCCCATTCCCAGGAGGCCGCCGAGACGCCGGCGCCCGGGGTCAGCGTGTGCCGCACGGCGTGTTCCAGCGCCTCGGACGGGCTCAGCGCGGCGGGGGCCTCGCGCACCGCCGCCGCCCAGCGCTCGGCGCCCAGCGCGTAGAGCGGGGCGACGGCCTCCTCCTTGGTGGCGAAGTAGCGGTAGAAGGTGCGCGGGGCGACGCCGGCGGCGCGGGCGATGTCCTCGGCCCGGGTGGCCCGCAGCCCCTGCCCGACGAAGAGGCGGGCCGCCGCGCGGGCGATGGCCATCCGGGTCTCGGCCTTGCGCCGCTCGGTCAGGGAGAGCTCCCCGGTACCGGAGGCGGACGGCGGGGAGGAGGCGAGGGGCGCCGGACCGGCGGACGGGACGGGGTGGCCGGACGACGCGGGGTGGCCGGACGATGCGGGGGTGGAGCTGCTCACTTCGGCAGGCTATGCCGCTGTGGCAGAATCTGCCATCCGGCGGGCCACCCCGGGGTTCAGGTCCGGGGTGTCCCGCCGCCCTGGTGAACCGCCCGGTGCGTCCGCCTCGCTGCGCGACGGTGCGCGTCCGCGCTCCCACACGGAAGGAGCCGGGCTGCGGCACCCCGGGGGGAAGGGGCGCCGAGCCCGGCTCGGGAGCGTCCCGGCGCCGGGGGGAGTGCGTCGGGACGTGGTCCTGGGTGGCCCGTAGGCCGGTCCGCGAGGCGGTGGTCCGGGGCGGAACCGCTGGGCCCGGAGTAGTTTTTCCCGGGCCCCCGCCGGTTGAAGCAGCGTTGTACGGCCATGTTTGCGCGGGGTTCGGCCACCGGCGTGCGCCCCACGCATCACGCCACGCCCCCTCCCTCACGGGCGCCGGCGGCGCGATCGTCGCGGGCGGTGCCGCCGGCCGTGCCGCGTCCTGCCTACGCCGCCGCCTCGAAGCCGGTGTCGCGGGCCAGCTTCTTCAGCTCCAGCAGCGCGTGCTTCTCGATCTGCCGGATGCGCTCGCGCGTCAGTCCGTGCTCCTTGCCGACCTCGGTCAGCGTACGCTCGCGGCCGTCGTCGATGCCGTACCGCATCTTGATGATGGAGGCCGTGCGCGGGTCGAGGCGGCCGATGAGGTCGTCGAGCTCCTCGCTGCGCAGCAGCGTCATCACCGACTGCTCGGGCGACACGGCCGAGGTGTCCTCCAGCAGGTCGCCGAACTGGGTCTCGCCCTCGTCGTCCACCGACATGTTCAGCGAGACCGGGTCGCGGGCCCAGTCGAGGACGTCGGTGACGCGCTCGGGCGTCGAGCCCAGCTCGGCGGCGATCTCGGCGGGCTCCGGCTCGCGGCCGTGCTCGCGGTTGAACTCGCGCTGCACGCGCCGGATCCTGCCCAGCTCCTCCACCAGGTGGACGGGGAGCCGGATGGTGCGGGACTGGTCGGCGATGGACCGGGTGATGGCCTGGCGGATCCACCAGGTCGCGTACGTGGAGAACTTGAAGCCCTTGCGGTAGTCGAACTTCTCGACCGCGCGGACCAGGCCGGCGTTGCCCTCCTGGATGAGGTCGAGAAGCGGCAGGCCGCTGCGCGGGTAGCGGCGGGCGACCGCGACGACCAGACGGAGGTTGGAACGGATGAAGACGTCCTTCGCCCGCTCGCTCTCGTCGATCAGGGCCTGGAGCTCCTCCCGGGTGGCGTCCGCCCCGGTCTCCTCGTAGCCTTCGAGGACCTGCCGCGCGAACACACCCGCCTCGATGGTCTGGCTGAGCTCGACCTCCTTGGCGGCGTCGAGCAGCGGTGTGCGCGCGATCTCGTCGAGGTACATGCCGACCAGATCGCGGTCGGCGAGCTCGCCGCCGTTGGCGCGGACGCTGGTTGCCGCGGCGCTCGTCTCGCCGGTGGCGGACTTACGACGGGCGACGGCACGGGTTGCCATGCGTGCTCCCTTGCGATGGTGGTTCAGCGGGCGGTCCTGTGGACGTCGGTCACCTGTGGGGTCGTCTCCGGTCCCGATCCACTCTCGGGACGCTCCTGTCTCTCTCGGGACTCTCCTCGGGTGCCCTGCATCCGATGGAAACAACGACTGGAAACCGGACAGAATTCCCAGCGCTCCCTCCGATTTTTCTGATCATGCAGTACCCTGTGCCGCCACACAGGGAGGCACGATGCCGACGGAACGTACTGAGGTCCAGGTCAGACCGTGGGTCGAGGACGACCTCGAGCCCCTCACCGACCTCTACAACCACTACGTACGCGAGACGCCCCTCACGTTCGACACCGAACCGTTCACTCCGCGGGAGCGCCGCCCGTGGCTGCTCTCCCACCCTGAAGACGGCCCGTACCGCCTGAGGGTTGCCACGGACGCGGACTCGCGGACGATCCTGGGGTACGCCACGTCCAGCCCCTACCGCGCGAAGGCCGCGTACGGGACCTCGGTGGAGACCACCGTCTACGTGGCCCCGCACGCCGGTGGCCGGGGCATCGGCACGCTTCTCTACACGGCCCTCTTCGAGGCCCTGGCGGGCCAGGACCTGCACCGCGCCTACGCGGGCATCACCCAGCCCAACGAGGCGTCCGTCCGGCTGCACACGCGCCTCGGCTTCCGCCCTGTCGGCACGTACCGCGAGGTGGGCCGCAAGTTCGGCCGGTACTGGGACGTGGCCTGGTACGAGAAGCCGCTGTAGGGCCCCCGGCCCGCCCTGGCCGACCCTCCCCCAGCCGCCCCTGCCCGCCCCTGCCCGCCCAGGTCAGCCGAACTGCACCGACCGCTTGGCCAGCCCCATCCAGAACCCGTCGATCACGGACCTGCGCAGATCCAGTTCGCCGGCGGCGTCCGCGGCCCCCATCGTCACGAACAGCGGGGCGAAGTGCTCGGTGCGCGGGTGGGCGAGCAGGCCCGCCGGGGACTTGTGGGTGAAGTCGAGCAGCGCGTCCACGTCACCGGCGTCCAGCGCGCGCCTGCCCCAGTCGTCGAACTCGGCGGACCAGCCGGGGACGCCGGACCGGCGCAGGGCGGCCAGGTTGTGGGTGAAGAAGCCGGAGCCGATGATCAGGACGCCCTCGTCGCGCAGCGGCGCGAGCCTGCGGCCGATCTCCATGAGCCGCGCCGGGTCGAGGGTCGGCATGGAGACCTGGAGGACCGGGATGTCGGCGCCGGGGTACATCTCGACCAGCGGCACGTACGCACCGTGGTCGAGGCCGCGGTCGGGGACGTCCTGTACGGGCGTCCCGGGGGCACGCAGCAGCTTGCGCACGGACTCGGCGAGCGCGGGGGCTCCCGGAGCCTCGTAGCGCACCTGGTAGTAGTGCTCGGGGAAGCCCCAGAAGTCGTAGACCAGGGGGACGGTCCGGGTGGCGCCGAGGGCGAGCGGGGCCTCCTCCCAGTGGGCGGAGACGACCAGGACGGCCCGGGGGCGGGGCAGGTCCGCGGCCCACGCGGCGAGCTCGCCGGGCCAGACGGGGTCGTCGGCGAGCGGCGGGGCGCCGTGGCTCAGATAGAGGGCGGGCATGCGCTCCCGGGGGGCGGCGGACATGGGGCCTCCTCCAGTACTGCTGGCCTTGCTGAACTGCTTGAAAACTCAAGCTCTGCTGTTCAGGAATCTACCCGCCCATTGTTTAAATTTCAAGCAGTGGTTCCGTACGATGGGATACATGAACACGGCACCCATCCCGTCCCCCGCCGACGAGCCCCGCTGGCTCAGCGCCGAGGAACAGCGCGTCTGGCGCTCGTACATCGAGGCCGCCACCCTCCTCGAGGACCATCTCGACCGTCAGCTCCAGCGCGACGCGGGGATGCCGCACGTCTACTACGGCCTGCTGGTCAAGCTCGCCGAGTCACCCCGGCGGCGGCTGCGGATGACGGAGCTGGCCCGGTACGCGAAGATCACCCGCTCCCGCCTCTCGCACGCGATCGCGCGGCTGGAGAAGAACGGCTGGGTGCGCCGCGAGGACTGCCCCTCCGACAAGCGGGGCCAGTTCGCGGTGCTCACGGACGAGGGCTACGCGGTCCTCGGGCAGACCGCGCCGGGACATGTGGAGGCCGTGCGCCAGGCCGTGTTCGACCGACTCACCCCCGAACAGCAGAAGTCCCTCGGCGAGATCATGCGGATCGTCGCCGAGGGACTTCAGCCCAGCGAAGCGGGCGCGGACCTGCCCTGGCTGCGCTGAGCGCGCGGCCGGGGCAGGTCCTGGGAGCCGTGCGCCGGGGGCGTCCCCTCCCCCTGCGCACGGATGGAACAGGAGACCCGAAGGGGTGCGGTGTCCGGCGTCAGTGGGCGACGACCGGCACCGGCAGCTCGTCCTCGACGGCGTCGCCCGCACCGGAACCCGTGACGGTGGTGCCGCCCGGCCGCCCGGCGTTGACGAAGGTCAGGGCGATCACCGCGGCGGCCACCAGGATGCCGACGGCGAACCAGATCGCGCTGGTGTAGCCCTGCACCTGGCCCTCCAGCTGGACCAGCTGCTGCTGGGAGCGGGAGGCGGCGCCGCCGATGTGGTCGGCGATGTAGGACGTGGTGGCCGAGGCGGCGATCGTGTTCAGCAGCGCCGTACCGATCGCACCGCCCACCTGCTGCGAGGTGTTGACCATCGCGGAGGCGACGCCGGCGTCCCGGGGCTCGACGCCCTGGGTGGCCATGGACATGGCCGGCATGAAGGCCGTACCCATGCCGAGGCCGAGCAGCAGCATGCCGGGCAGCAGCACGGCGGTGTAGGACGTGTCGATCTCCAGCTGGGTCAGCAGCAGCATGCCGAGGGCGGCGACCAGGAAGCCCGGGCCCATCAGCAGCCGGGGCGCGACCCGGGTCATCAGCCGGGTACCGATCTGCGTGGAGCCCGTGATCATGCCCGCGATCATCGGCAGGAAGGCGAAGCCGGTCTTGACCGGCGAGTAGCCCTGCACGATCTGCAGGTAGTAGGTGAGGAAGAGGAACAGCCCGAACATCGCGATGATCGCGAGGCCCAGCGAGAGGTAGATCCCGCCCCGGTTGCGCTCGGTGACGACGCGCAGCGGCAGCAGCGGGGCCTTGACCTTCGACTCGACGACCACGAAGGCGAGCAGCAGCACGGCCGCGCCGACGAACATGCCGACCGTCACCGCGTCGCTCCAGCCGTTCGACTCGGCGCGGGTGAAGCCGTAGACGAGCGCGACCAGGCCGAGCGTGGAGAGGATGACGCCGGGCACGTCGAGGGGCGAGCGGTTGCGGCTGCCCTGCGGTTCCCGGATGACGAGGTAGGCGCCGGCCGCCGCGACGATCGCGAACGGGATGTTGACGAAGAACGTCCAGCGCCAGTTCAGGTACTCGGTGAGGAAACCGCCGAGGATCAGGCCGACGGCGCCGCCGCCACCGGCGATCGCGCCGTAGATGCCGAACGCCTTGGCGCGCTCCTTGGCGTCCGTGAACATCACGGCGAGCAGGGAGAGCGCGGCGGGCGCGAGCAGGGCGCCGAAGACGCCCTGGAGGGCGCGGGAGCCGAACATCATCGCCTCGTTGGTGGCCGCGCCGCCGAGCGCCGAGGCGACGGCGAAGCCGGCCAGGCCGGTGACGAAGGTGCGCTTGCGGCCCCACAGGTCGGCTATCCGGCCGCCGAACAGCAGCAGACCGCCGAAGGCGAGGGCGTAGGCCGTGACGACCCACTGCCGGTTGCCGTCGGAGATGCCGAGGTCCTGCTGGGCGGAGGGCAGGGCGATGTTCACGATGGTGGCGTCCAGGACGACCATCAGCTGGGCGAGCGCGATGAAGACGAGCGCTTTCCAGCGGCCGGCGTCCGGGACGCCGGGGGCCTTGAGGGCTGTTTCAGACATGGGGATACCCACTTCGGGACTTCGTGACGGAGAAAACGGGACTTCGTGACGTGACGGAGAACGTGAATTCGGGACGACGGAAAAGACGAGCAGGGACGACCGGTACCGGGACGGCGGCCACGTAGCCGCCGTCCGCCGGTTCGGGGCGTCAGTCGTTCAGGGAGACGGTCGAGGGAGGCGGTTCAGAAAGACAGCGGTAGCGGGGCTACCGGTCGCAGGGCCGGCGCAGCTCCTCCATGGTCACGGCGGTGCCCGGCAGGGAGGAGCGGGCCGGAGCCCGCAGCCCGTCCAGGAACAGTTGCAGATGGCGGTGGACGAACCGGTCGGCGCTCAGGCACCCCGTACCGGCCGGGGGCCGGCTGAGCTGGGCGGCGGCGATCATCAGATCGCCCACGCCCACGTCGGTACGGAGCTGACCGGCCGCCTTCGCCCGGTCCATGACCTCGGCGATGAGCCGCTCGACCCGTTCACGCGCCGCCTCCAGGTCGGGGTGGTGCTGGTCGAAGGTGCTGGAGACCATGGGGCACAGGGCGCTGATCCGCTCGTCGGCGGCGACGTGCACGAAGCGCTCCAGCGCTCCGAAGGCGTCACCGTTCTCCGCGAGCGCGAGCTCGGCCGCCCGTGCCGTACGGTCCATGACCGAGCAGACGACCTCGCGGACGAGGGCGTCGCGGTCGGGGAAGTTGCGGTACACCGTGGCGTTGCCCACGCCGGCCCGGCGGGCGATGTCGTCGAGCGGCACGTCGGGGCCGTGCTCGACGAACATCTCGCGGGCGGCGGTGACGATCCGCTCCCGATTGCGCAGGGCGTCGGCTCGGGGCCGGGTCACCTTGTGCTGCTCGGGGGTTGCGGTCTCCACGGCGTACTCCTCGGGCGGTGGGGCTGGCGATCCGGGGAGGGAGTCCCCGTTTCACTCGGACACCTGGCTAAACGGGGAAACGATCCCCGGTTATTTCCCCGGCCGGGAAAGAAATGCCGTGACGTGGGTCACACTTCTTTAGCCTTCCCCTGCTGCCCTCCTCCGTCCCCTCTCCCCCGGTCGGCGGCTACCGGTGAGAAACCCACGATCGGCTCCTCCAGCGCGCGCCCCTCCCGCCCTCGGCACAGGGTGATCGAAAGGGTGCAGCCGGTGTCCGGCGGCTGCCGTGGTCCGGGAGGTCTGCATGCAGCCGCAGCCGCAGGTGCAGCCGCCGAGCCGTCGGATACGCCCGCGCCGGCTGGCCGCGATCGCCACCGTCACCGTCGTGACCTTCGCGGTCAGCACCTCGGCCGGCACCGGCGGGCTCGCGCCGGGCACCACGGCCGCGGGACCCGGCCCGGCCGCCCTCTCCCGGTCCTCCGCGCACGGCCCCTGCATGATCACCGGCGGACCCGAGGTCCAGATGTCCGAGGGCGTCCCCACGTCCGCCGGCTACGCCCGCTCCACCGGCACCGTCCGCGCCCTCACCCTGATGATCGACTTCTCCGACGCGCCCGGCGAGGGCGAGGCGCTCGACCGGTACGCGGAGTTCCTGCCGCAGACCGCGGAGTGGTTCCGCACCAGCTCCTACGGCCGCCTCGACTACCGCCCCGAGACCCCGGTCCGCGACTGGCTGCGCATGCCGAAGTCCTTCGCCGCGTACGTCATAGAGCGGGGCGCGCCCTTCGAGCCCGGCTACCGGGAGATGGTGCAGGACCTGGTCGCGGAGGCCGACGCGGAGGTGGACTTCCAGGCGTACGACCTCCTGAACGTGCTGGTCACCCCCAACGCCGGCCCGTCCGCCCTGGACACCGTCCTGTCCGTCACCTTCGCCGGCAACCCCGAGGCCCCGGTCGCCGACGGCGTCCCGGTGGCCAACGCGTCCTTCGTCTACTCCCGGCAGGACGACGGCTCGGGCTCCTACGACGAGACCGGCTACCGCGTCCTCCCCCACGAGAACGGCCACGTCTTCGGCCTCCCCGACCTCTACACCCAGGAGGGCGGCGGGGCCGTCGGCCACTGGGACATCATGAGTGAGGACTGGGGCGCCAACAACGACCTCCTCGGCTGGCACAAGTGGAAGCTGGGCTGGCTGGACCCCGCCCAGGTGCACTGCGCGTCGGCCCCGGGGACGAAGGAGTACACGCTGACGCCGCTGGCCCGCAGGGGCGGCGACAAGGTGGTCGTCGTCCCGCTGGACGGCCGCAGCGGGTACGCGGTCGAGCTGCGCACCCAGGAGGGCAACGACGACACGGTGTGCCGGCCGGGCGTGCTGATCTACAAGGTCGACGCGGACGTGGACACCGGGATGGGCCCCGTGACGGTGTACGACTCCCGCCGGGACAGCGGCGGCTGCACCCGCAGCCCGAACGTCCACGCCGAACTCTCGGACGCCGCCTTCACTCCCGGGGAGACCTTCGAGGACCCGCGCCGGGGCGTCACGATCACGGTGTCGGCGGCGGACCCGAACGGCGACCACAAGGTACGGGTCACCCGGGGGTGAACGACCGGGGGCGGGCGGGCCTACGGACGCGGGGCCGCCGCGCGGCACGGGCCCGGGGCGGCCGGGATTACGGTAGGCCTGCCGCGATCGCCGTACCGGAGAGCCGATGCCCGCCCACACCACGAACGACACCCCGCGCGACGGGGGTGGCGCCGCCCCGGCCGAGGCGGTGGCCCCGCTGCTGCGCGGCCTCGCCGTACTGCGCCGGCTGACCGAGGCGGACGGCGGCACCCTCAGCCTCAGCGGACTGGAGAAGGCGACCGGCCTGGCCCGTTCCACCGTCGACCGCGTCACGGCGACCCTCGCCCGCATGGGATACGTCCGCCTCGACGGCCGGGACGTGACGCTCGCCCCCCGCCTGACCGAACTGGGCAACGCCTACCTGGCCGCGCTGCGCCTGCCCGCCCTGCTGTCCGCCCGGGCCGACGCCCTGGCCGACGAACTGGACGAGTCGGTGTCCCTCGCGGTCGGCGACCGCGACGGCATCCGCTTCATCCACCAGGCCACCCGCCGCCGCGCGATGTCCCTCAGCTTCCGCATCGGCGACCTGCTCCCCGCCGAACGCACCGCGCCGGGCCCGCTGTTCGCCGCCGAGTGGACGGACGCCGACTGGCGCCGCTGGCACGACCGCCGGGCGGCGGACCCGCGGGACCGCACCTTCCCGGCCGTCCCCCCGCGGGAACACACCGCTTACGACGAGGATTTCGAGCACCGTACGGCGCGGGCGGCGGCCGACGGCTGGGCGCTGGACGACCAGTTGATCGAACCGGGCCTGGTCGCGGTGTCGGTCCCGGTCCGGGACCCCGGTTCCGGCCGGGTGGCGTGCGTGGCGAGCGTGGTGAGCCACACCAGCCGCCACACCGCCGGGGACCTGCGGGCGGCCCTGCTCCCCCACCTGCGCACGGCCGTCGCGGCGATGGAGGACGACCTGCGCACCGCCCCGCCGCCGGAGCCCGGGCCGCCGCCCGCGGGCCTCGCCGTCTGGACGGGCGCGTCGAAGCAGGAGCTGGGCAGGGAGTTCGTCGAGTCGCTGGCCCGCGGGCTGACCGTACTGACCGCCTTCGGCGAGGGCCGGCCGGCGCCGACCCTCACGGAGATCGCGAAGGCGACGGGCCTGGCCCGGGCGACCGTACGACGGGCGCTGATCACCTTCGAACACGCGGGGCTGGTCGCACCCGCCCCCGGCCGCGCCTTCACGCTCACCCCGCGGGTGCTGTCCCTCGGTTTCCCGCCGCTCTCCCGCACCTCCCTGCCCGAGATCGCCCAGCCGCACCTGACCGCCCTCGCCGACCGCGTCCGGGAGCCGGCCTCCCTGGCCGTCCTGGCGGACTCGGGCGAGGAGATCCAGTACACGGCCCGGGCGTCCACGCGCCACGTGCTGAGCGCCCACGTCACGGTCGGCGGCCGGCGCCCGGCGTACGCGACGGCACCGGGGCGCGTCCTGCTGGCCGGTCGGCCCGGCGGCGCCCTTCCCGAGGTCCGGGCCCAGGGTCACGCCCTGGTCGACGAGGAGCTGGAGGCGGGTCTGCGCTCCCTCGCGGTACCGGTGCGCGACCGTACGGGCCGGGTGGTGGCGGCCGTGAACGTGGCGACGCACGCGGCCCGCCGCAGCGCGGCGTCCTGTGTGGCGGACGTCCTGCCGGAACTGCGGCGCACCGCCGACCTCGTCGAGGCGGACCTGCGGGTGGCGGGGCGGTTCAGGACGGTGCCGACGACCTGACCCCGGCGCGTCAGTCCGTCTCGGGCTTGGCCACCGCCCAGGAGAAGGGGTCGATGTCCGGCTCGGGTGCCTCCTCGGGCGCACGGTCCCGGCCCGCCGCGCGGCCGGGCCGCATCACGCCCTCCTGGACGACGGTCGCGGCGAGCGCCCCGTCGGACGTGTAGATCCTCGCGTGGGCCAGCGCCCGGCCGTCGGCGGTGGACGGACTGCGCTGCTCGTACAACAGCCACTGGTCCGCCCGCAGGGGGCGGTGGAACCACATCGCGTGGTCGAGGCTGGCCGCGGCCCCCTGCCCGTCGTTGGGCAGGCCGGTGCGGTGGTGGGGGGAGGCGGAGTCCAGCAGGGTCAGGTCGGACAGGTAGGCGACGAGGCACTGGTGCAGCGCCGCCCCGCCGGCGGCCACGTCGTCGGGCAGCTCCCGCACCCGGAACCAGACGCGGGTGACCGGCCCCGACCTGTCGGTGTAGCGCACGTCGACGGCGTCGCGCAGGTCGGACAGCAGCCGGATGACGGCGGGGTGCACGTGCGCCGGGGGCGCGTCGGCCGCGTGCGGCAGGTGGTGCGGGGGCTGGGTAGCGGGCATGTCCACCTGGTGCTCCGCACCGAGCCTCGACGTCCTCTTGAAGGAGGCCGTCATGTGGAACACCTCCTGCTCCCCGCGGCCGCCGGGCTGCACCGCCACCACCCGGCGGCTGGTGAAGGAGTGGCCGTCGCGCAGCCGTTCCACGCGGTAGGTGATGGGCCGGGCCGGATCGGCGCGGAAGAGGAAGTAGCCGTGCAGCGAATGCGGTTCGCGGTCGCCGGGCACGGTGCGGCCGGCGGCGCTCAGCGCCTGCGCGACCGTCTGGCCGCCGAACACCGCGGACCCGGTGGCCGGGACCGTGCCGAGGGCGCGGAACGCGTCCGGTCCCACCGGGACCAGGGACAGCGTCTCCAGCAGCGGCCGTGCGGGCGCGTGGGCGAGGGGGAGGGCGAGGGTCGTCGTCATGGTCATCACTCGGGCTCCGGGACGACGCGGGACCGGGGGGTGCTGTGCAACGGGGCCTCCGGGGTGGTGGGTCGGGGCGGCGCGGGGCCGTCCGGGCGCGGCCGCGCCGCACACCGGCAGCGTCGCAGCGGCGCGTGGAAGGCGGATGAAAGCCGGATCGAAGTCCCGGGCGCCGTCCGGATTCCGGTCGGAGGGACGTCCGGAGGCCTCGCCCGGAGCACCGGCGTGCGGACGCCGACGCCCCGCCGCCGGGGACGACGGCGCCGGACCCGGACCCGGACACGCCGGGCCGGGGGGCGGGCCCCGACCGGCTCGGGTGATCACCGTCCCGTCCGGGCCGGTCAGGCGCGTCCGTTCGGTCCGGCGCGTCCGTTCGGTCCGGCGCGTCCGTACGGCCGGCTAGGCCCCGTCCGACGGGGCCAGCGCCCGCCGGTACCAGTCCTCGTGCCGGGCGAAGCCCTCCTCGAACGCCGGGCCCGGCGGGCTGTCGAGGTCCGTCCACAGCGGGTCGGCGTCGAACCAGTGGTCGCTGATCAGCAGGTCGAGGTCGTGCCGGGACCCCCCGCGGGCCCGCACCGCCTCGTACGCCTGGTCGAGGGTCAGGTCGCGCTCGGGCCACGGGACGTCCGCGGCGGCGGCCACCGCGCGCAGCACCGTGTGCCAGGGCACGGGCCGCGGATGGCAGGCGTGGTAGACGGGCGCGGTGAGCCGCCCGGCGGGCGCGAGAGCCGCGGCGACCAGCGCGCGGGCGAGGTCCTCGGCGGCGATGACGGACACCTGCGCCCGCCAGCCCGCCACGGTGCCGGGCAGGACCCGCAGCAGCCGGGCCAGCGCGGGCACCACCCTCGTGTCCCCGCGGCCGTACACCATGTGCGGGCGGACGACCGTGCCGCCCGCGGCCAGTACGGCGTCCTCGCCGGCCGCCCGGGTCCGCGAGGTGGCCGACCCGGGCGCCCGTCGCAGCTCCTCGGGGCGGGCGCGCCGGAAGGTGCCCCGCCCGTACACCGCGGCGGTGCTGAGCTGGACGATCCGGCCGACGCCCGCGCGGCGGGCCTCGGCGACCAGTGCGGCGGTGCCGCGGGCGTTGACCGCCTCGCACCGTTCCTCCGGGCCGCCGATCAGGGAGGCGCAGTGCACCAGGGCGTCGGCCCCGTCGCACAGGCCGCGCAGGGTGGCGGGGTCGGTGAGGTCCGCGCGGACGACCGTGGTGCGGGGTCCGTCCGCGCGCACCCGGGCGTCATGGGCCGTCAGGCGCAGGGTGGCGCCGAGGCGTTCGGCCTCCCGGACTACGTGGCCGCCGATGAAGCCGCCGGCGCCGGTGATCACGAGGGTGGGCACGGTCCGCCTCCTCACCGGGTCCGGGTCGGGCACAGGACCACGGTGGCGGTGAAGACCGTCTTGCCGTTCTGCGTGCCGCGCACGGTCGTCGGGACGCGGCCGGCGCTGTCCGGACGGCCGGCTTCGGCGTCGATCCAGCAGGGCGCGTCGAGTTCGGCGTAGCGCGCGAAGGCGCTCTCCAGTCCGACGGGCAGGGCGTCGGGCAGGGCCGTCGCGGCGTGCGCCGCCTGCCGGGCCGCCTCCAGGAGCACCATGCCGGGCACGTGGTCGACCGGGTGGTCGAAGAAGACCGGGTGCGCGGTGTCCACCCGCAGCTGCCAGCGGTGCGGGGAGTGCGGGTCGGCGGCGGCCAGGACGACGTCGCGCGAGCCCTGTCTGCCGACGCTCTCCGGCGCTATGCCGACGGGCAGCGGGACGCTCGCCCCGCCGGTCCGGTCCCCCCGCAGCCTGCGGTAGACGGACGGGCTGGTGCAGCTGAAGGCCGCCGTGGCCGTGGCGAGCGGGGCGCCGTCGCGCTCCACGGTCACCTGGTACTCCATGCCCGCCAGCTTGCCGCCCCGGCGCGTGATGTCGCCGCACTCGGCCCGCAGCACGACCTCGGTGGGTCTGGGGCCGGCCACGAGCGCCTCCGGCCGGGCGTCGAAGGACATGTGCCACATCAAGAACTGGTGCCCGAAGGGAACGTCGTACTGGGCGTGTGCGAGCAGTGCCCCGGTCTGGCGGACCGACTCCACCAGGAGGAGCGGGTCCTGGTAGCCGCCCACCGGGACGAACAGCGCGTGGGCGCGCGGCCACTGCGCCGTGACGGAGAACCGGTCGGGGCTGTCTGCTTCCCAGTGGGTGAGGAACACTTCGGAGACGGCGGCGCGGTGAACGTACTCGCGGGGCACCGTGGTGGTGAGCCTGGTGCTCGCGAACATGTTCCTGGCCCCCGTGCGGGTGCGCTGATCAGGAACAACGGCACTGAGCGTGCGCGACATGCATGACACCTGTTCTCTCTGCGTGCAGGGCGAACGACCGCACCGGCGCACAGCCCCCCTGCGCTGGTCAACATGACCTTGCCAAGGGCTAAGATACAGACAGGTCGGTTCGGTTTGCCAGACAGATTTTGTTGTTCACGAAGATGTGAGGTCGGGATGGCAGTGCAGGAGCGGGGTGAGCGCTCGAGGCGCTCCATCCTGGAGGCGGCTGCGCGAGTCTTCGACGAACGCGGCTACGACGCGGCGAGTACGAACGAGATCCTGGCGCGCAGCGGGCTGACGCGGGGCGCGCTCTACCACCACTTCCCCTCCAAGGAGGCCATCGCGGCGGCCCTGGTGGCGGCGCAGAGCGAGGCCCTGGTGGTCCCCGAGCAGCCGATGAAGCTGCAGGCGGTGGTGGACCTCACGCTGGAGTACGCCCGCCGGCTGCAGAGCGACCCGGTGCTGCGGGCGAGCGTGCGGCTGACCATCGAGCAGAGCTCGTTCACCCGCCCCGGCGTGACGCCGTACCAGCAGTCGGCCGACGCCATCCTCGGCCTGCTCGAGGTGGCCGCGGAGCAGGGCGAGCTGCTGCCCGGCGCGGACCTGGAGGAGGTCACGCAGTTCATCGTGGGCGCGTTCACCGGCGTCCAGCTGATGTCGCAGGTGTACAGCCGGCGCCGGGACCTCATGCAGCGCGTGCGGACGATGTGGCGGCTGGTGCTGCCGGGCGTCGCCACTCCGGGCGTGCTCGCGCGGCTGCGGGTCGCACCGCCCCCCGCCGTCACGGACGAGCCCGACGGGACGGACGGGGCAGGCGGGACGGACGGGGCGGACCGGACCTCCGCGGCGGCACCCGGGGAGCCGGTGCACGGCTGAGCCGCGCCCGCGGGGACCGCGAGGGCACGAAGGGCGCGGGAACCGCGAGGGCACGGGAACCGCGAGGGCACGGAGGGCACGGGGACCGCGGGGCCGCGCACCGGGCGGCCGGTGGCGTCACACCCCGGCGTCGACCTCGGCGACGGCCCGGACGGCCGCCGGCACCGGAGCGCCGTCGGTGGGCGGCCCCGGGGGCGGGAAGAGCGGGCGCAGGGTGCGCCAGATCCGTTCGGACGTGGCGGGCGACCACCAGTCCGCCTCCGCCCTCCCCAGCGACTCCAGCCCCGCGACGACCGCCACGGCGAGGTCGGCGAGGTCCTGGGGCTCGGCCGCGCGGTCGGCCGGGGCGGCGGACGACAGCAGCCCGCGCAGCCGGTGGTGCACGGAGTCCAGCACCTCCTGCCGCAGCCGGCGGGAGGGGTCCGCGGACCCGTCCGGGTCCAGCCGCAGCCCGGCGCGTACGACGGGTTCGTCGCCCAGGGCCTTGCCGAGTCCGGCGGTGAAGCGGGACAGCGCCGCGAGGACCGCGTCCTCGGACGGATCGGCCGGGTCCGCGGTGAAGGCCTCGTCGACGAGCGCGGTGGTCCTGCTGCGCGCCTGGTCGCGCACCCGGACCGCCACGTCCTCCTTCGCGGCGAAGTGGTGGTACAGGGCGCCCCTGCTCACTCCCGCACCGCGGCAGATCTCGACCAGTCCGGCCGCTTCCGGACCTCCGTCGCCGATCAGTTCGGCGGCGGCACGGAGGATGGCCTGGCGGGTCTGCTCGGCTCGCTTCTGCATCGGACGGCGCGGTCCTTCCTCGCACGGCGCGGCGGCGGTCTTGCGCGACGGAGACCGGGCCCCGTCGCCAGAGGTCAAGTGAAGCACCGGAACCCGAACCATACAAGTCTGCCTGCTTTATTCTTCCGGTCGGCCCCGACCGCACGGACCCCACCGCCGGGCGCCACGGCCACCCCCTCACCCTCACCGCGACGCCTATGAGCTGGCCAAACGACACCGATGACCGATACGGAGACGTCGAGAACCGCGGCCCGACGCACTGCACCACCCCCTCAAGGGACACCGGAGGCGGCGCGGTCGCGCGGTCCAGATCCCGTTGACAAACAGACAAGCCTGTTTGTTAATGTCACTCGTGTCTGGAATCCGAGCGTGAGGAGTCCTCATGGACGACCCGACGACACCGATACGTCGGCCGGACGGGAGACCACCGGCCGCGACCGCCACTCCCCCCGGCACCGTCTTCGTCGCCGCCCTGCGCGAGGGACTGATCCGCGCGACGCGTCCGGACACGCGCCCGCGGCCCCCCGTACCGCGCGTCGCGGCCGGGCTCCGTCCGGAGGCACCGGCCGGGTCCGCGCCCGCCCACCCCCGGCGGCCGCCGCCGACCCCCGCGCCCGCGCCCGCGCGGGCCGGTCACGAGGCGGTCCTGCACCGGTTCCGGCTCGCCCTCCCGGCGGTCCTGCCGCCCGCCGACCGCGAGCGGGCCGCGCTGACCTCGGCACTCGCCGCCTTCGCCCGGCGCGTACTGGAGCACGCCGCACGCGCCGACGAGCGGCCGCCGGGAGCACGCCCGTTCCTCCCCGCCACCAGCGAGGTCGGGCCCCACCACCTCGTGGCTGCGGTCGGCCTGCTGTACGAGTGCGCGCTGCTCGACGCGCTGGAGAGCGCGTCCGGCTGCGACGGGCCGGCGCTGCCGCGGGCCCTGGCCGCCGTGCGGGACCTCGCCGACGTGCTGCGGACGGCCCAGGCCGACTTCTGGCGCGGTGACGGCGGCTGGAGCGAGTCCCGCCGGCTGGCCCGCCGGCTCCACGACGAGTTGGGCAGCACCCTGGCCGTGGCCCTGCACCGCGTCGAACTCGGCGAGAGCGACCCGGCCGGCGGCGCCGCCCACCTGGCCGTGGCCAGAAGGGCCCTGGACCAGGCCGTACGGGAGAACCACAGCCTGATCGCGGGCCTGCGGCACAGCACCCGCACGCCGCCGCTGCGGGCCGCCCTCGACGCCTTCGCGAGCGACCTGGCCACGCCGACGGACGTCTCGGTGCGCATCATCGGCGACGAGACCGTCGCCCCGGAGCACTGCCGCCGCGAACTGCTCCTCGTCCTGCGCGAGATCCTGCGCAACTGCCTGGCGCACGCCGGGGCCGCGCACGTCGAGGTGACGGTCCGCGTCACCCGGCGGTGGGTGTACGCCCGGGTCGACGACGACGGTGCGGGTTTCGTCGTACGCCCCGCCGCGGCGGGCTCGCGCGCCGGGCACGGTCTGGCCGCCGTCCGGGAGCGGGTCGAGGACCTCGGCGGCCGGCTGCGCCTCACGAGCGCGCCCGGCGAGGGCACCCGCACCGAACTGCACGTGCCGCTCGGGGCACGGCCGTGACCGTGCCGGCGTCCACCACCGAACAGCCGCCCTCCGTACGCCCGGTGCGCATCGTCATCGCCGACGACCACGCACTGTTCCGCGAGACGCTCGCCGACCTGCTGGACGCGCAGCCCCGCCTCACCGTGGTGGGACAGGCCGCCGACGGCGCGCAGGCCGTCCGGTGCGCGACCGAGGAGCGGCCCGACCTGCTGCTGCTCGACGTCCAGATGCCCCGCAGCCGGGGAGCGGGGACGGTGCGCGAGATCCTCTCCGTCTCCCCGCGCACCCGCGTGCTGTGCCTGACCGCCCATGCGCAGTCCTACCTCGTGGAGGAGATGCTCGCGGCCGGCGCACGCGGCTTCCTGCACAAGGGCATCGACCGCACGGCGCTGCTGATGGCCGTCTCGAACGCGCTCACCGACGCCCGGCACACGACCGTCCTGGTCCCCTCCGGCACCGCGCGGCACGAGGGTGTGGAGGAGCCGCTGTCGCGGCGCGAGCACCAGGCCCTGGTCGGCGCGGCGTCGGCGATGAGCAACCGGCAGATCGCCGACTGGCTCGGCATCTCCGAGGGAACGGTCAAACGGCACCTGAACCGCGTCTTCCGCAAGCTGGACGCGGTGTCCCGGGTGGACGCCGTCAACAAGGCGGTCCGCGCCGCCCTCATCCCCTCCCCCGACGTGCCCGCGGCAGCACCGCGCCGGTCGCCGGGAAGACGCTCCTCCCCGGCGACCGGCGACCGGCTGCCTCGCTCATCCGGTGGCTGACGGCCGGCGCAGCACGGCGGCGCCCACCGATCCGTCGTGGCCTACGGACGTCACCAGACCGAAGCGGCGGACAGCGTCGTCCGCGCCTCCCGGCCCGCCCTCCCAGTGCGCGAGCAGCGCGGCCAGTTGCAGCGCGCCGCCGGCGCTGTAGGTCTCCCCGAGGACGTCCCTCACCCGCAGCACGTCGGGCGCGTGCCCGGCCAGTGCCCGGCGCAGCCCCCGGGTCTCCACCGCGCCCCAGCCCGGACCGCCGGCCGCCCCGGCCGAGACGACGTCGACGTCGCCCGGCCGGGCGCCGCCGGCCTGGAGCGCGTTCTCCACACAACGGGCCAGGGCCGCCGCCACCGCGTGGGGTCCCTCCTCCGGCGGAGTGAAGGCCACCTCGCAGGCGGTCAGTTCGACCTGCGGCGAGCCCGGCGCGGCCGGCTCCGGCGCCGCGTCCAGGACGAACACGGCACTGCCCTCGCCGATGGCCGGCCGGTCGCCGAGCGCGCCGCCCCGGTGCCAGGCCCAGGCCGTGTGCGCGCTGAGTTCCTCCACCGCCCCGGTCAGCAGCCGCTCCGCCCGGCCGGTCAGCAGCGCGGTGCGGGCGTAGCGCAGCGCGGACAGCGCGGAGACCGGACCGCCGGCGAGCGAGGCGTTCACGCCGGTGAGGGAGTGCCGCATGGCCACCTGGCTGGCACCGTGGTTCAGCAGCAGGCCCGGGAAGAGCGCCGGGCTCACCAGGTAGGGGCGCTCCGCCTCGTAGGTCTCGCGGAAGAACTCCGCGAAGGCCCGGGCGCTGCCGGTGCTGGTGCCGAGCACCACACCGGTGTCCACGTCGCGGGACCCGTCGGACTC
This sequence comes from Streptomyces sp. NPDC047853, assembly GCF_043204535.1. NCBI lineage: Bacteria > Bacillati > Actinomycetota > Actinomycetes > Kitasatosporales > Streptomycetaceae > Streptomyces > Streptomyces sp. NPDC047853. Next base: position 358,480 of record NZ_JBIDCI010000003.1, on the reverse strand, counting down.
CTGCAGGCTGTCCAGCGCCATCTCCGCCGCCGCCATGGCGAGCGTGGTGGTGCGGCTGAGCGCTCTCAGCCCCTTGCGGCCCAGGTACTCCTGCGGTGCGAAGTCGGGTACCGGCACCAGCCGGACGCCCGGCGGCGCCGGCTGCCCGTCCAGCAGCCGCGCGGGGTCCTCACCCGGGGGCAGCACGCCCGACCGGACCGCCTCGTACAGGGCCTTGCCGCCGGGGCCCGCCGCGCTGAGCACCCCGTAACCGGTGATCCGTACGGCAGTGGACTGTGCGGTGGCGCTCATGCGGCCCTCCCCAGCATCACGATGGCGTTGTTGCCCCCGAAGGCGAACCCGTGGTTCTCCACGACCCTCGGCCGGGCGTCCCGGGCCCGGCCGGGCACGCAGTCCAGGTCCGGGCCGAGGGCGGGGTCCACCGCGCGGACCGTCGCCGTCGGCGGCAGGAACCCGTGGTGCAGCGCCGCGCAGCAGGCCAGCGCACCGAAGCCGCTGGCGGCGCCCATGGTGTGGCCGAGCATCGACTTGATGGAGCTGATCGGCGGGACGCGGTCGCCGAACACCTCCCGTACGGCCGCGACCTCGGTGGAGTCGTTGGCGGCCGTGCCCGTGCCGTGGGCGCACACGTAGTCGACGGCGTCCGGCTCGATGCCGGCGTCCTTGTGCGCCCGGCGGATGCACTCGGCGATACCGTCCCGGTCCGGCTGCGTGGGGTGCTTCGCGTCGCAGGTCAGACCGTATCCCAGCACCTCGGCGTAGATACGGGCGCCGCGGGCGACGGCGTCGTCCCACGACTCCAGGACCAGGGCGGCGCCGCCCTCCGCGGTCATGATGCCGGCCCGCTCCTCGTCGAACGGGCGGCACAGGTCGGGGGCGATGGCGCCCAGCCGGTGGAAACCTGCGTGGGTGGCGCGGTTCACCGCGTCGGCGCCGCCGGCGATCATCACGTCCATGGCGCCGCTGCGGATGAGGTCGAAGCCGTAGCCGATGGCGTAGTTGCTCGCCGAGCAGGCGGTGCCGAAGGTCTGCGCCTCGCCGTGCAGGCCGAGTTCGGTGTTCACGGCGGCCGCGATGCGGTCCGCGGAGGCACGTGCGGCGAGATCCCCGTCGATCCCGTCGAGGCCCCGGTCCAGCCACTGCTCGGTCAGTTCCTGGAAGGCGCGGGCCTCTCCGTTGGTCGTCCCCATGGCACTGCCGGCCCGGGCCTCGGACAGGTCGTCGCCGGCCCAGCCCGCGTCCCGCGCGGCGAGCCGGGCGGCCGCCGCGGCGAACTGCCCGCTGCGGCCCCACTTCTCGGCCGGCAGCCGCTCCAGGTGGTCCTGCGGCCGGAAGTCGTGCACCTCACCGGCCCGGGTGTGCCGGAAGCCGGTGCTGTCGAAGGAGCTGATCTCCGTGATGCCGCTGCGGCCCTCGCGAACGGCCTCGGTGAAGGCCTCGGCGCCGATGCCGAGACTGCTCACCGCGCCCAGGCCGGTCACCGCCACACGGCGCGGCGCGCGCTCAGACATGCGCGACGGCGGTCGCGTGACGTGCGATCAGCTCGTAGGCGGTGCCGAGGTCGTCGAGGTCGACCAGTTCCTCCTGCGGTATCTCGATGCCCAGCTGCTTCTCGAAGCGCGAGAACATCTCGATGATCAGCAGGGAGTCGGCGTCGAAGTCCTCGACGAAGCTGTGCCGCTCCTCGACCTCCTCGGCGGAGACCTCCAGCACGTCCGCCACGATCTCCCGGACGCGGATGCGCAGCTCGGGGGAGATTTCGTTGACCAGGTTGCCCGACATGACCGTGTTCCCTTCAGCATATGGACACATCCCGCCATCGACTGCGGGCGGAAATGTGGTTGGCGAATTCATGCTGCCACATTCCACACACGGCGGAGAACCCTCGAAAAACGAATTCAATCCCTCTTCCATGCGGGTTTTACACGCATTCCATTCCACCCTGGGAACAATATGCGTGTTGCCAGAATCAAAGGGGGCTCCCGTCATGAGAACGACCGCGCCGGTGGGTATCGCCGCAGCCGCGCTGTGGCTGCCCGAGAAGAGGGACGGCGCGGACGACGCCGTGGCCGAGCAGCGGGTCGAGGAGAAGGTGGCACGGGACCTGGGGCACCCCCGGCTGCCGGTCGCCGAGGACGTCTCCGCACCCGAGATGGCCGTGCTGGCCGCGCAGCGGGCCCTGCGCGACGGCCGGGTCGCGGCGGGCGACCTGACGCTCGTGCTGCACGCCTGGATGCACTACCAGGGCCACGACCTGTGGTCGCCGGCGCACTACGTCGCCCACCAGATCGGCGCGCACCACTCGGTGCCGGTCGGCATCCAGCAGATCTGCAACGGCGGCGCGGCGGCCGTGGAACTGGCCGTCGCCCGCCTCTCCCTGCACACCGGCACCGGGCACGCCCTGGTCACCACGGCGGACCGGTTCACCGGGCCCGGTTTCGACCGGTGGCGCAGCGACTACGGCGCGGCGTACGGGGACGCGGCCACGGCCGTGCTGCTGCGCCACCCGGCCCGCTCGGGCGACCCCCTGCTGCTGCGCGCCCTGCACACCGCGGCGGCCCCGCACCTGGAGGCCATGCACCGGGGTGACGACCCGTTCGCCCGGCTGCCCCGGGAGAACTCGCCCGTCGTCGACATGCGGCGCACCAAGCGCGCCTATCTGCACGACCACGGGGTCGCGCCCTTCAAGAAGGTCAACCGGGACATGATCCGGTGCGTGGTCGGCGGGGCGCTGCGGGACGCCGGTCTCGCGGCGGACGATCCGCGCATCCGGTTCGTCCTGCTGCCCCGCCTCGGCCGCAGGACGCTGGAGGCCGCGTGGGTGCCGACCCTGCGCGAGACCGTCGCGGCCCGCCCCGTCGACTGGGGGGCCGACACCGGCCACCTGGGCACGGGCGACCTGCCGGCGGGACTGTACGAGGTGCTGCGCCGCTCGGCCCTGGGCCCCGGCGACATCGGCCTGGTGCTCAACGCGGGCGCCGGCTTCACCTGGTCCTGCGCGGTGGTCGAGGCCCCCGCACCCCACTGAACGACGGCGCGCGGACGACGCGCGCGTGACGTCGGCCGGGGCCGCGCCGATCCCTCCCGGGGGACTCGGCGCGGCCCCGGCCGACGTGTCGTACCGGGGTGCGGCTCGGTGCGGGACGGTGCCGCCCGTGGCCGCACCGTGCGGTTCGCGGCTCGGAACAGCTCAGTGCCGCCCGTGGCCGCCCCATGCGGCTCGCGGCTCGCGGCTCGGAACAGCTCAGTGCCGCCCGGTGCCGCTCAGTGCGGGAGCGTGCGCCACGCCCCCGCCGGGCGGTGCCGCCCCGCCCGCAGCCAGCCGGGGGCGGCGGGGACGGGGGCGGTGTCCGGGGGGCCGTCGGGCGGCGCGGCACCGCCGCGGGCCAGCAGGACGGCGGTGAGCGCGGCCAGTTCGTCGGGGGCGGGATCGCCCCGGACCACGCGCAGGGCGGGTGGTCCGGCAGGGGCTGTGTCCGTGTCCATGTCCGTGTCCATGTCCGTGTCCGTGTCCGTGTCCATTGGGGGGGACGCCTCGTTTCCTCCGCGGTGCGCGGTCACATCGGCGGGTTGCCGTGCTTGCGGGGCACGAGTGTCTCCTGCTTCGTACGCAGCATCCGCAGCGCCTCCGCCAGGACCGAGCGCGTGGTGCGGGGGTCGATCACGTCGTCGACCAGGCCGCGCTCGGCCGCGTAGTACGGGTGCATCAGCGCCTCGCGGTACTCGTCGGTCAGCGCCCTGCGCGTGGCCTGCGGGTCCGGGGCGGCGGCGACGGCGCGGCGGTGGATCACGTTCACCGCGCCCTCGGCGCCCATCACGGCGATCTCGTTCGTCGGCCAGGCGTAGGACAGGTCGCAGCCGATGGAGCGCGAGTCCATGACGATGTAGGCACCGCCGTAGGCCTTGCGCAGGATCACCTGGACCCGCGGGACGGTGGCGTTGCAGTACGCGTAGAGCAGTTTCGCGCCGTGGCGGATGATGCCGCCGTGCTCCTGGTCGGTGCCGGGCAGGAAGCCGGGGACGTCGACCAGGGTGACGAGCGGGATGTTGAAGGCGTCGCAGGTCTGGATGAACGAGGCCCCCTTCTGCGAAGCCTCGATGTCCAGCACGCCGGCCAGGTGCCTGGGCTGGTTCGCCACCAGCCCGACCGTCCGACCGTCGATGCGCGCCAGCACGCACAGCAGGTTCGGCGCCCACCGCTCGTGGACCTCCAGGTACTCGGCGTCGTCCACCAGCCGCGCGATCACCTCGCGCATGTCGTACGGCTGGTTCGGGTCGGCCGGCACCAGGTGCAGCAGCTCCTCGTCCAGGGCCGGCAGCCGGGCGGCCGGCCCCGCGGAGGGCGGCGCCTCCCGGTTGTTGGAGGGCAGCAGGGACAGCAGGTAGCGGACGTCCTCCAGGCAGGACTCCTCGTCGTCGTACGCGAAGGCCGCCGCGCCCGACATCGCGGCGTGCAGGTCGGCGCCGCCGAGCTGTTCCTGGGACACCTTCTCGCCGGTGACGGTCTCCACCACGTCCGGTCCGGTGATGAACATCTGGGAGATGCCGCGCACCATGAACACGAAGTCGGTCAGCGCCGGCGAGTAGGTGGCGCCGCCCGCGCACGGCCCCAGCATCACGCTGATCTGCGGGATCACACCCGAGGCGCGGACGTTGCGGCGGAAGATGCCGCCGTACCCGGCGAGCGCGGAGACGCCCTCCTGGATACGGGCGCCGGCGCCGTCGTTGAGGCTCACCAGCGGAGCGCCGGCCGCCTCGGCCATGTCCATGATCTTGTGGATCTTCTCGGCGTGGGACTCGCCCAGCGAGCCGCCGAAGATCCGGAAGTCGTGGGCGTAGGCGAAGACCGTGCGCCCGTGCACGCGGCCCCAGCCGGTGACCACGCCGTCGGTGTGCGGGCGGCGGTCCTCCAGGCCGAACCCGGTGGCCCGGTGCCGGCGCAGGCCCTCGATCTCGGTGAACGTGCCCTGGTCGAAGAGCAGCTCCAGCCGCTCGTGCACCGTCAGCTTGCCGCGCTCGTGCTGCGCCCGGGTGGCCGCCGCGCTCGGCCCGCCGCGCGCCGCCTGCCTCAGGTGCAGCAGTTCCTCGGTACGCGCCGGCAGGCCCGGCTCGGCCGGCCGCGCCGGCACGGGTACGGGTACGGGTACGGGTACGGGTACGGCGAGGGGACGGTCATCCAAAGCGGTCATCGAAACGCACTCCCTTGCGGCGGACGGCGGGCCGAACAGAAAACGGTCCCCGAGATGTTTCCAACAGAGTGTGGTGCCGTGATGAAAGTTGCCTCAAAGCCGCGAGGCGCGTCCGCCGGACACCCTCGCATCTGCCGACCGGACCCCCCTCCATACGCTTTCCACAGGACTTCTATATCGGCTCGGAATCATTGCCGACGGGCCCGGATCGGGGCCGTAGCGCGATTTTCGGAGTTCCGCCGCAGGCGGCCCGGACAAGGAGTTCTTCGCGAATGACAACGTCTATCGACAGGGCGGAACCGGAGCCGGTCCGCGCACCGACCTTCGCCCGCACCATCGACCGGGCCCTGGTGCACCGGGCGGCAGTCTCGGAGGTCCTGGTCACCGACCTGGTGCGGACCGGGCCCGAGGACTTTCTGGCCGGTGCGCAACTCCCCATCGGCCACCCCTACTTCAGCGACCACGTGCGTACGCCGGTGACGTACGACTTCCTCCTGCTGCTGGAGGCCGCGCGCCAGGCGGGCGTCGCCGCCTCCCACCGCCAGCTGGGCATCTCCCTGGACACCACGTTCCTGGTCAACAACTGGTCGATCCGGATCGAGGACCCCCTCGCCCTCGCGCCCGGCGACCGGCCCGGCGAGCTGGCCCTGGCCGGCACCGTCACCCCGGTCACCGCACGCAACGGGCGTCTGCGCGGGGTGAGTTCGGAGGTCGCCCTGAGCATCGCCGGCCGGCCCGTGGCCCGTACCCGGATCGACGTGGGCACGGCGAAGAGCGCCGACTACGGCAAGCTCCGCTTCCTCCAGCGCCGGTCCACGCCGCCGCTCACCACCGAGCTGACGGACCTGCTGCGCAGCCGCCCGGCCGCCGCCGCGGAGGTGGGCCGCTCCCACCCCGCCAACGTGGTGCTCGGCGAACCGAGCCTCCAGGGTGACAGTGTGTCCGCGCAGGTGGAGCCGCTCTTCGAGAACAAGAGCCTGTTCGACCACACCTACGACCACGTCCCGGCCATGGTGCTGACCGAGGCCGCCCGGCAGCTCGCCCACCTCTCGGGTGTCCCCACCGACGCCACCGTGACCGGGTGCACCGCCGACTTCACAAGGTTCGCGGAGCTCGACTCGCCGCTGGTGGCCACGGCCCACCCGGAAGCCGCCGCCGACGGCCGCACCGGCCGCACCGTCGTCTTCGCACAGGACGGCGCCCCGGCGGGCCGGATCGCGCTCGAGTTCACTCCGGCGCCGGTGGCCGCGGCCCTGGACGGCGCGGTCGGCGGAGCGGCGTGGTGACCCCGGGCGGCGGCACCCCGGTGCGCGCGGTGTGGACGGACTTCGGCGGGGTGCTCACGCCGCCGATCCCGGAGGACCTCCAGACCTTCTGCCGCCGGACCGGGATTCCCGCGGACGCCTTCCGCGGCGCCATGGCCGCGGTGGCCGCGCCGTACGGCGGCGACCTCATGGCGCCGCTGGACACCCCGCTGCTCACCGAGGACCAGTGGGCGGCGCGGATGAACGCCGAGCTGCGCGAGCGCGGCGTCGACGCCGACCTGACGGGCTTCGGCGAGCGCTGGTTCGAGGGCCGGGAGACGAACCACGCCTGGCTCGCGCAGCTGCGCTCCTGGCACGCCGAGGGGTTCTTCGTCGGCATGCTCTCCAACATGCCCCCCGCGTGGGACCGGCACTGGCGGCGCATGGTCCCGCCGGAGGGACTGTTCGACGGGCTGGCCCTGTCCTTCCGGATCGGCGTACGCAAGCCGCAGCCCGGCATCTTCGAGGCGGCCGCCGAGATCGCGGGCGTCGCGCCCGCGGAGTGCCTCCTGGTCGACGACATCGAGACCAACTGCGCCGGGGCCGAGGCCGCCGGCTGGCAGAGCGTCCACTTCACCGACACCGACACCGCGGCGGCCGCTGTCGCCCGCCGTCTCGCCCGCCCGGTCGCCACCGGCCGGGCGGCGGTCTGAAACAGAAGGGCTCCCCATTCATGTCACGCACCGTTCTGGTCACCGGAGGCAACCGGGGCATCGGTCTGACCATCGCGCGCAGCTTCGCCGAGAACGGCGACAAGGTCGCGATCACCCACCGCAGCGGCGAGGCTCCGGACGGACTGTTCGGCGTGCGCTGCGACGTCCGGGACCCCGAGGGCGCCCGGCGCGCCGTGGCCGAGGTCGAGGCGCAGTTCGGATCGGTCGGGGTGCTGGTGGCCAACGCGGGCATCACCCGCGACGCCCTGGCTCCCACCATGCGCGACGAGGACTTCGAGGACGTCGTCCAGACGAACCTCGTCGGCTCGTTCCGGATGGCCCGCCTGGTGTCCCGCTCCATGATCAGCGCCAAGTGGGGACGCATCGTGTTCGTCTCGTCGATCATGGGCTTCCTGGGCTCCCCCGGGCAGTCGAACTACGCGGCCTCCAAGTCCGGCATGCTCGGCCTGACCCGGTCGCTGGCCTGGGAACTCGGCTCGCGGAACGTCACCGTCAACATGGTCACGCCCGGGCTCATCGAGACGGACATGATCCAGGCCGTCACGGACAAGCGACGCACCCAGCTGCTGAGCCAGACCCCCCTGCGCCGCACCGGCACCCCCCAGGAGGTGGCCGACGTCGTCACCTTCCTCGCCGGCGACGGCGCCGCCTACGTCACCGGGGCCGCGATCCCGGTCGGCGGCGGCATCGGCATGGGGCAGTGACCCGGCCCTCCCGCCTCCCGCACCACCGCTCACGTACGCACCACAGCACCGCACACCCGGTGCCCCGTGCGGGCCGATCCGTGCCACGCACAGGCACCGCCGACGAAGGGACAGTGTCATGACCGACGAAGAGGTACTGCAGGTCGCCCTGGAGATGGGCAAGATCTTCAACGACGGTGACGAGGAGGTCGCCCGGCGCCTGGTCTCCGAGGACTTCGTCGACTACGAGGCCCCGGAGGGCGCGCCGATCGGGGCGGAGGCCTACATCCGCACGGCCCACTGGATGCGCGGCGTCTGGGAGAACGCCCGCTGGGAGGTGGTCGACGCCTTCGCCAAGGGCGACAAGGCGCTGATCCGCCTGGTCTTCTCGGGCCGTCAGGTCGCCGAGTTCATGGGCGTGCCCGCCACCGGCAAGGAGGTGCGCGTGCAGCACCTGCACGTGTACCGGGTCGCCGACGGGCAGGTCGTGCAGCACTGGGCCGTCCGTGACGACCTGGAGCTCTTCCGCCAGCTCGGCGCCTGGGACAAGCCGCTGACCGGCGCCCCGAAGCCCGCGCCCGCGGCCTGACGGACCGTACCGGGAAGGGGCCCGCACCGGAAAAGGGCCTGGTACCGGAACACGCGCACAGCAGGGCGGCATCCGCATCGCGGGTGCCGCCCTGCCGTGTGTCCCGGCCGGGGTGTCAGGACCTGTTCCCGCCCAGTCCGCCGAGGAGCGTGTCGACGACCGAGGCCGCCAGCGTGTCCGGGTCGGCGGAGGTCTCGGCCTGCACCTGGATGGCCTGCTCGATGAGGGCGTGGTACACCCGCCGGGCCCACTCGAGATCCGCGTCGGGGCGCAGCAGACCGGCCTGCTGGGCCCGGTCGAGCAGGACGTGGCCCTTGGCGAAGATGCGCTCGTGCGCGGCGACGGCCTCCGGGGCGCGCAGCTGCGGCTGCCCGACCGTGTAGCGCCAGCCGCTCTTGACCTGGATCACGTTGGCGGTGATCTGGTGCAGCGCCACCAGCGGCGGGGCCGTCTCCGGCCGGCCGACGTCGATGGCCTCCTCGACCTGCCGGAAGGCGTGCACCGCCATCGCGTCGATCAGTGCCTCGCGCGAGGCGAAGCGGCGGTGCAGCGTGGTGCGGGCGACGCCGGCCGCGGCGGCGATCTGGGCGAGGCTCGCGGTCGGGTCCTCACCGAGCACCCGCTCGGCCACCTCCAGGATCGTCCGCACGGTCCGTTCGGCATCGGCGCGCAGCGGCCGGTCCCTCGTAGTCGTCTCGGTCACGTCGTGGCCGCCTCTCGGTCGCGGATGGGTCTTCCACCAGTTCTTCCATGGTTCTTCCACCAGTTTAGGTGACACCAAAGTTGCAAGACAAGGATTAGTTGCATCACCTGTGTTGCATCTAGCTCTCTCTCTGATACTTTGATGTCGCGGTTCGACGCAGACATGCAACTACCGAGGAGTGAATCGAGATGTCGCAGGCTCAGCAGGACTGGATCGAGGCGTACGACTACGTGCAGGGCGTCCAGGCCGCCGGCCCGGCGGAAGCACAGCGGGTCGGGGTGCTCAAGGTCGGCCGCCGGGACGCCCGCCGCGTCCTGGTCCTGCTCGGCGGCCGCGAGGGCGGCGCCGGCGTCTTCCGGCACACCGCGCGGGCCCTCGCGAGTGCCGGGGACGACCTCCAGGTGTGGGCGGTGGACCGGCGCGAGCAGAACCTCGCCGACCTCTCCGGCTTCGCGGAGAGCCCGGAGCAGGCCACCGAGTACTACCTGGGCGGCCACTACCGGGTGCAGGACCCGGCCGCCTCGGCCTTCGCCGCCCAGTGGGGCCTGGAGGTCCTGCTGGAGGACGTGCGCCGGGTCGTCCGGGAGGCCTCGGACGGCGGCCGCCGCGACGTGGTCCTCGGCGGCGTGTCCGTGGGCGGCAGCGAGGCGCTCCTGTACGCCGCGTGGGACTTCGACGGCACCCCCGGCTACCGCGACCTGGCCGGACTGGCCGTGGTCGACGGCGGCGTCCTCAACGCCTACTCGGGCGCCGGCATGGAGTTCGACCTGCCGCTGGAGGCGGCCAGGGGATGGCTCGCCGCGATCGAGTCCGGGGCCGTCTTCGAGGACTTCACCAGCACCACCACCGGCCTGGGCGACCGGCCGGAGTCGGCGGCCCTCTGGTTCCAGCTCGCGGCCGGGCACGCCCTGGCCGACCCGGACGGCCCCGCCGTGCTCGCCGACCGCGTCCCCGAGCAGTTCCGCACCGACGGCAAGCTGACCAACGCGGGCCTGCTGGGCCGGCTCGTCGACGCCGCGAGCGCGCATCCGTCGTACTCCGTGCAGGCGGGCCACCTCGACGACGACGGCTCCTGGGTCGACGGTGGCCCCACCCGGCTGCGCACCGTCGCCGAGGCCTTTGCCGGCCCCCGCCCCGGCGCCTGGCTCTGGTACACGCTGGGCCGCGTGATGCTCGACCTGGTCGCGGCCATCGACTTCAAGGAGACCGAGCTGACCCGCATGCTCGGCCTGCGCCTGTCCCACGCCGAGGCCATCGACGTCCCCCTGTACACCTTCCAGTCCGGGCTGACCAACGGCACCACCGGCCAGGCCGCCGCGGCCGTCACCGCCGCCAGCCGCATCCCGGAGCTGTCGCTGTTCTCCGACCCGGCCCTCACCCACCAGGACGTCGTCTACGCCCAGTGGGAGGACAACCGCTTCCTGCAGACCCTCGCCCAGTTCCTGCGCGGCCTGCCCCGACGCCAGGCCTGACCGCACGTCGAAGCCCGGCCTGACCGCACCCCGACGCCAGGCCTGACCGGGCCCCGCCTCCGGGCCGGAGCACACCCCCCGCCCCCGGACCGGAGGAGCACACCCCCGGACCGGGGCGGAGCACACCCCCGGACCCGGGCGGAGCGACCCCACCGACCGGGGCGGCAGGAGTCCATCCCCCGTCCTCCTGCCGCCCCTCCTCACCGTTCGAGATCAAGCCGCCCCGCCTCACCGTTCATGAGATCAAGGAGAGCTTCGATGGCAGCCGCCGCCACCCCCGAGGCACCGCCCCGCGCGGGCCTCATCATCTTCGCCCTGTGCCTGGCCGTCTTCATCGTCCCCTACGGCCTCAGCAGCGCCCCGGTGGCGCTCCCCGCGATGGGCCGCGACCTCGACGCCGGCGTCGTACCGCTGAACTGGGTCGTCAACGCCTACAACGTCACCGCCGCGAGCTTCATGATGGCCGCCGGGTCGATCGCCGACCGCATCGGCCGCAAGCGGGTCTTCTCCTTCGGCGTCGTCCTGTACGCCGTCTCCGCGCTGATCGGCGCGCTCGCCACGAACGTGCTGGTCCTCGACGCCGCCCGCGGCGTGGCCGGCGTGGCCGCCGCGGCCATGATGACCGCCGGTGTGTCGGTCATGGCCAACATGTTCCACGGGGCCGCCCGCACCAAGGCCTTCGCCTTCGTCGGCGTCACCATCGGCGCGGGCCTCGCCGTCGGCCCGACCAGTTCCGGCCTGCTCGTCTCCGAACTGGGCTGGCGCTCCATCTTCTGGGTGCAGTTCGCCATCGCCGTGGCGTCCATGCTCGGGCTGAAGCTGCTCCAGGAGTCCAAGAACCCGGACGCGCACGCCGTGGACTGGGCCGGCACGGTCACCTTCACCCTCGCGCTGTGCTGCTTCACCCTCGGTGTCATCCAGGGTCCGGCCTGGGGCTGGGGCAGCGCCGGCGTCCTCGGCCTGTTCGCCGGCTGCGTGCTGCTGCTGGCCGGCTTCGTCCTCGTCGAACGCCGCCAGCGGTTCCCGATGTTCGACCTCTCCCTGTTCGCCGAACCGCGGTTCATGGCGGTCAACCTGCTCGCCACCGCCGTCTCCTTCGGCTTCGTCGGCCTGATGGTGCTGCTGCCCTCGTACCTGGTCGGCGCCAACGGGCTCTCCGACAGCGGCGCCGGCCTCACGATGCTGCTGCTGACCGCTCCGGTGCTCGCCTTCCCGCTGGTCTCCGGGCGCCTGGTGCAGGCGGGCGTCTCCATCCGGCCGATCCTGAGCGGCGGCCTGGTCCTCGTCGCCGCCGGTCTGGCCTGGCTGACCACCGTCCACCCCGGGATCAGCCTGCTCGGGCTCGCCGGACCGCTGATGCTCGTCGGCATCGGCATCGGCCTCATCTACGGCCTGATGGACGGCGCCGCCGTGAGCACCGTCCCCCCGGCCAAGGTCGGCATGGCGAGCGGCATGTTCAACACCATCCGCCTGGCCACCGAGGCGGTCGCGGTCGCCGGTATGGTCGCCGCCCTCATGTCCCTCGTCCAGCGCCGCATCTCCGACGGCCTGGGCCGCTGGACCGAGGGCACGGACCTCACCACCCGCAGCGTCACCGACAGCGTCTCCAGCGGCAACGTGGAGGCGGCGGTCGACGAGGTGCCGGCCGCGAGCCGTGAGGCCTTCACCGACTTCCTCGGCCAGGGCTACACGCACGGCTTCCAGGTCGTGCTCTGGGGCACCGTCGTGGTCTGCCTGGTCAGCGCGCTGGTCCTGCACCTCATCCTCACCGACCGCCCGGCGCCCGAGACCTCGGCCGACGGCACCGGGAAGACCGCGCCGGACGAGGACACGGCATCGAGCGGGGAGACGGCCTCTTACGAGGAGGGCGCGTCGAACGAGAAGGCCGCGCCGAACGAGCAGGCCGCGCCGCGGGAGTCCGCGGACGCGAGGGTCTGAGCGGCGCGCGGCGGGCCCCCACCGGCCCGGCCGCTCCCCCGCGACCACGAGTCCTCCCCGCCTCGGGGCGCCCGGCGTACCTCACCGGGCGCCCCGACCGGCCCGCCCGCAGGAGCACGCCATGCCGTCCACCGCCCGCCTCCCCGTGCCACGCACCGCCCGCTCCCACGGCCCCCACGAGCCCGGCACCGCGGCGGACCTCGCCGACACCCTGCTGCTCGGCCCCCTCCCGGCCACGGCCCTGGCCCTGTGCCGGTACGACGAGGAGCGGACGCCGACGTCCCTCCACCTGGAGGAGGCGCGACTGGCGAGCACCCTGCCGCCCGCCCGGCGCCCCGACTTCGTCGCCGGACGGGCCGCGGCGGCCCGCGCGCTGGGGGCGCTGAGGGTGGGCGGTCCGGTGCTGCGGGACGGACGGCGGCCCGTGTTCCCGGCCGGGGTCCGCGGCTCCGTCAGCCACTGCGTGGGGCACATCGGAGCGTGCTTCGCCAGTGTCCACCCCCAGGTCCTCGCCACCGGCACGGACCTGGAGCGCACCGACCGCCTCGGCCGGGACGCGGAACGGTTGGTGTGCACCCCGCACGAGCGGGCGTGGGTCCGGCAGGCCCGCCGCCCGGAGAGCCGGCTGGCGGTCGTCTTCTCGGCCAAGGAGGCCGTCTACAAGGCCCTGTCCGCGCTCGACCGACCCGAACCCGTCTTCCACGACATCGAGTTGAGGGTCGCGGGCAGCAGGCTCCACGCGCACCTCACCCACGGTCTGCTGCCGTCCGGTTCACGGCTCGCGGGCTGGGTACGGTTGCTGCCGGGCCACCACGTCATGACCTCGGTGGCCGTGCTCTCCGAGGACCACCGACCGGGCGGGGTGCCGTCGGTGGCCCCCTTCGATGTGCTCTAGGTCAACCTTGGGATCACTTCCTTGCCCCGCCGCCGCGGCGGATGGAAGGCTCGCATTCCGTTGGTGCCCGTAATACAAGGCGAGTCCAGCGGGGGAAACAAGTGTTGACGTTCAGTGTTCTCGGCCCATTGGAAATACGAGTAAACAACGAGGCCGTTCCGGTGCCGCGCGGCCCCAAGGTCCGCCAACTGCTGTCCATGATGGTCATGCAACCCGGATCGGTCGTGTCCCACGGCCTCATGGTCGACGAACTGTGGGGGAAGAACCCGCCGAAGACCGCGCTCTCCACGGTGCGCACGCACGTCTACCACCTCAGGAAGATCCTCTCCCGGGCGATCGACGACCGTGCCACCGCCAACCTCGTCGACACCTGGTCCGCGGGCTACGTCCTGCGCGCCGTACCGGAGCAGGTCGACGCCGAGGTGTTCCTCCGGCTGGCCCGACAGGGCGAGACCCTGCTGCGGGCCGGAGAGACCGAGGAGGCGTCCCGGGCCCTGTCCCGGGCGCTGGAGCTGTGCGGCGGCGGTGTGCTGACCGACGTGCCGTGCGGCCCCGTGCTGACCCAGCACGTCCAGCATCTCCAGGAGATGTACATGCGGGTGCTGCAACAGCGGATCGAGGCGGACATGCGGCTCGGCCGGCACGGCGGTCTCGCGGCCGAACTGCGAAGGCTCGTGGTGCGTCACCCGCTCAACGAGTGGCTGCACGGCCAGCTCATCAACGCCCTCTACCTGAGCGGCCGCCGCGGAGACGCGCTCCACGCCTACCAGGAACTCCGCGGAATTCTCCAGGAAGAACTCGGCCTGGACCCCTCCCGCGCCATTCAGCAGATGCAGCAGGACATTCTTTCCGGTGGCGAGGAGAACACGCTCAGAATGCCGCGCTCATGGCAGTGGGCACCCTCGGTCGGTCAACTCCCGAGTGCTTGCTGAGAAGCGGCGGGACCGAATGAAGCCGTCGCACGACTACTGTCCTGACCGAGGAGCGCACATGCGCAAGGTGCTCATCGCCAACCGTGGCGAAATCGCTGTCCGCGTGGCCCGGGCCTGCCGGGACGCCGGGATCGCGAGCGTGGCCGTCTACGCGGACCCGGACCGGGACGCCCTGCATGTCCGCGCCGCTGATGAGGCGTTCGCCCTGGGTGGTGACACCCCCGCGGCCAGCTATCTGGACATCTCCAAGGTCCTCAGAGCGGCGAGCGAGTCGGGCGCGGACGCCATCCACCCCGGGTACGGATTCCTCTCCGAGAACGCCGAGTTCGCACAGGCGGTCCTGGACGCGGGTCTGACCTGGATCGGCCCGCCGCCCCACGCCATCCGCGACCTCGGCGACAAGGTCGCCGCCCGCCACATCGCCCAACGCGCCGGCGCCCCCCTGGTCGCCGGCACCCCCGACCCCGTCTCCGGCGCCGAGGAGGTCGTGGCCTTCGCCAAGGAACACGGCCTGCCCATCGCGATCAAGGCCGCCTTCGGCGGCGGCGGACGCGGCCTGAAGGTCGCCCGCACCCTCGACGAGGTCCCCGAACTCTACGACTCCGCCGTCCGCGAGGCGGTCGCCGCCTTCGGCCGCGGCGAGTGCTTCGTCGAGCGCTACCTCGACAAGCCCCGCCACGTGGAGACCCAGTGCCTGGCCGACACCCACGGCAACGTGGTCGTCGTCTCCACCCGCGACTGCTCCCTCCAGCGCCGCCACCAGAAACTCGTCGAGGAGGCCCCCGCACCCTTCCTCTCCGAGGCGCAGCTCGATGAGCTGTACGCGTCGTCCAAGGCGATCCTCAAGGAGGCCGGCTACGTCGGCGCCGGCACGGTGGAGTTCCTCGTCGGCATGGACGGCACGATCTCCTTCCTGGAGGTCAACACCCGCCTCCAGGTCGAACACCCCGTCACCGAGGAAGTCGCGGGCATCGACCTGGTCCGCGAGATGTTCCGCATCGCCGACGGCGAGGAACTCGGCTACGACGACCCCGTCCTGCGCGGCCACTCCTTCGAGTTCCGCATCAACGGCGAGGACCCCGGCCGCGGCTTCCTGCCCGCCCCCGGCACCGTCACCACCTTCGCCCCGCCCACCGGCCCCGGCGTCCGCCTGGACGCCGGCGTCGAATCCGGCAGCGTGATCGGCCCCGCCTGGGACTCCCTCCTCGCCAAGCTCATCGTCACCGGCCGCACCCGCAAGGAAGCCCTCCAGCGCGCCGCCCGCGCCCTGGAGGAATTCCAGGTGGAGGGCATGGCCACCGCCATCCCCTTCCACCGCGCCGTCGTCCGCGACCCCGCCTTCGCCCCCGAGCTGACCGGCTCGACCGACCCGTTCACGGTCCACACCCGCTGGATCGAGACCGAGTTCGTCAACGAGATCAAGCCCTTCAGCGCCGTCGCCGACGCCGACACCGACGAGGACACCGGCCGCGAGACCGTCGTCGTGGAGGTGGGCGGCAAGCGCCTGGAGGTCTCCCTGCCCTCCAGCCTGGGCATGTCCCTGGCCCGCACCGGACTTGCGGCCGGCGCCAAGCCCAAGCGCCGCGCGGCGAAGAAGTCCGGCCCCGCCGCCTCCGGCGACACCCTCGCCTCACCCATGCAGGGCACCATCGTCAAGATCGCCGTCGAGGAAGGCCAGGAAGTCCAGGAAGGCGACCTGATCGTCGTCCTGGAAGCCATGAAGATGGAACAGCCCCTCAACGCCCACAAGGCCGGCACCATCAAGGGCCTGGGCGCCGAAGTCGGCGCCTCCGTCACCTCCGGCGCCGCGATCTGCGAGATCAAGGACTGACACGACAGTCCACGCCCTCCCGGCGCCGTACCCCTCACCTCTCAGGCACGTACCTCTGCGCCTCTCTCCCCGCTTCCCCCGGAACCCCTGAGTTCCCCGTAAGCCCTGAGACCTCTACAGCCCTTCCAACCCCTGGAGCCGTCATGCCCAGACACACCGCCACCCGGCGCCCCTTCCTCGCCAAGGCCGGAGCCCTCGCCCTCACCACGGCCCTGACCCTGGCCCTCGGTCCGCTGGCCCAGGCCGCCGAACCCGCACCGCCGTCCCCCCGCGACACCCCTGCCGCCGCCCTCCCGGAGATCGTCCGGGGCACCGGCCACGCCATCCACCCCGAGGGCTTCGCCTGGGACCCGACCCGCGACGCCTTCCTCATCGGTTCGCTGCGCTACGGGACCATCTCGGTCGTGGGCGCCGACGGCACCCCGCGCACCCTGGTCGACGACCCCAGCCTGGTCGCGACCGGCGGCATCCGCGTCGACCCGGCCCGCAACCGGCTCCTGGCGACGTACGGCGACGTCTACGCCGGACCCGACGCCCTGCTCAGCGTGGGATCGACCCCCGAGACCCGGGGCCGCTACGCGGGCCTCGCCATCTTCGACCTGACCACCGGGGCCCTGGAGAAGCGCGTCGACCTCGGCCGTGCGGCGGGCCTGCACCTCGCCAACGACCTCGTCCTGGACCCCGCGGGCAACGCCTACGTCACCGACTCCTTCACCGGCGAGATCTTCAAGGTCACCCCGTCCGGCACCGCGTCGACCTTCGCCGACGACCCGAGGCTCGACGCGGGCCAGGACTCCTCCGGCCTGCCCAACGTAGGCGTCAACGGCATCGTCTACGACCCCGCCGGCTTCCTCATCACCGTGCGCTACGACACCGGTCAGCTCTTCCGCATCCCGCTGCGCCACCCCGGCCGCGTGACCGAGGTCCGGATGGACCGCCGCATCCCCGGCACCGACGGCATGGCACTCGGCAAGGACGGCACGCTGTACGCGGCGACGAACACGATTCGCTCGACCGGCGTCGACGCCCTGTTCAAGCTCCGCTCGGACGACGGCTGGCGGAGCGCCCGCGTCGTGAGCGAACAGGCGTCCCCCGAGGCCGCCCCCACCACGATGGCCCTCACGCCGTCCGGCGACTACGTCCTCAGCAGCAACGTCGACGTCCTCTTCCAGAGCGGCGGCACGCAGACCCGCGACGGTTTCGTGCTGCGCCGCTACTGACATCGCCACCGCTACCGACATCGGAGGGGGAAGAGCCATGGCGCTCGACCAGGCGTTCGCGGGGCGGACGTATCCGCCCACCGCGCCGTACGAAGTGAGCCGGGAGAAGATCCGCGAGTTCGCGGAGGCGGTGGGGGAGACGAACCCGGCGTACACGGACACGAAGGCCGCGAAGGCCCTCGGCCACACGGACGTGATCGCGCCGCCGACCTTCGCCTTCTCGATCACGTACAGGGCGGCAGGGCAGGTCATCGAGGACCCTCAACTGGGCCTGGACTACAGCCGGGTGGTGCACGGCGACCAGAAGTTCGCCTACGTCCGTCCGGTGCGGGCCGGTGACCGGCTGACGGTGACCTCGACCATCGAGGCGGTCAAGTCGATGGCGGGCAACGACATCCTGGACATCCGTGGTGAGGTGCACGACGAGGCCGGCGAGCACGTCGTGACCGCCTGGACCAAGCTCGTGGCCCGCGCGGCCGAGGAGGCGTGAGCATCCCATGACGGCGAAGGTCGCGTACAGCGACGTCGAGGTCGGTACCGAACTGCCCGCGCGGAGCTTCCCGGTGGACCGCGCCACGCTGGTGCGGTACGCGGGTGCCTCCGGCGACTTCAACCCGATCCACTGGAACGAGCGGTTCGCCAGGGAGGTCGGTCTGCCGGACGTCATCGCGCACGGCATGTTCACGATGGCCCAGGCGATCCGTGTGGTCACCGACTGGACCGGTGATCCGGGGGCGGTCGTCGAGTACGGCGTCCGCTTCACCCGGCCCGTCGTGGTCCCCGACGACGGCCAGGGCGCCGTGATCGAGGTCAGCGGCAAGGTCGCGGCCAAGCTCGACGACCACACCGTCCGCGTCGACCTCACCGCCACCAGCGCCGGCCAGAAGGTCCTCGGCATGTCCCGAGCCGTCGTACGCCTGGCCTGACCACCCCCTCCCACGACCTCCTCCCACCGCCCTCCTCCACAGGAGAACGATGCTCCAGCACCGCCTGTCCACCCTCACCGTCCCGGCCCTCGGGCTCGGCTGCATGGGCATGAGCGATCTCTACGGTCCCGGCGACGACGCCGAGTCGATCGCCACCGTCCACCACGCCCTGGACCAGGGCGTCACGCTGCTCGACACCGCCGACATGTACGGGCCGTTCACCAACGAGCGGCTCATCGGCCGGGCGATCGCGGACCGCCGGGACGAGGTCGTCCTGGCGACCAAGTTCGGCGTCGAGCGCCTGCCGGACGGCACCATGAAGGGCATCAACGGCCGCCCCGACTACGTACGATCCGCCTGCGACGCCTCCCTCCAGCGCCTCGGCGTCGACCACATCGACCTGTACTACCAGCACCGCATCGACCCGCAGGTCCCCGTCGAGGAGACCTGGGGGGCGCTCTCGGAGCTGGTCGCGGCGGGCAAGGTGCGGCACCTGGGCATCTCGGAAGCCGCCCCGACGACCGTTCGGCGGGCCCACGCGGTCCATCCGATCACCGCCGGCCAGTACGAGTACTCCCTGTTCAGCCGGGGCATCGAGGCGGAGCACCTGCCCGTCCTGCGCGAGCTGGGCATCGGTCTGGTCGCCTACTCCCCCATGGGACGCGGCCTGCTCACCGGCACCGTGACGAGCCCAGGCCAGTTCCCCGAGGGGGACGTCCGCCGACTGGCGCCGCGCTTCCAGCAGGCCAGCCTCGTCACCAACCTCACCCTCGTCGAGCGGCTGCGCACCCTCGCCGCCACCGTCGAGGCCACCCCCGCCCAGCTCGCCCTCGCCTGGCTGCTGCACCAGGGAACCGACATCGTGCCGATCCCCGGTACCAGGCGACGCGGCCACCTCGACGAGAACCTGCGGGCCGCCGCCCTGCCCCTCCCCGACGACCTCGTCCGCACCGTGGCGCAGGCGGTGGCCGCCGACGCCGTGGTCGGCGAGCGCTACGACCCGGCCCGCATGGCCACGCTGAACCTGTGAGACCCACGCCCCGCCCCGCCCCTCACACCCCCCGACCCGAAGGAACCACCCCATGACCATCACCGTCCTCGGCGCGAACGGGTCCACCGGGCGCCTCATCGTCGAGCGCCTCACCTCCCTGGGCCACCCGGTGCGCGGCGCCGTCCGCAAGCCGGGCAGGTCCGCGAAGTCGGCCCCCGGCACGGTGGAGTACGTGGCACTCGACCTGGCGACCCCGGCACGTGACCATTTCGCGGAGGTCTTCGCGGGGACCGACGTCGTCATCAACGCCGCCGCCACCCGCAGCATGACCAAGAAGCAGGCCGACCTGATCGACCGGCAGGGCATCGTCGCGGCCATCGACGCCGCGTCCGCCGCGGGCGTGAAGCGCTGGATCCAGGTGTCCATGATGGGCTCCGGCGACCCGTCGCGACTGCCGGGCTACCTGCGGGCCACCGGCCATGCCAAGCACACGGCCGACGTCCACCTCACGAACTCCGGCATGACCTGGACGGTCATCCGCCCGCCGTGGCTCACCGACGGCACCGCCACCCACCTGATCACCGTCGGCGATCAGGTCCCGGAGGGCTCCCTGAGCCGCGCCGACCTGGCCGCGGTCGCCGTCGCCTGCCTGGACACGGCCGCGACGCACGACCGGCTCTTCGAGGTCACCGGAGGAGGCCGCCCGATCCCCGACGCCCTGACCTCGCTGACCTGACCCGTTCACCTCTCCCCCACACCCCCATGACGCAGCACCCGCCCGTGCCTCGATCCGGTACCCTGTGGACCGAGCGCCCAGGCGGGCCCTGCGACACCTGCCGCAGCCGCCGGCCCCGGACGCTCAGGGCTTGACAGACTTCCCGCCAAGCCCCGCCTTCGTAGCTCAGGGGATAGAGCACCGCTCTCCTAAAGCGGGTGTCGCAGGTTCGAATCCTGCCGGGGGCACAGAGAAACACCTGGTCAGAGGCCCTTCCGTCCACCGGACGGAAGGGCCTTCGTACTCGCGGCACACATATGGCACACACGCGGCTGCGGGCAGAGGTGGGGAGCTGTGCGAGATGCCCTCAGAGGACGAGCTGGCCCGACGCCGGTACGAGAAGCTGGTCGACCGGCTGGAGACGTTGATGCGCGCCGGCCTGAACCCCATGTACGAGGGCTACTACGGCCAGCTGGTTCTCGGCCGCGAGGACCTTACCGAGATGGGTGAACTCAAAGACCTTCGACGAGCCGCTCGGGAGGCCGGAGGACGTCTCGGCTGGAAGGTGGCCACTCGACTCGTCGACGGCAGGCTCTTCGTGCTTGACCAACGGGAGGTACCCGAGGAGATCGAGCGGCTGGCCGGCGATGCGACCGCAGAGGCCGTCGACCGCGCACGGGAAAGGGCTTCCCGGCCGCGGCTGACCTGACTCGAAGACAGTCCGGAGTGCGCCGCGCCACCGCGCGGAGCGACGAACGACGCCCTTGACCGCGGTTTCCAGCACGGATCAGACACACGTCACGCGGAGCCCTCCTCCAGAACGGCCACCGCTACTGCGGCCTCTCGGGCCTTCCGCTCCGCCTTCTCCAGCTTGGCCTTCGCCTTGGCCAACTGCTTGGAGCGCCGCTTGTGCATCTTCTTCGACACCTCGTCCAGGCGGTCCGGGAAGAGGTGTCCGTACGTGTCCAGGGTCAGAGTCGCCGACTTGTGACCCAGCATCGTCTGAACGACGTTGACGTCCGCGCCACTGGCGATGGCCAGCGAGGCTGCCGTGTGTCGCAGCTTGTGCGGGGTGACCCTGAGATGCCCCAGCCCCGCCCGAATGACCGCCGGCGCGAAGAACCGCTGACGGAAGTTGCGTGCTCGTAGGGGGCCGCCCTGGGGGGCCGTGAAGAGCAACTCCTCATCGTCCCGTTTCTCGACGTGGGGCTTCAGCTCCTCGGCAAGGAAGCGCGGGATCGGCACGGACCGGCGCTCGTGGTTCTTGGGGGTGTCGAGGTAGAGCTTGCCGTTGTCCTCGACGTACGCCTCGACGATGTGGGCCCTGCAGGCAGCCAGGTCCACACGGCCCACCTTCAACGCCGACGCTTCGCCCCACCGCAGACCGGTATAGGCCAAGAGCTGGATGAACACCCGGTAGGCACCTGCCGCGTTCGCCAGTGCCTCGACCTGCATGTCGTCGAGGTACACGTGGTCGGTCGGAGCCGGCTTCGGCAGGGGTACCCCGAGGGCGGGATTCACGGCCAGGCGTCGGGCCTTGACCGCGTAACCGAGGACACGGCTCAGCACCACATACGCCTTGCTGACCGATCGCGGGCTGAGCTTCCGGCCTCCCGTCGCCTGGCCGGAGAGCAGGTCCGCCAGCCACTCGGCGATGTCCTCGAAATGGATACGGTCGAGGGAGGTGGTGCCCCACCTGGGGACCACGTGGACGTCCAGCACGCCCCGGTACCGGTTGCGCGTGGAACGCTTCAGGTGAATCTGGGCGGCGAGCCATGAGTCCGCGACCTCAGCGAACTTGGCGCGCGCGGCAGCCGGGTCGCGGTAGGAGCCGTCGTTGAGACGCGACTCCACCTTCAATCGCTCGGCGTCGGCATCGACCTTGCGGGCCAAGGTCTTCATCTTCGGCTTGCCGTCCGGGCCGTACCAGCGAACCCGGTAGCGCCCAGGTGGGGTGCGCCCCACTCGCTTGGCTTCGGTCACCGCACGCGCGTAAGCCGCGTGACCGATGCGGTCCTCGATCCAGACGCGGGCCAACTAGCGTCCCTCCCGATCGGTACCGGGTGAAGAGGCGAACGGAAGAAGCAGGGCCGTCGGAGGAACCCCGAGCACGGCAGCGATCACCACGAGGTCGTCGACGTCACAACGGCGGCGGGCGCGCTCCGTACGGCTGAGAGCGGTGTTGGTCATCGGGCGCCCCAGAGCCGCACAGCCAGCCGCGAGTTGCTGCTGAGTGAGGCCGCGGTTGAGGCGCACGTGCTCTATCGCCTGGGCGGTATGGAGACCGGCAGGGCCGATTTCTATGGGTCGAGTTGCCATAACACGTAGCTGTAACGTGCGGCCGACCTTTTTGGCAATAGTTGGTTCTTAAACCCTACAGAAGTCGCGCACCGCCGAATCAACGACCGCCCCGACTAATGCCTCACACGCGACACCCAGAGGGCTCCGCTGCAGATTACGCTCACCGGAAAGCGAGCGCAGTGTAGCTGACTGCATCCATCGACGATGGACCATCACCTGGGCTTACGAACAGCCTGTCACCCTGGCGCCGATTTTTTGGTCAACCGCCAATTCGCCCTTACGGTATTGCCTCCCGTGCTCACCAACGGGAACTTCTGGAGTCTTCTAGAACCAACTCTGGACTTCTCCGCCCAGGGTGTGGCTGTGTTGTCCACGCAGTTGTCCGAAACCGAAAGGGAGCCCTATGCCGAGCCTTTCCCCCCGCCCTGCCCACACCTCTGCCGACCCCAACCGACGCGGCCCCCTGGCCGCCCCGGCGGAAGTTGCCGAGTACCTCGGGGTGCCGGTGAAGACGCTCTACCAGTGGAAGTACCGGGGCATCGGCCCGAACGTGCACAAGGTCGGCCGCCACCTGCGCTACCGCTGGGCCGAGGTGGACGCCTGGCTCAACGCCCAGGCCGCGTACGACCTCGCCGTCTGAGACCGCCCCACAGGGAAAGCGAAGCGGCTCCCGGCGAGCCACCGCCGGGAGCCGCGCGGTCCCTGCCCTCATCGCCCCTTGCCAGAAAACGATCTGTCTCGGTGAATCCGGACCTTGCCCGTCCGGCCCACCAGGGAGGAACGCCTGTGGATGAATCTACGACCTCTCCGACCCCCACCGCACCCGCCAGCCTTCTGCCTTGGCCACCCGTGGCCGTCCCCGGCCAGGGCGATGCGACCGAGCCCCCGTCCTCCGGGGGTAACCAGCCATACAGCGCCAACGAGGGCGCAGCACTGCTGGACGAGCTCCGGGCGGCGATCGCCCGATACGTGATCCTGCCCAACGGTGACGCGCTGACCGCCGTCACGCTGTGGGTGGCGGCCACGCACATCCAGCCCGCACTGCAGCACGCACCGCGCCTGGCGGTGGTCGGGCCCGCGAAGCGGTGCGGGAAATCCCGACTGCTGGATGTGATCACGGAGACGGCGCACGACCCGCTGATCACGGTGAACACCAGCCCGGCTGTCGTCTTTCGCGCCATCGGTGAGGACCCGCCCCCTCTGCTGGTGGACGAGGCCGACACCATCTTTGGCAGCATCAAGGCCGCCGAGAAGAACGAGGAACTGCGCGGCCTGCTCAACGCCGGCCACCAGCGCAACCGGCCCGCCCTGCGGATCTCCGGCCCCGAGCACAAGACGCGGAAGTTCCCCACCTTCGCCATGGCCGCGCTTGCCGGCATCGGCGCCCTGCCGGACACGGTCATGGACCGGGCGGTGGTGATCCGCATGCAGCGCCGCAAGGACGGCGAGCGCGTCGAACAGTTCCGCTCCCGCCGCGACATCCCAGCCTTGCACGCTGTGCGGGACCGCTTGGAGGCGTGGCTCCGTCCGCTCCTGGACAGCGCCGAGGGCCTGGTACCGCGGATGCCGGTGCAGGACCGCGCGGCGGACACCTGGGAACCGCTCGTGATCGTTGCGGAGCTGGCCGGCGGTACCTGGCCCGAGGACGCGCGCGCGGCGTGCGCGGCCATGTGCGCCGCCGAGGCGGACAAGGACGACGAGTCCAATCTCAAGACCCGCCTGCTGCAGGACATCCGGCGCGCCTTCGCCCGCTGCGGCGACCCGGACATCATGCGTACCCGGGACCTGCTGGAGGAGCTTCTCAAGGACCAGGAGGCTCCGTGGGCCGAGTACGGCACCACCGGTCTCAGCCCACGCCATCTTGGGCTCCTCTTGAAGGACTTCGACATCAAGGCCGCCACCCTCCGTTTCGAGGGTGGCAGGCAGGCCAAGGGCTTCGCACGCCTCCGCTTCACCGACGCCTGGGCGCGGTACTGCCCAGAGGAGTCCGCCTCCAAGAGCGGTGACGAGAGCACGCCGATGGAGCCGGGCCCGCACCCGTAAAGACTCGTCGCACCCGTCGCATCGCAGGTCAACCCCGTGACGGGTGTCGTCGCTGCGACGAGTCGTCTCGTACCTCGACGGTCACCCGTACCTGCTCTGACCAGCCGTGCGACGGGTGCGACGGGTCCGCCACCTCGCTGCCCACCAGCCCTCCCCGCTTGGAGAACCCGCTTGCCCGTACGCACCACCGCGACCCCAGTACCGACCATGACCGCCGCGATCCGCCTGGGAGTCGCTCTGGTCGGCACGATCGGCTTCGCCCTCTCGTACGACGCCCTGCGGCAGATGGCAGTGGCCATCCACATCCGCGGAATGCTGACGTACGCCTTCCCCCTCGTGATCGACGGGTTCATCGCCATCGGCGTTGCGGCCCTGCTCATCCTGCGCGCCGCCCCCTGGCGATCTCGCCTCTACGTCTGGGCCCTCGTCGGCATTGCCACCATCACGAGCATCTGGGCGAACGCCCTGCACGCCGTCCGTCTCAACCAGGAGGGCGACGCAGCCGGGCTCCACCTGGACGACGTCACCGTCGGCGCCCTGTCGGCCATCGCCCCGCTCGCGCTCGCCGGAGCCGTCCACCTGGATCTCGTCATACGCCGCCACCCCACCGGACGGCCCTCGACTGAACCGGTCAGTGATCAGCGCCACACTCACGTCGAGAACGTGCGGCGGCCCGCTCTGAACACCGACACGGCCGAGGCCTCGAAGAACGCGGCACAAGCACGGCCCGAAGTTGTGGCGGAGGACATCGCAGACGTGGCGGACCCCCCGGCCGAAGTGGCGGATGCGCGTCAGCCCCACAGCCCGATCAAGGGTCGGCAGCCCAGCGCTTCCACGGAAACGCTCCTGGCTCTCGGCCGCGCCGCGCCCCTGGGCCGCCAAGGACGTATCTCCCGCCGCCACGTCGAAGCGGCGATCCGGGCTCAGGGCTACCCCGTCGGCAAAGACCGCCTCGCCGAGATCACCCGCCGCCTGCAGGCCGAACTCGACCGTGCGCCCGAGCGCGTCTCCTAGCGCGCTGACCGGTCGGTACCTCCCGTCATCGCGCTGCTCAGCGAGTGGACAAAGGGCGGAGCCGACCACCCCAGGCACATCCCGTCCGCCGACTCCTAGTAAGGACTGCCCCGATGCGCGAAGCCCGACGTGAGCTGCCCGCCGGACAGCGGGAGATGACCACAAGCGTCACCCAGCCAGCAAGGTATGCCGTTGGACCGTCCAAGGGTCGGTCCAACGGGAGTTCCGCCCCGGGGGTGGCGGAGACCCTCGGGCGCCAGGGGGCACCCGAGGGGGAACACCGCGCCAACGCCGCCGCTGTCGCGCTGCCGCGCGCCGCCGAAGCCGCCGCCCTGCACCGCATTGCCCGTCGCCGCAAGCGCAAAGACACCCAGCGCAAGGAGCGCGTCGACGTGCGCTACAGCGTCGAAGAGAAGGCCGCCATCCTCACCAGAGCCCGGTCGCTCAACATCGCCGGCGCCCATTACGTCGGGGCCGTCGTCATGGCCCACATCCACGGCGATCTCGCCCTACCCGGCCAGCGCACTCCGCTGGACGACTACATCGACGAGCTGACCGCCCTGCGCGAGCAGATCGCCAAGATCGGCAACAACGCCAACCAAATCGCCCGGAAACTCAACTCCGGCGGCCATCCACACCCTGGGGATACCGCCGCCCTCGCCCAGACCGAACGCACCCTGGTCGCGGTCCGTACTGCCATCAGCGAGATCGCGGCAGCGGCGAACCAGGCCGTCACCAACAAGGCAGCCCGGTGATCGCCAAGATCAGCAGCGGTAAGGACACGGCCGGTCTGATCCGCTACCTGTTCGACACCAAGAAGGCCAAAGACCACATCGACCCCCACCTCGTCGCCTCCTGGGACGGCTTCGCTCCCGACCCCGGCCGCACCGACGACTTCACCGCCACAAAGAAGCTCCTGGTGGCCGACCTCGACCTGCGCGTCAAGCAAGCCCGCCGACTCGGCAGAGCACCCGAGCGCCACGTCTGGCACTGCTCTCTCCGCACCGCCACGACCGACCGCCACCTCAGCGACGAGGAGTGGGCCGACATAGCCCGCCGCGTCATGGCCGCCACCGGCATCGCGCCACAAGACGACCCGGACGGCTGCCGCTGGGTCGCCGTCCGTCACGCCCCCGACCACATCCACATCGCCGCCACCAAGGTCCGCGGCGACCTGGGCACCGCTCGCCACTGGAACGACTACCTCACCGCCGACCGCGAACTCGTCGAGATCGAGAAGGAATACGGTCTCCACCGGGTCGTGCGCGGCGACCGTACCGCCGCCAAGCGGCCCACTCGGGCGGAGCAGGAGAAGGCCCGCCGCCAAGGACGGCAGAAGACCTCCCGCGAGCGCTTGCGCACCACTGTCCGCCAACTGGTGTCCATCGCCACCAGCCCCGAGGAGTTCCTCAGCCTTCTCGACGGTGTCGAGGGTGTGGTCGTCGACATCCAGCACTTTCCCTCTGGGGACATACGCGGTTACAAGGTCGCCGTCGAAGGCGACACCAACGCCGCCGGCGAGCCCGTCTGGTTCTCCGGCTCCCAACTCGCCCCTGACCTGTCCTTTCCCAAGGTCGCGGAACGCCTCACCGGAATCGCAGCCCCATCGGCCATCGAATCGAGCGGTCCGTGCAGGGCGGACTCCTGGCACCAGGCCACCGCTGCGGCCGAACACATCCCCCGTCAACTCGACGGTGGCGACGACGCCGTAGCCCAGGCACACATCACGGCCTTCGGTGAGGCTCTCGACGTCCTTCCACTGCTCGCCCCCGGCCACCTGCGGATTCAGCTCCTGGAGGCTGCAAGCGCGTTCGAACGCGCCTCTCGCTCCCGTGTCCGGGCCAAGCAGGACCAGGCTCGCGTCCTGCGCGGTGCCGTACGAGCCCTGCGAGCAGCACCGGTCACCGGAGACGTAACGGGACTGGCGATGTTCCTCGACGTGGCCGTCCTGGTCGTCATCGCCACCGCCCGCTGGCACCGGGCTCGTCGGCACGACCAACAGGCTGCCGCCGCTCACCAGGCCCTGGCCCATCTTCAGGCGGCCTTTCAGCAGGCGGCAACTCAACCGTTGACTACCTTGATCCGGAACCAGCCATCTGCCCACACCGCGGAAAGCTACGCACAGCACGTACGGGCCGTCCTGCCGGACCACGCCGAGCAGGTTCTCAACGACGTCGCATGGCCGGTGCTGGCAGCCGCTCTCGCCCGCGCCGAGACAACTGGCCATGCCTCCCGGGCGCTCATCCAGCGGGCTGCCGCCCAGCGAGCGCTGGATGATGCCCGCTCCCCTGCCAGGACGCTCGCCTGGCGTATCCAGCGTCTGGCCCCGGGGCAAGCGTCCAGCGACCGAGCACAGACCGCCCAAGCTCCCGCACCCGTACGATCGGGACCGGCTCCCTCCTCGCGACACCGTCGTGCGGCGACAGACTTCCGGCACCGCTAACGTTCGTCGGAACCTCCTCGGTTCTCCAGATACCTGAAGTTGCCCCATCCCGGTGACTCGAACAGCTACAAGGCAGCACGGCGAACAAGCACGACCAGACTCAGGCACGGTTGCGTGCGAAACAGCACCCATAGGTAGTACCTATGCGGGGCATCGATTTTTGGTCGTGGACCCCCTGCCATGTGTCCCGGTTCACTGTGGCGCAGAGCTGGCGCGCGCCGATCGGGCTCGGTGTCGCGCAATGAGGGAGGCTGCAATGACGCATACCCCAGAAACCACCCCGGACAGGGGTCCAGCCGCAGCGAAGCCGTGGTACCGACAGTTGTATGTCCAGGTGCTTGTGGCGATCGTGATCGGCATCGTACTGGGCTGGCGGTGGCCGGATCTCGCCACTGCCATGGAGCCGATCGGCACCACCTTCATCACCGCGATGAAGATGTTGATCGGCCCGATCGTCTTTCTCACCATCATCGGTGGAATAGCCGGTGTCGCGGATCTGAAGAAAGTCGGCCTGACCGGCGTCAAGGCGCTGACCTACTTCCAGGTGGGTACGATCATCGCGATGCTGACCGGTCTGGTCGCCATCAACGTCTTCCGCCTCGGCGACGGTGTGCACGCCGACCCGTCGAAGTTGCAGACGACCGGCGACGCCGACCAATACATCACGAAAGGCGAGAACCAGCACTGGTGGGAGTTCCTCACCCACATCGTCCCTGACAGCTTCTTCGGCGCGTTCGTCGACGGTGACATCCTCCAGGTAATCTTCCTGGCCGTTGTCTTCGGCATCGCTCTGAAGGCGGTGGGCAAGAGCGGCGAGCCGATCATCGCCGGCGTGCAGCGACTGACCGAGGTCGTCTTCAAGGTCTTGTCGTACATCATGAAGGTCGCCCCGCTCGGCGCGTTCGGCGCCATGGCGTACGCGATCGGCAAGTTCGGCCTGTCCACGCTGACCAGCCTCGGCTCGCTGATCCTCCTGTTCTACGCCACCTCGATCCTGTTCGTCGTAGTGGGTCTCGGAAGCGTGCTCGCCGCCTTTGTGAAACTGAACATCTTCCAGCTGTTCCGCTACTTCAAGGAAGAGTTCTTCCTGGTCCTGGGCACGTCGACGGCCGAGCCCGCTCTGCCGGGCCTGATGCGCAAGCTGCAGTTCATGGGTGTCGACCGATCCACGGTGGGGCTGGTCGTGCCCACCGGCTACAGCTTCAACCTCGACGGTGCGGCGATCTATCTGTCGCTGGCCTCGCTCTACATCGCCCAGGCCACCGACACCCCGCTGTCCATCACCCAGCAGCTCGGACTGCTTGCTGTGATGCTGCTGACCTCCAAGGGGGCGGCGGGTGTCGCGGGCGGCGGCTTCATCGCACTCACGGCGACTCTGTCGACGGTCGGCCACATTCCGGCCGCCGGCATCATGCTGATCTTCGGCATCGACAAGTTCATGTCCGAGTGCCGGGCACTGGTGAACTTCTTCGGCAACGCCGTGGCCACCTTGTTCGTGGCGAAATGGGAGAACAACCTCGACCTCGTGCGAGCTCGCGCGGTCCTGGCAGGGAAAGTGGGAGAACCGCCCACTTCGGCCGAGGCTCCCGAGGACGCTGACGACAAGTCTTCCCCTCCGGCCGTGGTGTCCGCCGCTGCCAAAAGCACCGAGGTGACGTCCTGATGGTGTCCGTGCTGATCGCCCCTGACAAGTTCAAGGGGTCCCTGAGTGCCGACGAGGTCGCCCATGCGCTGGAACGCGGACTGCGCGAAGGCGCCCCGTACGCCCGGGTACGCCGGCTCGCACTGGCGGACGGCGGTGAGGGAAGCGTCGCCGCAGCCTGCTCCGGCCGATTTGTCGCCGAAGAGGTGGCGGTGACCGGGCCCACCGGCCGCCCGCTGCGAGCCGCAGTCGCGGTGCACGAACGCACCGTCCTGATCGAAGCAGCCACCGTCTGCGGCCTCGGCGTACTGCCAGGCGGGCTCAAGGCGCCTCTCACGGCCACCAGCCGGGGTATCGGCCAGGCCATCCAGTACGCCGTGGCAGCCGGTGCCGACACCATCGTCCTCGCCCTCGGCGGGGTGGCCACCACTGACGGCGGGGCGGGCATGCTCCAAGCGCTCGGCGCTGTCCTGTGCCAGAAGGACGGCACGCCGATCGGGCCGGGCGGCGGCGCACTCACCGCCTTGCGCACCGTCGATGTCGCCGAAGCCCGTGCGGCGCTGGCGGGCATCGACCTCGTTCTCGCCACCGATGTCGACAACCCGCTGCTCGGTCCGACGGGCTGTGCGCATGTCTATGGTCCTCAGAAGGGAGCGACGGCGGAGGACGCACGCCATCTGGACAACGCGCTCGCCGGCTTTGCACGGCGGCTGGAAGCCTCGGGCGTCGCGGAGGCGTTCGGACTGGCGCAGACTCCCGGTGCCGGCGCGGCCGGCGGTCTGGGCTTCGCCGGGATGCTACTGGGCGGACGGATGTGCTCCGGTGCCGACTATTTCCTCACCCTGCTCGGTGCCGATGAGCTGCTGGCCGACAGCTCCCTCGTCGTCACCGGCGAGGGCAGCCTCGATGAGCAGACTCTGTCCGGCAAGCTGCCGGTCGCGCTTGCGCGGCGGGCCCGTCGATATGGCACTGACGTCCATGCCGTAGCCGGCCGATGCACTCTGCCCGTCGAACAGACAATGAATCACTTCCGTTCCGTGCAGGCACTGACCGATCTGACCGATCAGGACTGCGCGAGTGACAGCGCTCTATCCGCACACCTCCTCAGCCGGTGCGGTCGGACACTCGCGGACCGGTGGATCAGCAACGGCGAGCCGTGAACCGGCAAGTAGGCTCCCCGTGTCCCACCGGCACATGAGCAGGGAGGCACCGTGGACGCCCGGCAGCTGGAGTACTTCCTCGCCATCGTGGAACACGGCGGCTTCAGCAAAGCCGCCGCGGCTCTTCACGTGGCCCAGCCCTCCCTGTCCCAGGCCATGGCCAATCTGGAGGCCGACCTGGGAGTCGCGCTCTTCCACCGCATGGGCCGCGGAGTCGTACTGAGCGAGGCCGGAGCGAACCTGCTGGAACCCAGCCGGCGTGTGCTGCGGGACATGGCAGCAGTCCGGGACACCGCCGCTTCACTCGTCGGACTTCACGGCGGCACGGTTCAGGTGGCCACGATGCCTTCACCCGGCATCGAACCCCTCACCACGCTCATCCACCGCTTCACCGAGCTGCACCCGTCCGTCACCGTGAACACGCATGCCGCCTTCACTCCGGACGAGGTCGTCGAGCTCGTCCGCAGCGGTGTCTGTGAATTGGGTTTGCTGGGCAGCGCGGCGCCCAGCAGACCTACCGGTCTGTGGGTCCTGCACATTGAGAACCAGCCGTACGTCGTGGTGGCCGCACCCGGCGGAACCATTCAGGACGGCGTCACCCTTCGTCCCGAGGAACTCGCCGGGCAGAAACTCATCGCCTCCCGCCCCGGCAGCTTGATGCGCAGCATCGTCGACGACATCACCACCGGCGGAACCGGAACCGAGATCGTGACCGTCGTCGACCACCGCACCTCGATCCTGCCCCTGGTCATTACCGGGATGGGCATCGCCGTCCTGCCGTCCTCCTGGACCCGGTTGGCCCGACGCTGCGGCGCGGTGGTCGCGCCCCTGGATCCCACCGCCCACCTGCACGTATCGATGGTCGGCCTGCCCGCACATCTCACCCCCGCCGCACGCGCCTTCCGTGGGCTCACCGAGTCCTTCGCGCAGGGCCGTGACACGGACACCTACCCCAACAGTCCTGACGCCTGACCCATCGGCTCTGCCTATACAAGGCATCGAAAGCAGGTCTTGGACGCCTCCCCGCACGACTGTGTTGACTCATGAGCAACCGCACCGAAGCGAGCCGCCGGAGGCACCCGTGACCGAGACCCGCACGTTCCGCATCGCAGCCATCCCCGCCGACGGAGTAGGCAAAGAGGTCGTCGCCGCCGGACGCGCCGTACTCGACGCCTTGGCCGCCGGTTCCCAGTCCTCCGCAGACCCCTTCGCTTTCGAGTGGAAAGATTTCCCCTGGGGCTGCGACTTCTATGAGCGCACCGGCAAGATGATCGACGACGACGGCCTGGAGCAGCTCAAGGACTTCGACGCCATCTACTTCGGCGCCGTCGGCTGGCCCACCGTCCCCGACCACATCAGTCTCTGGGGCCTGCGGCTGAAGATCTGCCAGAACTTCGACCAGTGGGCCAACATCCGCCCCGTGCACTTCCTGCCCGGCATCACCAGCCCGCTGCGCAAGGCCGACCACACCGAACTCGACTGGGTCGTCGTGCGCGAGAACAGCGAAGGCGAATACGCCGGCGTCGGCGGACGCAACCTCTCCGGCCGCGGACCCGGCGGCGAAGTCGCCATTCAGTCTGCCCTGTTCACCGAGGTCGGCTGCGAACGCATCATCCGCTTCGCCTTCGACCTCGCACGTACCCGCACCCGCCGCAAGGTTTCCTCCGTCACCAAAAGCAACGCCCAGCAGTACGGCATGGTTCTGTGGGACGACACCTTCAAGCGCGTCGCCCAGGACTACCCCGACGTGGAGACCGAGAGCGTGCTCGTGGACGCCATGTCCGCCAAGTTCGTCCTCCATCCCGAGGACCTCTCCGTCGTCGTCGCCTCCAACCTCAACGCCGACATCCTCTCCGACCTCGGCAGCGCGCTCGCCGGCAGCCTCGGCCTGGCCGCCAGCGCCAACCTCAACCCCGATCGCCGCTTCCCCAGCATGTTCGAGCCCGTGCACGGTTCCGCGCCGGACATCGCCGGACAGGGCCTGGCCAACCCCGTCGGAGCCGTCGGTAGCGCCGCCTTGATGCTGGAGCACTTCGGTCTCCCCGACCAGGCCGCCCGCCTCAACAAGGCCATCGAGACGACCACAGGCGCCGGCATCCTCACCCGCGACGTCGGCGGCACCGCCACCACCGAGGAAGTCGTCAAGGCCCTCATCGATGCGCTGAACAGCTAGATCCGCATTCCCCCGCACGTCCGCTTCACGCGTCTCGGCCGACTGCTCATGCCAACAGACCGCGGCAGCCGTCGTGCAGCGGGCACGAACTGTGCCGGGCTTCCAGCCCCAGGGAGCCCGGCACAGCCATGTGGAAACCGACGCGTGATCGCAGCGATCGATCGAGGGGAGGGACATGAAGCAGCACGGTTCTCCGAACAACATGCTCGACAAGGCGATCAGTATCCTCAACTGCTACCGCTGTGACGGAGATCCTTTTCGACTGACGGAACTGGCAGCACAGAGCGGGCTGCCCATGACAACGACGTTCCGTCTATGCCGCGAACTGACGCGGCTGGGCCTGCTGGAACGAGAGGCGAACCTGTACCGACTCGGTGCTGTGATATCCGAGTTGGGGTCGCTGGTAACAAAGCGGCACGACCTGCATGAGGGATCAGGCCGCCCGGCAGAGCACCAAGGAAGAGGCCCCTTGGGCGGGCCGGCATTAGCAGAGGTTTCACCGGCGGCCGAAGACCGCTAGGTGATCAACCACGAACGGGCCTCGGCGACTCTGTGGTTGCCGAGGGCTGCTCCGCCCTCACCGAACTGACCGACGAGCAATGCTGCGCTCCTGCCCCCATGCCCAGCCGGTCGCGAGTCCTCGGGCGCAGCCCGCGCCGGTCTGCCGTTCGTCGGCACCTGCTTGCGCAGTTCGGCAAGCATGGACTCGTCAGGAGGGGACACGGTGACCATGACCAGTCGGCACGATTCGTATGCTTCCGCCGCCACTGCGAAGCTCAGCACACGACCAGATATGCCGAGCGCCCTGTCACCATTCCCCGCATCTCGGGGAACCTCAATGTCTCATGAGACCCATCAAAATCTGGAGAAGGGCGGCTTCCCCAGAAAGTGCCGACGGAGGCGGAGGCGGCAGACCGAAAACGGCGGCAAGGGTCAGCGGTGAGCACTGCTACACGCTCCGCTGTGGGGTGAGTGACGCGTCCGCCGACCGTACCCCCGGGTTCTCGGCCAGTTCATGCACCCCCGCCGCGATCAGGCGCGCGACAGCGAGCGGCTTACACAGGACGGCTGCGGACTCCATCGGCACCGACCAGTACGAACGAGTGCCTTTCTCCGGGTAATCGGCCATGTCCAGCCGCGGGACGCCAAGATACGCGCCACGCCCCAGGCACTCCACTTCCTGTGCCTGCCAGTCCTCGACGGCCTGCCGGTACGTTCGCGGCACGCCGGCTGGGACCAGCGCGTAGTAGCGGGGGCCGCGTACATCGCAGATGACGGGGCCGTCGAGGACCTCGTCAAGGACTGCGTCGATGTCGGCCAGGTCCGTGCTCGCAGCAACGGCCTGGACGAGGCGGCCGGGGACCCTGACCGCGGAGAAGAGAGTGCCCAGTGGCAGCACGGCCACTCCGTGTTCCTGCCACTCCAGGCGGGCGCGACGCGGAGTCGGATGAGTGGACAGCATCCAGTGCTCGGCGGCCAGCCGCCGAACACTGCTGGTGTGCACGAGCACACCGGGCTCTGCCTCGACAGAGTGAAGGGCGGGCTGGGACTCATTGCTGCGCTCAAGGTCGCTCGGCATGACTGGGGCCTCCACAGTGGCGGTGATCCGTCTCACACAGGCGACGGTAGGAGGCGGTACAACAGACGGAAGCACGCAAAGTGCGTGCCTCGGCTCGGGAGCGCGTCATGGACACTTCTGGCATCGGCCGCCGTATCGCCTACTGGCGTGATCGACGCGGCTTCACCCAGACCGACTTCGGACAGCTCATGGGCCAGACGAAGCGTTGGGTGCAGGACATCGAAGGCGGCAAGCGACAGCAGGATCCCCGCCTGTCGGTATTGATGCGCGCGGCAGACGTCCTCCGCATCTCCCTGGAGCAGTTGTTGACCGACAGTCGACCCGAGCCGTCCGCCGACAGCTCCCCTCCCGCCGACGTTCTCGGTGTCTTCGACGCCCTGTACAAGAACTCCGACTCCACCCATCCGCCCGTCCTGGCCGTAATCCAGCGACGGCTGGGCTACTGCTGCGAAGCGTTCCAGGCATGCCACTACGCCACGCTCGCGCGCGAGCTGCCGCCACTGATCGTCGGGGCCGAGCAGGCAGCACACAGTGCTCCCGTCGGCGCGCAGTCCGAGGCTCATGCAGTGCTCTCCCGCGTCTATCAGCTGGTGGCGTCATATCTGCACAAGTACGGGCACCCGACTGCGGTCCAGGCTTCCCTCGCCGCGGACCGAGCGCTCACCGCAGCAGAACGATCCGGTGACCCGGTCCAGCTAGGGGCCGCAGCCCGGCGGGTGGTGAAGAGCCTGGTATACCAGCAGCGGGCGGAGACGGCTGCCGAGTTCGCGACGGTCACCGCCCGGCGTCTCGCCGACGGACTGACCGAGCGTGGGCCGCTGGGGCTGTCGACCCTCGGCATGCTGTATCTGTCAGCAGCCCTGGCGGCATCCTCACAAGAGCGCACCACCGCACGCGTACGGGCGGCCACCGTCTTCGTCGACGAGGCCGCAGACGTCGCCGAGCAGCAGGGCACGGACCTCAACATGGACTGGACCATGTTCGGCCCGACCAACGTCGGACTGCACCGCGTGGACATGCTGGTCCGTTTCGAGAACGGCTGGTCGGCGCTGGAAGCCGCCGACAGCATCGTCCCGGAGGCCCTGGCCAGGATGACCCGGGAACGCCGGGCCGGGCACTGTGTGGCGATGGCACGCGCTTCGCTCTTGACAAGGCGCAAGGACAATGCGGCAGCAGCGCTACTTGCGGCGGAGAAGCTGGCACCCGAAGAGGTGCGGGGCAGGCCGGACACGGTGGACCTGGTCAAGGACGTCGTCGGCGCAACCGCGCGACCCGGTGGCCAGTTGCGTGCACTGGCTGAGCGCTGTGGACTGCGCGCATGACGAAGCCGGTTCTGTATCTGATCGCCTGTGCGGCGGGTCCCACCCAGTACATCGACGACGGCGTGCGCGCCGCCCGGGCGGACGGCTGGGACGTGTGCCTGATCCTCACGCCGTCCGCCGTGCACTGGTGGGAGCCTCGTTTGCAGGAACTCGTCGACCTCACGGGGCACCCGGTGCGATCGCAGTACAAGCTGCCTTGGGAAAAAGACCAGTTGCCCAAGGCGGACGCGATGCTGGTGGCCCCGATGTCGTGCACCACGCTGAACAAGTGGGGGGCCGGGATCAGCGACACCCTGGCGATCGGCATCCCCTCTGAGGCGGTCAACATGGGCGTGCCGGTGGTTGCGATGCCCTACTTCAACCAGGCACAAGGCGCGCAGCCGGCAGTGGCGCGATCGGTCGCCACGCTCCGCGCTCAAGGCGTTCTCGTCCTCGACGGCCCGGACGGGTACGAATCGCACCCTCCGAAGCAGGGGGACCCGAAGGCATATCCCTGGGGGAAGGCACTCGCCGGCGTGCGATGCCGGACCGACGCCTGAACCCGGACACGGCGTCAGGCTCCACGGCCGACCACAACTGCCCCCTGACTCGACTATCGCGCCGACAGGTTTCCAGGAGGGCACATCCAGGGCACATGAGCCTGGTAAAAGACGCCGACCAGTGAGAACTACCGAGAGTAGTTCTCGCTGTTCAGCGCCCATATCGCCGGGAAACACCAGGTCAGCGCCCCGCCACTCCCATTCGCTGCACAAGTGGCAGGACGTCTCATATCGGCCGCACGAGGCGGCACACGGGCCGTACTGCTCGGTGTGGCCCTGAGCTGGGGTTTCCCCTGGCTGGGCGGGTCCTGCCCCAGATACGGCGGCAACAGCCCGAGGCAAGCACCGCCAGCGCTTACTCCCCGCGGTAGCGGTCGGCCCCATCGCTCCCTGGCCGGCGAGGCCCGGCCTGGGCGGAGTTCACGTACGGCAACACGGCGCCAGCCGGACAACGTACTCCGCCAAGCCGTCGCCTCGGCGGTACCGGTCAAGGACCACGGGCAGTCCCGGCCGTGGCCCGCGCCGCCTGTTCCGGTCGCCGCTCACAGCAGGAGGTCGAAGACGGCTCGGGCCTCGTCCCAGTGCTGGGTCTGGGGGTTCTTCAGGTCGGGGTGGAGGATCTTGAAGCTCTGGCCAAGGGCGAGGCTGAGGCCGCCCACGATGTCGGGATAGGCCGCCTCGGTCTCCTCATCGGGCGTGCGGTCCAGAGCGGGATGGGTGGCGAGCTGCTCCAGGATCGGTTTGATCTCCACCTCCTGATCGATCTTCCGGAAGCGGTGAATGCTCTCCTGCAAGCCCTTCGTGATCGGCAGGTCACAGGTACGGATGATGTCGCGCCCGTTGGCCTTGGCCGTGGCCTGGGCGACGGTCAGCAGATCGTAGAGCTTGGCGTCGACGAAGTCGCTGTAGCGCTTGAGATCGTTCTTGTCGACGTTCAGCCCTGCGGCCGCGCGAAAGAACCTCTCGAATCTGGCGATGGACATCACTGTCATGACGCAACCTCCGGCTGCGGGGGACGGCTGATTCCCGGCCCGTGGGCTGTCCAGCCAGCCTGGCCGACGGGAGCGCGTGAACGCATGCGCATGCCGGGCCGAATCAGGCTCGTTGTCTCGCCCTGCCAGGTCCATGCCTCCCGATCGCCGGGGTTGTCGGACGGACGTGCGGGGCGGGAGAGCCGGGTGGGCAGCAGCCGGGGCCGGCTGACGCGGTTCATCCCGCCCACCAGCCGTTACGACACCGGGCGGGGTCCAGCGCTGTCGCCTGCGCAGGCCGGTCGTACGGCCGGCAGGAGCAGGCGGCGTCGGCGTTACCCCGGACGCGTCTGCGGGAACTTGGGGTCGCGGGGCGGCCGACGAGGAGGTTCCTGTCATGCGGGTGTCGTCTCACGGCGTTACGGTCGTGGCTCTTCTGGCGGATCCGTACACGCCGACGGAGATCGCGCAGCGCATGGCCCGGACACTTTCCACTCGGCTCGCCGACAAGGCGGGCCAGGGGCGGCGTTTCGTCGTCGAGGTGGTCAGTGAGCCGTTCACCTCGGGGACGGAGGACCCGCCCACCTTGATGCGCCGGATCATGGACCGCGGGAGTGCGGAGGACTGGGACATCGTCGTGGCCCTCACCGACCTTCCGCTGCACGCCCACGGTCGCAGGCTCGCTGTGGATCTGAATCACGAGCACGGCTTGGCGCTGCTCTCTCTTCCTTCGCTGGGGGGCCTGCGGCTGCATTCGAGGGCCCGGCGGGCCGTCGAAGAAGCCGTGCTCGGCCTGGCGGGTCCCCAGACCACGGCGGTCGAAGGACTTCCGCTAGGTCAGCCGTCCCCGCCTCCAGACGATCGTCTCGAGCCTGTTCATCCGGGCCCGATCGGTGAGACGGAAGCCGACGATCTCCGGTACGTCGTCAGCGGACCGCGTGGTTACCTGCGGGTACTCGTCGGTATGGTCCGCGCCAACCGGCCGTGGCGGTTGGTGACGGGCTTGTCGAAAGCCCTGGCCGCCGCACTCGCCACCGGGGCCATCGCCACCCTCGACTCCACCACCTGGAGCCTTGCCGAGGCCCTGAGCGCACCGCGCCTCGTGATCGCCATGGTCGGGTCCGTCGGGCTCATGATCGGCTGGCTGATCGTGGACGGAGAACTGTGGCATCGATCAACAGAAGGCTCACCGGAGGCGAGGCAGAGGGCCAGGCTCTACAACGCCTCGACGGTCGTGACCGTGGGTATCGGGGCTCTC
Source organism: Streptomyces sp. NPDC047853 (assembly GCF_043204535.1). Classification (NCBI taxonomy): domain Bacteria; kingdom Bacillati; phylum Actinomycetota; class Actinomycetes; order Kitasatosporales; family Streptomycetaceae; genus Streptomyces; species Streptomyces sp. NPDC047853. The sequence goes on along the minus strand of NZ_JBIDCI010000003.1, from coordinate 319,973 downwards.
GTCTGCTACGTGGGTCTGATGGCCATCAACTTGGTGTGGGCCCTGTTCATCCTCAACGACCAGGTGTTCGCTTCCATGACGCGATCCCCGCTGCACGCCACGGAGTACCTGACGCTGTCCTGGTTCGTCGCGTCGGTCGCCACCGTGGGGGGCGCGCTGGGATCGGGCTTGGAGAGCGACGAGGCCATCCGTGCAGCCGCCTACTCCAAGCGCGAACAGGAACGTCGCCACAGGCTCCAGGGCGCCCACGATGACTAGCCGGGGTCCGAGTCGGACATACGTCGCCGACCGGTGGTCGTTCTTGGGCCCTGCGGCAGTCTCGCCCGCCCGGGTGGTCCACCTCGACCAAGCCGTCGAGCCCCGGCAGGGCGTTCCGGCCGGGCTCACGCCGTGAGGTGGCTTCGGACCTTCGGGGAGGTCGCGCGATCCGGGCTCACGATCGAGGAGACCCGGCTGGAGCCTCTGCTCGCGCTGCGCACGGCTGCGGGGGTGGCGCTGGTCGTCGGGCCCGCGCTGTGGCTGGTCTCGCCCGCGTTCGCCGCGTCCGCCGCCCTCGGGGCCTTCTCCGCGGGTACGGCCACCTTCCAGCGCACCTGGCGTCCGCGCAAGGTGATCGCGCTCGGCGCGGGGGCGGGCCTGGCGCTGAGTACCTTCGTGGGCTACCTGGCGGCGGGGCGGCTCGCGACTTTCCTCCCGCTGCTGGCCGTATGGGCCTTTGCCGCAGGGATGGCGTGGGCCCTCGGATCGACCGCTGGGATCGTCGCGGCGACGACGGTCGGCAGCATGTTGGTGACCGTCACCCTGCCCACGAGCGTCGGGCTCGCCCTGGAACACGCCGGCGTCATCGCGCTCGGAGGCGTGGCGCAGGCCGTGTTGATCCTGCTGTTCCCGATCCGGCGGTGGGGGGCGCATCGCGACGCGCTCGCCGACGCGCTGGCCGCCGTGGCCGACTATGCCCGTCGGCTGCATGACGACCCGGCTGCCCCGTTCGACCCGGAGCCCCTGATGACGGCCCGGGACGCGGCCGCCGTGACGCCGTCGCAGGCCCGCACCCGGCCCCCCGTCCTCCACGGCCCCCGGGGCCTCGCCGAGCGCATCGTGCCGGTCGTCGCCGCGCTCGCCGACCCGGACGTCGGCGCCCCGGCGGAGGGACCCGGGCGGGACCGCGTACGGGAGATGCTCAATGCGGCCGCCGAGGTGCTGGACGCGGCCGCGCGTTCGATCCGCCGCGGCACTTCCATCGAGGTTCCGCCCCGCAGCGCGGACGTCCTGAGCCTCGACGGGCAGGGCGAGGTGCGGGAGGGCCATGCCCGGCAGGCCGGGCAGGGCGAGGTGCTGGAGGGCCATGCCCGGCAGGCCGCCGAAGAGCTCGTGAAGCTGCTCGCCGAGACGTTGGAGGTCGCCGGGGGCGTTGGCGCGCACGAGAAGGCGCCTGCGTCATCCGGTCCCGCGAGCGCTCAGTTCCTGGTGCGCCCGACCTTGTTCCGGCTGCTCCCGGTTGTCGTCCGGGCGGTCCGCCGTGAGCTGCGCCGCGACTCACCCGTGTTCCGGCACGCCGTCCGCCTGGCGGCGGTGGCCACGCTCGGCTATCTCATCGCTTCCCCGCTGCCGGTGGGCCACGGGTATTGGGCGCCCATCGCCTCGGTCATGGTCATGCGGCCGGACTTCCACCGGACGTACGCCCGTGCGGTGGGCCGCCTCGCCGGCACCCTGGCGGGCGTGGCCCTCGCCACCGGGATGGTGCGGGCCCTTGGCCCGGACGCCCATGTGTTCGGCGCGCTCGCGGTGGTATCGGCGGCCCTGTCGTACACGCTGCTCCGTACCGGCTACGCGTATTCCCAGTGCTTCACCGCCGCGTACGTCGTCTTCCTGCTCGGCATGGGGGGCCACGCGTGGGAGCAGACGGTCCCGGAGCGGGTGGTGCTCACCCTGCTCGGCGGGGCCCTGGCGATGCTGGCGTACGTGGTGTTCCCCGCGTGGGAGACTCCCCGGCTCCCGGGTCGGCTCGCGGACTGGCTCGCCGCAAACGGCCGCTACGCGGCCGCGGTGCTCCGCGGCTACGCCGAACCGACCCGGGAGCATCGCGCCGACATGCGCGGGGCCCTGCTGGCGAGCCGGGAGGCACGTGCCGCCTGGCAGGAAGCCTATGACCAGGCGAGGCAAGAACCCGTCCGCCCCAGGGGCCTGACATCCCGCGAGGCGGAGGAGGCGCAGGAGGCGCTCAAGGGGTTCGACCGAGCGACGATGCTCATGGAGAGCCACCTCCCGGGGGCCGACAGTCGTCCTGCCCCCGAGGTGGAGAGGTTCGCCGAGGCTCTGGAAGCGAATACCGCCCAGGCGGCAGAAGACATGCGCGAGCACAGGAACCCGGACTGGGGGCGCGTGGCGGAGGTGCTCGACACCTGGGAGGGTGCCGCCGGGGACCGCAGCCCGGTCCTGCGACGCGGTGCGGAACTGCAGAAGAAGGCCCTGGACAACCTCGCGACAGCCGTGAGCCGCACACCCCTGGAGCGGGACGTCGGCTCTGCTCGCGAGGAGCAACGGGTGCGGGCGGCTCTGGCTTCGGAGGGTGACGGATCAACGCCCGCTCGCGGGGGTGGGTGAGGGTTTCGGCGTCGAGGAGCGCGGCGTCTCCCGAGTCAGCCGGCTCCGCCCAGCACGATCTTCCATACGCGGGTCGCCACCTGGAGGTTGAGCCGGTCCTCGACGTTCGCGAGGTCGTTGCCGCTGATGTCACGGATTCGCTGCAGCCGATAGCGCAGCGTGCTTCGGTGGATCGCGAGGGACGCGGCGGTCTCGTCGTAGTTGCCGCCGCAGTCGAAGTACCGGGTCAGGGTGTCCACCATGGTCGCGTGGTGCCGGGAGTCGTAGTCGATGAGCTGCCCGATCCACTCGTGGACGAACGCCTCCAACTGCTGGTAGTCGTTGCCGGGGCCGAGGATGCGGTAGAGGCCGAGCTCGTCGAAGAACGTCGTGCCGTGGCCCTCGCGGGAGTGGCGGCGCACCTCCAGGGCACGCTGCGCCTCCTGGTAACCCCGGGGGATGCCGTTCGGGGAGTCGCACGGGGCGCTCACCCCGATGACCCCTGAACGGGTCCCCGTCTCCACGGCGAGCGCCTCGTACAGCGCGCGGGCGCGCGGTCTGGCGTCGGCGACCAGGACCACCTGATCGGAGCGCCGGGTCAGCAGCGAGCGCATGCCCTGGGCGGTGGCCGCCCGGCCCACGGTCTCCGCGAAGGAGTCGTCCACGGTGCGCTTCGACCACTGCACCACGACGATGTAGTGGCTGCGGTGCAGGTCGTGGCCGATCGCCTCGGACCGGGCGTAGGCGCTCGCCGTGTCCGTCCCGGCCAGGAGGTCGTCGGCCAGCTCGCGGCGCAGTCCCAGCTCGACTTCGGCAAGATTGCGCAGGTGCGCCAGCTCAAGGGCGAGTGACGTGGCGGCGTGTTCCAGCGCGAGCACGGTGTGCTCGTCCGCCTCGCCTCCGGCATCGATCAGGGCGAGCACGCCCAGGATCTCGCCGTGCGGGCGGACCAGCGTGAGCAGCCGGTCCTCTATCCGTACCGGCCCGGCCTCCCGTGCGACGGCGTGCAGCATCTCGTCCTGACGCACGGGGTCCGGTTCCGGATAGGGGTCGGGCCGGCTGGGGCCGCTCCAGGACCTCAACCGGCCGAAACGGTCCTCGACCAGCGCGGGGAGTCCGGTGAGACCGTGGAGTGCCCGCGTGACGGCTTCCTCTCCGCCGCCCGCGGCGGCGACGTCGGTGATGAGCGTGTGAACGGCCCGCTGGTACCGCTGCTCGGCCACGACCGAGATGAGCTGTCGCTGAAGGGCGGTGCGTTCCTCCCTCACCCGGTGGAGCTCCACCGCCTGGTCACGCAGGCGGCGGTGTGCAAAAGCGAGCGAGAGAGCGGCGGCGGTGTGCCGGACGAGCGTGGCCAGCAGGAATCGTTCTGCCTCGGTGGGCTCGGAATCGGACGTCACCACAAGGTAACCGTGGAGTCGCTCCAGCCCGTGCAGCCCGAGGGCGCGGCCCCAGGGCCTGTCGGGTACGGTCACCGGCCCGTCCTGGCCGGCCAGCTCCCGCACTCTCTGGTCCACCGCCGAGGCGTGATTCCGTCCGTTGGCCGGAGCCGGAAACAGATCACCACCCCTTTCGACGAATCCGGCCTCGGCTCTGTAGGCCCCTACGGCCTCCACGTGGGCCATGGCCAGCCCGAGGATCTCAGCTTCGTCCAGGGTGTCGAGCAGAGCGTAGGAGAGCGCCGCCAGGTCGTTGAGGGCACGGTCGAACTGGCCGGCCGATGGTGGCCGGCCCGTCGCCGGGGCGGCCGCGGGAGCCAGCCCGGCGCCGCCCCGTGGGAGATCGTTCTCCCGGTCGGGGCCGCTGGAGTACGGATCCTGCACCCGGCTGCCGGCCATGGGATGGCTCCGTCCGCCCGAGCCGTCGGTGGACGAGCTGACGGGTACCCGTCCACAAGCCGACTCATTCGAGATACACGACTTGCACCGTCTTGTGCCGACGGTGCGAACGGCCGCGGGCAATCTCGACTCGCCAGGAGCAGGCGTGCTCCTTCTCGTCTCACCACCCTGGGGTGTGTCCGAGAACCTCCGTCCACACCGGCGGCAAGAGCTGGGCGATGCCCGAGGAGCCCGCCCTGCAGGCCAGGAGGTTCCGGTCGTAAGTGAACCCACGCGATCCGGAGAGTCGGCGCGGGCCGCCAGAGCAGGAGGAGATCCTCATGGCCAAGGCAGTGGGCATCGATCTGGGCACCACCAACTCGGTGATCGCCGTGTGGGAGGGCGGCGAGCCGTCCGTCGTGCCCAACAACGAGGGCAACCGCACCACACCATCCGTGGTGGCCTTCACGGACAGCGGTGAGCGCCTGGTGGGCCAGCTGGCCCGTCGCCAGGCGATTCTCAACCCCAAAGGCACCATCTACTCGGCCAAGAGGTTCATCGGCCGGCACTTCGACGAGATCTCGGACGAGGCCAGAGCGGTGGCGTACGACGTCGTCGAGGGCGACGGCGGGGCGGCCCGCTTCAAGGTGGGCGACAAGCTGTACGCGCCTGAGGAGATCAGCGCGCAGGTGCTGCGCAAACTCGCCGACGACGCTTCCAAGCAGCTGGGCGAGCGGGTGACGGAGGCGGTCATCACGGTGCCGGCCTACTTCAACGACGCGCAGCGCACCGCCACCAAGGACGCCGGACGGATCGCCGGACTGGAGGTGCTGCGGATCATCAACGAGCCGACGGCGGCCGCCCTCGCGTACGGCATGGACAAGAAGCAGCACGAGACGGTGCTGGTCTTCGACCTGGGCGGCGGCACCTTCGACGTGAGCATTCTCGACGTGGGCGACGGCGTGGTGGAGGTACGGTCCACCGCCGGCGACAGCCACCTGGGCGGTGACGACTTCGACCGGCGTCTGGTGGATCACCTCGCGGACGACTTCCAGAAGGAGAACGGCGTCGATCTGCGCAAGGACCCGCAGGCGCTGCAGCGGCTTTTCGAGGCGGCGGAGAAGGCCAAGACCGAGCTGAGTTCGGTGACGCAGACGCAGGTCAGCCTGCCGTTCATCACCGCCGACGCCTCGGGTCCCAAGCACCTCACCGACTCGGTGATGCGCTCCACGTTCGAGCAGATCACCAGCGACCTGGTGGAGCGGTGCCTGGGGCCCGTCCAGCAGGCCATGGCCGATGCCAAGGTCGGCGAGAGCGACATCGACGAGGTCATCCTCGTCGGCGGTTCCACCCGTATCCCCGCCGTCCAGTCGCTCGTGCGCCGGCTGACCGGCGGCAAGGATCCCAACATGAGCGTCAACCCCGACGAGGTCGTGGCCCTGGGCGCCGCGATCCAGGCCGGGGTGCTCAAGGGCGAGGTCAAGGACGTCCTGCTGCTCGACGTCACGCCCCTGTCGCTCGGGGTGGAGACACGTGGCGGCGTGATGACGAAGATCATCGAACGGAACACCACCATCCCGGTACGCCGCAGCGAGACCTTCTCCACCGCCGAGGACAACCAGCCGGCCGTCGACGTGGTGGTCCTCCAGGGCGAGCGCGAGCGGGCCGCCGACAACCGGGTGCTGGGCCGGTTCCAGCTCACCGACATCCGGCAGGCGCCGCGGGGCGAACCGCAGATCGAGGTCACCTTCGACATCGACGCCAACGGCATCCTCGAGGTCAAGGCCCGCGACCGGGACACCGGCAAGGAACAGGGCATCACCATCAGCGAGAGTTCGAACCTGGACCGCAGTGAGGTCGAACGGATGGTCCAGGAAGCCGAGCGCAACCAGGGCGAGGACCAGGCACTCCGCGAAGCCGTCGACGCCCGCAACGAGCTGGACGCCGTCGCCTACCAGGTCGAGAAGCGCCTCGCCGAACTGGGCGACACCGCCCCGGCGCACGAGAAGGCACGCGCCGAGATGCTCGTGTCCGACGCTCGGGCGGCGGTCAAGGAAGAGGCGGGCGTGGAGCGCGTACGGCCGCTGACCTCCGAACTCCAGCAGGTGCTGGCCGGGCTGACGGCTGCCCAGCAGAGCGCCACCGCCGCGGGCGGGCCCGGCCAAGACACCGCCGACGGTGGTCCCGCCGGTGGCGGTGACGACGACGTCATCGACGCCGAGTTCGACAAGGACTGAGGCACGCCATGCCCACCCACCCGAACGAACCCGACCGCGCCGCGTCGGACCCGGCCGAGCCGGCGCCGGAAGCCGAACGTCCGCCTCACGGGGATGTGCCGCGACCGGACCCGCCACCGCCTGGACCGGAAGCAGCGCACGACGAATCGGAACCCGACACCGCCGGCCCCGAGCCCGCCGACGACGAATATGCGACCGCGGTCCAGGAACTCGAAGACCGCTGGCGGCGCGCGCTCGCCGACCTCGACAACCTCCGCAAGCGCCACGCCAGGGAGCTGGAACGGGAACGGGCCGCGGAACGGTCCCGCACCGCAGCGGCTATCCTCCCCGTCATCGACAACCTCGAACTCGCCCTGAACCACGCCGGTACCGCCCCCGGCGCGATCGTGGAGGGCATCCGGGCGGTCCGGGACCAGGCGGTGAACGTCCTCGAACTGCTGGGCTACCCGCGGCACGCGGAGATCGGTGTCGCCTTCGACCCGGCCCGGCACGAGGTCGTCGGCGTCGTCCAGGACCCCGACGCCGCACCGGGCACCGTCGTCGAGGTGCTGCGCCCCGGCTACGGCGACGGTGAGACGCAGCTCAGGCCCGCCGCCGTGACGGTCGCGAAGCGGGAGTGACGGGTCATGGCACGGGACTTCTACGAGGTGCTGGGCGTGTCGCGGACCGCGAGCCAGGACGAGATCCAGCAGGCCTACCGCAAGCTCGCCCGCAGGTACCACCCCGACGTCAACAAGGATCCGGGAGCGGAGGAACGCTTCAAGGACCTCAACGAGGCGTACAGCGTCCTCTCGGATCCGAAGACCCGGGCCCGGTACGACCGCTTCGGCGAGGACTTCCGCAAGATCCCCGAAGACTTCGACGAACGGGTCGCGGCCGGAGCGGGTGGCGGGTTCCGCGCCCGGGGGCCCGCGGGCACGGGCGGCCCCCGCGTCCGGTACGCCACCGGCTTCGGCGACGACTTCGCGGGGGAGGGTGTCGACATCGAGGATCTGCTCGGTTCGCTTTTCGGCGCGGGCGCGGCCCCCGGCGGTGTACCGGGAGCCGACCAGGAGGCCGAGCTGCCGCTCACCGTCGAGGAGGCGTACAGGGGCGGCCGCCGCACCGTCACGCTCGCCGGCCCCGGCGGGCAGCCGCGGCGGTACGACGTCGACGTGCCGCCGGGCGTCACCGACGGGCAGCGTATCCGGCTGGCGGGTGAGGGCGGCCGGGGCAGTGGCGACGCCCCGGGGGGCGACCTGTACCTGAGGGTGCGTGTCCAGCCCCATCCCCGGTTCCGGCTGGAAGGCCGCGACGTGTACGTGCAGCTCCCGGTGGCCCCGTGGGAGGCGGCGCTGGGCGCGACCGTGCCGGTGCCCACCCCCGGCGGTGGCACGGCCAAGGTCACGGTGCCCGCGGGCTCGTCCAGCGGCCGGCGGCTGCGACTGCGCGGCGAGGGCATGCCCAATCCGCGCGGCGCCGGCGGTGACCTCTACGCCGAAGTCCGTGTCATGGTGCCGTCCACCCTCGGCGACCGGGAGCGCGAACTGTTCGAGGAGCTCGCCGCCACCTCTTCCTTCGACCCCAGGAGGACACGATGAAAGACCGACCCGAGAGAGCGGCAGGCCCCGTCCGGACCGGGCTGGGCGACCGCCCGGCCCGGACGCCCGCCGACGTGACCGCCTCCACGGCCGTCCGGTTCGCACTCGTGCCCGCACCGAGGCTCTCCTTGGACGCCGTGGCCCGCCGCTCGGGCCTCCACCCCGATCTCGTCCGCCGGTTCGTCGCCCTGGGACTGGTCGACGCCGAACGCGACGCCGCGGGACAGCTGGTGTTCGATCCCACCGCCCCGGCGGTACTCGCCCGCATCCAGCGGCTGCGCGCCGGACTCTGCCTCAACTACGCGGCCATCGGCCTGGTGCTCGACCTGCTCGACCGCATCAGCCTGCTCGAGTCCGCCCTACGCGTCCGCGGCACGAGGAGTGAAACACCCCCATGGACATGAACCGTCTCACCCAGAAATCCCAGGAAGCCCTCCAGGAGGCCCAGACCGCGGCCGCCCGCATGGGACAGACCGAGGTCGACGGGGAACACCTGCTGCTCGCGCTTCTCGACCAGGAGGACGGTCTGATCCCGCGGTTGCTGCAGCAGGCCGGCGCCGAGCCGAAGGAACTGCGCGAGGCCGTGCGCGACGAACTCTCCCGCCGCCCGCGGGTCACCGGCCCCGGCGCGGCACCCGGCCAGGTCTTCGTCACTCAGCGCCTCGCCGGCCTGCTCGACACCGCCGAACAGGAGGCCAAGCGCCTCAAGGACGAGTACGTGTCCGTGGAACACCTCCTGCTCGCCCTGGCCGGGGAGGGCTCCTCGACCGCCGCCGGACGACTGCTCGGCCGGGCCGGCATCACGACGGACTCGTTCCTGGGCGCGCTCACCCAGGTACGCGGCAACCAGCGCGTCACCTCCGCCAACCCGGAAGTGGCCTACGAAGCCCTGGAGAAGTACGGCCGCGACCTCGTGGCCGAGGCCAGGGACGGCAGGCTCGACCCGGTCATCGGCCGGGACTCCGAGATCCGCCGCGTCACCCAGATACTCAGCCGCAAGTCCAAGAACAACCCCGTCCTGATCGGCGACCCCGGCGTCGGCAAGACCGCCATCGTCGAAGGACTCGCCCAGCGCATCGTCCGCGGGGACGTACCCGAAGGACTCCGCGACAAGATCGTCTTCGCCCTCGACATGGGCTCCCTGGTCGCCGGCGCCAAGTACCGCGGCGAGTTCGAGGAACGCCTGAAGGCCGTGCTCAGCGAGGTCAAGGCCGCCGAAGGAAACATCCTGCTCTTCGTCGACGAACTGCACACCGTCGTCGGCGCCGGCGCCGCCGAAGGGGCCATGGACGCGGGCAACATGCTCAAGCCGATGCTCGCCCGCGGCGAACTGCACATGATCGGCGCGACCACACTCGACGAGTACCGCCGGCACATCGAGAAGGACGCCGCCCTCGAACGCCGCTTCCAGCAGGTCCTGGTGGACGAACCCAGCGTCGAGGACACCATCTCCATCCTGCGCGGACTACGGGAACGCCTGGAGGTCTTCCACGGCGTCAAGATCCAAGACACCGCGCTTGTCTCCGCGGCCACCCTGAGCCACCGATACATCACCGACCGGTTCCTGCCCGACAAGGCCATCGACCTCGTCGACGAGGCATGCGCCCGGCTGCGTACCGAGATCGACTCGATGCCCGCCGAACTCGACGAGATCACCCGCCGGGTCACCCGTCTGGAGATCGAGGAGGCAGCCCTGTCCAAGGAGACCGACCCCGCCAGCGAAGCCCGCCTGGAGGAACTGCGCAGGGAGCTGGCCGACCTGCGCGGCGAGGCCGACGCCAAGCACGCCCAGTGGGAGGCCGAACGGCAGGCGATCCGCCGCGTGCAGGAACTGCGCCAGGAGCTGGAGCAGGTCCGCCACGAGGCGGAGGAGGCCGAACGCGCCTACGACCTCAACCGCGCCGCCGAACTCCGCTACGGACGCCTCCAGGACCTGGAGCGCCGGCTCGCCGCCGAGGAGGAGCAGCTGGCCTCCAAGCAAGGGGAGAACCGGCTGCTGCGCGAGGTCGTCACCGAGGAGGAGATCGCCGAGATCGTCGCCGCCTGGACCGGCATCCCCGTCGCCCGTCTCCAGGAGGGAGAACGGGAGAAACTGCTGCGTCTCGACGAGATCCTGCGCGAGCGCGTCATCGGCCAGGACGAGGCCGTCAAGCTCGTCGCCGACGCCATCATCCGCGCCCGCTCCGGCATCCGCGACCCGCGCCGCCCCATCGGGTCGTTCGTCTTCCTCGGCCCCACCGGCGTGGGGAAGACCGAGCTGGCCAAGACCCTCGCCCGGGCCCTGTTCGACTCCGAGGAGAACATGGTCCGCCTCGACATGAGCGAGTACCAGGAACGGCACACCGTCAGCCGGCTCATGGGCGCACCGCCCGGATACGTCGGATACGAGGAGGGCGGCCAGCTCACCGAGGCCGTACGCCGCAAGCCGTACTCCGTTGTGCTGTTCGACGAGATCGAGAAGGCGCACACCGATGTCTTCAACACGCTGCTGCAGGTCCTCGACGACGGCCGCATCACCGACGCCCAGGGCCGTACCGTCGACTTCCGCAACACCGTGATCATCATGACGTCCAACATCGGCTCCGAGCACCTCCTGGACGGCGTCACGGCCGAGGGCGAGATCAAGCCGGACGCCCGCGCCCTGGTCATGGGCGAACTGCGCGGGCACTTCCGCCCGGAGTTCCTCAACCGCGTGGACGACATCGTGCTGTTCAAGCCGCTCGGCGAGCGCCAGATCGAGCGGATCGTGGAGCTGCAGTTCGACGAACTGCGACAGCGACTCGCCGAGCGCCGCATCGAGGTCGAACTCACCGATCAGGCGCGTGAGGCGATCGCCCATCAGGGCTACGACCCGGTGTACGGGGCGCGCCCGCTGCGGCGTTACATCTCCCACGAGGTGGAGACACTGGTCGGGCGCGCCCTTCTGCGCGGCGACGTCCAGGACGGCGCGACGGTCCGCGTGGACACCGAGAACGGAGAGCTGGTGGTCACCTACGACCAGCGGGAGGCCGCCGCCCGGGAAGCGAGGGCCGCGTGAACACCAGCCGGACCACGACGGTGACCTGCCCGCACTGCGAGCGCGAGAACCGGATTCCCGTCACCGCCGAGGGACGCCCCAGGTGCGGTCACTGCAAGCAGTACCTGCCCTGGATCGTCGACGCGGGCGACGGCGACTTCCGCGAGGTCGTCGAGCAGGCCACGGTGCCCGTCGTCGTCGATCTCTGGGCGACCTGGTGCGGCCCCTGCCGCATGGTCAGCCCCGCCCTCGAACAAGTGGCTCGCGACCTTGCCGGACGGATCAAGCTCGTCAAGGTCGACGTCGACAAGAACCCACTGCTCAGCCAACGGTTCGAGGTGCAGGCGGTGCCCACACTGCTTGTCCTGGACCGGGGCGAGACGGTCGCCCGGCAGGCCGGCGCGGCACCCGCGCACGTCCTGCGGGACTGGGTCGAACAGGCCATGGCAGGCCGACCGGACCGACGAGAAAGCGGAGGTGATCGGTGATGAACATGCCCGTCCGCAGCCACCGCGGTGGCGCGACAGCAGAGCGGCCTCTCGGGTGGGCCCGTAATCCACTGACGGAATTCGACGAACTGCTCAACCAGATGAGCGGACTGCTCGAATCGACGGTGGGCGGGGCGGCCGCGCCCGCAGCCGCCTGGACCCCCCTCGCGGACGTCACGGAGACCGATGACGCCTTCGAGGTCGAGATCGAACTTCCTGGCGTCAAGAGCAAGGACATCCACGTCGAGGCCAACGGACAGGAACTGGTGGTCACCGGAGAGATCAAGGAAAGGGAGCGTAGCGGCGTCCTGCGCCGCCGCGCCCGCCGAACCGGTGCCTTCGAGTACCGGCTGCGGCTGCCGGGCGAGGTGGACACCGAAAAGGTCACAGCGGAGATGTCGGCAGGTGTACTCACGGTCACCGTCCCCAAGGCGGAGGTCGCCAAGCCCCGTCACATCCAGATCACCGAGAGCGGCGAGAGCGGCGATCGCTGACCCGGGAGCCCGGCGGTGCGGGACCGCGGTCCGGCACCGCCGGCCCGCCGGGAGCGAAGGGAGCCCGGTCATGACCGAAACAGGATTCTCCTCTTTCGACACCATGGTGGACAAGGCGAACCGGCTCCTCAGGGAGATCGAGGAAGCCAACGGCTGGCCCAAAGAGCGCCGTAAGCAGTCGTACGCCGCACTGCGCGCCGTCCTGCACCGGCTACGGGACCGCCTCTCCGTCGACGGGGCCGCGCACTTCGGGGCACAGCTACCCACTTTGATCCGAGGCGTCTACTACGACGGCTGGAAGCCGTCCGAGACACCGGTGAAACTCAGCGGCGAGGAGTTCCTCCAGCGCGTCCGGGACGAGTTTCCCTACGCGGTCGACGGTGGCGTCGAACGAGTCGTGCACACCGTGCTGGAGGTTCTGGAACGCCACGTGAGCGAAGGCGAGTGGAACCACCTCAAGTCCGGACTGCCGAAGTCACTGGCCTCCGTGCTGCCGTAGACGCTCGGCGCGCTGCCGCGCACAGCTGCGAAGCGGCCCCTGTCCAGGAAGGAGCACCCCCTCATGGTTACGATCCCCGACCCGCACCTGGCGATGGTGCGTCCCGTGAGTCCGCGTACCCCGGAAGGATGCGAGGAGTGCCTCAGGGTCCACTCCCCGTGGGTGCACCTGCGGCTCTGCCTCACCTGCGGGCACGTCGGCTGCTGCGACTCCTCGCCCCTCAAGCACGCCAGTCGCCACGCGGCCGGCGTCGGTCACCCCGTCGTGCAGTCCTTCGAGCCCGGGGAGAACTGGCGCTGGTGCTACGTCCACGAGGCGATGGTCTGATGAGCAGCGCCGAGCACGGGCAGGGTGGCCCCCGCGAGACACCGGACCAGTACGGGGCGTTCCCGCGCCTCTCACCGGAGCAGCTCCAGGTCCTGACCCCGCACGGGGAGCGCCGCAGGACGGCCGAGAACGAGGTGCTGTACCGCGAGGGTGAGCCGTTCCGGGAGTTCCTCGCGATCCTCAGCGGGACCGTCGAGATCGTCCACGACCACGGCGGACCCGAGGAGCGCACGGTGGCGGTCCACGGACCCGGCCGCTTCCTGGGCGAACTCGGATTGCTGGAGGGCCAGGCGGCCTTCGACACCGCCGTGGTGCGTGAGCCGGGCGAGATCCTGGCCGTACCGGTGGACCGGCAACGCGCCCTGGTCGGCCGCGATCCCGTCCTCGGTGACCTGATTCTCCGCGCATACCTGGGCCGCAGACATCTGCTCATCGGCCTCGGCGCGGGCTTCCGGATCCTGGGATCGTGCTATTCACCGGACACGTTGCGGCTGCGTGAGTTCGCCGCCCGCAACAGGCTGCCCCACCGCTGGGTGGATCTGGAGAAGGACAGGGAAGCGGAGGCGCTGCTGCGTCGGTTCGCGATCCGATCCGAGGAGACTCCGGTGGTCCTCTGGAAGGGCGACCAGGTGCTGCGCAACCCGAGCAACGCCGAACTCGCCCGGATCATCGGGCTGCCCGCCCCCTCGCCGGAGACAGGGCGGTACGACGTGATGGTGGTCGGTGCAGGTCCCGCGGGACTCGCCGCCGCCGTGTACGGCGCCTCCGACGGCCTCACCACCGCCGTCGTCGATGCTGTGGCCACCGGTGGCCAGGCCGGTACCTCGTCCCGCATCGAGAACTACCTCGGCTTCCCGTCGGGCATCTCCGGGGGCGAACTCATCGAACGCGCGGTGCTCCAGGCCCGCAAGTTCGACGCCCGCCTCATGGTGCCCGCCAAGGTCACCGGGCTCACTCCTCAGAACGACGAGTACGTCGTCACCTTCGCCGACGGGTCGAGGGCTCGCGCGAACGCCGTGGTGCTCGCTTCGGGCGTCTGGTACCGCAGACTCGAGGTGCCCGGCATCGACCGTCTGGAGGGCATCAGTGTCTACTACGCGGCGACCGTCCACGAGGCCGGCCTCTGCCGGGCCGATCCGGTCGCGGTGGTCGGCGGCGGGAACTCCGCCGGACAGGCGGCGCTGTTCCTCGCGAACCACGCGTCCAGGGTCCAGCTCCTCGTCCGGGGCGACGACCTCAACGCGGACATGTCGCGCTACCTCGTCGACCAAGTGGAACGGCACCCGAAGATCGAGGTACTGCTGCACACCGAGGTCCGACGCGTCTTCGGGTCGGAAAAGCTGGAAGCTCTGCTGGTGGAGGACAACACGAGCGGCCGACGGCGAGAACTGCAAGCCGCGGCGCTGTTCGTGTTCATCGGAGCCCGGCCGCGCACGGAATGGCTCAGGGATGTGCTGGCTCTGGACGAGAAGGGTTTCGTCCTCACCGGCGCCGACGCCCAGCCGTTGGCCGATCCGGCCCGGTGGGCTGTTCTCGGCCGTGGTCCGTTGCCATTGGAGACCACCCTTCCCGGCGTCTTCGCCGCCGGCGACGTCAGAAGCGGTTCGGTCAAGCGGGTGGCCGCGGCGGCCGGTGAGGGTGCGATGTCGATCCATCTGGTGCACGAGCACCGCGAGCAGACGGGCAACCTGGTCCGTGCCGCGGGCCCGGAGGGGCGTCGGCCGGTGAGGAGTTCGGTACCCGCGGCCGACTGACATCTGCGCTGGTCTGCTGACGGGTGTGCGCCCGCGTCGTGCAGGACGTGTGCTGTCTACCGTGAGGTCCGGCGCGCCAGACCCCGGCGTCGTCACCCGATGCCGGGGCCCGCCCCCGACCCGGACCGCTCGCCACGTGTCGGTCGGGCCGACCCGGGGGTGGGCATCGGATTGCGGTCCTCGGGGCCCCTACCGCTTGTGGCCGTTGCCGTGGCCGTCGGGATGCAGCACCACCTTCGTCCAGCCCTCCTCACGGGCGTCGAAGTGCTCATAGGCGGTGGGGGTCTCGTCCAGGCTGAGTTGGTGGGAGACGATGAAACTCGGCGTCGCCTTCTCGCCGGCGATCAGGTCCCGCAGTGCCCGGTTGTACCTCTTCACCGGCGCTTGGCCGGTCCCCATGTGCTGACCCTTGAACCACATCATGCCGAAGTCGATGGGCACCTTGCCCTGTGCCTCCAGCTCACCTTGGGCCTCTTCGCCGCCAGGGTCCTGAGGCAGGTAAACGCCCACCACACCGATGTCGCCCGTGAACCTGACCGAGTCGATCAGGTTGTTGAGGGTGAGGCTGGCGTCCTCGTGGCCCTCGGGGTCATGTGCCTGGTACCCGACGCACTCACACCCGTTGTCGGCGCCCAGACCGAGAGTCGCCTCCTTCACGACCTCCGCCGCGTCCTGCTCGGCGGTGTTGATCGGGATGGCCCCGATCTCCTCCGCCTTGCCCAGCCGGTCGGGCTGATGGTCGGCCACCCAGACACGGCCGGCGCCCTTGAGCACGGCGGAGTAGGCCGCCATCAGCCCGACGGGGCCCGCCCCGAAGATGATCGTCTGGTCACCCGGTTTGACGTGGGCCATCTCAGTGGCGTGGTAACCGGTGGGGAAGATGTCGGCGAGCATCACGTAGTCGGTCTGCCGCTCGGCGGCGTCCTCGCCCAGGCGCAGCGCGTTGAAGTCGCCGTAGGGCACGCGCAGCAGTTCCGCCTGGCCACCCTGGTAGGGGCCCATGTCGGCGAAACCGTAGGCGGCTCCGGCGAGGGCGGGTTCCGGCTGCATGGTCAGGCAGTAGTTGGTCAGCCCTCGCTCGCACTGCTTGCAGAAGCCGCAGGCGATGTTGAAAGGCAGAACCACGTACTCGCCGACCTTCACCTTGCTCACGGCCGGGCCGACCTCCACGACCTGGCCCATGTTCTCGTGTCCCAGCGTGCGGCCGGACTCGAACGAGGTGCGGCCCTCATACATGTGCAGGTCAGAACCGCAGATGTTGGTAGCGGTGATCTTGACGATGATGTCGCAGGGGTGCTCGATCTTCGGGTCCGGTACGTCCTTCACTGCGACCGTTCGCGGACCTTCGTATACCGCTGCTTTCATGATGACTTCTTTCGGTGCCGCTGCTCGAGCACGGCACTGACGGGTTGAGACGGCGTAGGCCCTGACTCCCGTGAGTCGCTGCGAGGGGCCACTGGGCTCCGGCACGCCTCTGCGGGCCGTTCACCCGAATCAAGGGGGAACGGTGGTGCCGCCGTCCTGCCGGGCGAAACTCCAGTGTTCCGGCGGCATGCTGTCCGGGTCCCCGTGGACCTCAACGCGTAACAGCAACGCACCGCCCGATCAGCGCAAATTCTCCGGACTCTGTCGTTGCCCCGTAGACGCGTCTTGCTAGTGGTCCTGATCGTTCTGCAGCATGCGGCGACGCTCTTGCTCGCGCTTGGAGTAGGCGGCTGCCCGGATCGCCTCGTCGGTCTCCAAGCCCGATCCGAGGGCGCCGCCCACCGTGGCGATCGAAGCGACGAACCAGGACAGCGTCCAGTACGCCGTGGCGTCCAGCGGGTTTCGAGTGAAGGAGGCGAACACCCTGTCGTTGAGGATGAACAACGCCCACACGAAGTTGATGACCAGCAAACCCACGTAGCAGACGACTACCCCGATGCCCACGGTCAAGACGGTCGAGATGTTGTAGAGGGCTGCCTGCTTCCTCGCCTCCGGTGACTCCTCCGCCGTTCGATGCCACAGTTTCGCATCCACGATCAGCCAGCCGATCATGAGCGCGACAGACCCGACCGTGGCGATCACGAGACGTGGCGTGCTCAGAGACGCGGCGAGGCTCCAGACGGTGGAGTTCACCGTGGCGATGGCTCCCGTGGCGAGTGCGGCTGCCAGGGCCTTCGACAGACCCGGCACCAACCGCCAGGGCCGGTTGGCGCGAACCATGCCGACCAGGACCCTGAGGTATCCGCGCAGCCCACTGGTGACGTACCTCAGATCGGCAGATTCCTCCTCTGCGACCGGGTCTGGTTGGACAGGCGCGTGACGGCCGACGGAAGGCTCCAGCGACAGCCGACTCGATCCAGCCTCTTCACCCTCCCTGGCACGCGCGCCGGCCAAGCTGAGTACGGCTTCCTCCACGGCCCGTCGAACCCTTGTCTGCAGCCGCAGGCCCCCCAGCGAGGGAAGGGACAGCAGCGCCAAACCGTCTTCATGACTCAGATCGACCACGAGTTTGCGCCCATGAGAGTGCAGCGGGAGATCGGTGAGGGCCACGACGATGTCCCAGTTCTCCTCACGCCCGCGGTCCCTGATCCGGCGCATCAAGGTGGGCGGATCCTCCGTCCCCGAAGTGAACGGCTCACTGACCACCTCTACGTCGAACCGTCTCCCCCGGCCCGACTTGCCGGCGAGTCGATCAGGAAGTCTCCGCGCCACACGCTGAGCGATCTCCGTGGGTGCATCGGGATCCGCCAGGAGAACCACCCGCATGACTGGACCCTTCTCGTCGGTCGCCCGCGATCGCAGGTGACCAAAGATTGCCTCCGCGGACGTGTCGGCGCACCCCGGCCTGCACCGTTTGCCACGCCGGACCACGATCGGCGCCCAACCCGGAGGCCGGCATCGAGCCGCATCCCTGTCGTCAGTCGGGGCGACGCCATGCCTTGACCAGCGGTTCCATCGATTTTACGGAGCAGCGACCTTGCCCGCCCCGCACGTCTCCCGCCCACACGACGGGACCTCTCTCGGTTTCCCGAACAGCACATGTTCAGCACATATGAACACGGGAAGCCCCGCGAAGATGTGAGAACTATGGCGTCATGATTCCCTGACCAGGGCGCGTGTTGCCAGCATTCCCGCAGGTCAAGGCCCAGGTCATAAGGACCTCCTAAAGCGGGTGTCGCAGGTTCGAATCCTGCCGGGGGCACCAGTCCAGCAGGGGCTCACCTCCGGATTCCCGGAGGTGAGCCCCTGCTGACATCCACGACCGACACCATGTGGGCGGCGACGTCCCGCTTCATCCCAGCGGGATAAGACTTTCCCTACTTCATCAAGGCCCGCGCACGGCGCGGGCGCGCGCCGCCTCTACGGCGCGGCCCGCCTCCTGTCTTCGCCCCGGCTGGCCGCGCCCGGCGGCGCGCTCGGCGACTGCGGGCATGAAGTGGGGAGACACCCTCTGTGGCTGGGGCGGTCGGCTCCACGGCTTTAGGCAGCCACTTTGGGGCGAGCCTCTAAGATCTTGGCCCCAACGTCGTGCTTTACGGGCAGGTCCACAGACTGCCCGACTCGCCATCAGCTTACGGGGCCAAGATCACTCGCCCCAAAGCAGCTCCAGCCCAAAGCCGCTCCACCGACCTGAACAAGCACGGCTGAGGAAGATGGCACCATTGAGCGCTTTCCAACCTCACGCTGATGCGTGGTGAAGGACGACTAGGTTCTGTCTTGCCGATCTTGGGCTGTGGGAGAATGTCATCCATGACTCGCATCCGAAGGAGCCGTGCCTCGTAGAACACCAGCTTCGCTTCGGCCGCGGGAACTCGGCTGGGGTAGACCGTGGGTGCGGTATCGAGATGTCCCAGGTCTGGGACCATCCACGCGGGTGCGGGTGCGGCGACGACGTTCCGCGCCCGCCCGACGGTGGTGCGCCAGGTCGCAAAGGGTCAGGGCGCCCTGAACCACTACCAGGTCCGCAGCTGGATCGCCGGGCACAAGCACGTCACTCTGGCTATGTTCGCCCTGCCGTTCCTGGCCGTGGCCGCTGACGACGCGAGGGTGACCAGACCCTCCCGCGATGCGCCGAGTATCGAGGCGATTCGGTGATTGCTTCGGGCGAGGAGAAGTATCGGGCGGACGTGGTGCGACCGGTCCGGGTAGCGTGCGTGGGTGCTCTTCACGCAGATACCGCCGCGCCGTGTGCCTCCGAGGGAGGCACCGGGTGCGTTCCTTGTTCAGGACATGTGGGACGACTTCGGGTTCAAGACCAGTTTCACACTGTGGTGTTTCAACGGCTCACGGCAGATCGAGATCGGTATCTGCAAGGTTGCCTGCTACGGGATGGAATCGGGCAGGGTCGACCTCCCGCAGACGTTCGAGCATCTCTCCGACCGGTACTTCTCGCTGGGGGTCGACGAAAGCTACTACACCCAGTTGCGTGACGAGTTCGACTCCAGCACGCGCGAGTCCATCCTCAGGACGTTGAAGGACGCCGCGTTCGATCCCCACCTCTTCGAGGTCGCCTCCGAAGAGGCGGCGATGACAACTTCGCTCTTGCGAGGCACGGAACCCGAGACGGTGACCGGCCAGTTCCACCGCATCGCGACCGGAGGGCCGACACGCTCCAAATTCGACATCGACTACCGCCAGCGCGTCTCGGAGCCCGATCGGTCGTGGATCCGCCTGGGCCTTGAAGTCGACCCCGATGCCATGCCGCCGACCAACGTGCACGCACTGATCGGCAGCAACGGTGTCGGCAAGACCCACGTCTTGGACACGCTCGCCCGCACCGTGCTTGGCGCGCGTCTTCAACCGATTGATGGAAGTCGGCTCACCGACCGTGCGGGGAACTATGCCCATCCGTTCGCGAACCTGGTTTCTGTCGGGTTCAGCGCCTTCGACGCCCTTGAGCCGCTCGCCCCGACCCGGCATGTCGGCTACCAGTACGTCGGCCTGAAGAAACGCGGGGAAAGCAGCCTGAAAGGGCCATCCGAGCTCGGGCAGGAGTTCGCCGACAGCGCGAGCGCCTGCGTGTCCCAAGGCCCCGTACGCGAACAGCGCTGGCGTGAGGCCCTGGAGCGTTTGGAGGAGACCGACCCAATCTTCCAGGACCAGCGAATCGCTCTCCTCGCAGCCCCCGACGGCGAACGGCCCGACGCGAAGAGCGTCTTCGCCCCGTTGAGCTCGGGGCACAAGATTGTCCTTCTCACCCTGGCCAGACTGGTCGAGCACTGCACCGAGCGGACCCTGGTCCTGGTCGACGAGCCCGAGGCACACCTGCACCCGCCACTGCTGTCGACTTTCATCCGGGTGCTGTCCGCACTGCTCCTGGACACCAACGGGGTCGCGCTCATCGCTACGCACTCGCCGGTGGTCCTCCAGGAGACACCGCGCCGCGCGGTGTGGGCGCTGCGCCGGGCGGGAAGCGACGTGGCGGTGGATCACCCCGAGATCGAGACGTTCGGGGAGAACGTGGGGGTCATCACCCGGGAGATCTTTGGTCTAGAAATCACCCGCACCGGATTCCACGCCATGATCGAGCAGTTCGCGAGGGAGGGGTACACCTACGAGGACATTCTGGACGCCTTCGACGACGCGCTGGGGGCAGAGGGCCGTGGGCTGGCCCGTGTGGCCGCTCGCCGCCACCGGGACGGGACGCGCTGATGCTGCACATCGACCGCCCGGTGCAGGAATCCGCCCGTGAGGTCTTCCAGCTCTGCACCAGCACCAAGGTCGGCAAGGTGCAGGGAAAGATTCTGTCGGGATACGAGGAGTCCATAGTCAAGGCGGCAGAGACCTTCGACGCGGCGTGCACCGCGTCTGCGCTGCACTCACTGGACCGCGGGGCGTTCGGCCCGAACCCGCCCGATAAGAATCACACCAAGGCGCTGATAAGGCTTTACGACCGGCGGCTGCGGGACAAGGAATACCCCGGGCGCCCGCTCTACGACCGGATCAGGAACGCCCCGGGCAAGTGCCCGTTGTGCGGGATCGGCCGCATCAAGCAGGTGGACCATCACCTGCCGAAAGCCCACTACCCCTTCCTGGCGGTGGCGCCCGACAATCTCATCCCTGTCTGCGCCGACTGCAATACCGTCAAGCTCGATCGCTTCCCGGCCACAGGGGGAGAGCAGAGCCTCCACCCCTATTACGACGACATCGAAGACCAGCTCTGGCTGCGCGCCGAACTCCTCGTCCAACCTGTCCCGGGGCCGCTCGATTGGCGGGTCCGCTACTTCGTGGACCCGCACCCCGCCTGGGGTGAGGACCTCGCCGACCGCGTGCGGTTCCACTTCGATGCCTTCGAGCTCGACACGCTCTTCGCGAAGCAGTGCGCCGACGAACTCGTCACTGTCGGCGCGGCTCTGGAGGAGGTGTTCCTTGCTGGTGGGGCGGGGGACGTCCGGGCCGAGCTCGCAAGCTTGATGCGCTTTCGCAGCAAGCCCCGGCAGAACACCTGGATGGCGGCCCTGTACCGCGCGCTCGCCGACAGCCCCTGGTACTGCGAGGGCGGGTTCCGAGACATCGCTGCGGGGTGAAGACCGGTGCGGCACGGGCGCTCCGCGGTGAACGAGCCTGTTCCACTGCCGGACTGGCTTACTCGTTGGGCGGCCAGCGCCAAGAAGCCCCTGGTAGATGGGTTTTCGACCAAGAGAACCAGATCCACCAAAGGCTTCGCGTGCTTATCTACCGCTCCGGCATCGTCCTGTCCAGCTTCACCTTGCGCTTCCTGGCCGGCCAACTGCGCTCGCGGCATCGACGGCAGGGCACGCGGTGGCGGCGCCTGCCGCCGGGCCGCCAGGCACTGCTGGTCCTGGCCCACCCGCGCAAGGGCGATACCTACGCCCAGCTCTCCGCAGGGTTCGGCATCGGCACCGCCACGGCCTACCGCTACATACGCGAGGCGATCGAAGTCCTGTCCGTCCTCGCCCCGACGCTCCAGCAGGCCATGGACGAGGCCCGACGCAAGGCGTTCCTGATCCTGGACGGCACGCTCCTGCCGATCGACCGGATCGCTGCCGACCGCCCGTACTACTCCGGGAAACACAAACGCCATGGAATGAACGTGCAGCTCATCGCCGATCCGCACGGCAAACTGCTGTGGGCCTCGCCTGCGTTGCCCGGTGCCACCCACGACCTGACCGCCGCCCGCACCCACGGGATCGTGGTGGCCCTGAGCACCACCGGGCTGACGACCTGGGGCCGACCGCGCATACCAGGCGGCGGGGCGACACATCCGGGTGCCGATCCGCGGCCGGAAACTCAAGTGGTGGCAGCGCCACCACAACACAACCCACGCCAAGATCCGCTGCGTCGGCGAACAAGCCGTCGCCACGCTGAAGGGCTGGCGAGTCCTCCGCAAGATCCGATGCAGCACCAACCGGATCACCGACCTTGTCCGAGCCGTCCTCACCCTTCATCTGGCCAGGTCAACGCCAAGATGAAATGCGCTCATTGCTAAAAGTCCATGGAATCTTCTCCTGCCGCTGGCCGGATCAGTCGCTGGCTGCCCAGGTCGATTACGTTGGCCGAAGCCGAACCGAGCATTGCGGACAGCGTCGACACGGAAGCAGCGGAAGTCGCGATTACTTGGTCACCGACATCAGAACACTCCGCAAGCCTTCGCAGCGTCGCCCGAAAGTGATCTTCGTCCAGTTCATGCTGGCGGGGCTCGTCCAACATCAGAAAACCCGGATGTTGAGTTCGCAGCGAGTTTGCTACTTCTCGAATCCCGTTCAGGTATGCGATCTTCGTACGAACAACGTCACTCGCGCTCGCATCCGTGTCGAGGTTGAGCCCTTCTCGCTCAGGCCTAAGCGTCTCCTCGTCGATGCTTACCAGAGCGGCATCATAGCTACTAAAACCGAAGTCAGTCAGCTGCTCTCTCACTGACCTCTGCAGCATGTCGCGCCGGCGATAGTCCTCCTGCGGCGTCACATTCGGCAGGTCTGAGAGCTCAGAACGAACCTCCAAGATCTCATTCGCCAACTCTTGCATCTCAATAAGGAGGTCCTGTACAGCCTCCCTCGCCCTGGTAAATTCAGACAGACGAACTTCTGCAGCAACCCGCTTCGCAATATCCCCTGAACTAGGGAACTCACCAGGCACCACTAGATCATCCTGGAGCGCTTTAATCTCCATCCGGCAGACGTCCACAGCCCTTTGAATGGCCCGATAGGAAACTCGGCTTTCTGTCGCCGCTTCCCGCGCCTGTCGTCGCATCTCTTCGAATGTTCTAATCTGTGATGACAGTAGCGAGATCGTAGCGTCGACGTCTAGAACTGGACCGACATGCTCAACTTCAACATTTGACAACGGTTGATGGCAGGTGGGGCAATCAGTTGCTTCTAGATCAAGCACATCGCTAGACGCTCCCAGCCTGAGCAGTGTCTTGACGTCTTGATTCTTAAGCTTCTCGTCGGACATTGCAGTGATCCGGTCATCGAGAATCGCGACCTGCTTTTCGTTCAGCGTCAAATTCTGCTCCACGATTTTAGCCATCGTGGTGAGCCGCCTTAGCTCCCTTTCCTGCTCCGACAGCCGCTCCCGGATCAAGTCGTATCCAACTTCAGTTACTTGCGGTGCTGGCTCAGGGGTAGCGGCCTCACGCAGAGACAGCATCAACTCCTCGTCGCTGACCCATTCCTCGTCCACAAGAACCTGCAAGCGAGCTTCTGCAGTTACTGTTGGGCGCGTCGGCCTAGAGCCACTTCGAGCCCTAGCCCCAACAGGCAACTCTGGCAAGCCAATGACCCGTCCGCCGGCAGCAGAGGCCGTAGCCTCCACGGCTGCTAGCTTTTTGCTCCAATCACTACGCAGCTTTTTGAGCTTATCCTCAAGACGATAGCGCTGAGCCGCCGTTTCGGGTCCAGCGAATCCGAGAAGGAACTCTGCAGCTCGTCGCGTTGGCTCACGCAATTGGTACTGGGTGACAGGCCGAGGTCCCGCAGATCCCCATGAACGCTGATCCGCGTACAGGAAGGGGAAAATGATCTCAGGATAGAGCAACGCCTCGCCGCCAGTGTACTTAGGGATGGCAGGAAGCTGCCATCCTAGATACTCCGCCAGGAAGCGATGAAAGCCCCGCGGGTTTCTCGCAGAGCCTGATTCTCGCACGAAATATTCTTCGTGACGGATATTTGTTACACCCTCTGTGATGGCAGCGCCTCGCCATACGCGAACCAGATTCGGCTGCACCCGACTGTTCTTGACGGCTCTTTGAGCGGTGATGATTCCGTTTGCGTTCTCTAGCTCTACTGCGCACCAGCTCGATCCAACCGCTACGGCGCGTTCGGGTTCTCCGTAGGAGATCTGGGTCGTTAAAGCGCTACCAAGTGACGTTCCCGAATTAGGGCCGAACATAGATTCCAGCCCCAATGAATAGACAACGGCCTGCAGTGATTGCGTCTTTCCGCGACTGTTACTGGCTCGCAAGACATTCAG
The DNA here is from genome assembly GCF_043204535.1 of Streptomyces sp. NPDC047853. Lineage (NCBI taxonomy): Bacteria > Bacillati > Actinomycetota > Actinomycetes > Kitasatosporales > Streptomycetaceae > Streptomyces > Streptomyces sp. NPDC047853. The sequence continues at coordinate 295,761 of NZ_JBIDCI010000003.1, read as the reverse complement.
GCCGGGTGTGAAACTAACGGTTGCGCCAGCGGGCCCGGCTGCACTGTGAACACGCAGTTTTACCGCTCGAATCCTGGTCTTCATTCCAAACCCCTCAGCCTGACCATTAGGAAGCGCGCGTAAGCCGTCGCGCAACTGCCGCGTCACTTAGCTTGCTGAATTGACGGATGTACGCCTTCTCGGCGCTCATAAGTTCCTCATCAAGTTCGATTTGTTGAGCGAACAGAACACCCGGCGGCTGGAGAGTGACGCGGTTATGGCTCGCACCCGTAATACTCACGATACCCCGAATGAGCCCGACGTTAAGCGCAACAGGAAGGTGGGGATCGGACCTTTGAGTGACAGTATTCGCGTATCTACTGCCAGACCACCACGACAGGAGCATCTGACCCGCGCGTTTGCTCTGCAGTGACCACGTAAATAGATGAAGATTCTCAATGGTCGCACTATTATTATTGAAGGCGCTCAGCACTAGCGCGACTTGAGCAAGCTTATAGGCAACGCGCGCATCGGCTGGGATCGGGTGAGGTTGGCTGCGAAACTCGATCCGCGCATTGGCGAGTTCGTCGTGGACACCCAAAAATCCGGAGGTCATATCGGCTCCCTAGGATGCCAGATCTTCATAGAAGTCCAGTGGGCACCTCATCAGCCACTCTGCGACCTGCCCTTGGGCCAGCGTCCGCGAGTCACCTGACGTGGTATCCGGCGCACATGCCCTTACCCTGCTCTCAGTCTCTAGCAGGACCCGCTGCAGCAGCGTGGCAGGACGACTATCGTCTAGACTGAACTCCATTACGAGACGCTGTTCCAAGTCGTCTAGTTCCGACTCAAGCAGTGTATGAATTTCGGTGTAATGAAGCTTGATGTACGCGCGAAATTCCTGACTGTTGATGTACGAGCGCAGGAGACCTGTCACGTACTCACTTCTACGTGACTCTTCGCGCAATCGGTGCACTTTGCCGAGCTTCTCGCGCATCTTATCTGCGTTAGCACTATCGACTGAACTATAGTCCGGCTCGGAAAGCGGCGGCAGATGCATGCGAGCGAGTTGCGCGTTGACTACCCTCTTGTAGCTGAGCTCGTAGTCCTCCATTGTCTGGCAGATGACGTGGATTTCAGGGTCTGCGTAAACAAGATTCGCATCGCGAACTCTTTTCGTTTGCGATGCACAGTGAGCTACAAGATCCTTATTGTCGATGTAAGGGCACATGATGATCCAGCGGTTGATCTTCACGTGCTCACCAAAGAGCTTCTTGAGCTTATCGGCGTTATCGATAAACTTGCCGACATCCTTCGTTGTCTTGTCGCGTTGTTTCTCGTATCGCTTCTGATGCGACAGTGGCTCTTCGGGGCTGTAACACTGGAAAAGGTGACCACTTAGCGTGTACGCCTCAAGTCCATGGTCTCCGCCCGTGTCTGGGACAGGGACAAGGTCGGCCCCGTGCTGCATCCTGAGCACTCGCGTGCACAGGTCCTGCCACTCCGCGCCACTGAGGCCGATCAAGCCATGCATGCTCTGATCCACAACATGAAGCTAGCTGCCGACATGGTCACTTGTCTCACCTGTTAGTCAAATCGACTGCTTGCTGACCAAGTTCGCGCTGTAAGGGCCTGCAGGCCGTGCAGAAGCCCGTGCGTGCCACCTGTGGCGAAGCGTCGTCCTCGTAGCGATCGTCGCCGGGGACGCGGCTCGTTCGGGAGCCCGTGCCCGGCTCAGCCCTTGACGGCTACGGCAGCGTGGACGGCAGCGGAGGCGGGCCTCAGGGGCGTCTGACGGCCCTGCATGGCGCCGGCGTAGGCCGATCGGCTGGACCCGCCAAGGTGTGCCCGCATCTTCTAAGCGCTTGGCGACCGGCCCCCCGGGGGCGTCCCTGGGCCGTCCAAGGCCAGTCGCTGCCAACCAACAGCGCTGAAGCCCACGACGTCTGATCTGGTCAGAGCCGTGGGCATCTCAGCTCCGCTGGTCAGCGGAAGGAATGATCAGTAGGCGGGCTTCTCTCTGCGTGTGTCGAGGGACGTCGCCGCAGAGCAGCCGCTCTTGGTGGTCTCTCAGGGGCGCGGCTCCCCGAGCGCTAGGAGATGCCCGCGACTAGTAGCAACGCGTAGGACGTCCCGGAGAGCCCCGCTCAGCTCCTTCGCCAAGCGCCACATCTCGTCAAGGGCCACATCCCGGTCGTTGAGAGTTTCGGAGGCTTCCTCCAGGAGCTCGGCCGCCATGCCGAGTTGGACCGCCTCGACATTGTCCGCCAGGCGAGACATGTAGCCGCCCCGTTCATCGGTGCTCAGGTAGCAGGGCTTGCCTTCCGGGCCCGACCACGGGAGGAGCCGCAGTTCGTTCGGTGCCGTCATCCCTTGCTCTGCCTTTCGTCGATCACGTGGTGGGTGGTGAACACGGCGTCGACTCGATCCCCTGGGAAGGCCAGAAGCGTGGCTTCGACGACGCGGCCCGTGGAGTCGGTGGCGATGCGAGTGATGGAGAGGACGACTGACGCGATGCCGATTCGGAGGGCCGAGGCTTCGTCCGGTGTCGGGAAGCGAGCGCTCACCGTCTCTCGGGCAGCAGTCGGGGGTGGAACGAGGAAGGCGAACCTTCTGGCTGCCTCTCTGGACGTGGAGGGGTCGTCGAGTAGCTTCGGGCGGGACCAGGTCGTGCGGCATGTAGACGCGCGCCAGGCCGTGTGGTGACACACCTGCGCGGCTGAGGCAGGTGAACTCCACGACGGGGCTGCCCGTCGGCACCTTCAACAAGGTCGCCAAGTGCGCTTGTGCCTGAACTGCGGTGCTGCGGATGGTGACGCGCAAGTCCGGTTCGGCGGCGGTCCACGGGTCCAGGGTGCCCCAGCCGCCGACGTACATGATCTTGCGGTGAGGGCGGCGGACGAAGTTGCCTTTGCCGTGGATCTTCTCGACGAGGCCTTCCCTCTGGAGCACGGCGAGTGCTCTTCGCAGCGTCACCGTGCTGATCCCGTAGCGGTCGGCGAGAGCAGCCTCGGATGGAAGGCGTTCGCTCGGCAGGATGCGGCCGGCTGTGATCTGCTGCCGGAGGTCGTCGGCGATGTCGAGGTGGCGTGAGCGCATGGAGCCGGTCACCGCCTTCTCAGCATTCGCACGGCGACGAGCCGGGTACGCGCATGTATGGTCAGCAGTTCGCCCGACTCGAAGACCAGTTGCTTCGCTCCCTGGGGGAGTTGGAAGAGGTCTCTCACCCGGAAGGCATGGCCGCCGAGTTGGATAATGTCGCCGCGTTGCACGGTGGTCGCGGTGACCTCGACGTTGGAGACCAGCGCGCCGCCGGGGGCATACGCCGTCACCGCGTCACCTCCAAGGACGCGGACGGGTCAACACCCGAGTGGCACGGGGCAGTCGCACGCCTCGCAGATCACCGGGATGTCGGACGGGGCCGGCGTCGGGGAGGCGTCGGCGCAGACGTGGTGCGTGCCGATCCGACATGCAGTCGAGCGGTAGGGGACGGACGCGGCGTCTGCGATGTGCGGCTGTCGACGATGTGGCAACAGCAAGCCCCTGTCAGCGCTGACCAGGCGTCCGCCGAGAGGCGAGGGGCGATGACCATCGCACGTGTCCGGACGCGTCCTTCCATCACCACGCGCCAGCAGCAGCCAGGCTTGCTCAGCCCAGCAACCGTCAACCGGGGCCGCACTGTCAAGCATCCACCGGGACCGGACAGGGCAGCAGCCCGAGCATGATTCAAACTCCCTCTACTGGTTCAAGGCGGCTCGCTCCGCTCACCGCGCGCGGTACATAATTCAGCTATTTGCCGTGGGAGGGGTACGTCCCGGCTGGGGCGGTCGGCTCCGAAGGCTTGGATCGGATATCAAAGCTCGGCCGCAGCGCCATCTTGCTCTTCCCACGCCCTCACGTAGGAAAGGCTCCTGAGCATTGTCACATCAAATTCAGCTACTTGCCCATCTCCGGTGAGCGCGAACCAACCCCCCAGCCTTCCAGTCACCGACGTTCCGAGTGTTTCATGCGCTTCGGGCGCGAGCGGCATCTGGAATGTGGCAGAACCGAAACCTACCGTCACCTCTGCGGCAGAGTACGCACTGCGCACGTCAATACTAGTGAAATAGAGCGACTCGATTGGCCCGAAATCCTCAGGGCTTCGATCGGAAAACTCTGGAAAGTTCCCCAAATCTTCGTGATCAACAATTTGATCAATGATCGAGAGGAGTATTTCACTCGACAAGGCTTTCATGGTCAGCGACACCTTAGTGCGCGAACAGAGAGCGTCAATCACCGAATCGATGCTGGTGTGATAGTGAAAATCAGAGGATCTCTCACCCAGTTCCTCCACAAGGTTCGGATGCAAGGAATGGTCCCGCTTCGAAGTGGCAAAGTCTTCTGTATTTCCGGAAGCGAAATGAGTGTCCCCTGCCCTCTCGAAGTGGCACCTTTTGACACAGAGCCAAATCGCTGAGTCGCGAGCACCCGTGCCGTTTACCTTCGCCGGCTTTCGCCTCATAGCCTCGCGCTCCAGTGCCTCAATCGCGTCTTCTCCATCCAACTCAAGAACGGCGAATGAGGTCTCCAGCTCCTCCTTCCATTCATCGACAATAGTTTCCAGCGAAGGGAAATAGGCTGCGTTAATCTCGCAGTACTTCGCAAGGTTCGCCACAGCAGCATTGTGCTGGTCGATGGCTTGTTGCACCACCTGCCGCCTAGCATTAATTGACTCCGCCAGCACGACACGAGGAATCGCCACGGTGGCACCAAGGGCAGGGGCTATGCGCAGCAACGTGGAGATTGCCACATTCTTGACCTTTCCTTGTCTGGGCAATAGGTTCGTGTCGAGAACGATCAGCATGATCACCTGTCCGCTACTTCGTCAGCGCGCGAAGAGATTTCATCAGCGAGGGAACTGAAGAGGTTGATGGCATTTCGGGCCCGAGTGTAATGCGCACCCCGGGCCTCGCTTCCATTCAGTTCGAATACGGCCTTGTGTGTCCGCTGAGCAATAGGCACCAAACTAGAGAGGTTGGGCACCTCGCCGATCGATGCCGCACCTGATGGAGGAAGCACCCCAACACCTCCTAGAGATGCCACAATTCCCGATTGGTAAGCATCGGGAATTCGCTCATTCCAATGCTTATACGCCTCTGCTGGTTGGTCTCGATAAACAGTGAACTGTTGACTCACATAGCCGAGCGGACTCGGAAGGCCCGGCGGAAGCTCGAAATCAAATTCCAGACCTCTTCTCTCCACTGCCCTCTTCGCTGTACCCCACTCGTCAATCCAGTTGGCAACACTCTTGCCAACGCTAGGTAGCGCCGTTAGCGAGAAGAGATCTGGGGCGAGGGGCACCACAAATCCGGTTGAACCAACTATGACGTTTCTGTTTAGCGCTCCGACGTTCGGCCCAAGATCAACGAAGACATAATCAGCCGAGACTTGAGACGCGATTTCCATAATCAACCGATAGATGGCCGTACTTACCTGGAAACCTCGCGGCTGACCCGCCAGAGCCTCAGTCCACCCCGTGGGGGCGAACTCTTCGTAATCGCTCAATCGAATGTCCCCCGGTAGGACCCAGGCAGAATCCCTGATTTTTACCGGGCGAATCACCTTGAGAGCGCCTGACCCCTCGACTACGGGGCGCAGACAAGAATAGATCGTCCCACCCGAACCGAACAATGACTCAACTTTAGTTACGGGCAGGGCAGCGCTTGTCAGGTTGGCCTGCGCGTCAGCATCGATGAAAAGAACTCGCTTCGTTTTTGCCAAAGCGATGCCAATGTTATAGACGAGAGTGGTCTTTCCGACACCACCCTTATGATTGAAGAAGGAAATGATTTTCATGCAATGTTCTCCATAGTCCGCACAAATTCACGATGCCCCGAAGCGCCCGCAACTTTCGACTGTCGAAGGCAGGGTGGAGATGGGTGGATATATACGCAATTTCCCGAGTGTCTTTTTTGCCGCGCCCCTCGATCCAGAGATCGTAGCGAGTCTAGGCTCCTCATTCGACTCTTCCGCTCTACTCGTGACAGTCAGATTGCGGTAATGGAATATCGCCGTGCCATTCACATGGCGGAACATCCGGTGGCTTACGGGCAGCGGCAAGGATCAGACCATAGGTGAGACCCCGCTCCATCGCAGGTCACTTCGTCGGTGGCTTCAGCACACCCCAAGCTTCCCAAGTTGAGGACTCAGCAACACGTGCCGGCTGCCGTTGCTTGCTCTGGGCGACGGCACTGACATCGTGGTGAAGGCCGGCGGGGGTGCAGCGAGGCACACGCGCGCCTGATCGGTCGGCGCACCCGCCGTCGTGGCTGACTGTCGTCGGCTGAGGTTCGTGCCACAAAGGTGCCAGATGCAGAGGTCAGCCACGGTCAGCCCCGGTGCCCCGCGGTCAAGTAGCCGCCCGCTTCCTCGGCCGGCGAAGCCGCAGCTCAGCCAGCAGATCACCCAGCCTCTCTCCGAAAGCGGGTGTCGCAGGTTCGAATCCTGCCGGGGGCACAGAGAAGCACATGGTCAGAGGCCCTTTCGTCCGACGGACGGGAGGGCCTTCTTCCTCGCGGCAGCAGACATGGCACACCCAGTGCACAACCGCGCGCCGCTACCGACAGCAGGGCTCAGCCCGTCAGCGATCCTCATCCACCTGCTCGCGGCGCTTCTGGCGTTGGCTTCGCGTGCCCGCACGAGCCCACCGTGATCAGGGCACGGGGCACGGGGCGCGTCGTGGTCGGGGCGGGGCGCGGGCGCGGGGGTGCGTTTCGCGTCAGAGCGCGACGGCACTCGCCGGTCGAGTTGACCCAGCGGAGGGAACCACGCGGCGCGCGGGCGTGAGCAGTGGCTCAAAGGCGCGCTTGGTGAAGAGACTGGGGAGCTGGTCCGTGCTCGTCGCCCGAAACGGGGTACCCCGGCGGCGCACGAGCCCTCCGCTCGTCCCGCCCCCCAGGAGGCAACGCCCATGACGTTCAATCCGTTGGAGCAGCGGGGCATCCCGCTGGACCGGCAGCTGCGCAACTGGCGTGAGCTGAACGTGGACCCGATCGACCCGGACCACTGCGACCCGTACACCCGCTGCCGCATCATCACGATGAACGGCATCGAGGTGGAGGCGATCCTCTTCAGCCACCAGCTCGCCCGGAACACGGTCGACCCGGAGGTCAAGCGGCAGCTGGCGCGGGTGCGCTACATCGAGGCGCAGCAGCAGAAGGTCGTGAACTGGCTGCTCCCCGGAGTCTCCTCGGTGCTGGAGACGACCATCGCATACGAGCAGGTCGCCGTGGACCTGACGGCGTGGGTGGCACGGATGGAGCCGGACCCGTACCTGAAGCAGGCGTACCAGTTCGGGGTGCTGGAGGACTTCGACCACCTGTACCGGTACGCGAACCTGTACGAGATGATCGAGCACCGCAAGGCGGAGTCGATCGTCGACGGCCTGACCGAGGTCATGCCCGGCCGGCCCACCAGGTACCACCACCGCAATCCGGTCGACAACGTCCGCGACCCGTACGCCAAGGACCAGACGAACCCGCTGTCCAAGCTGCACGCCCTGACGATCATGTCGGCGGAGCAGCAGACCATGAACTTCTACATGAACACCGGCCCCACCTACATGGAGCCGATCGCCCGCCAGCTCTACCAGGAGATCGGGCTGATCGAGGAGGAGCACGTCACCCACTACGAGTCGCTCGTGGACCCGGGTGAGACGTGGTGGGAGCAGCTGGTCAACCACGAGTACAACGAGTGCTACCTCTACTACTCCTTCATGGAGCAGGAGAGCGATCCCAGGGTCAAGGCGATCTGGGAGCTGCACCTGAACATGGAGCTGGAGCACCTGCACGCCGCCTGCGACCTGATGCGCCGCCACGACGGCCGCGACCCCGCCTCGGTGCTGGCCCCCGAGCTGCCCAACGTGCTCACCTTCGAGCCGAACAAGGGGTACCTGCGGGAGCTGCTCGACACCCAGATGGACCTCACGACCCTGGGCGCCGGCTATGTGCGTGAGGCGCACGAGCGGTTCGAGCAGATGCAGGAGCAGATCCACGGCGGCGAGGCACCCCCCAGCGACCGGGTGATCCACGAGCACCAGGAGATGTTCGGGCGCGAGTACCGCGTCCAGAGCGAAGGCGAGCACCCCGACCCCGCGCAGCGCGAGAAGTAGGGAGGCCGCCATGTCCGAGCTGAAGACCCCGCACGCCGGGGACGACCTCTCCAAGGACGACGACGTCGTCTCCCTGCTGATGCGCCAGCACGGCGACATCCGCAACCTCTTCGACGAGGTCGAGGCCACCAAGGGTGAGGAGCGCCGGGACGCCTTCCACCGTCTGGTGCGGCTGCTGGCCGTGCACGAGACCGCCGAGGAGGAGGTCGTCCACCCCTTCGCGCGCAAGGGCTTCCCCGGCGGCGAGCAGGTGGTGAAGGACCGGCTCGCCGAGGAGAAGGCGGCCAAGGAGACCTTGTCCGCGCTGGACGAGATGGACACCGACGACCCGAAGTTCATGCCCCAGCTGCTCAAGCTGCGCAAGGACGTGCAGGAGCACGCGCGGGCCGAGGAACGCTACGAGTTCACCCACATCCGCCGCAGCACCGACGCCACCAACCTCGCCGCGATGGCCAAGGCCATCAAGGCCGCCGAGGCGATGGCGCCCACCCGTCCCCACCCGGGTGTCGAGTCCGGGGCGAAGAACATGGCGCTCGGGCCGGTCGCCGCCCTCATGGACCGCACCAAGGACGCCGTCCGCAAGGCCATGGGCAAGGGCTGACTCCGCGTCCTCCTGGCCGGCCGGGCCCCTGTGACCGGTCGGCCGGGACGCGAGAGCGGTGCCCTCCACAGCGGCTGTTTGCCCCCTGCCCCTGGGGGGACCCTCCGCCCATGAGCAAGAAGCCAGGTCGCCGCCGTACGGGGCAGAACCGAATGCTGTGGCTGCTCGACGCCCTGGAGCGTGATCCCAGGGCGGACGCGGCGATCGACAAGCTGACCACACGCGTGCGAGCGCTCCCGCTGGGCCGCGCGCGGGACGGGTTGCACGGCAGGTGGCTGGGGCATCCCGTACACCCCTTGATGGTGCAGGTGCCGATCGGCAGTTGGATGTCCGCCGCCGTGCTCGACCTGTGGCCCGGCCGTTCCCGGGAGGCCGGCCTGCTGGTGGGTGTGGGACTGGCGGCGGCCGGACCCGCTGCGCTGGCGGGCGCGGTCGACTGGGCCGAACTCCATCGGCAGCAGACACGGGTGGGGCTGGTGCACGCCGTGGCCAACACGGCGGCCGTGGGACTGTACGGCGCCTCGCTCCTGTGCCGCCTCACCGGACGGGCCGGTGCGGGCCGCGCGTACGGCTTTCTCGGGCTGACGGTGGTGGGGCTGGGCGGCATGCTGGGCGGCCACCTCGCCTACCGGCAGGCTTCCGGCGCCAACCACGCCGAGGAGGTGCCGCACGTCGTCGGCGAGGGCTGGCACCGGATCGGCACCGTGGACGAGTTCCCCGCCGGCCGGCCCGTGCGGCGTGCCGTGGACGACGTACCGGTCCTGGTGGTGCGCGAGACCGGCGGCACCTTCCACGCGCTGGCGGACCGGTGCAGTCATCTGGCGGGCCCGCTGTCCGAGGGCACGGTCGCCGACGGGTGCGTCCGCTGTCCCTGGCACGGCAGTGTCTTCCGGCTCTCGGACGGCTGGAACGTCCGCGGCCCCGCCACCGCGCCCCAGCCGGCCTTCGACACCCGCGTCGTCGACGCACAGGTGGAGATCAGGCTGCGCCGGGAGGACGGGACGGAGAAGCCGGCCGACCGCGAAGCGGACGAGGCACCGAAGCGGGAAGAGGAGAGCAGGGGCCATGGGTTCAGCGACTGACGGCCGTCTCGCGGAGCGTCTGAGGCGACGGCTGCGACACACCGAACGCACGTACTCGGCGGGGGAAGCCCGCCCGCTGCGCGGCTATCTGGCGGCCATGACGGCCTTCGGCGCGTACACGGCGGGGTGGGCGACGGTGGTCAGGATGCGTGGCCGTCCGCTGCCGGACCGGCCCGTGCCCTGGGACGTGGCGCTGACCGCGGTGGCGACCTTCCGGCTGAGCCGACTGCTGAGCAAGGCGTCGGTGACCAGCCCGCTGAGGGCCCCCTTCACCACGTATCAGGGTCCGCAGGGGCCGGCCGAGCTGCATGAGGAGGCGCGGTCCGAGGGCGCCAAGGACACGGTCGGCGAGCTGCTGACCTGCCCGTTCTGCATGAGCGTGTGGGTGGCCTCGACCCTCACCGCCGGGCAGTTGCTGTGGCCCCGCGCCACCCGCACGGCCATGGGGGCGCTCACCGCGCTGGCGGGCGCGGACGCGTTGCAGCTGACGTACAGCGCGCTGGTGGACAAGACGACCGGTGAGTGAGCCCGTCCCACCACGCGCCGGAACGCCTTCCGGCGGAGCCCGGCGTCGCGGTCACCGGCCCCGAGGCGGCGGACCCACGTCGGAGCGGCGGCCCGGGCGCATGGCGGCGTGTCGTTGACCGGGGCCGAGGCCCGACCTGGCGGCCAGGGCATCGGCGACCGCACCGGTGGCGAAGGCGTACACCGTCTTGTGGAGCAGGTCGACGACGAGTTCGCGACGCGGCCAGGTCTGGGGCGGGGCGCCGACACCGGTGGCGTTCTCCAGGATCTGGTCGTTGGTGAGGCGGACGACGGCGAACTTCGCCGACGACCAGGGTCCGCGCAGCCCGGCCTGCGACATCACCGACCGCAGCACGCCGAGGAGGGCGCCCTGCCCCACGTGCATGGCCAGGTTCAGTGGTACGGGTTGGCGGCGGGGATGCTCCCGCAGGCCGGTGAGGCGTTCCAGGGTGCGGGCGGGCACGTGGGAGTCACGGCGCCCGGTCAGCCGCTGCTCCGCCTTCTCGCCCAGCGTCATCGCCAGTACCCCGGCCGTGCCGGCCACCAGTCCCTGCCACAGCGCGCGCTTCATCATGCCGCCGCGAGTACCCAAGGCTCCCCGGTTCCACCTGCTCCCCGACTCCCCGGCCTCCGGCTTCCCGGCTCCCGTGCCTCCGGCTTCCCGGCTCCTTGGCACCGCCCCCGTTTCGTCCGGGAGGCCGCGGAAACCCGACGCCGGACGGTGGCCGCCGGACACCGGAGTGGAGGGCGTTCCATGAAGAAGCTGTGGCGGGCGGTGCCGGTCGTGGCCGCCCCTGGGCGTCTTCGCGGGCGCCGTCGACAGGTTCCGCTCGGCGCCGTGATCAACAAGGGGCTCGCCGTGCGCGGCGCGCAGACGCACGGCCAGCGCTGCATCCCGATGCTGCTGGAGCGGATGGCCGCCGGCGAGATCGAGACGGCCCACCTCGCGACCCACACCCTCTCCCTCGACCAGGCGCCCACCGCGTACGACATGGTCAAGCAGAAGACCGACGGCTGCGTCCGCGCCGTCATCCGGCCCGAGCCCCGAGGAGCAGCGTGATCGCCGAGCGTCCGGCTCACCGCGTGGCGGACCGGCTGGCCCGGTGGCGCTCGGCACCGGCCCTGCACCCCCACGGGGTGCTCTGCTCGGGCACGCTGACAGTGACCGGCGACGCGGACGCCGGATGGGGCGTGCCGTGGCTGGACCGGCCCGGCTCCTACCGGGCGACCGTGCGCTGGTCCCGGGCGCTCGGCCTGCCCCGGCGGCTGCCGGACGGCCTGGGCCTGGCCGTACGGGTCGAGGACGCCGACGGCCTCGGCAACCCGCTCGACGTGCTGTTCACGTCCAGCCGCGCAGGCCGGTTCGGTCGCCATCTTCCTCTGCTGCGGCCCGACGCCCTGGCCGGCCCGTACTCGACCCTGCTGTCCTACCGGCTGGGGGAGCGCGAACGCGTCCTGGCGGCCTTCCCCGTCCCCGGCCCGGGCGGCACCGCGGAAGACACCCTGCCGACCCTGTGGCAGGAGCTCGCCCGCCGGCCCGTCCGCTTCGACCTGCGTGCGGCCGCCCCCGACGAACCCTGGCGCACCTTCGCCTCGCTGTCCCTGGAAGCCGTGCACCCCGCTCCGGCCACCAGCACCGTGTCCTACGACCCCTACGCCCACAGCCTGCCCGGACTGCACCCCACCGGACGCCTGCGCCGACTCCGCGACGCCGCCTACGCGGGCTCCCGCCACGGACGGACCACGGGCGAGCCGGACGGAACCGGGGACGCCCGTAGGTGATCCCCGGCCGACCCCATGCCCTCGGACCGGGGGTCCTCACCCCTCGCCGTCGACGCGGTGAGGCCGGCTCGACGACAGCATGATCACTGGCTCCGTGGAGACGTCACCCGGAGACGCCGAGCGGGGGGTGCTCGAGCACGCGGGGCTTGTACTCGACCAGCTGGATGCGGCCGTCGAAGGTGCGGTGCCCGATCATCTCGAGGGCAACGTCCGGATAGCCGTCGTAGATGCGTTCTGCGCCCGTGGCCCCGGTGATCACCGGGAACATCACGACCCGGAAGCGGTCGACGAGTCCGGCCCGTAGCAGGGACCGGCACAGGCTGAGGCTGCCGATCGTACTGAGGAGACCCGAGCCGCTCGACTTCATGGCGCGGACCGCCTCGACGGCGTCGTCGCGGACCAGCCTGGAGTTGGCCCACGTCAGCGGCTCCTGGAGTGAGGAGGAGAACACCACCTTGGCCGCTTGCGTGAGCTCGTCGACGGAGGCCTCTTCTTCGGGCCTGAACTCGTCCTGGCCCTCCGGGACCTCGCCTGCGGCGAAGCCCGACATCAGCCGGTAGGTGTTGGCTCCCATCAGGTAGGTGACCTCGGGCTGCTCGCCCAGCCATGCGAGGTACTCCGGGCCTTCGAGGCCCCAGAACCCGGGCCATCCCTCTCCCGATGCGTAGCCGTCGAGGGAGGTGATGAAGTCGACGAGAAGTTCCGACATGGCCTTGTCCTTTCCTGGGGTGTCATGAGTTCGGACCGGCCGGGAGCCACAAACTCATCGGTCGCGCTGCGGGAGTGACGAGCCCGCCTTCGCCGGCCCGGCGGCCTGCGGCGCATGAGGCGGTCTGCTCCGCGTGAGCGGAATCCGTGCCGCGACCGAAACCAGGGGACACCGACAGGGGACAGGCGGCCCGTCACCTCCCGGCGACGAGTTCCTTGAGCGCGATGTTCAGTTCGAGGACGTTGACCCGGGGTTCCCCGAGGAAGCCGAGGGTGCGGTTCTCGGTGTGTTCGTCGACCAGGTGCCGGACCCGGTCGACGGGCAGGCCGTTCTTCTCGGCGACCCGGTGGACCTGGAGGTCCGCGTACGCGGGGGAGATGTCCGGGTCCAGGCCGGAGCCGGAGGAGGTGACCGCGTCGGCGGGCACGTCGGCGGGGTCGACGGTGTAGCCGCGTACGGAGTTGTCCGCGACGACGGCGGCCTTGGCGTCCTTCACCCACCGGACGAGTTCCGGGTTGTCGGCGGAGCGGTTGGTGGCGCCGGACAGGAGGAGGTCGTACTGGGTGTTGACGGTGTTGGTGCCGAGGCCGTTCGCCGGGCGGCCCTGGAACCACTTCAGGTCCGGTTCCGGGGTCTCCTCCCCCTTCTTCAGCGGCAGGTTGTACGACTGGCCGATCAGGGAGGAGCCGACGACCCTGCCGTCGGCCTCGATCTCGGAGCCGTTCGCCCTGCCGGGGAAGAGGCCCTGGGCGATGCCGGTGACGACGAGGGGGTAGACGATGCCGGTGACGACGGTCAGGACGAGCAGGGCGCGCAGGCCGGCGCCGAGCAGCCGGGCGGTGTTGCTGACGGAGGTGTTCATGGCGGTCAACCGATTCCGGGGATGAGCGAGACGAGCAGGTCGATGATCTTGATGCCGATGAACGGCGCGATCAGGCCGCCCAGGCCGTAGACGGCGAGGTTGCGGCGGAGCAGCCGGTCGGCGCTGAGCGGCCGGTAGCGCACTCCCTTGAGGGCGAGCGGGACCAGCGCGACGATGACCAGGGCGTTGAAGACCACCGCGGACAGGATCGCGGAGTCGGGCGAGGACAGGCCCATGATGTTGAGCTTGTCCAGGCCGGGGTGGACCGCGGCGAACAGGGCCGGGATGATCGCGAAGTACTTGGCGACGTCGTTGGCGATGGAGAACGTGGTGAGCGCGCCGCGGGTGATCAGGAGCTGCTTGCCGATCTCGACGATCTCGATGAGCTTGGTCGGGTCGGAGTCGAGGTCGACCATGTTGCCGGCCTCCTTGGCGGCCGACGTGCCGGTGTTCATCGCCACGCCGACGTCGGCCTGCGCGAGCGCGGGGGCGTCGTTGGTGCCGTCGCCGGTCATCGCGACGAGCTTGCCGCCGGCCTGCTCCCGCTGGATGAGGGCCATCTTGTCCTCGGGCGTGGCCTCCGCGAGGAAGTCGTCGACACCGGCCTCGTCGGCGATGGCCTTGGCCGTCAGCGGGTTGTCGCCCGTGATCATGACGGTCTTGATCCCCATGCGCCGCAGTTCCTCGAACCGCTCGCGCATGCCCTGCTTGACGACGTCCTTGAGATGGACGACCCCGAGGACGCGGGCGCCGCGTTCGTCCTCGACGGCGACGAGCAGCGGTGTGCCGCCTGCCGCGGAGATGCGCTCGACGACGGCCTCCGCATCCTCGGCCACCGTGCCGCCGCGCTCGCGGACCCAGGCGACGACGGAGCCGGCGGCGCCCTTGCGGACCCTGCGGCCGTCGACGTCCACGCCGGACATGCGGGTCTGCGCGGTGAACGGGATCCACGCGGCACCGGCGAGTTCGCCCCGGTGGCGTTCGCGCAGGCCGTACGTCTCCTTGGCGAGGACGACGACGGAGCGGCCCTCGGGCGTCTCGTCGGCCAGTGAGGAGAGCTGGGCGGTGTCCGCGACCTCCGGCCCGGTGGTGCCGCGCACCGGCACGAACTCGGCGGCCCGCCGGTTGCCGAGGGTGATGGTGCCGGTCTTGTCGAGCAGCAGGGTGGAGACGTCACCGGCGGCCTCGACGGCGCGGCCGGACATGGCCAGCACGTTGCGCTGGACCAGACGGTCCATGCCGGCGATGCCGATCGCGGAGAGCAGGGCGCCGATCGTGGTCGGGATGAGGCAGACCAGCAGCGCCACGAGCACGACCATCGTCAGGTCGGAGCCCGCGTAGGCGGCGAGGGGCGGGAGGGTGGCGCAGACCAGCAGGAAGACGACGGTCAGCGAGGCGAGCAGGATGTTCAGCGCGATCTCGTTCGGCGTCTTCTGCCGGGCCGCGCCCTCGACCAGGTTGATCATGCGGTCGATGAAGGTCTCCCCCGGCTTCGTCGTGATCTTGACGACGACCCGGTCGGAGAGCACCTTCGTGCCTCCGGTCACCGCGGACCGGTCACCGCCCGACTCGCGGATCACGGGTGCCGACTCGCCGGTGATCGCCGACTCGTCGACGGAGGCGACCCCCTCGACGACGTCGCCGTCGCCGGGGATGATGTCGCCGGCCTCGCAGACGACCAGGTCGCCGACGCGCAGCCCGGTGCCGGGCACCAGCTCCTCGCGCCCGCCGACGGGACGCCCGTCGGCAGGACGCCCGCCGCCAAGACGTCCGTCGTCGGGACGCCCGTCGACGAGACGGCGGGCGACCGTGTCGGTCTTGGCCTTGCGCAGGGTGTCGGCCTGGGCCTTGCCGCGGCCCTCGGCGACCGCCTCCGCGAGGTTGGCGAAGAGCACGGTCAGCCAGAGCCAGGCGCTGATGGTCCAGCCGAACCAGTCGCCGGGATTCCGGAAGGAGAAGACGGTGATCAGAACCGAGCCGACGAGGACCACGAACATGACGGGCGACTTCACCATCACCCGCGGGTCGAGCTTGCGGAAGGCCTCGGGCAGCGACGTGAGCAGCTGCCTCGGGTCGAAGAGGCCCGCGCCGACGCGGCCCTCCCCGGCCTGGTGACCGGTGGGTGCGTCGCCGTGCGGCGCCCGGGTCGGGGTGGCTGTGGACATGGCGTCCTCGTGCTTCTGCGTGTCGGTGGTCATGACGCCAGCCCTTCGGCCAGCGGGCCCAGGGCGAGTGCCGGGAAGTAGGTCAGACCGGTGATGATCAGGACGGCGCCCGCGAGCAGGCCGGTGAACAGCGGCTTCTCGGTGCGCAGGGTGCCCGCGGTGGCCGGGACGGGTCGTTGTCCGGCGAGCGAGCCGGCCAGCGCCAGGACGAACACCATCGGCAGGAAGCGGCCGAGCAGCATGGCCAGGCCCAGGGTGGTGTTGAACCACTGGGTGTCGGCGTTCAGACCGGCGAAGGCCGAACCGTTGTTGTTCGAGGCCGAGGTGTAGGCGTAGAGGATCTCGGAGAAGCCGTGCGCCCCGCTGTTGGTCATCGAGTCGCCGGGGGTGGGCAGGGCCATCGCCGCGGCGGTGAAGGTCAGGACCAGCGCGGGGGTGACGAGGATGTAGAGGGCCGCGAACTTGATCTCACGGCTGCCGATCTTCTTGCCGAGGTACTCCGGGGTGCGCCCGACCATGAGCCCCGCGATGAACACCGCGATGACCGCCATGATCAGCATGCCGTAGAGCCCGGAACCGACACCGCCGGGCGCGATCTCGCCCAGCATCATGCCGAGCATCGTGATGCCGCCGCCGAGACCGGTGAACGAGGAGTGGAAGGAGTCCACCGCGCCGGCCGAGGTGAGGGTGGTGGACACCGCGAAGAGCGACGAGCCGCCGATGCCGAAGCGTAGCTCCTTGCCCTCCATCGCGCCGCCCGCCGCCTGCAGGGCCGGGCCGTGGTGGGCGAACTCCGCCCACATCATCAGGGCGACGAAGCCGGCCCAGATGCCGGCCATGGTGCCGAGGATCGCCCAGCCCTGGCGCACCGAGCCGACCATGACGCCGAAGGTGCGGGTCAGGGCGACCGGGATGAGCAGGATCAGGAAGATCTCGAAGAGGTTGGTGAACGGGGTGGGGTTCTCGAAGGGGTGGGCGCTGTTGGCGTTGAAGTAGCCGCCGCCGTTGGTGCCCAGCTCCTTGATGACCTCCTGCGAGGCGACCGCACCGCCGTTCCACTGCTGCGGGCCACCGGTGAACTGGCCGACCTCGTGGATGCCGGCGAAGTTCTGGATCACTCCGCAGGCCACCAGGACCACCGCGCCCACGACGGCCAGCGGCACCAGGACACGCACGACGCCGCGCACCAGGTCGGCCCAGAAGTTGCCCAGCTCGCCGGTGTGGATGGGGGTCCCCCCGCTCGAGCGAAGCCGGGAGTGGGGGAGGGCGAACCCGCGCACCAGGGCGACGGCGACGGCGATGCCGACCGCCGCGGAGACGAAGTTCTGCACGGCCAGACCGGCGGTCTGCACGACGTGGCCCATGGCCTGCTCGCCGTAGTACGACTGCCAGTTGGTGTTGGCCACGAAGGACGCGGCGGTGTTGAACGCCTGGTCCGGGTCGATGGAGGCGAAGCCGAGGGAGCCGGGCAGGACGCCCTGGACCCGCTGGAGCAGGTAGAGGAGGAGGACTCCGGCGAGGGAGAAGGCGAGGACGCCGCGCAGGTAGGCGGGCCAGCGCATCTCGGTGTCCGGGTCGGCACCGATGCCCTTGTAGATCCACTTCTCCACACGCCAGTGCGTACCGGAGGAGTAGACCCTGGCCATGTGGTCGCCGAGGGGGACGCAGGCGAGCGCCAGCGCGGCCACGAGGGCGAGCGTCTGGAGCAGGCCGGCGAGGACGGGGCTCATGGGGTGCTCAGAACCTCTCCGGGTGGATCAGGGCGAGGACGAGGTACCCGAGCAGGGCGACGGCCACGATCAGGCCGACGATGTTCTCGGCGGTCACAGCTTCGTCACCCCCTTGGCGACGAGAGCCACGAGCGCGAACACCGCGATCATGGTGACGACGAAGGCCACGTCGGCCATCGCGAGCTCCTAGTGAGGTCCGAACGGAAGTCTGACAAGAAGAGGGAAGCCCCCCTCTGGCCGGATTCGTTCGCCGTTGATGGCTTCCTTACGGTGGCCTGAACGGCTTTGACGCTTCTCTTACGGAGCTGGCGTGACGACGCAGGAGACTGCCGCGTGCGCTGGGCGGCGGCCCGGGGATGCCGGGGCCGGCGACGGACCGGCTGGTCGTCGCCGTCGTACGCGGCCGCTACCGCGGACACGTCAGCCCTGCCGGCGGGTGCCGACAGGGCTGACGTGCTGACGTGCGGTGGGCGCTCCCGGCGCGGTGGGTCAGCGGTTGGAGTAGCTGAAGTCGCCCACGGTCCAGGCGCTGACGTCCTCGATGGCGATGCGGTACATCCCGCCGGTCTCCGGGATCCCCACCGTGCCCTGGAGGATGCGGGCGACGTGGAAGTGGAGGTGCGTGGGCGGTCCGTCCTTCTTCGCGGGGGTGTTGAAGACGGCGGCGAAGTCACCGAGGCGGGCGGAGTCCGCCAGCACCTCGGACACCCGCTGCCTCCACACGGCTTCGGGAGCAAGGCGACCGGTGATGACAGCACCACCGGTGACCACGGTCAGGGACATCTGGTTGCTCTGCCCGGACTCCACAAGGGCAGCGATGTCAACGATCAGCTCGTCAGGCTTCGGCATGACGACGGATTCTATGCCCCGGACCGCCCGGGCGGTCCGGCCGGTGGTGCCACCGGCCGGGAGGGGCGTGCACGGCGGCGCTCCGCACGACCGCCCGCGCCCCCGCGCTCCGTCAGGCGCGGTCGTCGCCGGCGGCCCGCGTCGTGGGCTCCGCCGCCCGTCCGCCGGGGTGGCGCAGGGCGCAGAAGTAGCCGACGGCGATGGCAAGGGCCATGCCGTAGAAGACCCACTGGTTGGCCTCGGCGAAGTCCATGCGGATGTCGGGCATCGCCTCCCGCACCGTCGTGGCCAGGGCGCCGTCTCCCGTGGGGGCGCGGGTGTCCGCGTTGCCGGTGATCGCCTCCGTCACGTCGCGGGCGGCGGCGTGCTCGGCGTCCGGGGGCACCCCGCGCGAGCGGAGCGTCTCCGTGACCCTGTCGGTCATGGTGTGCGTCAGGATCGTGCCGAAGACGGCGAGGCCCACGCTCGCCGCGTAGTTGCGGACGGTCTGGGTGATGCCGGTGACCTCGCCGTAGGAGGCGTGGAGGGCCCGGTTGACCGCGTCCGTGGAGGCCGGCGCCAGGATGAGGCCGATGCCCGCGCCGGCGAGCGCGACGTAGGGCCACTGGTCGTGCATCGACAGGTCGGTGAGCTTGCCGGCCCAGAGCGCGAAGCCGGCGGCGCCGAGCAGGCAGCCCGTCCTCAGTGCCGGTCGGGCGCCTCGCTTGTCCAGGATGCGGCCGCCCCACTGGGAGGCGAGGGCGAACCCGACGAAGAAGTACAGCAGGTACAGGGCCGCCTGGTTGGGCGAGGCGCTGAGGGAGACCTGGGCGTAGACCGAGGCGAAGAAGAACACGGGGACGAACGCCAGCATCGCGAAGAACAGCACCAGCGCGTCCACGGTGAAGGCGCGGTCGCGGAAGACCGCGAGGTTGATCAGGGGGTGGCCGGTGACGCGGAGTTCGTAGCGGCAGAAGACGTAGAGGAGGGCGAGGCCCGCCGCGATGCAGGCCCAGGTCGCCGCGGAGTCCCAGCCCCAGGACGAGGCCTGCTGGAAGCCGAGCACGCTCAGGCCCATGCCGGCGACGATCAGCAGGGCGCCCTTGACGTCCAGCGACTCGTCGCGGCGGTGGTCGGCGATGCGGGCGAGCGCGGTGAGGACGAGGGCGATGATCGCCACGGGGACGTTGACCCAGAAGACGGACCGCCAGGTCCACGCCGTCAGCCAGCCGCCGAGCAGCGGGCCCACGGCGGTGAGGGCGCCGGTGAGGCCGAAGAAGAGGGCGAGGGCGCGGCCCCGGCGTTCGACGGGGAAGACCGCCACGACCACGGCGAGCGCGGCCGGGAAGAGCAGCGCGGCGCCCAGGCCCTGGGTGGTCCGGAAGACGATGAGCCAGGTCAGCGCGGAGTCCCCGGCCGGTACGCAGCCGCACAGGACCGAGGAGACGACGAAGATCAGGGTGCCCGTCACGACCACGCGGCGCGGCCCCCAGAGGTCGGCCAGGCGTCCGCCGAGGGCGAAGAACGCCGCCAGGGAGAGCAGGTAGGCGTTGATCACCCACTGCATGCCGGAGCTGGAGAGGCCGAGTTCGGCGACGATGTCGGGGGCCGCGATCGAGACGATCGTCTGGTCGATGAACGTCATCGCCACCGCGAACATCATCGCGGCGAGGGCCAGCGCCTGGGAGGCGGCGTGACCGGCTCCGGGCGTCTTCGCGTCCCGTCCCGGGTGCGTTCTGCTCACCCGGCCAGTGTGCGTCCGGCCAGGTGACGGCGCATGCGGAAGGTGGGTGCCTGCCCGCCGTAGGACGCCCTGCCGGACGCGGGGGCGGGCGCGGGGGCGGGCGCGGGGGCGGGGCAGGGACGGGGTCGGGGCAGGGACGGGGGCTCAGCCGCGCCCGTACTCCGCCAGGGCCGGCGCCAGCAGGTCGAAGGCGCGCGGGGCCTCCTGACCGAGCAGCTCGGCGATCTCCGGGTTGGT
This sequence comes from Streptomyces sp. NPDC047853, assembly GCF_043204535.1. Classification (NCBI taxonomy): domain Bacteria; kingdom Bacillati; phylum Actinomycetota; class Actinomycetes; order Kitasatosporales; family Streptomycetaceae; genus Streptomyces; species Streptomyces sp. NPDC047853. The sequence continues at coordinate 275,368 of NZ_JBIDCI010000003.1, read as the reverse complement.
GCGGCCGGCCAGCGTCAGTTCCTGGATGCGGGTGAACAGGACGCGGTGGACCCCGCCCAGCAGGGCCGCGGCGGTGCGGGGGGTGATGTCCTCGGGCGAGGCGGCCGTGGCCCTGGCCAGTGCCTCGGCGAGGGCGTCCTCCCGCCGGTCGTGCAGCCCGCGCAGGCAGGAGGTGAGGGTGGGGCTGTCGGCGATCATGCGGGTGAAGGCGGGGCCGGCGAACCCCGCGACGGGGTCCTGGGCCGCCACCGCCGCCAGGAAGGCACGGCGCAGGGCCGACAGGGGGGCCTCCCCCGGCTCGCGCGCGTCCACCGTGCCGGCCAGGGCGGCGACGAACTCCTCCTGGTGGTCGAGGGCCAGGTCCTCCTTGCGCGGGAAGTAGTTGGTCACCGTCTTCTTGGCGACGCGGGCGGCGTCGGCGATCTCGGCGATCGTCGTGTGCTCGAAGCCCTGCTCGAGGAAGAGCCCGGTCGCCCGGTCGGAGATGAGCTGCCGCGTCTCGCGCTTCTTGGTCTCGCGCAGGCCCAGGGGCACGGCGCCGGTCGGGTCCATCAAAAATCTTACCTCTGTCGTAATTTTATGTTGACGGCTAGCTTCCTTCTGGCTAAAGTTACTACCGATGAACGAATTTATCGAGCCGGGCACCGAGCCCGTACAGGAGTTCACCGTCAGCGGCCCCGACGCCGGGCCCTACGCGCTCGCCGAAGGACCGGACGGCGCCCTCTGGTTCACCCTCGTCCACCAGGACGCCGTCGCCCGCCGTGATCCGCGGGACGGCAGCGTCACCGTCCACCCGGTGGGGGCCGGGCCGACCGTCATCGCGCCCGGACCGGACGGGGCGATGTGGTTCACCGAGTACCGGGCGCACCGCATCGGGCGGATCGCCCTCGACGGCACCTACTCCTCCCACGCGCCGCTGACGCCCGAGGGCGGACCGTTCGGGATCGTCGCCGGGCCGGACGGGGCGATGTGGTTCACGCTCTCCTCGGTCGACCGTGTCGGCCGCGTCACCGTGGACGGTGAGGTCACCGAGCATCCGGCGCCCGGCGCCTTCCCGTCCGCCCTCGCGACCGGCCCCGACGGGGCCCTGTGGTGCACCCTCAACCAGCAGAACGCCGTGGGACGGCTCACCGTCGACGGCCGCGGCACGGCCCACCCCCTGCCGACCGAGGGCGCCGCGCCGGTGGGCATGGCCGCGGGGCCCGACGGCGCACTGTGGTTCACCGAGATCGGGGCCGGGCGGATCGGCCGGATCACGGTGGACGGCGACATCACCGAGTACCCGCTGCCCGACCCGGCGGCCCGGCCGCACGCGGTCACGGCAGGGCCCGACGGCGCGCTGTGGTTCACCGAGTGGGGCAGCGGCCGGGTCGGCCGGATCACCGTCGACGGCGCCCTCACCTCGTACGCGTTGTCCCGCCCCGACAGCGAACCGCACGGCATCGCCGTGCACGACGGCGCGCTGTGGTGCGCGCTGGAGACCGGCGCCCTCGCCCGGATCGAGGTCCCGGCATGACCGCTCCCGACGCCGGCGTCCCGCACCCGCTCGCGCGGGACGCCCAGCACGCCCCGCACCCCCAGGCCTCCACGGAAGGAACCCGCTTGACCAACCGGACGCACTCCCCCGCCGCCCCCACCGCCGCCGCCCCCTCCCTCGACGCCGCCGCCGAGTTCGACCGGCAGGTCCGTACGCTCGTCGCGCTCGGCTACCCGGCGCTCTCCGGCCGTACCCCGGAGCAGTTCGCCGAGCTGGTGGCCCCGCTGCGCGCCGAGGCCGTGGCCCATGTCGGTGCCAAGGACGGCGACGGCGACGGCGACGGCGACGGTGGGGAGTACGACCCCGCCGCCACCGGCCGCGTGCCCTTCGTCCTGGTGGTCACCCGCGAACTCGCCGCGATCGAGCGGACCATGCCGCTGACCACGCTCCACGGCGGCCGGCTGCCCGGCTTCGTCGACCGCACCTTCGAACCGGGCTCGCTGGAACGGTTCGTCGCCACCGAGGAGGCCCAGCCCCCCGGCGGGAACGGGGTCCACCTGCTGTTCGACGTCGAGCGCGGGGAGGAGTTCTGCGGGGTCGTGCCCAACGACGCCATGGCCGCCCTCGCCGAGCGGGGCCGCAGCCTGCTCACCATCGAGGAGGGCATCGCGCTGATGACGCACACACCGCAGCTCCTGGTCAAGAACAAGTGCTTCTCGCTGGGCGGTTCACGGTCCGGCGACCGCCGTGTCCCGGCGATCTGGATCAGCAGGAGGGCACCGAAGCTCGGCTGGTGCTGGGCGGGCAATCCGCACACCTGGCTCGGCATGGCGTCCGCCGGTGCCCGCGGCGCCGCCCGGCCCTGAGACCGCGGCCCCGGCCGCGGGGTCTCAACCGGCGCGCGCCACGCGCACCGGCAGCAGCCCCCCGTCGGCCGCCCCCCGTCGACTCGTCACCGTCAGCACCAGCGTCACCGCGAGCGAGCCGGCCGCCGCCACGGACATCGCCGTCGCCGGGGAGCTGAACTGCGCCACCGTGCCGGCCAGCAGCGCGGCGAGCCCCTGCATGGTCAGCATCCCGGCGGAGTGCAGGCCGAGGGCGTGCCCGGAGAGGTCCTCGGGGGTGAGGGCGACCAGCCGCTCCTGCTGGACCAGGCTCGCCCCGAAGCCGACGGAGGCCAGCGCGACCAGCACGGCCGTCAGCGGCAGCGGGGGGCGCAGGAAGAGGACGAGGTAGGGGGCGGCCAGCAGCACCAGCAGCGGTACGCCCAGACGCGGGCGCACCCGGGCGGGCAGCAGCCGTCCCACCGTCACGTCCCCAACCAGCATGCCGAACGCCGCGCAGGCGAAGAGCGTGCCCGCGGCGCGGGGGTCGTAGGAGACGAACAGGGACTCGCAGCCGACGACGAGGCCGTTGGGGATCCACAGGGCCAGGTAGAGGTGGCGGCGTGGACGGGAGGACCAGAGCAGGGAGTTGGCGCGCCAGGTCGCCCGTACGGAGGGGCGGCCGGTGGCGCGCGGTGGCCGCCGGGTCAGCCGCAGCGCGAGGCCGGCCGCCGTGCCGTACAGGCCGGCGGCGAGCAGCAGGCACAGGCGCGGCGACAGCACGGCCACCAGGAGACCGCCGGTCGCGTAACCGGCGATCTGCATGAGGCCGCTCGTCATGTTGAAGAGCGAACGCCCGGCCAGGTAGCCGTCCTTGGACAGGATCTCGGTGAGCAGCCCCCAGCGGACCCCGCCGCCCAGCGAGGCGATCAGCCCCTCGGCGAGGACGATGAGGAGCATCGCCCAGACCGGCAGCCCGGGCAGGGCGAGGGCGGCGGTGGCGACGGCGAAGGCGAGCGAGAGTCCGGCCAGCGTCGCGCGCGGCGCCAGCCGGTCCGCTCCGGAGAGGAAGAGCGTGGCGCCGAGGACCTGGGCGAGGGCGGGGCCGAACATGCTCAGCGCGGACAGCAGCGGCGAGTCCGTCGCCCGGAACACCAGGATGCCGAGCGCCAGTCCGCTCAGCGTCTGGGCGGCGATGTTGGCCGCGGAGGAGAGGAAGAGGGGAGTGAACTCCGGGGTGCGGAACAGGTCCGTGTAGCTCTGGCGGCGAGTCGTGTCTGGCATGCGGGGAGTCTGGGCCGGTGCGGAACCCGGCCGTTAGTGTTTCGCGTGCCGGCGAAACCTCGCCGGGGCGCCAGGCCGCCGAGGCGCCGGGGACGAGTGGCCGGGACACCGGACGGGGGGCGGGTCGCATGGGCTGGTGGCGGATCAGCGCCGACACGCTCGCCCGCAGCCGGTTCGTGCTCTCGCCGCTCGCCGAGGCTTTCGCCGCCCTGAAGCTGCTGCACGCCGGGGCGGCCGCGCATCCGGGTGAGCAGGCCTGGCTCGACACCCACCTGCCCGGCTACCGGCGCCGGCTGGCGGACGACCCGCTGACCGCGCTGCTCGTCCGTTCCGGGCTCGGGCGACGGTGGATCGCCGACTTCCTCACGCCCGCCCCGCGCGAGGACGAGTCCTTCGAGGAGGGGGTCGGGCGCGTCCGCGCGGTCCGCGGCGACGAGGCCCGCGCGGACCTGCGCCTGTCCCTCGCCGGTCCGCTCCCCTCCGCCCTGGACCGCGACGACCTGCCCGAGCGGGCCGCCGCCCTGCTGGAGTACGTCTGGGCCGAGACCGTACGGCCGGACTGGGAGCGGCGCCGCCGGGTGCTGGAGGCGGATGTGGCCGCGCGGACGGCACAGGTGAGCCGGGGCGGCTGGGCGGCGGTGCTGGACGCGCTGCGGCCCGGCACGCGCTGGCTCGGGGACAGCCGCCTCCAGGTCAACGCACACCCCTACCCGCCGCGGGCGCTCGCCGGCGCCGAGCTGGTCCTCGTGCCGATCACCGTGCAACGGCACGGCTGGGTGTCGTGGGAGGGGACCGAGCGGTACGCGGTGGTCTACCCCTGTGTCGGCGCGCTCGCGGACGAGGGCGCCCGGACCGTGCCCGCGGCCCTGGGCGCGTTGCTCGGGCCGGCGCGCGCGGGGGTGCTGGTGCTGCTCGGCTCCCCCATGAGCACCAGCCAGCTCGTCGGGGTGACCGGGCAGGGCCTCGGATCGGTGGGGCGGCACCTGCGGGTGCTGCTGGACGCCGGGCTGGTGGAGCGGCGGCGCGCGGGCCGGTCGGTGCTGTACTCGCGCTCGGCGGCCGGGGAGGTCCTCGTCGAGGCGGGCTCCGGCGCGGCGGGCTCCGGCGCGGCGGGTGACGCGGTGCCGGACGGGCGGCGGCGGGGGTGACGTGGTGCGGGGCTAGCATCCGCTCATGACGACCGCAGAGAACGCGCGCAACAACGACAGCCTCCCCCTCGACGTCGAGATCGGCTCCCTCCAGGGCGGCTCCGCCGACCTCTCCCGGTACGCGGGCCGGGTCGTGCTGGTGGTCAACGTGGCCTCCAAGTGCGGACTGACCCCGCAGTACGCCGGCTTGGAGCGGCTGCACGAGCGGTACGCGGAGCAGGGCCTCACGGTCCTCGGCGTGCCGTGCAACCAGTTCATGGGCCAGGAGCCGGGCACCGCCGGCGAGATCGCCGAGTTCTGTTCGGCGACGTACGGCGTGACCTTCCCGATGACCGAGAAGGTGGAGGTCAACGGGGAGGGCCGGCATCCGCTGTACGACCGGCTGACCGGCTTCGCCGACGCCGAGGGGCACAGCGGGGACATCCGCTGGAACTTCGAGAAGTTCCTGATCGGCAGGGACGGCAAGGTCGCCGCCCGGTTCTCTCCGCAGACCGAGCCGGAGTCGGCCGAGGTCGTGGCGGCGGTGGAGGAGCGGCTGGCGGGCTGAGCGGACGCGTCGGTCGACCTCGCCCTCCGAGGTGTCGATGGAGAGCGACGGCCCGGCGGAGTCGTGCGTGCCGGTCGCCGACGAGGCGGGGGCCCGGGAGTGGGCCGGACAGCGGGGGCGGGCCTGGCGGTCGCGGGTGCGGGTGGAGCCGGCCCGGCGGCTGGCCTACACCCGTATCACCAAGGCGCAGGTGGCCCATCCGCAGATCCTGGCCGCCTTCGAGGCGGTGGAGGAGTGGATCGCCGCTCGGGAACTGACGGTGGCGGGGCCGTGCCGGGAGGTGTACTTCACCGACTGCGAGGCGGCGGGTCCCGAGGACCCGGTGTGCGACGTGGCGTCCCCGTGAGGTGAGCCGGCCCCGGGTCCGGAACTGAACAGAGCCCTCTCGGCAAGGTCGGCGAACTGGTCGAGAGGGCTCCGTCGGCCGGTGGCGCGTGGAGCCGTTACTCCTTGACCGAGGTCACGAAGGCGTTCCACGCGTCGGCGGGGAAAGCCAGGACCGGGCCCTCGAGGACCTTGGAGTCGCGGACGGCGAGCGCCGCCACGACCGGTGACTTGACCTCGACGCACGCGCCGTTTCCTCCGGAGTAGGAGGACTTGATCCACGATTCCTGGGCGCCCTGAAGAATTGCCATGTCTGCTCCGATGGCGAGTCGCTGAGTGTGTCGCCGCGCCACGGGCCCATGGGACCGCGGCGTGGTTCACGCCAATGACGCTTGATCTTTGGCGTGATCGACGCTACTCGCTGACCTCTCCCCCCGGTGTCGCCATTCACCCGACCGGATGGCATATTCCAGGTGAGTCTTCCAGTGCGCCCCGGCCGGGGTGTAACATCCCGCCCTCACCAGCCGGGAAGCCTCGTCAGCCCGGCCGGCCTCAGCGCGCGTACTCCTTCGCCACGTCCTCGATGCGCTGCCGGGACTGCTCCACGTTCAGGGCCTGCGCCCGCAGGTGCTCGTACATCACCGTGTACTTCTGCACGTCCTGCGCCTTCTCCAGGTACAGGTCGCTGGTCACGCCCTCGATGTACACGACGCTGGAGTCCGCGGTGTCGGCGAACTCCAGAATGGAGTACTGCCCGTTGATGCCGGGGTGCGCGCCCACGTCGAAGGGCAGGACCTGCACGGTGATGTGCGGGAGCTGCGACATCTCGGCGACGTGCTCCAACTGCTCGCGCATCACCTGCCTGCTGCCCACCGTCCGGTGCAGGCAGGCCTCGTCGAGGACCACCCACAGGCGCAGCGGGTTGCTGTCGGCGGAGATCCGCTCCTGTCGCCGTATGCGGACCTGGACCCGTTTCTCGATGTCGGCGACGGAGGTCTCGGGCAGGGCGCCCTGGATGAGCGCCTCCGCGTAGGGGCGGGTCTGCAACAGGCCGGTGATGATCTGGGGTTCGTAGGTCCGCAGCGATTCCGCGTCGGTCTCCAGGCCGATGTAGACGCTGTACGGGATGTCCCCGAAGGCGTGCCACCAGCCCTGTTGCCGGGAGTCCTTGGCCATCTGCATCAGCGAGTCGACGATCCGCTGGTCCTCGACCTCGTAGACCCCGCACAGGTCGCGGACGTCCCGCTGGCTGATGCTGCGCCGGCCGTTCTCCAGGCGGCTGATCTTCGACTGCGAGACCAGCAGCCGCTCCGCCACCTCCTCGGCCGTCATGCCCTTGACTTCGCGCAGCCGACGCAGCTCCTGGCCGAGCCGGCGCCGCCTGACGGTGGGATTGACATTGGACGCCACGGGACGTGCACCTCCGGCTGCGTGACTCATGTGTGCCACTTTGCGTATCTGCTGCTGAGCAGACTGCCACCAAGGTGCTTTCTACCGCTGGGAAACGGTCGATATGCGCCGCGTACACGCCAGTTCGGGGCGCCACCCGTACACATGGCCGCGCGCGGGACGGCGGGACCGTGCCGGTGTCCGGACGTGCCGGACGTTCGGCTGTCCCGCCGCCCCGCGCGGACCCGCGGCTCCCGTGACCGGGTCTCGGGGACTGTGGTGCGGCGGTGCGGTGCTGCGAGGTGCGGTTCAGTGGGCCACGGCGCGTGCCATGGATCCGTGGCGCGGTTGCGCCGGAACGCCGCGTGCGGGTTCCGGGGCCGGCCTGGCCCCCGGTCCGGCGGCGGCCTGGCGGCCAGCCGGTGCCGGAGCGCGGCGTGGCTGGGCCACCGCGCCGTTCTGGACGTCCATCACCGCGTGCGCCACCAGACCGCCCATCGGGTCGTGTCTGATGAGGTCCCGCAGGCGGGACCGTGACGAGCGTCCTTCGTTGCCCGGATAGAGGTGCTTGCCGAGTCCGACCGCGTGGGCCAGCGCGGCGAGCGCCGCGGTCCGCGGGTCCGGCGGTACGCCGGTGCGGATCGCCGAGTCCAGCCGGGTCTTGATCTCCCTGCTGATCGCCGTGTCCGTCGCCTGATAGCGAGTCGTCGGCAGCACCCCGCACATCTGGCCCTCCACGGCATGCACCATGCCGCATCGCTCCAGATGCGAGAGGTAGGTCTGGCGCAGCCCCAGGCGGGGCCCGCCAATCCAGTTGACCGCCCGTACGGGAGCGCCACGCCTTCGCAGCAACTCCAACGCGCAGTCCAGTGTTGGATCTCCAGTCGGCCGTGGTGCCACCACGGCGATACGATCCCCGTCTGGGGCTATCCGTCCGGCCAGCGCCAGCTCCACCAGCTGTGCTCCGGCCAGACCGAGGTCGAGCGACTGCGGCTGTGCGGTGGTGCCCGTGGTCGGGTCCAACGCCAGCAGCAGAAGCTCCTCCGGAAGTGTTCTGCGGCTCCTGCCCATCCATGCCTCCCCGCGTGGATGACAGACAGGGTGACCCCTCTCACATTGGTCTGTCGAGGGTGCGTGACCGGTTCGTAGTGGAACCAGTAGGTATGTCGTTCTCGTCTACCGCGTGGGTCCTACCCGTACACAGGACACTGGTACATGGTTTCGGTAGCGCACACAGGACGTGCGGCGCATGGAGGAGGCATCGGTGGCGGGCGAGTCCCCCGACAGGTCGAAGCAGCGCGAGTCGTCGGAAGAACCGACGTCGGGGAGCGCGGGTCCGGTTCCCGAAGCGCGGACCGAGGCGAACACGACGCCCGATCCGCGGCTGGCGGTGACGCGGGAGACCGCGAAGCCCTCGGCGTCCGCCGGGTCCGCGGAGTCCGCCGGGTCCGCCGGGTCGGGCGGGTCCCGGGGTGGCGTCGATACGGCGACCCGGGTGCTGTCGGTCCGCGAGACGGACGCCCGGAGCGAGGGCGAGGACGCCGAACAGGAGGGCGCCGCCGAGGAGGACACTCCCGAGACGTCCGACACGCCTACGTCATCCGATTCAGACCCTTCGCCTGTTTCATCCCCTTCATCCGATTCCGGTGATACGTCCGACGCTCCCGGCGCCGAGCCCGCCACGGGCGGCGACGGCCGGCTGCGGGACGCCGTCGCGGCCTGGGTGGCGACCGCGGACGAGCGTGCCGCCGCGAACGCGCGGACCGCGGACGCGGAACCGGCTGAGGGCGCGGCTGCCGCCGAGGAGGACGGCAAGGACCCGGACGCGCCCGCTGACGCCCCCCGCGGGGCGGACACGGACGCGGACGCCGGTACCGGCACCGAATCCCCGGCAGACGCCGACGAGGACGCGGACGCCGCGACGGACACGGACACGGACACCGGCACCGACACCGACGCGGACACCGTGACGGGAAGCGACACCGACGCCGACGCCGACGGTCGAGCCGGGGGCGCGACGGGGGCCGCCGACGGTCCCGAGGAGCCCGCCGACGGCGAGGTGGCCGACGACACCGGTGACGAACGGGTCGCCGCGACGGACGCCGAAGCGACCGCCGAGGGGCCCGAGAAGGGCGCCGGAGAGGCCGGGGGCGGGGAGCGGGCCGTCGATCAGCCCACCGCCGTCTTCAAGGCCGTACGCCCCTCCGCGCCCGCCGTGGACCAGCCGACGACGATGCTGAAGCTGGGCGACGCCGCCGCTACGGCCGGCAAGGCCAAGGAAGCCAAGGAAGCCAAGGACGCCAAGGACGCCGACCGAGCCGGGAAAACCGGCAAGGGCGGGGGCGCGGCCGCCCCGGCCGAGCGGGACGCCGAGCGGACCAGCAAGTTCGTCGCGCTGCGGCATCCTGACGACCCCGCCACGCGCAAGCCCCCGCCCGAGGCCCCCCGGGCGGCGCAGGCACCCCGGGCCGGGGTCACCGCCGCCGTGCCGCAGGTCGAGCCCGAGCGGACCACGCAGCAGCCGCTGCCGCCGAAGCCGCCGTTGGACCTGCTGGCGGAGCTGACGAACACCCCGCCGCCCCCGGAGACGCCGCTGCGGACGACGGTCCGCCGGGTCAAGATCTGGACGCCGCTGGTCCTGCTGCTGCTGATCGTCCTCGGGGTCGTGCAGTCGATGCGGGCCCTGCCCGCGCCGGAGCTGGACCTCACCGCTCAGGACAGCTTCACCTTCGAGGGCGGCAAGCCGCAGATCCCGTGGCCGGCCGACGGCCAGGCCGCGCTCGACGTGCAGGGCATCGGCACGTTCGGCTCGTCCGGCGAGCAGAAGCCCGTGCCGATCGCCAGCGTCGCCAAGGTCATGACCGCGTACGTGATCCTGCGCGACCACCCCCTCAAGAGCGGCGCCGACGGCCCGAAGATCCCGATCGACCAGGCCGCCGAGGACCAGTCGGAGGCGGGGCAGGAGTCGACCGCCCACGTCTACGCGGGCGACTCGATCTCCCAGCGCGAGGCCCTACAGGCCGTGCTGATCGCGTCCGCGAACAACGTGGCGAGGCTGCTCGCCCGCTGGGACGCGGGGTCCGAGAAGGCTTTCGTGGAGAAGATGAACGCCGCCGCCGAGGACCTCGGCATGAAGAACACGACGTACACGGACCCCTCGGGGCTGAACGACACGACGGTGAGCACGGCCGTGGACCAGGTGAAGCTGGCCAAGGAGGCGATGAAGTCGCCCGCCTTCCGCGAGGTCGCCGCGCAGATGTCGTACGACGACTACAAGGGCGTCAACCACCCCAACTGGAACCAGCTGGTGGGCTCCAACAACGTCGTCGGCATCAAGACCGGCACCACCACCTCCGCCCTCGGCAACCTCGTCTTCGCCGCGAAGAAGGAGGTCGGCGGCGAGACCCGGACCATCGTCGGGGCCGTGGTGCGCCAGCCCGCGGGCGGCAAGGACAACACCATCCTCAGCGCCGCGCTGACCTCCGGCGACCAGCTGATCCGGGCCGCGCAGGACACGCTGGAGTCGTCGACGATCCTGAAGAAGGGGAGCGTCGTCGGGTACGTCGACGACGGTCTCGGCGGCCGTACGCCGGTCGTCGCCACGCAGGACGTCAAGGCCGTGGGCTGGCCGGGCCTGACCGTGAAGCTCACGTTCACGGCGGACGAGGTGCCGCACACGGCACCGGCCGGCACGAAGGTCGGTGCCCTCACGGTGGGCGACGGGGGCGCCGCCGGGGCCGTGAAGGTACCGGTCGCGCTCCAGAAGGATCTCGTGGAGCCCGCGCTGTCGGACAAGCTGACCCGGCTGGGCTGACCGCCGGCCCCGCCGGGCGGGACCCGGTGCACAGAGCCCCCGCGGCCACCCGGCCGCGGGGGCTTTCGCGTGACCGAGGCGAGGAAGCGACGGCGCGGGAGCGCGTGCTAGCGTCGCGAGACGGGGCAGGTCGCCGGTCGCGGCAAACGGGACACGGCCGAAGCAGAAGAACAGGACACGGGGAGTGCCTTCAGGTGGCCACTGCGGAGCCGACACGCGCCGAGAACGCCGACACGGGTTCGGGAGCCGGTCCGCGACCGCGCGTACCCGCACCGCGCCCGGACGGCGACCATGATCCCGGCCGTGCCGAGCGGGAAGCGCCGTCCGCGGTGAAGGCCGCCTTCCTGGCCCTGCGTGAGCGGATGCTGCGCCACCCCGTGCTCTCCGTCACCGCCCTGGCCGCGGTGCTGCACATCGCCTGGTTCTTCACCTTCGCGAACAGTGGCGGCGACCTCGCGGCGCAGGACGCCTGGGCGGAGTTCGTGGGTCGGCACCCCGGCTCGGCGTACAACCTCGCCTGGTACGGCGGCACGCATCCGGTGTCGTACAGCATGGTCTCGCCGTATCTGATGTCGGTGCTCGGCGTGCGCACGACGATGATGATCGCCGGGACGCTGTCGGCCGGGCTGCTGACCATGCTCCTGATCCGCAGCCGGGCGGTCCGCAACCCGTTGTGGGCGTCACTGGCGGGCCTCTTCGGCCTGCTGGCCAACGCCGCGTCGGGGCGGGTGACGTTCGGGCTGGGCATGATGTTCGGTCTGGGCGCGGTCGCCGTGGTGTTCTGCTGGCCGTACCGCTGGCGGTACGAGCGCTGGGCGAAGGGCCTGTGCGCGGCGCCGCTGGCCGCGCTGGCCACGATGTCCTCTCCGGTCGCGGGCCTGTTCGTGGGTCTGGTGGCGGTGGCGCTGTTCCTGCAGAAGCGCCGCCCGGGCGCCTGGGCGCTGGGGGTGGCGCCGACCGTGGTGGTCGCGCTGTCGACCTGGCTGTTCCCCTTCTCCGGTACGCAGCCGATGGGCTTCGGCTCGGCGGTCCTGCCGGTGGTGTACGCGGGTCTGGTGTACGTGTTCGTGCCGCGCACCTGGACGACCGTGCGGATCACCTCGGCGGTCTACGGGCTGTCCGTGCTGCTGGTCTGGGCGATCAGCTCCCAGATCGGCTCCAACATCACGCGCCTCGCGATGCTCTTCGCGGGGGTGGCGCTGGTGGCCGCGCTGCCGTTCACGGTGGAGCGGACCCGCAAGTGGTACGCGCTCGTGCTCGCGATCGCCGGCTTCGTCGGCTGGATCGGCTTCAAGTCGGCCGACGACATCGTGCACACCACGCCCGCCGCCTCCTGGGCCCGCGAGCTGGCTCCGCTGGTGAACGAGTTGCAGGAGGTCGGTGCCGAGAAGGGCCGGGTGGAGGTCGTGCCCGCCCGCTCCCACCGGGAGGCCTCGGCCCTCGCGCCGTACGTGAACCTGGCGCGTGGCTGGCTCCGCCAGGCCGACATGGAACGCAACCCGCTCTTCTACGACGACACGCTCAACTCGGCGAACTACCACGAGTGGCTGAAGCGCTGGGCCGTGCACTACGTGGTGCTGCCCAAGGGCGAGCCGGACGGCGACGGCGGTGAGCGCGAGCGGGAGCTGGTGCAGCGGGGCCTGCCCTACCTGAAGCAGATCTGGGGCGACGCCAACTGGCAGCTGTTCCAGGTGACCAACCCCACGCCGCTGGCGGAGCCCGACGCGTTCGTCCAGCGGGCCGAGCAGGGCGAGTGGACCATCGACGTGCGCCGGCCGGGCCGCATCCTGGTCCGGATGCCGTACTCGCCGTGGCTGAGCCTCGTCGACGCCGAGGGCAAGAAGCTGGAGGCGCCGCAGGAGACGGAGGCCTCCAAGAACGCCCCGGAGGGCACGCCGAAGACGTACGACAACGTCAACGGCTGTCTGATGGAGACGGAGGAGACCGCCGAGGGCGACAAGTGGACGATGCTGATCGCCCCCGAGGCCGGTACGTACCGGCTGTCGGCGCCCTACGACGTGCCGCGCGGCACCCCCTGCCCGGACGAGCTGAAGTAGAGCACCGGTCGTTCATATAGCTGAACGGAGGTCAGCAAGCCGAACATTTTTACTTGCTCTTGACCTTCCGCTTCCTTGTCGTGCCCGCGTCGTCGCAACCACGATGAGCGGGCACTTCGCGCCCTGCCTCGCCCCTACCCCGCTCGTGCGAAGTGCCAGCCAGCTGAGCGGAGTTCACAAGGCGGACCCCGGAAGGGGGCACATGAACGGTCTCGACTGGTCCGTGCTCATCGGCTACTTCGCCATCATGGTGGCGATCGGCGTGTGGTCGCACAAACGCGTGGACAACGTCAGCGACTTCTTCACGGCCGGCGGCAAGATGCCCTGGTGGCTGTCGGGCATCTCGCACCACATGTCGGGCTACAGCGCGGTGATGTTCACCGGGTACGCGGGGATCGCCTACACCTACGGCGTCACGTCCTTCGTCACCTGGTCCTTCCCCATCGCCCTCGGCATCGCCATCGGCTCGAAGCTGTTCGCGCCCCGCATCAACCGGCTGCGCTCACGGCTGCACGTGGCCTCTCCCCTGGAGTACCTGAAGAACCGGTACAACCTGCCCACCCAGCAGGCGCTGGCCTGGTCCGGCATGCTGCTGAAGATCGTGGACGTGGCCGCGAAGTGGGCGGCGATCGCCACCCTGCTCTCGGTCTTCACCGGCATCAGCCTCAACCAGGGCATCCTGATCACCGGCGTCATCACGGGCATCTACTGCACGATCGGCGGCCTGTGGGCGGACGCGCTGACCGAGCTGGGCCAGTTCATCATCCAGCTGCTGGCCGGCATCGCGATGTTCGTGGCCGTCGTCGCGAAACTCGGCGACTACGGCGGCTTCTTCGGTGTCTGGGACGAGCCCGCCCTCCAGGGACACGGCGAACCGCTGGTCGGCCCGTACGGCACGGTGTTCCTGCTCGCCTTCCTCTTCATCAAGCTCTTCGAGTACAACGGCGGCATGCTCAACCAGGCCCAGCGCTACATGGCCACGCCCAACGCCCGCGAGGCCGAGCGGTCGGCGCGGCTGTCGGCGGTGCTGTGGCTGGTCTGGCCGCTGGTGCTGTTCTTCCCGATGTGGATGTCACCGCTGCTGGTGGAGTCCCAGAAGCCGGACGGCTCCGACTCCTACGCGCTGATGACCGAGCAACTGCTGCCGCACGGCCTGCTGGGCCTGGTCATCGTCGGCTTCTTCTCGCACACCATGGCCATGTGCTCCTCGGACGCCAACGCCATCGCGGCCGTCTTCACCCGCGACGTGGCACCGGTGCTGTCGAAGCGGGCGCGGACGTGGGGCGAGCGGACCGGGCTGCTGGCGGCGCGGCTGGCGACGGTCGTGTTCCTCGGGCTGTCGATGGCGGTGGCGACCCAGGTCGACTCGCCGACCTTCAAGGACATCATCACCGTCGTGATCAAGTGGGTGGCCGGTCTGATGGGCCCGATCGCGATCCCGATGATGCTGGGTCTGCTGCGGCCCTTCCGCCGGTCGGGCCCGACGGCCGCGCTCACCAGCTGGTCGATGGGTCTGCTCGCCTTCTGGCTGGTCAACTACCCGATCAACTGGAGCGTGGAAGGCGGTGTGCCGCTGGAGTACCAGGTGTCGATCCCGCTGGCGGTGTCGCTGGTCCTCTACGTCCTGGTCGGCTTCCTCAAGCCGGAGGACACTCCCGAGCGCCTGGCGATCATCGAGCGGGTCAACACGGACGACGACGACGACCTGTCCGGCGCGGCGGCGGCGATCCCGGCGCCGGCGGGCGGAGTGGGCGACGCGAGGACCGGCAGCAAGACGGGCGACTAGCCGGGGCGAACGCCCTCCGACCGGTGCCCGGGCGGGCACCGGTCGGAGGCCGTTCAGCGCACTTCCTGGATGCGGATCTGGTTGCCGGCCGGGTCGCGGAAGGCGCAGTCGCGGATGCCGTACGGCTGCTCGGTCGGCTCCTGGACGATCTCGGCGTTCCCGGCGCGCAGCTTCTCGAAGGTCCCGTCGAGGTCGTTCGTCGCCAGCAGGAGCCAGCCGTAGGTGCCCTTGGCCATCATCTCGGCGACGGTGCGGCGCTCGGCCTCGCTGATGCCGGGGTCGACGGCGGGCGGTGACAGCAGCAGGGAGACGTCCGGCTGGTCGGCGGGGCCCACGGTGATCCAGCGCATCGCGCCCTGCCCCACGTCCTGGCGGACCTCGAACCCGAGGACGTCGCGGTAGAACACCAGCGACGCGTCCGGATCGTCGTGCGGGAGGACGGTGGTGTGAATGCTGATACCCATAGGGCAACGCTAACGGGAACGGGGGGTTGCCCAGCGGATCGCTCCGCTGGGCAACCCCCCGTTCCACTACTTCCTTCTGCTTCTGACTATGAAGAACGAGATGACCACTATTCCCAGGATCAGCATGATGATCGTGGCCGGCCAGTTGTCGGTTATCGCAGCCGCCTGCGGGTGCATTGATCCTCCTACATGAGTTCTCCAGCCAGAACGCCACCGGCCCAATACGATCCGTTCACGCCATACTCCATGGCCTTCGATGCCTTGAGCGCCTTGGTAGCGAAGCCGACCTTGCCTCCGACGAGGCCGACCATGACGCCTCCTGCTATTTCCGAACCGCTCTTTCCTTCCATGGCTCCACCAGCGGCTTCCATTCCGATTCCCGCAGCCGCCAGACCAAGACCGACGGCCTGACCGCCGGGAACGAACATGGCAGCGAGCCCCAACGCCTGACCACCGCGCGACAGCCACTCTCCGCCGGACAGTCCGAGGAAGTCGAGTCCGCTGGGGTCGATCCGGTTGACGGGGTCACCCGCGGCGTAGGCGTAGAGGTTGGACTCCTTGCCGGAGGGGTCGGGCTGGGTGAAGCGGCCGAGTTGCGGGTCGTAGTAGCGGGCGCCCATCTTGTACAGGCCGGACGGGTCGAGATAGGTGCCGGTGTAGCGATAGGGCTGGTTGGTGCCGCTGGTGGTGCGGGCCTCACCGTAGGGGCCGTAGCTGTAGGTCGCGGTCCGCTTGCCGGTGGCGTCGACCAGGCCGATGACGCTGCCCTGGACGTCGGTGAGGTAGTACTGGCTCGCCCCGCCCGCTGTCATGGCTGTCAGGGTGCCCGAGGGCTCGCGGACGAAACCGGTGCCGTTCTCCCTCGTCATGCCGATCGCGGCGTTGGTGAACGTCGAACTGCCGCGCGTCAGACGGTCGTTGTGGTCGAGGCCCGCGTACCCGTACGTCGACGCGGTACCGGAGGCCGTCAGCGCGGAGAGCTGGGTGTACGGGGTCCACTGGCCGCCCGTGCGGGTGCCGGTGGGCGAGGCGGCGGAGGTCTCGTTGCCGTCGCCGTCGTAGGTGAAGTTCGTGTTGCCGCCGAGCGAGGTGAGTTCGTTGGCGTTGTTGTACTCGCGGACGGACTGGGCGTCGGCGCATGCGGGGAGGCTGGTGCCGGTGGAGCGGCCCGTCATGTTGCCGGACTTGTCGTAGCAGTAGGCCCAGCCGGCCGTGGTGGAACCGGACTTGGTCTCCACGGCCTTGGTGAGGCGGCCCTTGGTGTCGTAGGTGTACGCGAGGGTGGCGCCGTCGGTGGTCCGCTTCTGGATCTTGTCGCTGTCCTTGCCGGACTTGTTGTAGTCGTAGGTGATCGTGGACAGGACGGTGGTGCCGTTCTTGACCTCGATCTTCTGGGCGCGGCTGGACTTGTCGTAGTCCGTCTTCTGCACCGTGCCGCCGGGGTAGGTGGTGGTGGTGCGGTCGCCGTTCTTGTCGTAGTCGTACGTGGTCTCGGCGCCGCCCGGCTGGGTCAGGGTGGTGAGCTGGTTGGCGTCGTTGTAGTCGTAGGTGAGGGTGCCGCCGGCGTCGGTGGCGGTCTTCACGTTGCCCGCGGCGTCGTAGGTCACCGTGGTCGTACCGCCGGCGGGCAGGGTGCGGACGCGTTCGCGGTTCTGCTCGTCGTAGGTGTAGCTGCTGGTGCCGGCCGGGGAGATGCGGGACCTGATGTTGCCGTCGGCGTCGTACTCGAACGTCGTGAGCTTGCCGCCGCTGGTCTGCGTCTTGAGCCGGTCGCGCTTGTCGTAGGTGTAGACCGTCTCCACGCCGCGGCCGTCGGTGACGGTGTCGGTGCGGCCCAGGGCGTCGTAGGTGAAGGTGACGTCCTCCTGCGCGGACGGGCGGTCGACCTTCGTCAGGTTGCCCTTGGCGTCGTAGGTGAAGGACGTCTTGTTGCCCTCGGGGTCGGTGGCCGAGCAGCGCTGGCCGGGCAGGCCGTCGCACTTCATCGTGCCGGACCTCGGGTTGTAGTCGTAGGTCCACTTGGCGCCGTCGGAGCCGGTCGTGGTGTCGGTCTGCGACATCATGTTGCCCGAGGTGTCGTAGCCGTTGGTGACCTTGTCGCCGCTCGCGGAGGTCAGGGTCTCGGGGTAGTGGCCGCCGGCCTTCTGGGTCCAGGCCATCGTGGACTGCGCGCCGGTGGGCTGGGTGGCGGTCTTGGGGTTGAAGGAGTCGTCGTAGTCGAACTTGACGGTGTTGCCCGGCGTCGATCCCACGCCCATGCCGTCGACCGCGCTGGTGATGTTGTTGTCCGGCCCCCACGTCCGGGAGCGTTCACGGCCGAGCGGGTCGGTCGTCTTCTTGACCCGCCAGCGGGCGTCGACCGTCTTCTCGGTGTGCTTGCCCAGCGGGTCGGTGATGCGGGCCACGCCCTCACCCTCGGTGCCGGGCTGCGGAAGGATGTAGCGGAACGCGGTGGTCGCGCCGGTGCCCGTGGTCTTGTCGACGACGCGGGTGATCGAGGCGAGGAGGTTGGTGTTCCAGGTGAACCGCGTCTCCCGGCCCTCCGGAGTGGTCACCTTCGTCATGCGGTGCGAGGTGTCGTAGTCGAAGACGGTGGTTCTGCCGTCGGTGTCGGTGAACGTCTTCAGATCGCTCCCGGACCACGAGTACGTGGCGTAGCGGCCGGTGTTGTCCGTGACCTTGGTGATCTGCTTGCCATCGTTGTCGAACGTCAGGGTGCGTCCGGAAGCGGCGGTGATCTTCGAGGTGAAGGCGCCCGAGTAGGAGATCGTGGTGGCGTTGCCGTTCTTGTCCTCGACCTTGCTCACGCGGGCGTCGCCGGTGGTGCCGGAGCGGGTGAAGGTGGTCTTCTGCCCGTTCTTGCGCGAGGTGAGGGTGAAGGACTTCTTGTCCGAGGACTGGGTCAGGTCCTGCTTGTAGCCGGGCGCCGGGGTGAACCCGGAGCCGTCCCGCTCGAACACGGCGATGGTGCTGGAGGGGCCCTGCACGTAGACCGACGTCGTGTTCGGCTCGTGGATCAGGTAGTCGCTGCCGGTCGTCGCCTTCCAGCTGGTGTTGAGGCCGTTGTAGGCGTGCCCCAGGGAAAGGCCCGGGCCCGCGTCGGCGATGTCGAAGGCGTTCACGGAGACCAGCAGGTTGCCGTTGCCGTAGTTGACCTGCGCGCCGACCGAGTCGGACAGCGGCGCCTCGTGGAACTCCGACCAGGGGACCTGGCCGATGCCCAGTCCCTGGAAGGTGGACTGGAGGATGCCGGGCTCCACCAGCGCGCGGTCCTTGCCCGCGACGCCGATGGGTGTGCTCGCGGGGGCCGTGGTCTTCCCGACCGGGGAGGCCGTCGGCCGGGGCGGGGCCGGTTTACCGACCGGTGAGGCGGATGCCTGGGCGGGTATCAGGGCGACGAGCAGCGCTGCCCCGGCGGCCGAGGCGACCATGGCGGTGGCTGCGGAGCGTCTGCCGCGTCTGATCCGCCGGTTTTCGGGCATGCCGAAGTGCATGAGGAACTCTCCTGGGATCGGTCGATCAGGCTTCGGGGCCTGGTGAGGTGAGGAGCGGGAGCGGGACCCGGCGGGTGGCGGCCGGTGGGCGGCGGCCACCCGCACTCCGCGTCCCGTCAGCAGCGCTTGGACGTCCGGCTGTGGTAGCTGCCCTGCTCGCTGAGGATGGTCAGGGTTCCGTCGCCCGAGGTGCAGTCGTCGACGGTGTCGGCGCCATTGCCCCAGAACTCCTGTTCGAGCGTGTCGTATTGGCGGTCCACACCGATCAGCGCGGAGCGGTCGTAGGACCACACACCGACCTGGAGATCAAAGGTGATCTTCTTGTCCAGGAACGACTTCCACACCCAGACGTAGCCGTAGTTCTCGTTGCACTGCGGCGAGTAGAACTGCTTCACCGAGGCGATCTGCACCGACTCCCGGTAGATGTACGAGGTGGTGCCGATCTGGTAGGCGTCCGAGCAGACGCCGGCCGCCGAAGCCCTGGCGGACGAGGGGTTCCCCTCCTCCGTCGGAGCGCTCGCGGCGGAGGGCTGGGCGGGTGCGGGTGCGGGGCGCGGCCCCGTGCCCGCGGACGCCGTACCCGCTCCGGCCAGTGTCAGGGCGAAGGCCCCCGACGCGGCAGCCGCGCACACAAGCGATCTGAAGTGTTTCCGGGCACGCGAAGACCGCGCACCGTTGGTGCGTCGTATCAAGACTTCCCCCCACAGGAAGACAGACCTCGCAGACCCCAGTGGTCACGAGGAGCCCACAACTTGTCACAGAAACCACACACGTCGGCCGCCGTGCCCTCGAACACGCGAGCTATACGGGCCAGAATCAGCCCCTCCGCATGGCGCTTTTCGGGCGGTCCGGCACGCCGTCATCTGGCCACTCGCAGCCACAGGTGAGCCGCACAGCGGCAGAGCGGCAGTGATCCACGACCGGAACTTTTTCCCTCAAGTAGTCCGTGCCGTCGGGACGGTGGACCGCGGGGCCTAGGCGCGCGGGTAGCGCACCAGCCACCCCGGGGACGAGCCCGCCGGGCCGTGCAGGGCGGGGCCCTGGGTCATCTCCATGGCGAAGTCGTCGGCGAGTTCCAGGATGGTGGGGCGGCCCTCCAGTTCGGCGAGCCAGGCCGGCGGGAGCGCCGTCTCCCCGTGCAGGGCGCCGAGCAGTCCGCCGGTCAGGGCGCCGGTCGCGGCGGAGGGCCCGTCGTGATTGACGGCGAGCCGCAGCCCGTGCCGGATGTCCTCGCCGACGAGGGCGCAGTACACGGCGGCGGCGACCAGGCACTCCGCCGTCCCCGCGCCGATCAGCCCGGTCACCCGTGCCGGGCCCGGCAGCCCCTGCCGGACGGCGCCCAGCGCGTGCTGGAGGGCGTCCACGACGGGCTCGTGCCCGGGACGGGGGGCCAGCAGCGCGAGGGCCCGCTGCACGGCGGCGTCCAGGCTCTCCCCCCGGGCCAGCCCGTGCACGACCACGGCGTAGGCGCCCGCCGCCAGACCGGCGGTGGGGTGGCCGTGGGTCTGGGCCGCGCACTCGACGGCGAGCTGGGTGACCAGTTGCGGCTCCCAGCCGACCAGCAGCCCGAAGGGCGCCGAGCGGGCGGCGGCCTCGGGTCCGCGCTCACCGGGGTTCTTGGGCGCCTCCGGGGTGCCCATGGTCTCGTCGCCCAGTCCGAGCAGCAGGGCACGCGTCGCGTCCCGGCGGGCGTACAGCCACTCCTCGTGGGCCAGCCACCCGTCGTCCTTGCGCCGCAGGTCGGGCCCCCAGTCGCGCTGGGTGGCCGCCCAGCGCCGGTAGGCCCGGTGCAGGTCGGTCGGCGGGTGCCAGGCGCCGGTGTCCCGCCGGACCTGGGCGCGTATGAGCCCGTCGACGGAGAACAGGGTGAGCTGTGTGAGGTGGGTGACGGCGCCGCGTCGGCCGTGGGCGGGGGCGAGGTCGGCGAGGCCGTCCGGGCCGTGCGCCTCCTGGATGGCGTCGAGGCTCAGCCCGTCGACGGGTGCGCCGAGGGCGTCGCCGACGGCAGCCCCGAGCAGCGTCCCGCGGACCCGGCTGCGGAAGTCCTGCTGCTCGGCACGCCCCCAGACGGCACCGGCTGTCCCGCTCACCCGGACCTCCCCTCGACCTCTCCACATGCGTCCGTACGTACGACGTCCAGCACTGTATGCGAACCAGGGGGGACGGTTCAGGGCCGTGGAGGTGTGGAAACCTTCACGCGCCGTCCGGTCGGGCGCGGAGCGCCTCGCGACAGCAGCTGACGAAGTCCTGGACGACGGGATCGTCGTCGGCGGCAGGGGCCCAGGCGACCGCGACCCCGCTGGGGCCGACTCCGGTGACGGGGCGGTAGACGACGCCGGGGCGGGTGTAGAAGCGGGCGGCGGACTCCGGGGCGAGGGCGACGCCGTAGCCGTTGGCGATCGCGGCGAGCCAGTCGTCCGGGTGCTCGGTGACGGCGCCGACGCGCACCGGGTGGCCGTCGCGTTCGTCGGCGGCGAGCCAGTACTCCCGCCAGCGGCCCGTCTCGGGCGGAGCGGCGACGAACGGTTCGTCACGCAGTTCGTGGAAGGCGATCGTCTCGCGGGCCGCCAGGGGGTGGGACTTGGCCAGTGCGACGCAGCGGGGTTCGCTGAACAGCGGCAAGACCCGCAACGCTTCCTGGCCGGGGAACGGCAGGCGCACCAGGGCGACGTCGACGTCCGAGTCGGCGAGTCCGGCGGACGGGTCCGACCAGGCGGCCTGCCGCATCTCGGCCCGCCGGCCCGGTCGGCGCCGGGCGAACTCGGCGATGATCGGCTGCGTCGCCTCGTTGGCGGCGCTGGCGAGGAAGCCGACCCGCAGGACGCGGGCCGCCCGGCTCGCCGCCGCCCTCGTCTCCCGCAGCGCCGCCTCCCATCCGGCCAGCAGGGCGGGGACCCGTTCCGCCAGCGCCCGACCCGGCTCGGTGAGCGTCATGCCGTTCCGGGAGCGGGTGAACAGGTCCGTGCCCAGTACGGCCTCCAGTTGTCGGATCTGCTTGGTCAGCGCGGGCTGGGACACGTACAGCCGCTGGGCGGCCCTGGTGACGCTGCCCTCCTCCGCCACGGCCGCGAAGTACCGCAGCAGACGCGTGTCGACATCCATGCCTCCAGGTTATGGGTGCAGGTATTGGACGGCGCGGGACGGTACCGCGAGGCTGATTCCGGGGGAACGGCCGGAAGGAGAGTCCGTGTACACCGCCTACGTGCTCGTCACCGTCGCCGCGATCGTCGCCGATGCCGGGATCGCCGTCGCGGACCTGATGCGGGCGCGGTTCGTCCTCGCCAACTCGGCCGAGGTGGCGGTCCCCGGGTCGTGGCTGCCGTGGCTCGCGGTGCTCAAGGCCGCCGGAGCCGCCGGGCTCCTCGCCGGCCTCCTGGGCTTCCGGCTCCTCGGCGTGGCCGCTGCGGTCGGCCTGGTCCTCTTCTTCGTCGGCGCGGTCGTCGCGCACGTCCGCGCGCGGGTCTTCCACAACATCGCGTTTCCCGCCGGGTACCTGGCCCTGAACGCGGCCGCACTCGTCCTGGTGGCTGTGTGAGCCGGACGGCGTGAGCAGTCTGGCCACGTCTGTCATCGGTGCGCTCATGTGAGCTGTTGGATGACGGTTTGCCGTACGGTGTTCACGCTTTTACGCGGCCATGTGTTCCGTCGGGCGGGTGGCGCGGCAGTCGCGGCAGCGGCCGGGCAGCGGGGAGCGGAAGGCGCGTTCGCAGCCGTCGCAGGTCTGGAGAGGGTCGGGGAGCAGCCGGCCGGGCGCCTGTGGACGGGGCGCGGGCAGCACCGGCGGCAGATCGGTGGTCAGGCGGCGCTCCAGGAAGGCCGCCGGGTGGCGGATCGGTTCCTGGGGGAGCCCGGCCGTCAGGGTCCGCTCCACCGCGGTCGCGGGCACACCGCGCTCCAGCCAGACCGTCACGCAGGGCGCGAGGCGGCGGACGTCCCGTTCGGTCAGCAGCAGCCGGGAGTCGTGCACACGCAGACGGGCGAGCAGATCGGCCGCCGGTGACCGGACGGTCTCCGGCGCCGGTGCCGGTGCCGGGTCGGCCGCCGCCTCGGGCGCCGGTGACTGTGCAGGTGCCGGTACCTGTGCCGGTGGATGTGGCTGTGCGGGTACGGCGGCTGCGGCTGCGGCGGCCAGGAACGCGCGGGGCTTGTTGCGGGAGACCGTCCGGGTCACGACTCGGCCCGATGGAAGACGCTCCTTGGTGCGTGCGAGGTAGCCGTGCTCCTCCAGCTCCCGCAGGGCGGCGGCGATCCGGATCTCGCCCTCGGGGAACTTGCCCGCCAGCGTCTTGATCCCGACCGGCGCACCGGCGGGCAGCGACTGGATGTGCACGGCCAGGCCGATCGCCGTCAGGGACAGCTCGGGATGCTGGAGGAGGTGGTTCCCGACCACGGTGAAGTGGTCGTCGTGGGGGTGGTTCTCGTGCTCGACACCGCCGGGGCGACGGCCGGACGCGGCGCGCGCGTGCGCGCTAGGGTGCTGCTCAGTCATCGGGAAGCGTCTTCTTCCTAGGTGATCAGGCCCTCGCAGTGGGATGCCAGTCCCGGCGGGGGCCGCTTCATGTCCGGGGTCTTCGCGGCTGACGCTGCACCATGAATGCCCGCCCGCGCCAGCCGAGTTGGCGATGTTCACTCCGGAGAGTGACCGACGGGGGCGGTGGGGGTGGGTTGGGTTCTTTCCCCGGTTCTTTGGTCTTTGGCGTCGCGTCCGACCGGGTCACGTCCGCCCGCGACCCGGCGACCATTCGGCCCACACGGTCTTGGCGGGCGCGGGCCCCACATCGACGCCCCACCGGTCCGCGTACGCCGCTACGATGCGCAGCCCCCGCCCGTGCTCCGCGTCCTCGACGACCGGGGCGTGGGTACGCGGGACCCGGTCACCCCGGGCGTCGGTGACCTCGACACGGAGGACACCGTCGGGGCGCAGCCGCAGCGCGAGCCGGAAGTCGCGCCCCGGCACCCGCCCGTGCAGCACCGCGTTCGCCGCCAGCTCCGCCACCACCTGCACCACGGCTCCCGACGGCACACCCCAGTCGTCCAGTTGGCGCTCCGCGAGCAGACGCGCGAGCCGGGCACCTCTGCGCGTCGCGGACAACTGGACCGCGAAATGCGGCGCGTTCGGGGCGACGGACAGGTCCATTTTCTGCATCACGTCACCCAGCGTGGCCGTTCCTCCCTACCCTGAACAGCACCGACCTCGGTACCGAGAGTGACTGTCCGGGTGCCTAACGTGGTCGTACGGGTCGTACGCCAGGAGGGGAAGACGTGGAGGACGAGGAGACCGCGGCCGTGCTCAGGGCGGTCGGACGGCAGATCAAGGTGTGGCGTGAAGCTGCAGACATGCGGCAGGCCGAGCTGGGCGCTGCTATTGGGTACAGCGAGGACATGGTCTCCTCTGTCGAGCGCGCGCGCAGGATTCCCAAGGCGGATTTCCTGGACAAGGCCGACGAGGTTCTGCGGGCGGGCGGAAAGCTCGCGGCGATGAAGCAGGACGTGGAGCAGGGCCGCTACCCGAAACTGGTCCGGGATCTGGCGAAGCTGGAGGCCGAGTCCGTCGAGATGGGTGCCTACGCCAGCCACCACATCCACGGCCTGCTCCAGACAGCGGATTACGCGGAGGCGCTGTATGCCATGCGTCGGCCCGCGTACACGGATGACGAGATCGAGCGGCACGTCGCAGGTCGCATGGCACGGAAGGTCGTCTTCGAGTCCAAGCCTCGGCGGACGATCACCTTCGTGCTGGAGGAGGTGACATTGCGACGGCCCTACGGGGGGAGAATGGTGCTGCGTCGGCAACTCGAACATCTGCTTGAAGTCGCCGCATTGCGTTACGTGGAGCTGCAAGTGATGCCGACGGACCGGGAAGAACACGCGGGTGTGATGGGTTCGTTCCGTCTGCTGAAGCTGCAGGACGGCAAGACACTCGGGCACTCGGAAGGTCAGTTGTACAGCCGAGTGATCCACGATCCTCGAGAGGTCCAAATCCTCGAAATGCGCTATGGCATGATCCGGGCGCAGGCTCTCACCCCCCGGGAGTCGCTGGCCTTCATCGAGAAAGTGCTGGGAGAAGAGCATGACCGCACTGGACTGGTTCAAGAGCAGCTACAGCGGCAATGACGGCCCCGACTGCGTCGAGGTCGCCATACCCCCCGCCGACTTCACCATCCACGTCCGCGACTCCAAGGACACCACCCGCCCCCACCTCACCTTCAACGGCATCTCCTGGACCACCTTCATCGGAGCCGTCGGAGACAAGACATGACCCCCACGCTCAACTGGTCCAAGAGCAGCTACAGCAGCAACGACGGACCCGAGTGCGTCGAGGCCGCCCTGTCCCTCACCGGCGCCGCCATGCACGTCCGCGACTCCAAGGACACCACCCGCCCCCACCTCACCTTCGCCGACGCCTCCTGGACCACGTTCGTGCACACCATCACGACGGCCGTCCGCCCCGCATAGTTCATGATCCGTTGGCAGGGCGCCCGTCCGGACGCAGAACGATCCGGCCATGACGACCAAGACACGTGTCACCCTGACCTGCGCCCTGTCGGCCGCCGCACTGCTCACTGGCGTGGCGGCCCCGGCCGCGACGGCCGCCCCCGCCGGTCACCACCACGGGCACCCCGGTCACTCGGCCCGCGCGATACCGTTCACCGCCGCCGAGGTGACCGCCCGGGACGACGGCACGTACACGATCACCTGGAAGGCCCCCGGCGTCCGCAAGGTCGCCGTCCGGGCGAACGGCCGTACCGTCGCCACCGGCGGGTCGACCGGCAGGGTCACCGTGGCGGGGCTGCCCGCCGCCGACCGGCAGTGGTTCGACCTGGTCCCCGACCGGGGTGAGCGGCTGCGCCTCGCCGACCGGCTGATCGCACTGGACGGCACGGTCAACTTCCGCGACGCGGGCGGCTACCGCACCGAGGACGGGCAGTGGGTGCGCATGGGCGCGGTCTACCGCACCGATTCCCTGGACCGCCTCACCGACGCCGACCTGGCGAAGCTGAAGCGGCTCGGCATCTCCGTCGACTACGACCTGCGCACCGCCTCCGAGCGTGCGTCGGCGCCCGACCGCGTCCCGGCCGGCGCGCGCTACGTCGTGGCGGACGTCCTCGGCGCCGACTCCCCCGTCTTCGCCCTGCCGACCACGGCGGCGGAGGCCGAGCAGATGATGATCGACGGCGAGAAGACGATGGTCAGCGGCGAGAACGCCAAGGCCGCCTACTCCACCGTGTTCTCCGGCCTGGTGCGTGACGCCGACGGCGTCCTCTACCACTGCACCGCGGGCAAGGACCGCACCGGCTGGGCGAGCGCGGCCCTGCTCACCGCGCTCGGTGTGCCGCGCGAGACGGTCATGAAGGACTACCTCGCCTCCAACGAGTACCGCGCCGAGGCCAACGCCGCCGCCCTGGCCGCGATGCCCGCCGCACAGGCCGCGGTCTACAAGCCGATGCTCGACGTGCGTGCCGAGTACCTCAACTCCGGGTTCGCCGAGGTCGAGGACGCGTACGGGTCCTTCGCCCGTTACGAGAAGAAGGCGCTGGGGCTGGACGCCCGCGAGGTGCGGCGGCTGAAGGCCGACCTCCTGGTTGGCTGACCGAGATCGACATGGGGAAGGGTGTGTCCATGACCACCAGCAGACACACTCTCTCCCTGGCCGCCACCGTCCTCACCGGTGTCCTGGCCCTCTACATCGCGCTCGTCGCCTTCGGGAACATCACCGACTTCGGCACCAACCAGCAGTTCGTGCGTCACGTGCTCGCGATGGACACGACCTTCAAGGACGACGACCTGATGTGGCGGGCCATCACGAACAAGGGCGTCCAGGACGCCGCGTACGTCGCGATCATCGTGTGGGAGACGGTGGCCGCGCTCGTGCTGCTCTGGGCGACCTGGCTGTGGATACGCCGCGACCACACCGCCGCACGGCGCATGACCACGTACGGCACGCTCATGCTGATGCTGCTCTTCGGGGCCGGGTTCATCGCGATCGGCGGGGAGTGGTTCTCGATGTGGCAGTCATCGGACTGGAACGGGCTGGACGCGGCGACCCGGGTGTTCCTGCTGAGCGGCGTCGTGCTGATCGTCGCGCACCTGCCGTTCCCGCAGACGGAGGTGGAGGCTACGCGACCACGGTGACCGGCGTACCCGAGGTCCCGAACTCCCAGAGTGCGTCGCCGTCCGCCTTGGGCAGGCGTATGCCGCCCGTCTTCACACCCGCGGCCGACGGAGGGGGCGAGGAGCCGTCCACGGCATTGGAGAAGGCGACCCAGACGCCGTCCTCCTGGACGAAGTACACGATCTGCTCGATCCGCACCCCGTCGGAGCCGGTCGTGGGCTCCTCACGGCGGGTCCCGACGCTGTACGTGCCCGGGTCCGGGTCGACCGTCCCGGGCCACACCGTGAAGGAGCGGCGGGTGGCGTCGCTGGCGTCCACCAGCCACACCCGGTCCTGGCCGACCGAGTAGACGATGCGCCGCCCGGTGCCGGAACCGTCCGGCACCCGGGCCGGTGCCGTCTCCTTCGGCGTCGGCTGCGCCGAGACCGAGGGGCGGGGCTTCGTGGCGGCGGCGGTGGGGTGGGGGCCCTGGTCCGCCTGTACGGCCAGGACGCTCACCGCCGCGATCGCCCCCACGGTCAGACCGGAGACCCAGGCCCATGAGGGAAGTCGGGCTGGCACGGGCACGCATCTCCTCAGCTACGAGAACCCCGACACACCGGGGGCCCGATCATCGTACTGCGGGCGGCCCGTGCCCCGGCCCGGGAGGCGCACCCGTCAGTCCAGCACCGGCAGCAGCTCCGGCAGGTGCCCGTCCGACGCCGTCGCCGCCCGCTGCCGCTCCTGCGGTACCGGCCCGTACAGCGTCGTACGGGGCTTCGCCGGGCGGCCCGCCGCCTCCGCGACCGCGACCAGGTCCTTGACCGACTTGTACGAGCCGTACGACGAGCCGGCCATGCGGGAGATCGTCTCCTCCATGAGCGTGCCGCCGACGTCGTTGGCGCCGGAGCGGAGCATCTCCGCCGCACCCTCGGTGCCCAGTTTCACCCAGCTTGTCTGGATGTTGGGGATGTGCGGGTGCAGGAGGAGGCGGGCCATCGCCGTCACCGCGCGGTTGTCGCGCACGGAGGGGCCGGGCCGCGCGATGCCCGCCAGGTACACCGGCGCGTTGGTGTGGATGAACGGCAGCGTCACGAACTCCGTGAAGCCGCCCGTGCGCTGCTGGATGCCGGCGAGGGTGCGCAGGTGGCCCAGCCAGTGGCGGGGCTGGTCGACGTGGCCGTACATCATCGTGGAGCTGGAGCGGATGCCCAGCTCGTGGGCGGTCTCGACGACCTCGATCCAGGTGGCCGTCGGCAGCTTGCCCTTGGTGAGCACCCAGCGGACCTCGTCGTCGAGGATCTCCGCCGCCGTGCCGGGGATCGAGTCGAGCCCCGCCTCCTTGGCCGCGCTCAGCCACTCGCGGATCGACAGGCCGGTACGGGTCGCGCCGTTGACGACCTCCATGGGCGAGAAGGCGTGCACGTGCATGCCGGGGACGCGTTCCTTGACCGCCCGCGCGATGTCGAAGTACGCCGTGCCGGGCAGGTCGGGGTGGATCCCGCCCTGCATGCAGACCTCGACCGCACCCACGTCCCAGGCCTGCTGGGCGCGGTCGGCGACCTGCTCCAGGGAGAGCGTGTACGCGTCGGCGTCGGTGCGGCGCTGGGCGAAGGCGCAGAAACGGCAGCCGGTGTAGCAGACGTTGGTGAAGTTGATGTTGCGGGTGACGATGTACGTCACGTCGTCGCCGTTGACGGACTTCCGGACGTCGTCGGCGACCCGGCACAGGGCGTCCAGCGCCGGGCCGTCGGCGTGCAGCAGGGCGAGCGCCTCGTCGTCGGTCAGCCTCGTGGGGTCGTCGGCGGCCGTGGCCAGCGCCTGGCGCACGTCGGTGTCGATGCGCTCGGGAGCCATGCCGGGGGCGGCGGCCTCGCGCAGGGCGCCCCAGTCGCCGTACACCTCGTCGAAGTCGTCGCGGCGGTCCGAGGTACGGCCCTCGGTGTCGATCGTGGTGTGCAGGTCGGTGCGGCCGGAGGCGGTGAACGCCTCGTCCGGCTCCTGCCACGGGTGGCCCTCGACCGTCGCGTCCGCGCGGGCCAGGCCGGTGGCGGGGTCGGCGAGGGCCGCCACGTGCGGACGCAGCCGCGGGTCCAGCCAGGGCTCGCCGCGCCGGACGAACTCCGGGTACACGCAGAGGCGTTCGCGCAGCTCGAAGCCGGCCGTGCGGGACTTCTCGGCGAGTTCGTCGATCTGCGGCCAGGGGCGCTCGGGGTTGACGTGGTCGATGGTGAGGGGGGAGACCCCGCCCCAGTCGTCGATGCCCGCGCCGATCAGCCGCTCGTACTCGGCGTCGACCAGGTTCGGGGGCGCCTGGAGGCAGGCCGAGGGGCCCATGATGTGCCGGGCGACGGCCACCGTGGCGACCAGTTCGTCCAGCTCCGCGTCGGGCATGCCGCGCATCGCGGTGTCCGGCTTGGCACGGAAGTTCTGGATGATCAGTTCCTGGATGCCGTGGTAGGCGCGGGAGACCTTGCGCAGCGCGAAGAGCGACTCGGCGCGCTCCTCGTACGTCTCGCCGATGCCGATCAGGACACCGGAGGTGAAGGGCACCGAGGAGCGGCCGGCGTCCTCCAGGACGCGCAGGCGCACCGCGGGCTCCTTGTCCGGGGAGCCGTGGTGGGGGCCACCGGGCTCGGACCACAGGCGGGTCGCGGTGGTCTCCAGCATCATGCCCATGGAGGGCGCGACCGGCTTGAGGCGCTGGAAGTCCGTCCAGGTCAGGACGCCCGGGTTGAGGTGCGGCAGGAGGCCCGTCTCCTCCAGGACGCGGATCGAGATGGCGCGGACGTAGGCGATCGTGTCGTCGTAGCCGTGCGCGTCGAGCCACTCGCGGGCCTCGGGCCAGCGGTCCTCGGGCTTGTCGCCGAGGGTGATCAGCGCTTCCTTGCAGCCGAGGGCGGCACCGCGCCGGGCGATGTCGAGCACCTCGTCGGGGGACATGAACATCCCGTGCCCCGCGCGGCGCAGCTTGCCGGGGACGGTGACGAAGGTGCAGTAGTGGCACTTGTCCCGGCACAGCCGGGTCAGGGGGATGAAGACGCTCTTCGAGTAGGTGATGACGCCGGGGCGGCCCGCGGCCTCGAGGCCCGCGTCCCGGACCCGGGCGGCGGACGCGGTGAGGTCGGCGAGGTGCTCGCCGCGGGCCTGGAGCAGCACCGCGGCCTCGGACACGTCGAGGGCGACACCGTCCCGCGCGCGTTTGAGGGCGCGACGCAGGGCGTTCTCGGTGGGGCCTGCGGGGCCGGTTCCGGGGGTCGCGGAAGTCGTCATCCTTCGAGCATACGAGCGGGGTGATCAGGACGCGGGGGCCCGCCCGCCGCCGCCCGGCCGCCCCGCCCCGCCCCGCGCCTCTCCCCACCGGGCGGTTTCTCGCTCTCCATGCCCCGAACCCCTTTCCTTGCACGGGAGTTCACGGCTCAATACGAGGGTTGCACGCACCACCCTGCACCACCCACGTCAGGTCACTCACGACACCCTGGGAGCAGCAGCATGTGCGAGGACGACCACAGCGGGATCGGCAGGCGCGCGGTGTTCGCGACGGGAGCCGCCGCAGCGCTTACGTTGGCAAGCGTGAGCTTCGCGTCGGCGGCACCCCGGGAGCAGCGCAGGAGAACGGTCCGCGGCACCCTGCCCACCGGCTCCCCCGACTTCGTGTACGTCCCCGTCGAGGTCCCGGCCGGTGTCCGGGAGATCCACGTCGCCTACACCTACGACCGCCCCGCCGTCCCGGCGGGCACCGCGGGCAACGCCCTGGACATCGGCCTCTTCGACGAGCGGGGCACCGACCTGGGCGGCCGGGGCTTCCGGGGCTGGTCGGGCGGGGCACGCACGGAGTTCTTCGTCCGGGCCGACGAGGCGACCCCCGGGTACCTCCCGGGGCCGGTGCGGCCGGGCACGTGGCACATCGCGCTCGGCCCGTACACGGTGGCTCCGCAGGGGCTGTCGTACGAGATCACGATCACGCTGACCTACGGCGAGCAGGGCGAGGCCGTGCGGCCGGTGTACCCGCCCGAGCGCGCCAGGGGGCGGGGGCGGGCCTGGTACCGGGGCGACTGCCACCTGCACTCCGTGTACTCCGACGGCCGCTACACCCTCGCCGAGATCGCGGAGCTTGCGCGGGCGGCGGGGCTGGACTTCATCAACTCCTCCGAGCACAACACGCACGCGGCGCACGCCCACTGGGCCGAGGTGGCCGGTGACGACCTGCTGGTCATGCTGGGCGAGGAGGTGACGACCCGCAACGGGCACGTCGTCGCCGTCGGCACCGACCCCGGCACCTTCGTCGACTGGCGCTACCGGGCCCGGGACAACCGCTTCGGGCGCTTCGCACGCCAGATCCGCCGCGCCGGCGGCCTGGTCGTGCCGGCCCACCCGCACGCCACCTGCATCGGCTGCAACTGGAAGTTCGGCTTCGGGGAGGCCGACGCGGTCGAGGTGTGGAACGGGGCCTACACACCCGACGACGAGGTGGCGCTGGCCGACTGGGACGGCATGCTGGTCGCCTCCGTGCGGGAGGGGCGGGGCGGCGGGGGGTGGCTGCCGGCGATGGGCAGCAGCGACTCCCACCGCACCCCGGACGTGATCGGCCGCCCGCAGACCGTCGTCCTCGCCGACGACCTGACCCGGGAGGCCGTCCAGGAGGGCCTGCGGGCGGGGCGTTCGTACGTCGCCGAGTCCTCGCAGGTGTCGCTGGCCTTCACCGCCTCGGGCGGCCGGGGGGAGCACGCCGGCATCGGCGAACGGCTGCGCGTGGACGACGAGACCCCGGTCACCGTCCGCCTGGAGGCGACGGGCGCCCCGCGCTGCACGGTCCGCCTCGTCACCGACCAGGGCGTGCTCTTCACCAGCGCCCCGCTGCCGGTGTCCGGCACGGGCACGGTGGAATGGCGGACGACCGCCTCCTACGCGGCGTACGTCCGGGCGGAACTGCGCCACGAGGCGGCGGCGGGACCGGTGCCGGGGGCGCTGGCGGCGTTCACGAATCCGATTTTCCTGGGGCGGCGGTAGGCCGACGGAGGAATCGGTCGGGAACCCGGTGCAATTCCCCATTGCTGACTCGGGCCGGGTAGCGCTCATGTAGATCGTGGTGCGTTATCGCAAGGGGAAGGAAGCCTCAAGTGATCTGACAGGCGTGGAAACCGAAGGTCCCTTGGACTTCCTTCCCCGATTACTCTTCCTGTGCACAGCCGGAGAATGCGCGCCGGGTAATTCCCGGACGCGCTACTGGCGAATGAGGGCGATCACATTCCAGACCAGTGCCCCGTGGGCGAGAAGGCACGTCACCCACGCCCCGCCCGTACGGGTCCCGTGCCGCAGCACGGTGGCCCACCCGGCCGCCACCAGGGCGAACGACAGGGTGAGCAGCACCCAGGAAGCGGTGAGCCACGGCGTGGACGACTCCGTGAGGAGTCTGACCAGCGCCAGGGGGGCGAGCGCGAGCAGGGGCAGGGCCCACGTGCCTTCGGTGGCGGCGCGGGAGGACGTGATGTCGGTCATCCGAGGTGCTCCGTGTCTCCGTGTCTCCGTGTTCCGGCCGGGTGGGCCCGCGTCAGCGGAGGGCGTTGTAGATCTCGAGGAGCGTCAGACCGGGGGTGATGGCCTTGAGCGGCGCCTTCACCCACCAGGACAGCCCGTCGTACCACTTCCTGAAGTCGCCGTACTTGCCCTTGATGGCCTTCGCGAAGCCACCGATCTTGCTGAACGCGGCCTTGATGGCACTCCACTTGCCGACTGCCGCGTACTGACCGTCGGCGACGGCGCGCATCTCCGAGCGCTCGACCGCGGACAGTTCGGCCGCCAGCGGGCTCGCGAGCAGGGTGCGCGCCGCCGGCTGGGCCTCGGCCTGCTGCGGAGCGGTGGCCGCGGTCCGCGCCGTGCCCGCCGGGGCACGCTCCGACGCCTGGGCCAGGCCCGCGGTTGCGCCGAGAGCGATGGCCGTGACGGCCGAAACGGCGGCCATGCGCACTGCATTGCTGTTCATTCGTGTCTTCCTTGCGTCGCCGCAAGGGGAAAGAAGCCCATGCATGGGCGATCTGAACAGGCGTGGAAACCGACGGTCCCCCTGGTACTTCTTCCCCCGATTCGGTCTGCCGCGCCCTCTCTGGTCAGGAGAGGAAACAGCATGTGCCGGAACTCCATTGGTCGGTGGAGCGCCCGGCACACGAGCATGCTACCCACGAATCGATCACTTGACCACCGTCACATACACCCTCGGTAATTGAGCGTTCATCGAATTCATGCCGGTGCCCGAGACCGTTTCCCGATGTCAATTCCCGGCCAGGTCCACGACGACCGCCGCGTGGTCGGAGGGCCAGACGCCGTCCACGGGGCCGTCGCCGGCGCGGCGCGCGGCCCGGACCCGGCCGAGTCCGCCGGGTCCGGGCGGGCCCACGTGGATGTGGTCGATCCGGGCGCCCGGCCCGGACCCGCCGGGGATGTAGGGGTTGGCGCCGTCCCAGGTGGCGGACGGCGCCGAGGGGTCGGCGTGCTCCCAGGCGTCGAGCAGGGCGGCTCCCGCGGGGACGGCGGCCCCGGTGAGGAGCCGGACCTCCGCGGAGTCCGGGGTCGCGTTGAAGTCGCCGGTGACGACGGGCGGGAAGAAGCCGGGCCCGTCGCGGTGACGGGCGACGAACTCCGCCAGCGCCGCGCCCTGTTCGCGGCGCACCGCCGCCGCGTGGGCGCCCGAGTTCAGGTGGGTGGTGAAGAAGGGGACGGGGTGGCCGGGTGCGTCCAGCAGCGCGTGGAACGCGAGGCGCCCGTCGTCGAACTCCTCCGGAGCGGGCAGCCGCAGCGCCGCCCGCCGGGTCACCGGCCAGCGGCTGAGCACGGCGTTGCCGATGCCCACCGTGTCGTCCCCGATCCGCCGCTGCCACCGCCCGGGGGCCTCGGACGCGGCGAAGGCCCAGTGCAGGCCGAGTTCACCGGCCAGCCACTGCGCGAGGTTCGAGCCGTCGTCGGCGGCCCACACCTCCTGGAGACCGACGACATCCGGCCGCAGCTCCCGCAGCACGGCGAGGATCGCCTTCTGCCGGTCGGCCCACGGCCCGAACCGCCACCACAGATTCCAGGTCACGACCCGCACGACCGCACCGCCCGTCTCTTGGCCCAGCCACCTACCTTCCCCTTCAGGTTTTCCGGGGAACATGGAGGCACACGAGACGGGAGCGTGAACGCGTGATGACGAGATCCTCCAGCACCCCCGAGCCCGCCGGCACCCCCGAGCCCGCCGGCACCCCCGAGCCCCACGGCACCCCCCGGCCGACGTACGCCGAGCGGAAGTACCGGACGGTCACGGCCGTCCAGCGCCGCCTCAACGCCGTCCTGCGCCGGCTGCCGACCCAGACCCTGCTGGAGACCACCGGCCGCGTCTCCGGCCTCCCCCGCCGCACGCCGGTCGGCGGGCGCCGGGTGGGCGGCTCCTTCTGGCTGGTGTCGGAGTTCGGTGAGCGGTCCCAGTACGTCCGCAACATCCGCGCCGATCCGCGGGTCCGGGTCCGCGTACGCGGCCGCTGGCACGCCGGGACGGCCCACGTCCTGCCCGACGACGACCCGGTGGCGCGGCTGCGGCTCCTCCCCCGGTTCAACAGCCTGGCGGTGCGGGCCATGGGGGTCGGACCGGGGCTGCTGACGGTACGGGTGGACCTGGAGGGGTCAGGGAGCAGGTGAGGGACCTGTGATCGGCGTCTCCCACGGCTGACGAGGTCGGCATGAACAAGGCAAACTGACGTAGTTGCTCAGGATGTCTAGGGGGACTGCATGGACGGTGTACCGCAGGTCCCGGAGCAGCGGCGTCCCGACCCGGCCGCGCTGCGCTTCGGTGTGCTCGGGCCGGTGCGTGCCTGGCGCGGCGACGAACCGCTGGCCACGGGCTCCCCGCAGCAGCGCGCCCTGCTGGCCGCCCTGCTGCTGCGCGAGGGCCGCACGGCCACGGCCGCCGAGCTGATCGACGCCCTGTGGGGCGAGGAACCGCCCTTGCAGGCGCTGGCGGCGGTGCGGACGTACGCGTCCCGGCTGCGGAAGGTCCTGGACCCCGGCGTCCTGGTGAGCGAGTCCGGCGGTTACGCGGTGCGAGGCCTGGCCGACGGGGCGTCGGACCTCGCGCGGGCCCAGGACCTGGCCGCCGCCGCGGAGAAGGCGCGCGGCGCCGGGGACCTGTGCCACGCCCGCGACGTGCTGCGCCGCGCGCTGGCACTGTGGGACGGCGAGGCACTGGCCGGCGTACCGGGCCCCTACGCCGAGGCCCAGCGCGTCCGCCTGGAGGAGTGGCGGCTCCAACTCCTCGAGACCTGCCTCGACATGGACCTGGAACAGGGCTGCCACGCGGAGGCCGTCTCGGAGCTGACGGCGCTCACCGCGGCGCACCCGCTGCGGGAACGCCTGCGCGAGCTGCTGATGCTGGCCCTCTACCGCAGCGGACGCCAGGCCGAGGCCCTCGCCGTCTACGCCGACACCCGGCGCCTGCTCGCCGACGAGCTGGGCGTCGACCCGCGCCCCGGCCTCCAGGGACTCCAGCAGCGCATCCTCCGGGCCGACCCGGACCTGGCCGAACCGTCGGCGCCGGCCGCCGAGACGACGACGGCCCCGGTCCGCCCGGCCCAGCTCCCCGCCACGGTGCCCGACTTCACCGGACGCGCGTCCTTGGTCCGCGAGCTGAGCGACGTACTGGCCTCGGCCTCCGGGGACGGGGCGGCGGGCCGGGTGATGGCGGTCTCGGCGCTGGCCGGGATCGGCGGTGTCGGCAAGACCACCCTCGCGGTGCACGTCGCCCACCGGGCGCGGGCCGCCTTCCCCGACGGGCAGCTCTACGTCGACCTCCAGGGGGCGGGCGGGCGCTCGGCGGAACCGGAGACGGTGCTGGGCTCCTTCCTGCGTGCCCTCGGCACGGCCGACTCCGCCGTCCCCGACTCCCTCGCGGAACGGGCCGCGCTCTACCGGTCCGTCCTGGACGGCCGCCGCGTCCTCGTCCTCCTCGACAACGCCCGGGACGCCGCCCAGGTGCGCCCGCTGCTGCCCGGCACGGAGGGCTGCGCGGCGCTGGTGACCTCGCGGGTGCGGATGGTGGACCTCGCCGGCGCGCACCTGGTCGACCTGGACGTGATGTCGCCGGACGAGGCGCTGGCGCTCTTCACCAGGATCGTGGGCGAGGAGCGGGTGTCCTCGGAGCGGGAGGCGGCACTGGACGTGGTCGGGGCGTGCGGTTTCCTGCCCCTGGCCATCCGCATCGCCGCGTCCCGGCTGGCGGCCCGCCGCACCTGGACGGTGTCCGTCCTCGCCGCGAAGCTGGCCGACGAACGCCGCCGCCTGGACGAACTCCAGGCCGGCGACCTGGCCGTCAAGGCCACCTTCGAACTGGGCTACGGCCAACTGGAACCGGCCCAGGCCCGCGCCTTCCGCCTGCTGGGCCTGGCCGACGGCCCGGACATCTCCCTGGCCGCCGCGGCGGCGGTACTGGACCTGCCCGCCGAGGACACCGAGGACCTGCTGGAGTCCCTGGTGGACACCTCGCTGCTGGAGTCGGCGGCGCCGGGCCGCTACCGGCTGCACGACCTGGTCCGCCTCTACGCGCGTGCGTGCGCCGAGCGGGACGAGCACCCGCCGGGCGAACGGGGGGCCGCGCTGTCGCGGTTGCTGGACTTCTACCTGGCCACGGCGGCGGCGGTGTACGCGTTCGAGCGGCCCGGGGACCGGCTGGTGGACGGCCTGGAGCCGACGGCGTACCCGGGGCTCGTCTTCACCGAGGGACCGGCGGCGCGGGACTGGCTGTACAGCGAGGCGTCGCCCCTGCTGGCCTGCGTGCGGCAGTCCGCCGGGACGGACCGGCTGCGGCGGGCGGTGGACCTGCTGTGGGCGGCGAAGGACCTGGCGGAGTCCGGCGCCGACTCGCGCCAGTACGAGACGACGGCCAGGGCGATGTGCGAGGCCACGGAAGCCGCCGGTGACCGGCGCGCGCAGGGCAGGGCCCGCACGACCCTCACCAACGTCCTCCTGGTCTCCGGCCGTATCCAGCAGGCCGCCGAGCAGGCGGAGACGGCCATGTCGCTGGCGGAGTCCGAGCAGGACACGACCGCCGTCAGCTGGGTCGCCAACGACCGGGGGCTGATCTCGCTGCACCAGGGCCGGTACGCGGACGGCAGGACCTTCCTGGAGCAGGCCATCGAGGGCTACCGCGCGGCCGGCAACCGCGCCGGCGAGGCGCTCAGTCTGTGCAACCTGTCCCGCGCCCACCTGGGGATGGGCAACACCGCGAAGGCGGTGGCCATCGCGCACCGCGGGCTGACCGCCCAGCTCGACATCGGCAGGACGATGCGGCTGGCCAACGGGCACTTCACCCTCGGCATCGCGCTGACCGCGGCCGACCGCCACGGCGAGGCCCTGGAGCAGTTCGCCGACGCCCTGCGCATCTTCGAGGTCCACCGGCAGCGCCTCTGGCAGGGGACGACCAACTTCCGTATCGCCGAGGTGCACCTGGCGGCCCACCGCCCGGCGCAGGCCGCCCGGCACGCGGAGCAGGCGCTGGCGCTGGGCTGCATCGGCGGCGACCGGATGCGGGGCAACGTGCTGACACTGTTGGGGCGTTCACTGGCCGGGCTGGGACAGGCCGACCGGGCCAAGGCCTGCTGGCAGGAAGCGCTCAGCCTCTTCCAGCAGTGCGGCGCCCCGCAGGCCGCCGAGGTGCAGGCCCTCCTCGCGCCGGCGACCGCCGCCTGAACCGGCCCGGCCCGGCGGGCCGGTGAGGGGGGTCGAGGGGCGCCACCGCGGCGTTCAGCGTTCGTTTATCGCCCTGCGGCAGAGTCGTCCATGTCACACCGTCGCGTCGGGGGGCAGACGGGGTGGCCGGGAGCCCGGGAAGTATCGTGCGGCTCCGAACGCCCGTCCGGCGGCCCACGGGGGAGCCACCGGGCGGGCGTTGCCCACTCGCCGACTCCGCAGCAAAGGACTGAAGACATGAGCGACCCGACCAAGGACGCCGCGGCCACGCCGCAGGACAACGCGATGCCGGCTCCGCCGGCGGACGACA
Source organism: Streptomyces sp. NPDC047853 (assembly GCF_043204535.1). NCBI lineage: Bacteria > Bacillati > Actinomycetota > Actinomycetes > Kitasatosporales > Streptomycetaceae > Streptomyces > Streptomyces sp. NPDC047853. Next base: position 237,648 of record NZ_JBIDCI010000003.1, on the reverse strand, counting down.
CCACCGTCACCACGCTCGACAACGCCATGCCGAGCGGGCCCGCGCGGGACGCGATCACGACGATGGACAACGCCATGCCGGCCCCGCCCGCGCTGGACCTGGACGGCAAGTAGACCTTCCTCCCCACGGGGATCGGCCGCGGCGGCGCGGAGGGGAGCCGCCGCGGCCGACGTGTGTCCCGACGCTCCCGCCGGCCCGCACGGCGTCACGGCCCGCACGGCCTCAGGTCGTGCGGGCCGTCCCCGTTCCCTTCTCCGCGTCCAGCGCGTACACGCAGCGGTCCTTGCTGCACGCGTACACGATGCCGTCGCGGACCACCGGGGAGCCGGTGATCTCGCCGCCGGTCGCCAGCTTCCAGCGCAGGCGGCCGTCGTCGGCCTTCAGGGTGTAGAGCAGGTGGTCGGTGGAGCCGAAGTGGATCCGGCCCTCGGCGACCGCGGGGGCGCCCACGATGTCGCCGCCCGCCTGGAAGCGCCACTTGGGAGTCCCCGTCACCGCGTCCAGCGTGTAGAGGCCCTTGCCGCTGCCCACGTGGACGTGTCCGGCGGCGACCAGGACCGGGTCGGTCGAGGACCGTGCCTCGGTGGCGATGCGCCAGCGGTCGCGGCCGTCGGTGGCGTCGAGGGCGTAGACGGTGCCCAGGTAGTCGGCCAGGTAGACCCCGCCGCCGGTCACCGCCGGGCCCGGCACGAAGGCCGGCGGGGCGAGGAAGACCGCCGGGGCCTCGAAGTGCCAGCGGACGTGGCCGGACGTGACCTCCAGGGCGAGGACCCGGGTGCCGGCCGAGACGTAGACGTAGCCGTCGGGGGCGGGGGCGACCCGGACCGGGACCCCGCCGCAGGACGCGGCGTCGCCGATCGGGTACGACCATCTCTCGTCGCCGGTACGGGCGTCCAGGGCGCGCAGCCGGGCGTCCTGCCAGACGTACACCGTGCCCTCGTGGACCGCGGCGCCCGCCTCCGGGGACTCGAAGTCGCTCTGGCAGCCGGTGATCTCCCACAGCTTCTGGCCGCCCGAGGCCTCCCAGGCCTGGACGCCGCCGCCGCGGGTGGCGGTGACGACCGTGCCCCGGTCGGCCCGCAGGGAGTACACCCAGGCGTCGGTCTGGACCCGCCACAGGTCGCCGCCCTCGCGGGCGTCCAGGGCGAAGAGGGTAGGGCCGTCGGAGGCGTGGATACGGCCGTCCGCGACCGCCATCGACCAGGCGACGTCCCGGGTCTTGAAGCGGCGGCGCCCGGTGGCCACGTCGAGGGCGTGCACCTCGAAGGAGGTGACGTAGACGAGGTCCCCGGCGACGGACGGGGTGCCCCACACGTCGTTGGACATGCGGAAGCGCCACGGGCGCCAGCCGGCCGGCGACGCCTCGGGCGGTGCGGCGGGGGCGGGCGGCGCGGCCGTCACGGCCGGGTCGGCGCCGTTCACGCCGGGGCGGGCCCGGGACCAGGACGCGGCCAGGGCGGACTCCGGCGGGGGTGCCGCCACGGCGGCGGCCCGCATGTCGGCGACGCGCGGGCCGGGGCCGATGAGCACCGCGGCGCCGGCCAGCCGGATCGGGCCGGTGTCGGGGGCGCCGGCCGGCGCGGGCACCGGCGGCGCCGGGACGACCGGGTCGTGGGAGGGCGGCGGCGGGAGCGGCGGCGCCGGGACGACGGGATGGGCGCCGGCCGGGCCACGGCCACCGGCCGTCGTGGCGAGCTTGACCGGGGGACGTCCGCCCCGGCGGCCCTCGATCAGGCCCACCGCCCGCTCCGGCAGCCACGCCGACGCCGTACCGCTGTCGTCGGAGCCGGAACCGAACAGGTGCGGGGCGAGCTGCGACTGGAGGTCGGCCGGGTTGGGGCGGGCCGTGGCCTCCATCTGCATACAGGACTCGATGAGCGGGCGCAGCTCGTCCGGGAGGCCCTCCAGGTCGGGGCCCTCGCGCAGCAGCATGAAGACCGTCTCGACCGGGTTGGCGCCGTGGAAGGGCGGGTGCCCGGTGGCGGCGAAGACCAGCATCGAGCCGAGCGAGAACACGTCGCTGGCGCCGGTGACGCTGCGGGAGTCCTTCGCCTGCTCGGGCGACATGTAGGCGGGGGTGCCGACGGCCACGTTCGTCATGGTCAGGCGGGTGTTGGAGACGCCGGACGCGATGCCGAAGTCGATCACCCGGGGCCCGTCCTCGACGACCAGGACGTTGGAGGGCTTCAGGTCGCGGTGGACCAGTCCGGCGCCGTGGATCGACTGGAGCGCCTCCGCGACGCCCGCCGCCAGCCAGCGCACCGCCTGGGCCGGGAGCGGCCCGCACTCGTTCACTATCTCCTCGAGGGAGGGCGCGGGGACGTACGCGGTGGCCAGCCACGGGACCGCCGCGCGCGGGTCGGCGTCGACCACGGCCGCCGTGTAGAAACCGGAGACCGCGCGGGCTGCCTCCACCTCGCGCGTGAAGCGGACACGGAACAGCTGGTCCTCCGCCAGCTCCGTCCGGACCGTCTTGATCGCCACGCGCCGGCCGGACGCCGAGCGCGCGAGATAGACCAGCCCCATGCCGCCGGCGCCGAGCCGCCCCAGCACCTCGAACGGCCCGATCCGCCGCGGATCGTGCTGCGTCAGCTGATCCACCACTTGCCTGCCACCTCCCCGTACGGGCCACGCCATCCACATATGTACGCGACCGAAGTGCAGCGTCTCACCACCGCACCTCCGTGGCGCCACGCACCCCGATTCTTCCTGTCCGGAGCGCTGGTGGCGAACCTGAGGACAATCAGGGTGTCTCATCCCATCCCGGGCAGACGGACGTGCTACGCGCGGCGCCGTTCAGCGTTGCAGCAGCGCGAACGACGCTCCCTGGTCGTCCGAGACCACGGCCACCCCGCCGTACGACGTCTCGAACGGCGGGACGCGCACCCGCCCGCCGAGCCGGGTCACCGTGCCGAGCGCGGCCTCGGCGTCCTCGACCAGGAAGTGGACGAGGAAATGCGGCGGCATCTCGGCGGCGAAGACGTCGGTGACCGGGGCGCGGCCGAAGTCGGGGGCGGCGTCCGGGCCGAAGAGGGCGTCGTGGAACAGGTCACCGTAGAAGGTGTTGGCGGCCTCCGTGTCCCGGGTGTACAGCTCGGCCCAGGCGAAGGCGCCCGGCACGCGCCGGCGTCCGAAGCCGGGGTGGCCGTCCGGCTGCCAGAGGGCGAAGACGGCGCCCTCGGGGTCGGCGGCGAGGGCGGTGGTGCCCAGGGCGCCGAGCGGGTGGGGCGGGACGACGATCTGGCCCCCGGCCGCGGATGCGTCCGGCCAGCGCGCCGGCGTCCGGGGTGTGGAAGTACACGGACCACACGGTGGGCATCCGCCCGTCCGTCTTGCGGACCAGCGCGGCGACGGGCTCGCCGTCGAGACGGGCCCACACGAGGCCCTCGCCCGCTTCCCCCGCCTCCCCGGCCGCCCCGAAGGTCCACCCGAAGAGCTCTCCGTAGAAGCGCCTGCCCGCCTCGACGTCCGAAAGCTGTGCGTCCACCCAGCAGGGGACGCCCTCCCGCCGCGGGGAGGGAGACGACGACGGGTCGCTGGATGTCCGCTTCGCGGATGCCCCATTTTCGGCCATGCCGTCAAAGTAACCGCGCGGCCCGCACCGCGCAGACCAGGCACACCAGCCTCTCGCCGCCCGTGCACCCCATTTGCAGTCGGCCGAATCGCGCTCAGATCCCCCGTCGGTAAGCTGACGGCATGACAGGACAAGTGCGTACCGTTGACGGCCGCGTGGCCGGTCGACGTGGGCAGGCGACCCGGCAGAAACTGCTCGACTGCCTCAGCGAAATGCTCAGCTCCTCCCCCTATCGCGATGTCAAGGTCATCGATGTCGCCCGCAAGGCGGGCACCTCGCCCGCCACCTTCTACCAGTACTTCCCGGACGTCGAAGGCGCCGTCCTGGAGATCGCCGAGCACATGGCCGCCGACAGCGCCGGACTGGCCGAGTCGACGGCCGGACGCTCGTGGGTCGGCAAGGCCGGCTGGCAGACGGCGCAGGAACTCGTCGACGGATTCCTGGAGTTCTGGCGGAAGAACGACGCCATTCTCCGGGTCGTCGACCTGGGTGCCGCGGAGGGCGACAAACGGTTCTCCAAGATCCGCATGAAGATCCTGAACTCGGTGAACTCCTCCCTCGCGGATTCCGTCGCCGAACTGCAGGCCAAGGGAAAGATCGACAAGGACGTGAACCCCGCGGCGATCGCCGGTTCCCTGGTCGTCATGCTCGCGGCCGCCGCCTCGCACCAGAAGGGATTCTCCTCCTGGGGCGTCAAGCAGGCGGAACTCAAGCCCACCCTCGCCCTGTTGCTGCACCTGGGCGTCACGGGCAAGAAGCCCGCCAAGTAGCACGCCGGGCAGTCGCGCGGCGCCCCGTCCTGTCATCCTCCGGGGAACAGCCGCCCGCCCGCACGGTGTTGTGCTCGACGACCGACGCCCGTGTCCGCTGCACCCGCTGGAGGAGACCGCGATGGCACTGACCCGCGAAGAGCGTGAGACATTCCTGGCCGAACCCCACGTCGCCGCACTCGCGGTCGACGCGGAGGCGGGCCGCGCCCCCCTGAGCGTGCCGATCTGGTACCAGTACGCACCCGGCGGCGACGTGTGGATCATGACCGGGCTCGACAGCCGCAAGAACCAGCTGATCAAGGCGGCGGGCCGGTTCTCCCTGCTGGTCGACCGCCTGGAGCCCACCATCCGGTACGTGTCCGTGGAGGGCCCGGTCGTGGAGACGGTCACCGCCACGGAGGAGCACCTGCGGGAGATGACCGCCCGCTACCTCCCGGCCGAGAAGGTCGACGGGTACGTCGCCTTCGCCACCGCCAACCACGGCGAGCAGGTCGTCGTCCGCATGCGGCCCGAGCGCTGGGTCTCCTCCGACCTCGGTTCGGTCTAGGGCTGCCCTGTCCGACGATTCCCGCCTGCGCGCGGCAGCGGGGTGCGGCGGGGCGCGCGGGGGCGCGTGACAATCGGGGCATGGACGGAACCGATCTCCACGAGTCGCTGAGGTCGCTGCGGGTGTGGGACGCGGCGGTCACCGAGCTGCCGCCCTTCGATCCGCACACCGCGCCCGGCGCGCCCCTGCCCCTGTTCGCCCGGTGGTTCGCCGACGCGGTGGCGGCCGGCCAGACCGAGCCGCACACGGTGTCGCTGGCGACGGCGGACGCGGACGGCCTGCCGGACGCGCGGGTGGTGATGCTGCACGGCGCGGACGCGGACGGCTGGTCCTTCGCCACGCACGCCGACAGCCGCAAGGGCCGCCACCTCGCCGCCCGCCCGTACGCGGCGCTCGTCTTCTACTGGCCGGTGCTGGGACGCCAGGTGCGGCTGCGCGGCCCGGTCGCCGTCGCCCCGGCCGGAGAGGCGCAGGCCGATCTGCACGCACGGTCGACCGGCGCCCTGGCCGCCGCCCTCACCGGACGGCAGAGCGAGGACCTGGATTCGGCGGACGAGCTGGCCCGCGCCTCGCGGGCGGCCTGGGACCGGGCCGGCCGGGAACCGGACGCCCCCGTCCCGTCCTGGACGCTGTACCGGCTGCACCCCGACGAGGTGGAGTTCTTCCAGGGCGACGCCCGCCGCCGCCACGTCCGGCTCGCCTACCGGCGCACGGAGGACGGGAGCTGGACCAAGGGCCTCCTCTGGCCCTGAGCCCTTACGGCCCTGAGCCCCTGCGGCCCTGAGCCTCTACGGCCCTGCGGCCCTGAGCCTCTACGGCCCTGAGCCCCTGAGCCCCTGCGGCCCGCCGCCCCTCAACGGCCGTCCGCCGCCGGTTCCGCGTCCGTCGAGAGGCGGGCGTGCAGGTGCGCGTCGCGGAACGTGTCGTGCCGGCCGGCCTCGAACATCGCCCCGCGCAGCGTGCCCTCGTAGGCGTACCCGCCGCGTTCGGCGATCCGGCAGGAGGCCGCATGCTCCACCGCGTGGCCCAGTTCCAGGCGGTGCAGGCCGAGTTCGGCGAAGGCCCAGCGCGAGGCGAGGAGCAGGGCGCGGGTGGCGACGCCCCGGCCGCGGACCTCGGGGAGCACCCAGTAGCCGATCCGGGCCAGCTTCAGCGGCAGGTTGATCTCGTTCACCCCGATGTGGCCCAGCGCCGCGCCGTTCTCCTCGTCGGTGATCCGGAACGACGCCGACCGGCCCTCCCGGGCGTCCCGGGCCCGTCCGCGCAGCGACTCGCGGGCGCCCTCGAGGTCGGTCCACAGGGTGAGCGGGGTGTTCCAGCGCTGGAACTCCGCGTCCAGGAAACCGCGCAGCCAGGTCTGCGCGTCGTCGTCGGAGCCGGCGTCCCAGGGCCGCAGGCGCAGGCCGTGGCCGCGGGGTTCGCTCAGGGACGGGTCTACGGTGAGCATGCGTGAGGAGGCCATCGAGCCATTCAAGCCGACCGCCGGGCGCACCCGGACGGGGGCCGTGACCGATCCGCAACCGATTCCGTTCTTTGACCGAGACCCATCAACCGGAGCCTTGATTACGCTCGCGGCATGGCCGACTCCACAGCGTCCGCTGAACCGCAGCCCGCCCACCCCGCGGACCGCCCCGTGTACGTCATCGGCGCCGGTCCCGGTGGTCTCGCCGTCGCCCACGCCCTGCGGGCCCGCGGCATCCGGGCCGTCGTCCTGGAGCGGGAGGACCGGGTCGGGGCCTCCTGGCGGCGCCACTACGACCGGCTGCGCCTGCACACCACCCGCCGCCTGTCCGCGCTGCCCGGCCTGCCGATGCCGCGCCGCTTCGGACGGTGGGTGTCCCGGGACGACGTGGTGCGGTACCTGGAGAAGTACGCCGAGCACCACCAGCTGGAGATCGTCACCGGCGTGGAGGTCTTCCGCGTCGAGCGTGCGCCCGACGGCACCGGCTGGCTGCTGCACGCCTCCGGGGGCCGCGAGCTGACCGGCGCCGCGGTCGTGGTCGCCACCGGCTACAACCACACCCCGCGCCTGCCGCAGTGGCCCGGCCGGGACACGTACACCGGCGAGCTCCGGCACGCCGCCGAGTACCGCGACGCGGTCCCCTACACCGGCCGGGACGTGCTGGTCGTCGGCGTCGGCAACACGGGCGCCGAGATCGCCGTGGACCTGGTGGAAGGCGGGGCGGCCCGGGTGCGGCTGTCCGTGCGCACCGCGCCGCACATCGTCCGCCGCTCCACGGCGGGCTGGCCCGCCCAGTACAACGGCGTCCTCGTGCGGCGGCTGCCGGCCCGCCTGGTCGACCGGCTCGCCCGGCCGCTGGCCAGGATCAGCACGCCCGACCTGTCGGCGCACGGGCTGCCGCGCCCGGACACCGGCCTCCTCACCCGGGCCGCCGAGGGCGCGATCCCGGTGCAGGACGTCGGGCTGATCGACGCGGTGCGCGGCGGCCGGGTGGAGATCGTGGCCGCCCTGGAGGGATTCGAGGACGGCAAGGCGGTCCTCGCCGACGGCACCCGGGTCGCCCCCGACGCGGTGATCGCCGCCACCGGCTACCTCCGCGGGCTGGAGGGGCTGGTCGGCCATCTCGGCGTGCTCGACGCGCGGGGCCGACCGGTCGTCCACGGCCCCCGCACCCCGGCCGACGCACCCGGCCTGTACTTCACCGGCTTCACCAACCCGATCAGCGGCATGCTCCGCGAGCTGGCCCGCGACGCGGAGCGGATCGCCAAGGCGCTCGCCCGCCGGGACGGGGCCCGGGCCTCCCGGCTGCCGCGCTGAACCCCGGCCGCCCCCGCGTCCCCGGACGCGGGGGCGGGGGCGGACGCGCCGGGGTCACGACAGGGCGGCCACCGGTGCCGTCCGCCGGCGGATGACCAGCGCCATCAGCGCCGCCGCCGCGCACAGGGCGCCGGAGGCGACCCAGACCACGTCGTAGGAGCCGAAGCGGTCGCGGGCGACGCCGCCGAGGAAGGCCACGAGGGCGGCGCCGACCTGGTGGGAGGCGAGGACCCAGCCGAAGACGATCGCGCTGTCCTCGCCGTACTGCTCGCGGCACAGGGCGAGGGTGGGCGGGACGGTGGCGACCCAGTCCAGGCCGTAGAAGACGATGAAGAAGAGCATCGGCGGGTGGACGCTCGGCCCGAGCAGCAGGGGGAGGAAGAGGAGCGAGACCCCGCGCAGGGCGTAGTAGACGGCGAGCAGGCGGCGCGGTTCGAAGCGGTCGGTGAACCAGCCGGAGGCGATCGTGCCGACCACGTCGAAGACCCCGATGACGGCGAGCAGCGAGGCGGCGGTCGTCAGCGGCATGTGGTGGTCGTGCGCGGCGGGGATGAAGTGGGTCTGGATCAGGCCGTTGGTGGAGGCGCCGCAGATCGCGAAGGTGCCGGCCAGCAGCCAGAACGGGCCGGTGCGGGCGGCGGAGAAGAGGACCCGCAGGGCGCGGCGGGCGGCGCCCGGGACGGGGGCCGGCTTGGGGACGAACTCCGTGGCGCCGTAGGGCTTCTGGCCGACGTCGGCGGGGTGGTCGTGCAGGAGCAGCCAGACGAAGGGGACGACGGCGAGGGCGGCCAGGGCCACCGTGACGGCCGCGGGACGCCAGTCGTGCGTCTCGACGATCCAGGACAGCAGCGGCAGGAAGATCAGCTGCCCGGAGGCGGAGGCGGCGGTGAGGACGCCGGTGACCAGGCCGCGCCGCTCGGTGAACCAGCGGTTGGTGACGGTGGCCGCGAAGGCCAGTGCCATCGAGCCGGAGCCGAGACCGACCAGCAGGCCCCAGCAGAGGATGAGCTGCCAGGCCGACTCCATCCAGACCGTCGCCCCCGAGCCCAGCGCGATGACGGTCAGGGCGACGGCGACCACCCGGCGGATGCCGAAGCGGTCCATGAGCGCGGCGGCGAAGGGGGCCGTCAGGCCGTAGAGCGCGAGGTTCACGGAGACGGCGGCGCCGATCGTGCCCCGCGACCAACCGAAGTCGTCCTGGAGCGGGTCGATGAGGATGCCGGGCAGCGAGCGGAAGGCGGCGGCACCGATGATCGTCACGAAGGTGACGGCGGCGACCCACCAGGCGCGGTGCACCCGGAACCGGGGGCGCGGTCGGGCGGGCTCCGGCTGGTGGGCGTCGGCCGCTGCGGCGGCGGTTGTCTCGGTCACGTCATAGAGCTTCCGGCGCGCCACCCGTCCGATCGAGTGGCCCGAAGGACATGGTTCGCTAGGATCGGGCCATGACGTCCGCCCGCCGCCCGGGCCCGCCGGACCCACCCGGCCCGCCCACCGCGCCCGGCCTCTCCGTCGTGCCCGGCCCGGTCACCGTGCCCGCCCCGTCCGCCCCGCCCCGGCCGCACCGCGTCGTGGTCCTCGCCCTCGACGGCCTGCTCCCCTTCGAACTCGGCATCCCGCAGCGGATCTTCGGCCTCGCCCGGGACGAGCGGCGGCGCCCCCTGTACGAGGTGGTCACCTGCTCGGTCCGCCCGCCGGGGCCGGTCGCCACCGACGCGGACTTCGCCGTCATGGTCGAGAACGGCCCCGAGGCCCTGGCGACCGCCGACACGGTCGTCGTCCCCGCCTCGTACGAGCTGGGCCCGGTGCACGAGCGGGGCGTGCTGACCGCGGAGCTGGCCGCCGCGCTCGCCCACGTCCGGCCCGGCACCCGACTCGTCGCGATCTGCACGGGCGGCTACGTCCTCGCCGCCGCCGGCCACCTCGACGGCCGTCCGGCGACCACGCACTGGGCCTCCGCCGAGCACTTCCAGCGGCTGTTCCCGAAGGTGCGGGTCGACCCGGACGTGCTGTTCGTCGACGACGGGGACGTGCTCACCTCGGCCGGGGTCGCGGCCGGCATCGACCTGTGCGTGCACATCGTGCGCCGGGACCACGGCGCCGCCGTCGCCAACGAGGTGGCCCGGCGCACCGTCGTACCGCCCCACCGCGACGGCGGGCAGGCCCAGTACATCGCGCGGCCGGTGCCCGACCCGCAGCAGTCCTCCACGGCCAACGCCCGCGCCTGGGCGCTCGGCCGGCTCCAGGAGCCGATCCAGCTGCGGGACATGGCGGAGCGGGAGTCCATGTCCGTGCGGACCTTCACCCGCCGGTTCCGCGAGGAGGCCGGCGTCAGCCCCGGTCAGTGGCTCACCCGGCAGCGGGTCGAACGGGCCCGGCAGTTGCTGGAGTCCACCGCCCTCTCCGTCGACCAGGTGGCCCGGGACGCGGGGTTCGGCACGGCCCAGTCGATGCGGCAGCATCTGCAGGCGGCGCTCGGGGTCACGCCGACCGCCTACCGGCGGACCTTCCGGGCGGAGTCGTCCACAGCCTGTGGAGAGTGAGCGAGCCCCCGCGGCATCCTCCGCGGAACTCGTCGGCCGGCGGCGCGGCGCTGTCCGCCCCGAGCATGGCACCGCGCGCCGCCACCCGACTCCGGCGCCCCCGCCCGGCTCCCCCCGCCCCCGAAGGACACCGCCGCCGAATCACGACCCACACTCGTCGAGGGCTCCGTCACCGAGCCCTCGTCGTCCCCTCGCGGCGAATCGCTGCCTCCCAGCGTGAGGAGGCGGTCACGATCCGTCAACCGGCGCAGGGGGGTTCCTCACCCACGCCCTGTTCGTACGGGACGCGCACGGAAGCACACCCCGGCGCACCGCCGCACCGCTCCGCTGAGAAGCGGGGCTCCGTGCACCCGGCGCCCCAGGCGCCGCCGCCGTCACACCACCTCGAACGCGAATCCCTCGTACGTCACCGTGCCGTCGCCCCCGCAGGCCGGTGCGGTCTCCTCCCGCCCGCGGCAGCGGTCCAGTTCGCACCAGATGCGCTTGCCGGTGCCCTCCCGGCTCCAGCCCCAGCGGTCGGCGAGGCCGTCGACCAGGGCGAGTCCCCGGCCGCCCGTCGCCTCGCCGTCCACACAACGGGGCACCGGGGCCCGTTCGCTGGCGTCGTCCACCTCCAGGCGGACGGTCGCCTCCTGCGTCTCCTCGGTCACCGCACCCGGCAGCACCAGTCGCAGTACGGCCGAACGGCCGGTGTGCACCACGGCGTTGGTGACGAGTTCGGAGACGAGCAGGACGAGCGTCTCGGCGAGTGGTTCGTCGTCCCGTATCCCGGCACCGGCGAGCCGTGAGCGCGCCCACCGTCTGGCACGCCCCACTTCCGAGGGGTCGGGCCGGACCTCCAGCTGCACTTGAAGCACCTGCACCGCTCACACCATCCGAACCGGCGGAAACATAGGCTCGCGCCTCATGAGGGCCACGATCGTGGCCATTTTCTGCATGGCCAGAACAACGGCCGGGCCGGGAATCACGGAACGTGAATCCCCTGTGGGACAGCATGGTTGACGTACAGTCACGCCAACAAGCGCTTCGGGCATATTCCAGCGCGAAGGAGTACGGGTGCGGCATACTGTGCGACGCCCGTCACGGGAAGTCGAACAGGCGGGGGCCGGCGGCCGTTCCACCCTGCGGGGCAAGGCGGACACCGCCGCTTCCGGAGCCGCCCCAGGGGCAACTCCGGCACGGCTGGCGCTCGGGACCACTCGCATCCCACACAAGGTACCGGAGTGTGGCGCCGACTCCGGGCCGTGACGGGTCACGCGGTGGACACGACCCGGTATCGACGCTCAGTGACGTGATCGCGCCACGATCCGCGACATCCGGGCGTCGCCGGCCCGGCGGGCGCTACTCGGGCACGGTGAAGTAGCGGGCGAAGGCCGGGACGATCTCCGCCTCCCCCACCTTGCCGTCGCCGTCGGTGTCCAGCGCGGCGGCGACCGACCGGGCGCCGTCCCCGGGCACGCCGAGCGCCGTGAGCACGCGCGCGGCGTCCTCGACCGTGGCGGCTCCGTCGCCGTCGGTGTCGGCGACGGCCAGCGCCGCGTGCAGGAAGGGGCGGGCGATCTCGGCGAAGCGGTCCGGGTTGTCCCGCAGCCGCTTGACCGCCGCCGTGACGAACTCCTCACGGGTGATGCGCTGGTCGCCGTCCCGGTCGGCGATGCCCGCCATGCCCTGCCAGAGCGCCTCCGCGCCGCCGTACAGGGCCTGCCCCTTCTCGGACCGCGCGGCGGTCCCGAACTCGGCGAGCAGCGCCTTGGCCGCCGAGTTGAAGTCCGCGCGGTCGATGTAGCCGTTGCCGTCCTGGTCGAAGGTGGCGAACCGCGCGGCGATCCTGCGCTCGTACTCGCTGTTGACCATTGTTCTCTCCGGCCGCCTCACGTCGGTGGGTGGTCTGCGTCTCGCTCGGAGCGTACGACGCCGGGCGCGGGCGCGGGCGGGTTCCGCGTGTCTGTGCGCCGGTCGGGTGGGTGGTGCGGGGTCGCGTGACGGGACGGCTACGCGGAGAGCGGGCGCGGTTCGTCGCCGGTCGCCGAGGCCAGGTCCGGATGCACGTCGAAGAGCCGTCGCACGCCGAGCGCGCCGAGGACGCGGTTGACGTGGGAACCGTCCACGGCGCCCTGCGCGGGCAGTATCAGGCGCAGCCGGCCCTGGCAGGAGCGGATGAGCCGCCGGGAGGCGATCAGCACGCCGACCCCGCTGGAGTCGCAGAACAGGACCTCGGAGAGATCCAGGACGAGGCTGTGCCGCCCCTCGGCCACCTCGTCGTGCACACGCTGCCGCAGCACCGGTGACGTCACCAGGTCCAGTTCGCCCGACACCTGGAGCACGGCCCACTCGCCCTGCTCACCGCCGGTCACATTGAGCGTCACCACCATGCCCTTCATTCGCCGGTCAACGGACGTCCGGAATCACCCGAATCTCACCACATGCTCCTGAAACGGAAGCCGTGCTTACGCTTCTTGGGCGCGCACCTGCCCAGCGGCCGTTCCCGCAAACGCCTCACGGAAAACGGGAGTCGATCGGAAACGGCTTGTTCCAGACTGTTTCGATCCTGTTCGATCGCATCCGGTCGCACGATAGAGGGTAGGGGAGGGGCTTATCACCTACGGGCGGCCGGGGGCGCGCATTGGCACAAAGGGGCGTGCGACGTCGGACGTGCCGACTACATTCGGAGGGACGCCGGCCGCAGGCTGGAGACCGGAACGGGCACGACGCGAGCAGGCGACGGACTGGGGGTGAGAGGCCGTATGGCGAAGAGCGACACACCGCTGCGCTGGGACCGCAAGATGCAGCAGCGCCTCGCGCGCGGCGAGGCCGCCGCCCTGGGAGAGCTGTACGACCGGTTCGCCTCCCTCGTGCACGGTCTCGCGCACCGGGTGCTCGGTGACGAGCGGGCCGCCGACCGCATCACCCGCGACGTCTTCGCGTACGTCTGGGAGCATCCGGACGCCTACGACCCCCGGCAGGGCCCGCTGCGCACCTGGGTCGCCACGCTGGCGCACCGCCTGGCCGTGCAGCGGCTGCGGGCCACCGAGACGGCCGCCCTGGCCCGCAGCGGCACCGGGACCACCGAGGAGCTGGAGAGCAGGGTGCGCCACGCCTCGGTCGCCGCCCGCGCCGACTACATCGTCCAGTCCATGCCGGCCCCGCTGCGTGCCGCCCTGGAGCTGGCCTACTTCCAGCGCCGCGACTACCGCCAGACCGCCGTCGACCTCGGCGTCACGGAGGACGAGGCCCGCCGCCGCCTCCGTCTCGGCCTCCAGCTCCTCTCCACCGCCCGGGACGCCGCCTCCCCGGGGGCACCCGGGGCGCCGCCGGGATACGGAGGCGCCGCATGAGGGACGCGCACGGCACCCACGACGAGAACGAGAACACCGACCACGAGAACCCGGGGCAGCCGCGCGCCCACGGCGACCCCGCGGACGGGCACGGCCCCGGCACGGACGGGCCCCGGGACGATGCCGGGGACGCGGGAGGTCCGGGAGTCTCCGGCAGTAGCACAGAGCGCGACGCCCCCGTCGCCCCCGGCGACCCCGCCGACCCCGCCGACCCCGGCCGTCCCGGCGGCGACGCGTCCCCGGCGCGGATACCGCTCCCCCGGGTGTCCGTCGAGGACGGTGGGCGGGCGCTGCCCGACGCGGTGCCGGGCGGGCCGGTCGCGCTGGAGCACCAGGTGCTGACGTCCCTGCTCGGCGCGTGGGCGCTGGCGGCCTGCTCGGCGGAGGAGGCGGCCGCCGTCGAGGAGCACCTCGGCGAGTGCGACCCCTGTGCCGAGGAGGCGCTGCGGCTGCGCGAGGCCGTCGGACTGCTGCAACGCCCGGAGAGCCTCGACCTGGACCCCGCCCTGCGCACCCGCGTCCTGGAGGGCTGCCTGGAACGGCGCCCGCCGCGCATCCCGGTGCCCGAGTGGGCGACGCCGTACGACGCCGAGACGGCCCGGCTGGACGCGCTGCTCCAGGACATCGGCGACGCCGAGTGGCACGCGCCGGTCCGGCTGCGCTGGTACGAGGCCGACGGCGCCGCGAGCCGCCGTACCACCGTCGCCGGGGTCATCGCGCACCTGCTGAGCGTCGACGGCCTGGTCGCGGTCGCCCTGGGTCTCGCCGACCCGCTGGGCGACGTGACCGCGCCCTCCGCCGCCCCGGCCGGCCGCACCGAGGCGTACTGGCGGGCGTCGCACTACCCGCCCACCCGCGCGGTGCGGGCACCCTGGCGCGAGCAGAGCCACGGCATCGTACGGACCGTGTCGTTCACCGGCGAGGCAGGCCGGATGCCGGTGTCCTACGGCGACTTCGAACTGCCGCTGCACGACGCCATGCTGGACCGCGCCTTCGAGTGCTGGGTGCACGCGGAGGACATCGCCGAGGCGGTGGACTACCCGTACGGGCCGCCCTCCGCGCGTCACCTGCACCGCATGATCGACCTGGCGGCCAGGATGCTGCCGGACGTCCTCGCGGCCCGTCGCCGGGACGGGCTGGCCTCGCCCGCAGCCCGCCCGCGCCTGGTGGCCGCGGGGGAGCCGGGGCGCAGCCTGCGCCTGGAGATCGAGGGTTCGGGCGGCGGGGAGTGGTTCATCCCGCTCGACTCCCCGGGCGCGCTGGGCTCCGCCGACCACGAGGTGGCCCATGTGGCGCTGGACGGCGTGGAGTTCTGCCGGCTGGCCGCGGGCCACGTGCCTCCGGCGGACGCCGCGGCGGGGCAGCTGGGGGACCGCGAGGCGATCAGGGACGTGCTGTTCGCCGCGGCGAGCCTGAGCAGGATGTAGGAGCGGATCGCCGCCCCCGCGGCCCTAGGCGAAGACGACCGTGCGGCGCCCGTTGAGGAGGATCCGCCGCTCCGCGTGCCACTTCACGGCCCGGGCCAGTGCCTGGCACTCCACGTCCCGCCCGACGGCGACCAGCTGGTCCGGCGTGACGTCGTGCCCGACCCGCTCGACCTCCTGCTCGATGATCGGCCCCTCGTCGAGGTCGGCCGTCACGTAGTGCGCCGTCGCCCCGATCAGCTTGACGCCCCGGGCGTGCGCCTGGTGGTACGGCTTGGCGCCCTTGAAGCTCGGCAGGAAGGAGTGGTGGATGTTGATGATCCGGCCGCTGAGCTGCTTGCAGAGGTCGTCGGAGAGGACCTGCATGTAACGGGCCAGCACGACGAGTTCGACGTTCTCCTCGCGCACGATCTCCAGGACGCGCGCCTCCGCCTCCGCCTTGGTGTCCCGTGTCACGGGGATGTGGTGGAAGGGGATGTCGTAGGAACCCACCAGCTCGGCGAAATCGGTGTGATTGGACACCACTGCGGCGATCTCCACCGGCAGCGCACCGATCCGGGCCCGGAAGAGCAGGTCGTTCAGGCAGTGCCCGAACTTGCTGACCATGAGCACGACGCGCATCTTCTCGTCGGCCCGGTTGATCTGCCAGTCCATGTGGAAGGCGTCCCCGATGGCCGTGAAGCTGGCGCGCAGCTTGTCCACGGTCACCGGCGCCTCGGCCGAGAAGTGGACGCGCATGAAGAACAGTCCCGTGTCGTGGTCGCCGAACTGCTGGCTGTCCTCGATGTTGCAGCCGGTCATGAACAGGTAGCTGGACACGGCGTGCACGATGCCCTGCTTGTCCGGACAGGACAGGGTCAGGACGTACTGGTCGGCCGGGGCGACGGCCGGCGGGACGGCGGCGGGGGACGGCTCATTCATGCAGGACAGGGTCCCATATCCGGGCCGCGGGGCCGAGTGGCGTCCCGCCAGGCGGACCCGGACGCCACGCGGCCGGACCCTGCGGGCCCGCGCGACGGGCCCGGGCGCCCGCTCAGGCGGACCGGGTCAGGATGCGCAGCACCTCCAGCGTGCGCGGCTCCGCCTCCGGGTCCTCGCCGTCGCTGGTGGCCAGCCGCACGTGCGCGTCGCGCGCCGCCCGGACCGCCTCCGGCCAGTCGGGGTGTTCGAGGTAGGCGGTCACCGGCGCGTCCGGCCCCACCTGGTGCATGATCCGCAGCACCCGCAGCACGGCGGTGTCCACGAGCGCCGCCTCCTGCGAGTCCCGGAAGACCGTGCCCACGTACTTCTCGGCGGACCAGTGGTCCAGCCAGGTGTCCTCCACCAGCCGGTAGACCGCGTCCGTGACGTCACCGTAGCCGTCCACACCGGCGAGCCAGACGTCCCGCTGGAAGGCGGGGGCGGAGAGCATGTGCAGCGCGGAGCGCACCTGGCTGCGCCAGCGCCACCACGGCATGTCGTTGAGTGGCATGCCGCCCATGGTGGAGGAGCGGCGGCCGCGACGGGAAGAGTTCTCCGAACCTTGCACGGTCATCGATCGTACGTTCCCCCTCGCTCACGCCTCACCGGCCCCCGCAATTCACCCCGGCGTCACCCTGCGTTGACCGCAGGTCACTTCCAGGTTAGCCGTGTGACGGAATCGTGCGGGCACATGACCGGCAGGCGACCCACCCGCAGCACCTTCCTCCGCGGCCTCCGCGGCCGCTCCCGGGCATCCCGCACCGGTGTCCTGTCCGCGGGCGCGCTGGTGGCGTGCGCGTCGCTCGCCGTCGGCTGCGGGGTCGTCCCCGGTACCACGGGGGGTTCCGGGGACGACGACCCGATCACCGTCATGACCTGGGCGCCCCAGGACACGGGCGCGACCAACAAGCCCGGCATGCCCGCCTTCGCCCAGGCCTACGCCCGCTCCGTCAACGCCCAGGGCGGGCTCGGCGGACGCAAGCTCAACGTCCTCACCTGCAACGACCACAACGACAGCGTGACCGCCGCGAAGTGCGCCCGCCTCGCGGTCAAGGAGAACGTGGTCGCGGTCGTCGGCTCCTACAGCCAGCACGCCGACTCCTTCCTCCCCGTGCTGGAGGGCGCCGGAATCCCCTACATCGGCGGCTACGGCATCACCAACACGGAGTTCACCAGCCCGCTGTCCTACCCGGTCAACGGGGGCCAGCCCGCGCTGCTGGCCGGCCTCGGCAGCGCCCTCGCCGGCTCCTGCGGGCCGGTCACCCTCGTCCGGCCCGACACCATCGCGGGCGACGAGCTGCCCGTGCTGCTCGACTCCGGGCTCGCCTCGGGCGGTCACGAGCACGCCCACGACCAGCGCGCGGCGGAGGACGCCACCGAGTACGGCGGCCAGTCCGAGCAGGCACTGCGGTGGGCGACCGCCGGCTCACCGGACCGGGGGTGCGTGGTGCCCGTTCTCGGGGACCGCACGGGCATCTTCATGGACTCCTTCCGCCGGGCCCGCGAGGACCACCCCGAGGTGCGGACCGCGACCGTGCTCGGCAGCGTCGACCAGACCACGATCAACGCGAGCGGCGGAGAGTCCGGGCCCTACGAGGGGGCGTACGTCACCGGCTGGTACCCGTCGGTGAGCAACCCCGCCTGGGCCGGGATGAAGAAGGTGATCAAGGAGCAGGCGTTCGGCGACAACGACGTCGACGCGGCGGACGCCGGGGTGCAGACCACGTACATCGCGTACACCGTCCTCAGGAAGGTGGTCGAGTCCCTCGGTGACGGCGAGGTCGGCGCCGACACCGTCCGGCGGGCCCTGGACGGCGGGCTGGAGATCGGCACGGGCGGTCTCACGCCGCCGCTCCGGTGGACGTTCGCGGACAAGCTGGCCTCGGTCGGCTTCCCGCGCCTGGTCAACACCGAGGTGTCGCTGCAGGTCGTACGCGAGGGCCGGCTCGTCTCGGCCCGCCAGGGCACCCTGGACACCACCCGCACCCTGCAGAACGCCGACGTGGCCTGAGCGAACCGCCCGGCCCGGCGCCCGGAGGCGGGGGGCCGGGGCCGGGGCCGTCACAGCTGGGTGG
This sequence comes from Streptomyces sp. NPDC047853, assembly GCF_043204535.1. Classification (NCBI taxonomy): domain Bacteria; kingdom Bacillati; phylum Actinomycetota; class Actinomycetes; order Kitasatosporales; family Streptomycetaceae; genus Streptomyces; species Streptomyces sp. NPDC047853. The sequence continues at coordinate 219,644 of NZ_JBIDCI010000003.1, read as the reverse complement.
GCTGGCGCTCCGTCAGGCCGTACTCCTTGGCGATGGCGTTCCAGAGCTTGGCGGCCTTCGCCTTCTCCTTGCTCGCCGTGCCGCTCTCCCGGTTGCCGGCCCCCGGGCTGGAGCGGGGCTTGCCCTTCTTGCAGCCGTTCTTGCCGGCCGTCTGGTCGGCCCAGGCCGCGTAGTGGTTGTCGGCCGACGCCGAGGCCTGCCACGCCTTGGTGAGGGCGGTGGTCAGCTCGGAGTGCCGGGGCAGCTTGTCCACGCTCAGCTGGGAGAGGCTGGTGACCAGCCCGGTGCGCTGCTTGGCGGCCTCACGGAGGTCCTTGGCCGCCTGGGACAGGTTGTCGCAGGTCTTCACGTCGCCCACGGCGTTGATCACCATGGACCGGCTGTTGCCGCTGTGGGCCAGCAGCTTGTCCAGCTCGACGGCCTGCTGCCGGACCGGGTCCGCGGACGGCGACGCGGAGGCGGACGCGGACGCGGAGGCGGAGGCCGGGGCGGTGGCGGACACGGTCTGGTTGCCGCCGGTGTCCTCCTCGCCGCCGCCGCCCGCCATCATCGCGCCGGCCCCGACGCCGACGACGGCGATGCCGACCCCCACGGCCGCCAGGAGCGGCAGCCGGGAACCCGTCCGTCCGCCGCGGCCGCCGCCGTCCTCGTTCCCGCGCCGCCTGCCGCCGCCACCGCCGGGGCCCTGGGGGGCGGCGTACCCGGACCGGTCGCCGGGGCGCGGCGGCTGCGGCTCGTCGAAGCGGGGCATCTGCTGGGTGGACGAGGCCGGGCCGTCGGCGCCGGGCCCCCTGCGGAAGAGGTTGTCGAACTCGGCGGGCGGCTGTCGGTTCTCCGCACCGCCGGGCGCCCCGTAGGGGGCCGGCGCGGGGCCGCCGGGCACGGGGGCGATGTACTGCGTGGCCTCGGCGTCGGGGTGCGGGGCGGGCGCCGCGGGGGCGGGCCGGTGTCCGGCCGCGTCCGGCGCCGGGTAGTGCTGCGGGGCCCGGCCGAGGAACTGCGTCGACTCGGCGTCGGGCCGGCCGTGGCGGGCGTGCGGCTGCGCGGGTCTCTCCGGAGGCAGCGCCCCCGGTCCCACGGGGGGTATGTACTGCGTCGCGCCCTCGTCCGCGGGTATCCCGACCGGCGGCAGGAACTGGGTGAGCCCCTCGTCGGCCGACGGCAGCGGTGCGGACGGCTGCTGCGGCGCCGGGGACCCGGCCCCCTGGCCCTGTTGCGGGTACGAGGACCCCGCGCCGTACCCCTGGTCGCCGTACGCGTCCGCGACCTGGGCACCCGCCTGGTCGCCGTAGGCGTACGCACCCGGAACCTGGCCGCCGTAGGCCGCGGCCGGAGCGCCGTACGCCGGGGGCTGCGCGCCCTCCGGGGGGAGCGGGCCGGGGCCCGCCTGGGGCGGCAGGGCGCCGGGCGACCGGTCCGGGCCGTCCTGCGCGGGCCAGCCGTGCGCGGCGGGCGGCTGGGCGGTCTCCGGTCGGCCGGTGTCCCAGGGCTGGGCTCCGGCCGGCGTCGGCCAGCCCTGGTCCTGCGCCGGGCCCTGCTGCTGCTCGGGACCCCACGGCCGGTCCCAGGCCTGGCCGCCGGGCGGCGCCGAGGGGGGCACGGGCCGGCCGGCCGGCCCGGCACCTGTGCCTGCCAGGCCCGGCAGCAGCGGCTCGCCACCGTCGGAGGGCAGCACGATGCCTTCGCGCGCGGGCCGCGCCGAGGGCTCCTCGCCCTGTCCACTCTGCGTCACCGGGACTCCTACGAATGGGGGACCTTCGGAATCGTCGGCTCACGCTACCGGGTCCCCGGAGCCCACTGCCACGCCGCATGGGGCGTGGACTCCTTCCCTGTGACAGCAGTAACAAAACCGGGCCGCGGCACGCTGTTCACGGTGGATCGCGCTCACCGTGCCGCCGTTTCCCGTGAGTTCACGCGCGCGCGGCCCTCGTGTTCACGCCGCGGTCTGGAGGTCGAGCCGCGCCCCGAACTCCCTCACCACCGCCTCCTCCCGGTACGGTTCCAGCCGCGCCTGGAAGTCGTCCAGGTACTCGGCGCCCCGGTTCGAGCGGAGCGTCTCCAGGAGTTCCACCGCCTTCGTCGCGGTGGTGCAGGCCTGTTCGATCTCCCGTTGCTGCACCTGCGCGGTGGCCAGCAGCACATGCCCGATGGCCCGCCTGCGCGCCCGTGACTCGGGGTGCCCGTCCAGGGACTCCCGCGCGTACCGCGCCGCGGCGTCGGCCTGCCCGAGGTCCCGGTGGCAGTGGGCCAACTCGTCGGCGAGGTAGGCCTCGTCGAAGTGCGCGATCCACACGGGGTCGTCCCCGGAGGCCGCGTCGGCCGCGTCCATCGCGGCGACCGCCCGTCCGGCCGCCGTGTGGGCGGCCCGCACGTCGCCGAGGAGCGCGTGGCCGCGGGCCTCCGCCGCGTGGAACATCGCCTCCGCCCGCGGTGTCACCCGCCCCCGTGCGCCCTCCTGCGCCGCGCGCGCCAACTGCGCGATCTCGCGCGGGTTGCCGAGCTGGGCGGCCAGGTGACTCATGGACGCGGCGAGGACGTACCCGCCGTACCCGCGGTCGCCTGCCGCCTGCGCGAGCCGCAGCGACTGGATGTAGTACCGCTGGGCGAGCCCCGGTTGCCCGGTGTCGACGGCCATGTATCCGGCCAGTTCGGTCAGTCGGGCGACGGTGGCGAACAACTCCCGTCCGACCGCCTCCCGGTAGGAGCCCGCGAGCAGCCCGGAGACGACGCTGTTCAGGTAGTGCACGACCACCGGGCGCACGTGCCCGCTGCCGTACTGGTGGTCCAGGTCCACCAGCGCCTGCGTCATCGCCCGCACGGCCGCCACGTCGGAGGGCCCCACCCGCGGCCCGGCCGAGCGCGAGACCTGCGAGTCGGGGGCGGAGATCAGCCAGTCCCGGCTCGGTTCGACGAGCGCGGAGGCGGCGACGGAGGAACCGGACAGGAAGTCCCGGCGGCCGACGTCACTGCGCCACAGCTCGCAGACCTGCTCGATGGCGCCCAGGACCGTCGGCGAGAACTGGAGGCCGACGCCCGACGCGAGGTTCTTGCCGTTGGCCATGCCGATCTCGTCGATCGTGACCGTGCGGCCGAGCTTGCGTCCGAGCGCCTCGGCGATGATCGCCGGTGCCCGGCCCCGGGGTTGCTGTCCGCGCAGCCAGCGGGCCACGGAGGTCTTGTCGTACCGCAGGTCGAGTCCGTGCTCGACCCCGCACACGTTGACCCGGCGGGCGAGGCCCGCGTTCGAGCAGCCCGCTTCCTGAATGAGCGCCTGCAGTCGTTCGTTCGGCTGCCGCGCGACGAGAGGCCTTGCGGCCATGGCGTAACCCCCATGCGGTCTCTTGCGGTGTCATGCGGTATCGGTGCTGTCCCGGCGGACCGATGGATCCGGCCGTGAAGATCAATGCCCCGTCGATGTGCCGACAATGCGAGACTTGCGAAGCTTGCGAGGATTGCCGGGGCAACGGCCGCCGCCGGCCCCAGACGTGGCTACCCAGCTCCCGCGGTGGATCCTCCCGCGCGCCCCCGGACATGCACCCATGCGCCCCGGGTGCGGAATCGGTGCTCCTCTCCGGCGCAAAGGGCGGGGCGGGGCCCGGCGGGCGCGCGTCGGGAGGGCGGCCGCGGGAGACGGGCGGGCCCCCGTAACCCGGGGTGGGCGCGGGAGTTGAGTTCCACGTGGAAGAGACCATCCCGGGCACCGAAGCCGCTCAGATCCCCCAGCAGCGCGGTGCATCGCTGCTGGAGACCGCCGTACGCTACGCCGAGGAGCGCCACTGGGACGTGTTCCCCGGCACCTGGCTCGAAGCCGCCGACGGGGTGCAGCGCTGCTCCTGCGGGGACCCGGCGTGCGCCGCCCCGGGCGCGCACCCGGCGCGCGAGGACTGGGCGACCCAGGCGACGGGCAGCGCCACCGTCGCCCGCCGGATGTGGCAGAAGCAGCCGACGGCGTCGATCCTGCTGCCCACCGGGCGGACGTTCGACGCGATCGACGTGCCCGAGACCGCGGGTTTCCTGGCGCTGGCCCGGATGGAGCGGATGGAGCTGACGCTCGGCCCGGTGACGCTGACGCCGGACCGGCGGATGCGGTTCTTCGTCCTCCCGGGTGCCGCGGCCAAGGTGCCGGACCTCGTGCGGCGGCTGGGATGGTCGCCGTCCTCCCTCGACCTGACCGCGCTGGGCGAGGGAGCCTTCGTGGCCGCACCGCCCACGCGGTACGGGACGCGGGGGGCCGTGCAGTGGGCGTGCCGGCCCACCCCGGCGAACCGGTGGTTGCCGGACGTGGAGGAGCTGATCTCACCGCTGGCGTACGCCTGCGGCAGGGACCGTTAGGGAAGTCGCCGCCCGCGCCACGCGCCACGGGAAGGACGGTCGGCGAGGCTGACGCCGGCCGCCCTCCCCCGCCGGCGTCCGGGTCAGGACTCCCTGAGGGCGTCCAGGAACGGCTCGATGGCCGCCCGCCACGCCTCCGGCTGGTCGTAGTGGACGAGGTGGCCGGCGTCGGCGACCTCCGCGTACTCGCCGCGCGGGAGCACGCGGACCATCTCCTGCGCCTCCGCGCGGCCCAGCTCGCCGTCGAGGCCGCGGACGACCAGGGTCGGGCAGCGGACCTGGGCCAGCTCCTCCCAGTGGGCGTCGTAGACCCACGTCTCGCGGGACCTGAGCATCTGCTCCGGCTCGAAGACGGGCCGCCAGCCGTCCGGCGACTCGGCCATCACCTCGACGTAGAACTCGCCCCGGGCCGGGTTGGGCCGCTCCACCCATGGGTCGTCCTCGCCGAACCACTTGCGCACGTCCGCGAGTGTGGCGAAGGGGACGGGCCAGGCGCGGAACCACTCGGTCCAGGTGTGCTGCGAGGCGGCACCGAGCGCCGACGCCCGCATGTCGCAGATGATCAGGCCGCGGACCAGGTCGGGGCGTTTCGCGGCGAGCTGCCAGGCGGTCAGCGCGCCCATGGCGTGGCCGATCAGGACGGCCGGGCCGAGACCGAGCTGCTCCAGGGCGGCCTCGACGTCCTCGACATAGGCCTCCCGGGTGTAGGCGCCGCGCGGGGGCTTGTCGCTGCGGCCGTGTCCGCGCTGGTCGAGGGCGACGGCCCGGTGCCGGGCGGAGAGCCAGCGGGCGGTGGGGGCCCAGTGCGAGGCGCGGCCCATCAGGCCGTGGAGTAACAGCACACCCGGCTGGTCACCGGTGCCGGGGGCGGAGGGACCGGAGGGCGTGGGCGACGGGCCGCCGCCGCTCCCGTCCGCGCCACCGGAAGCCGCGCCACCGGAAGCCGTGCCCCCGAGAGCCGTGTGTCCGAGAGCCGTGTCTTCGAGGGCCGTGTCGTAGGGCCCGCCGGTCTTGGGAGGGTCGCCGAACTCCCAGGCCGCGAGGCGTACGCCGCCCGCGCCGGTCACGTCGATGCGCCGCGCCATAGGTCCTGGCACCCCCCAAGCTCCGCTCGGACCGCCCGCCCCTGCCGGGCCGGCCGGTCCTGTGAACCGTGTCCTGCCTGCCGTGCCTGTCCTGCTCGCCGTGACCGCCGTCGCGTGCGCGGCCGTCCGACGTCCGCAGAGTATCGAATACCCATTCGAAGAGGCCGTCTCGCTGAGCAACACCCCTCATTCGAGTGACACCCCTCAGGGATTGATCGTCCCCGCCCAGGGGAGATCTTCAACGGGAGGCGGACCGCTCGGGGAAAACGGTCCGAGGGGATTGACCCTGAGAGCTCGGGGCTCCGGGTCAGCACAGGGGAGGACAGGCCCCGGCGCCACACGGCGCCGGGGCCCTCTCCGTCTCTCCGTCACACCCTCCCCCTCCCCGGCCGGGCGACATCGCTGTCGGCGCACGGCCCAGAGCCCCTCACGTCATATGCCTCGCGCCCAGCCTTGCACGCGACGCCGCCGGGCGCTGCGATTCGGCTCACCGGCCCCCGGAAACGACGGGATCACACCCGTGGCCGGAACGCCCCGCGACGGGCGGGACCGGCCGGCCGGTCCTCAGCGCTTGGCGACGAACACGTGGGAGGCGACCTCCGACTCCAGCTCCGCCGCCTCGCCGCCGCTGCCCACCAGCACCCCGCCCGCCGACTCCGTCACGCTCACCACCGAGCCGGGCCGCACACCGGCCCGGCGCAGCGTGTACATCAGCTGCGCGTCCGTCTGGATCGGCTCCCCGATCCGGCGCACGACGACCGTCTTGCCCTCCAGGCCCGGGTCCAGGTCGGCGAGCGAGACCATGCCCTCGTCCAGGAACGGGTCCGCGCCGTCCGTCTCGCCCAGCTCCTCCAGGCCCGGGATCGGGTTCCCGTACGGCGACTCGGTCGGGTGGCGCAGCAGCTCCAGCACGCGGCGCTCCACGGCCTCGCTCATCACGTGCTCCCAGCGACACGCCTCGGCGTGCACCTGCTCCCACTCCAGGCCGATCACGTCGACGAGCAGGCACTCCGCCAGCCGGTGCTTGCGCATCACGCGGGTGGCCAGCCGACGGCCCTCGTCGGTCAGCTCCAGGTGCCGGTCGGCCGCCACGGACACCAGACCGTCGCGCTCCATCCGCGCCACCGTCTGGCTGACCGTCGGACCGCTCTGGTCGAGCCGCTCGGCGATCCGGGCGCGCATCGGGACCACACCTTCCTCCTCCAGCTCCAGGATGGTGCGGAGATACATCTCCGTGGTGTCGATCAGTCCGGACATTCGTGCCCCTTGATGAGATTGCCGGAGGCTACGGCCCACCGGCGCGTGCGCTGGCCCTGGAATTCAATTCTGACGCATACCACCGACAACCGTGCCTCACCGCGGAAAGCCGGGCCCCGGCGGCCCGGGCGGGCGTCCCCGACACCGTATTGACACCGCAGTGGTCCAGACCGCACGGTGATCCGCGACACAGCCACACCTAAGGGGTCCCGCATGAGCGACCGCAAGCCGGCCGGCCAGTTCATCGACGCCGCGATCGACCTCCTGCGGCGCGTCCGCGACGAGGAGGCGGACGCCATCGAGGCGGCCGGCACACTGCTCGCCGACACCGTGCAGAACGGCGGGCGGCTCTTCGCCTTCGGTGCCGGTCACTCCTCGCTCGCCGCCCAGGACGCCGTCTACCGCGCCGGCGGACTCGCCCTGATGAACCTGCTCGCCGTGCCCGGCGTCGTCGGCGTCGACGTCATGCCCGCCACCCTCGGCTCCGCCCTGGAGCGCGTCGACGGCCTCGCCGGCGTGGTGCTGGACTCCTCGCCCCTGCGCGAGGGCGACGCCCTGGTCGTCGTCTCCCTCTCCGGGCGCAACGCCCTGCCCGTGGAGATGGCCCAGCACGCCCGCGCGCTGGGGGTACGGGTCATCGGCGTGACCTCGGTGGCCTACGCCGCCGAGACCACGTCGCGGCACTCCTCCGGCACCTTCCTCAAGGACCACTGCGACATCGTGCTCGACTCCAAGATCGCCGTCGGCGACGCGGAACTCACGCTCGACACCGTCCCGGCGCCCTTCGCCCCCGCCTCCACGGTCGTCACCAGCGCCCTGATGCAGGCCATCACGGCCACGGCCGCCACCGCCCTCGCCGACCGGGGCATCGAACCGCCCCTGCTGCGCTCCGGCAACGTGGACGGCGGCCCCGAGTGGAACGAGCGGGTACTGGAGCAGTACGGCGACCGGATCTTCTACCGACGCTGACCCGCGCCGCCCGCGCTACCGCTTCCCCACCGCACCGGCCAGGTCCAGCACCGCCGCGATGCGCACCGCCACGTCCTCGGCGTACATCGCGTCGGACCGCTCGAACGCGCTCCGCCCCGAGCCCCGCAGGAACGTCACGACGCCCAGCGTCCGGCCCCGGCTGCGCAGCACCGCGCACAGGCCGTGCACCGTGTCCGCCGGCCACTGCCGGGCCGCCGCCCACTCGCGCACCCGCTCGGCCGGCACCGCCCGGACACCGGCACTGGCCCGCACCGAACCCGCCCGCTCCACGCACTGCACCGCCGGGTGGCTCGCGCCGTAGCGCACCGGCATCCCGGTCGTCCCGGCCGGCACGCTCGGTCCCGGCGCACCGGACGGCGTGGCCGCCACCCGGACCAGGCGGACCGGCTCCGCCGGGTCCGCGTCGGCGTCCGTCGCGCCGCCCGCGATCCGGTCGACCAGCGCGTGGTCGGCGAACCCGGCGAGCGCGAAGTCCAGGTGGACGACCGCCGCCTCCGCCGGGTCCTCGCACTCGGCCGCCGCCCGCGCCGCGCGGTGCAGCTGGTTGGCCCGGAACCGCAGCAGCGCCGCGTCCTGTTCGACCTGCTTCGACTCCGTGACGTCCTGGAACAGCCAGCCGACACCCAGCGGCACCGGCTCCTCCGCCAGCGGCGACGCCAGCCGTACGAAGCCGCTGCGCCAGCACCGGCGCCGCTCGCCCTCCGCGGTGCGCACGCTCACCCAGACCTCGGCGGGCCCCGGCGGCGTCCCTTCCGCCAGCACGTGCGTCAGCGCGCTCTCCAGCTCCTCCACGCCCTGGGCGAGCAGGTCGCCGAGCGGCCGGCCCAGCACCGACGTACGCCCGGCGCCCAGCGCGCGGGCCGCGTGCGCGTTCACCACGGCGGGCCGCAGATCCACGTCCACCAGCACCACGCCCCAGCTCGCGTCCTCCAGCAGGGCCTCGCTCAGCGCGATGGAACGCTCCAGGTCGATCTGGGCGTGCACCTCGCTGAACGCGCAGTACACCCCCGCGGGTCGGCCGTCGGGGCCGCGTACGGCCGCGGACTGGGTACGCACCAGCACCCGCCCGCCGTCCTTGGTCAGCAGCGCGAACTCGTGCACCTGCCGGCCCGGCGCCCGCATCGCGGACAGCAGCCGCTGCTCGACCTCACCGGCGTCCGCCCGGCGCACCGCCCAGCCCGCGAAGCCCTGCCGCCCCACGGCCTCGGCCGCGGTCCAGCCCAGGATGCGCTCCGCCTCCCGGTTCCAATGGGTGACGACCCCGTCCCCGTCGAAGGCGCACAGGGCCGCGTCCATGCCGTCGAGCAGCGCGGCCAACAGGTCCGCGCCGACCCGCTCGGGCTGCTCCGGCTCGTCCGGCCCCAGCTCGTCGGTGATCCCACTACTCCGGGAAGCACTCACCTGGACCCCCTGCAGGCTGCGTCCGCCGTACGGTACGTCGGCTCGCTCAGTGGCCATCACTGGCCTTCATTCAACTCGAACGTGATGCAGCACACACCGAGTTCCCACAAGATTGCGAAAATCGTTGTACTGCGGAAACTCGGCATACGCCCCCGTCATGCGGGGCGTCGGGCGAGCCGCAGATCGACCCATTCGTCGCTCTCGCCGTCCAGCACGTACCGCTCGCGTTCCACGAACCCGCGCGCCTCGGCGAACCTCAGCCCCTCGGCGTTCGCGGCCAGCACCACGGTCTCCACCGCCCCGGCACCGAGGGAGCGCGCGTGCGCCATCCCCGACGCGTAGAGCGCCGAACCGATCCCGCGGCCGCGGTGGCCGGGCAGGACCCGGGCGATCACGGTCGCCACCCGCTCCTCCCCCTGGGGCGGCCGCACGGTGGAGCAGCCGACGAGCACGTCCCCGAGGTAGGCGTTCTCCAGCCGGTACCGCCCGGCCCGCTCCCGCGCCTGGTCCGGACTCATCGCCGCGGGCGGCACGGTCACGTTGTGGACGTGCCGCCACTCCTCGGCCATCGCGTCACCACGCACGGCCTCGATCCGCAGCCCCGGGACCGACGGCTCCCCCTGTCGCTGTGTCATGCGCCGAACGGTAGGTGACCAGCGCGGACGCGTCCATGGGAGACCGCCGGCGAAATGACCGTGAAAACCGGTTGAGCGGACGCCGACCGGTTCCTAGGCTGTGCGGTACACGAGAAGGGAGGTGGTTCGGCAGATGTATGAGAACCGGACGCGTGAGGTGGCTGCGGGCTAGCGGCCCGTCACCACACGGAGTGCGGTGCCGGACCAGCGCGTGACAGACGCGTGCAGCCGGCCCAATCCCAGCAGTCACCCGACCCGCGAGTCGCCGGTACGTCCGGCCGGCTCCTCCACTGGAGGAACCAGACTCGCGGGTCGTCTGCGTGCGCGGGTCAGTGGTCGATGTCGGCGTAGCCCTCGATCGCGCGGGGGTCGCGGGGACCGGGGCCCACGTAGCGGGCGGAGGGGCGGACCAGGCGGCCGGTGCGCTTCTGCTCCAGGATGTGCGCCGACCAGCCGGCGGTGCGGGCGCAGGTGAACATCGAGGTGAACATGTGGGCCGGGACCTCGGCGAAGTCCAGCATGATGGCGGCCCAGAACTCGACGTTGGTGGCCAGCACCCGGTCGGGGCGCCGGGCGTGGAGTTCGGCCAGGGCGGCCTTCTCCAGGGCCTCGGCGACCTCGAAGCGCGGCGCGCCCAGTTCGCGGGCGGTGCGGCGCAGGACGCGGGCGCGGGGGTCCTCGGCGCGGTAGACGCGGTGGCCGAAGCCCATGAGGCGTTCGCCCGCGTCGAGGGTCTTCCTGACGTACGCCTCCGCGTCGCCGGTGCGCTCGATCTCCTCGATCATGTGCAGGACGCGCGAGGGGGCGCCGCCGTGCAGCGGGCCGGACATGGCGCCCACCGCTCCGGAGAGGGCCGCGGCCACGTCGGCGCCGGTGGAGGCGATGACGCGGGCGGTGAAGGTGGAGGCGTTCATGCCGTGCTCGGCGGCCGAGGTCCAGTAGGCGTCGACGGCGGCGACGTGCTTGGGGTCGGGTTCGCCGCGCCAGCGGATCATGAAGCGTTCGACGACGGAGCCGGCCTTGTCTATCTCGCGCTGCGGGACCATGGGCAGGCCCTGGCCGCGGGCGGACTGGGCGACGTAGGACAGGGCCATGACGGCGGCGCGGGCGAGGTCCGCGCGGGCCTGCTCGGCGTCGATGTCGAGGAGGGGTTTGAGGCCCCAGACGGGGGCGAGCATGGCGAGGGCGGACTGGACGTCGACGCGGATGTCGCCGGAGTGGACGGGGATCGGGAAGGGCTCGGCGGGCGGCAGACCGGGGTTGAAGGCGCCGTCGACGAGCAGGCCCCATACGTTGCCGAAGGAGACGTGGCCGACGAGGTCCTCGATGTCGACGCCGCGGTAGCGCAGCGCGCCGCCCTCCTTGTCGGGTTCGGCGATCTCCGTCTCGAACGCGACGACTCCCTCGAGCCCGGGTACGAAGTCGGACATCAGCGGCTCCTCGTGATCGTGATGTGTGGCGACCGGTGCGGGAGCGGTGCGGCGCCCCCGCGGACGCTAGGTCCCTCGGATCCACGGTCGTGCCGACGACTCGCGGTCCTGGCGGTCACCCCTGTGATGCCCCGTACGGTCGGCGTTCATCCGACCGGAGCGGGAGCAAGCACGATATCCCCGAGTGACACGCTTGGGGAGGGGGTGCGGCACTCAGTGCCACGCAGTGACCAAGAACACCGCCGGTACGGCAGGATGGCGGCGTGACCGATCGCGACGCCGCTCCCTTCGATCTCCCCTCGATGCGCAAGCAGTACCGGGCCGACGGACTCGCCGAGACCGAGCTGGCCGCCACGCCCGTCGAGCAGTTCGCGCGCTGGTTCCGGCAGGCCGCGACCGAGGGCGGGCTCTTCGAGCCGAACGCCGTGGTCGTCTCGACGGCGGACGCGCGGGGGCGGCCCAGCTCCCGCACGGTGCTGCTGAAGCACTTCGACGAGCAGGGGTTCGTCTTCTACACCAACTACGGCTCCCGCAAGGCGCGCGAGCTGGCGGAGAACCCGCAGGTCTCGCTGCTGTTCCCCTGGCATCCGATGGCCCGGCAGGTGATCGTCACGGGCGTCGCGGGGCGTACCGGGCGGGACGAGACCGCCGCGTACTTCCGCACCCGGCCGCACGGCTCCCAGCTCGGTGCCTGGGCCAGTGTCCAGTCGTCCGTGGTGACCGGGCGGGACGCCCTGGACGCCGCGTACGCGGAGCTGGCCGCGCGGTATCCGGAGGGCGAGCAGGTGCCGGTGCCGCCGCACTGGGGCGGGTTCCGGGTGGTGCCGCGGGAGGTGGAGTTCTGGCAGGGGCGGGAGAACCGGCTGCACGACCGGCTCCGGTACGTGGCGGAGGCGGACGGGGGCTGGCGCGTGGAGCGGCTCAGCCCCTGAGGGACGGGGCGGCTCAGCCCAGCGCCTCGTCCAGCAGCCGCGCCCACTGGTCGACCACCCGCCGCCGGCGGGCCGCGTCGTCGGTGAGGAGGGTGGCCAGGCCCAGGCCGCGGGCCATGTCGAGGAGGCCCTGGACGGTTTCGCGGACGCCGGGGCGGGTCTCGTCGGCGCCGAGGAGTTCGACGGCGATGCGGTGGCTCTCGCGGCCGACGCGGGCCTCCAGCTCGGTCACCCGGCCCCGCAGCTGCTCCTCGTCGGAGGCGGCGACCCACAGGTGCAGGGCGGCCCGGAACAGGGGGCCGGTGTACAGGTCGACCAGGGCCGAGACGACGGCCCGGCGGTCGTCGGCCGCCGTGCCCTCGGGGAACAGCGCGCGCAGGGCGCCGGAGCGTTCCTCCGCCACGTACTCCACGGCGGCCGTGAAGAGGTCCTCGCGGGTCGGGAAGTGGTGCTGGGCGGCGCCGCGGGTGACACCCGCGCGTTCGGCGACGACGGAGACCGTGGAGCCCGCCCAGCCGCGTTCGGCGAGGCAGGCCACGGCCGCTTCCAGGAGCCGCTGCCGGGTGGCCCGGCTGCGGTCCTGCTTGGGAACACGCTCCGCGCCGGCCGTGCCCACGGCGCCGCTCACACCACCCATTCCGGATCCCGTCGTTCGAGGAAGGCCGTCATCCCCTCGCGGGCCTGCGGGGAGGCGAACAGCCGGGCCGAGAGCGCGGTCAGCTGGGCCGCGTCCCGGTCGAAGGCCTCCAGCACCCTAGCCGTGAGCAGCCGTTTCGTCTCGGCCAGCGCCTGCGGTGAGGCGCGGCGCACACCGTCCAGGACGGGTCCCAGTACGGCGTCCACGTCGTCGCCCGCCGCCGTGACCAGGCCGATCCGGGCGGCCTCGGCGGCGTCGAAGCGCTCGCCGGTGAGGTAGTAGCGGGCGAGGGCGCGGGGGTCGGTGCGGGGCAGCAGGGGCAGGGAGATCACGGCGGGGGCCACGCCGATGCGGACCTCGGTGAAGGCGAACGTCGAGTCGGTGGAGGCGCCCGCGATGTCGCAGGCGGCGAGCAGGCCGAGGCCACCCGCGCGGACGTGTCCGGTGACGCGGGCGACGACCGGCTTGGGCAGTTCGACGATGCCGCGGACCAGGCCGACCAGGGCGTCCGGGTCGGGCGGGTCGCGCAGGTCGGCGCCGGCGCTGAAGGTGTTGCCGGTGTGGGTGAGGACGACGGCGCGGACGTCCGGGTCGCGTCCGGCGTCGGTGAGGGCGGCGGCCAGGTCGGTGACGAGGGCCGCCGACAGGGCGTTGCGGGTGTGCGGGGAGTCGAGGGTGAGGGTCTCGACGCCGCGTGCGCGGGAGCGGCCGAGCGCGGTCACCGGCCGCCTCGCAGTTCCCGGCGGAGGATCTTGCCGCTGGCGGACCGGGGGACGCCTTCGACGAAGGTGACCCGGCGGACGCGTTTGTAGGGGGCGACGCGTTCGGCGACGTACAGCATGATCTCGCTCTCCGAGAGGCCGGGCGCGGTCGGCCGGCGCACCACGTGGGCGTGCGGTATCTCGTTGCCGTCGTCGTCGTGGGCGCCGACGACGGCCGCGTCGGCGACGCCGGGGTGGGTGAGCAGGAGGGCTTCGAGTTCGGCGGGGGCCACCTGGAAGCCCTTGTACTTGATCAGTTCCTTGACGCGGTCGACGACGTACAACCAACCGTCGGCGTCCACGTGCCCGACGTCCCCGGTGTGCAGCCAGCCGTCCTCGTCGATGAGGGCGGCGGTGGCGTCGGGGCGGCCGAGATAGCCCTTCATGACCTGGGGCCCGCGGATCAGGATCTCGCCGGACTCCCCGACGCCGAGGTCCTTGCCGGGGTCGTCGAGGGAGACGATGCGCATCTCGGTGCCGGCGACGAGCCGGCCGACGGTGCCGGGCGGTGCGTCGGCCATGGCGTCCAGGGGGACGACGTGGGTGCCCGGGGACAGTTCGGTCATGCCGTAGGCCTGGCCGACGGGCGGCAGGCCGAGCCGCCGCGAGCAGGCGGCGGCGAGCCGCGCGTCCAGGGGGGCGGCGGCGCTGAGGACGTACTTGAGGGAGGTCAGGTCGTAGTCGGCGACGAGGGGGTGCTTGGCGAGGGCCAGGACGATCGGCGGGGCGACGTACAGGCCGGTGATGCGGTGGTTCTGGATGGCCGCGAGGAACTGCTCCAGGTCGAAGCGGGGCAGGACGACGACGGTGGCGCCGAGCCGCAGCGGGGCGTTCATGAGGGCCGTGAGCCCGTAGATGTGAAAGAACGGCAGGACGGCCAGGATGCGTTCGCCGGGACCGGCGGGCACCAGGGGTTCGAGCTGGGCGAGGTTGGTGGCGATCTGCCGGTGGGTGAGCATCACGCCCTTGGGGGTGCCGGTGGTGCCCGAGGAGTAGGGCAGCGCGGCTATGTCCTCGGCGGGGTCGAGGGTGACGGACGGTTCGGGTGCGGTCGAGGCCAGCATGTCGGCGAGCGAGCGGTGACCGGGGGCGCTGTCGCAGACGAAGATCTCCTGGACGCCGCCCGCGAGTGCGGCGGCCCGGCGGGCGGTGTCCAGCAGGGGTGAGACGGTGACGATCCAGCGGGCCCGCGAGTCCCCCAGCTGCTTGGCGAACTCCTCGGCGGTGGCGAGCGGGTGCACGGTGGTGACGGAGGCGCCGGCGCGGGTGGCGGCGTAGAAGGCGAGGGGGAAGGCGACGGTGTTGGGGCTGTGCAGGGCGAGGACGTCGCCCTTGCCGACGCCGGCCTCGGCGAGGGCGGCGCTGACCCGCCGGTGGAACCGGTCGACCTGCTCGTAGGTGAGGGTGGTGCCGTCGGTGCCGTCGATCAGCGCCGGGGTGTTCCCGAAGGCGGCGGCCCGGCCGAGGACCGCGTCGTGGATGGGCAGGTCGACGGGCGGGACGGCTGCGTACTGGCTGCGGAACACGGTTCCTCCCGGGCGGGCTAGTACGACTTGGGCAGGCCGAGGGTCTGGTGGGACACGTAGTTGAGGATCATCTCGCGGCTCACCGGCGCGATCCGGGCCACGCGCGCCGCCGTGATCAGCCGGGCGAGCCCGAACTCGCGGGTCAGGCCGTTGCCGCCGAGGGTGTGCACGGCCTGGTCGACGGCCTTCACGCAGGCCTCACCGGCGGCGTACTTGGCCATGTTGGCGGCCTCGCCGGCGGCCAGGTCGTCGCCGGCGTCGTAGAGGTGGGCGGCCTTCTGCATCATCAGGCGGGCCAGTTCCAGTTCGATGTGGGCCTGGGCGAGGGGGTGGGCGATGGCCTGGTGGGCGCCGATCGGGGTCTTCCACACGGTGCGTTCGCGGGCGTAGTCCAGGGCGCGGGTCAGCGCGTAGCGGCCCATGCCGATGCCGAAGGCGGCGGTCATCACGCGCTCGGGGTTGAGGCCGGCGAAGAGCTGGAGGAGGCCGGCGTCCTCCTCGCCGACAAGGGCCTCGGCGGGCAGCCGCACGTCGTCGAGGGTCAGCTCGAACTGCTTCTCCTCGGCGTTCAGTTCCATGTCGAGCTGCCGTCGCTCGAAGCCGGGGATGTCGCGGGGGACGATGAACAGACAGGGCTTGAGCCGGCCGGTGCGGGCGTCCTCCGTGCGGCCGACGATCAGGGTGGCGTCGGCGATGTCGACGCCGCTGATGAAGACCTTGCGGCCGGTGAGGAGCCAGTCGGTGCCGTCGCGGCGGGCGGTGGTGGTGATGCGGTGGCTGTTGGAACCGGCGTCGGGTTCGGTGATGCCGAAGGCCATCAGGCGGCTGCCGTCGGCGAGCGCCGGGAGCCACTCGCGCTTCTGGGCCTCGGTGCCGAAGCGGGCGATGACGGTGCCGCAGATCGCCGGGGAGACGATCATCATGAGGAGGGGGTTGCCGGCGGCGCCCATCTCCTCCAGGACGAGGGAGAGTTCGGTGATGCCGCCGCCGCCCCCGCCGTAGGCCTCGGGCAGGTTGACGCCTATGTAGCCGAGCTTGGCGGCGTCCTGCCAGAACTGCCGGTTGTCGGTGCGGGGGTGGCTCCGGGCGAAGGCGGATACCGCTTCACGCAGGGACCTGTGCTCTTCGGACTCGAGGAGGGGGGTCATCTCTGTGCTCCTTCGGTCGGGTGCGGGATTCGTCGTGGCTTGTCGCGCTCACGCGGCGCAGCCGCATGTTCCATGCAGTCCCGCGCCCCTAGGTCTCCTGCACCACCGCGAGGAGCGAGCCGACCGTGACCTGCTGCCCGGGGACGACCTGCAGGGTCGTCAGGGTGCCGTCGGCCGGGGCGGTGATCCGGTGTTCCATCTTCATCGCCTCCAGCCAGAGCAGGGGCTGGCCCGCCGCCACGCGCGCGCCCTCCGTCACGCCCTCGGCGACGCGGACGACCGTGCCGGGCATGGGGGCGAGGAGGGAGCCGGGGACGTGCTCGGCGGCGGGGTCGGGGAAGCGGGGCAGGGCGGTGAGGGTGGTGGAGCCGACGTGGACGGTGTCGCCGTAGCGGGCGATCTCGAAGCGGCGCCGGACGCCGTCGGTCTCGAGGACGACCGAGCGGGCGTCGGCCCGCACCACGCGTACGCCTTCCGCGGTGAGGCCCGCGCGGGTGTGGTGGTAGCGGACCTCGTGCTCCTCACCGGCCAGGGCGTACCGCTTGACCTGGGGTGCCGAGGGCAGGTTGCGCCAGCCACCGAAGCGGCCCGAGCGGGCGCTCGCGTCGGCGAGGGCGGCGGCCAGCGGGGCGAGGGGGTCGGGGGCGGGCGCGGTGAGGGCGGTCAGGTGGCGTGCGTAGAAGCCGGTGTCCATGCGGGCGGAGGTGAACTCCTCGTGGCGCAGGGAGCGGACGAGCAGGTCCCGGTTGGTGACCGGGCCGTGGATCGCCGCCCGTTCCAGGGCCCCGGCGAGCCGCCGGACGGCCTCCGCGCGGGTGGGCGCGTGCGCGACGAGCTTGGCCAGCATCGGGTCGTAGTGGACGCCGATGTCGTCGCCGTCGGTGTAGCCGGTGTCCAGGCGGATGCCGTCCGGGACGGCGAGGCGGTGCAGGCGACCGGTCTGCGGCGCCCAGCCGTGCGCCGGGTCCTCGGCGTAGAGCCGGGCCTCGACGGCGTGGCCGCGCGGGGGCGGCGGCTCGCTGTCCAGGGCGTGGCCCTCGGCGACGCGGAGCTGGAGGGCGACCAGGTCGATGCCGAACACCGCCTCGGTGACGGGGTGTTCGACCTGGAGGCGGGTGTTCATCTCCAGGAAGTGCGCGTGGCCGTCGGCGACGAGGAACTCGACGGTCCCGGCGCCGGTGTAGTGCACGGCGCGGGCGGCGCGGACGGCCTGCTCGTGCAGGTCCTGGGTGAGGGAGGCGTCCAGGCCGGGGGCCGGGGCCTCCTCGATCACCTTCTGGTGGCGGCGCTGGAGGGAGCAGTCGCGGGTGCCGAGCACCCACACCGTGCCGTGGGTGTCGGCGAGGATCTGCACCTCGACGTGGCGCCCGTCCTCCACGTACGGCTCGACGAAGACCTCGCCGTCGCCGAAGGCGCTCGCCGCCTCCGCGCGGGCGGCGGTCAGTTCGGCGTCGAGGTCGGCGAGCCGCCGTACGACGCGCATGCCGCGCCCGCCGCCACCGGCCGCCGCCTTCACCAGCACCGGCAGGTCGGCCTCGGTGACCTCGCCGAGGGGGGCGATGCCCATCAGTTCCTTGGCGCGGGTCTTGGACGCCATCGCCTCGATCGCCTCCGGCGGCGGCCCGATCCAGGTCAGGCCCGCGTCGGTGACGGCCCGCGCGAAGCCGGCGTTCTCGGAGAGGAAGCCGTAACCGGGGTGCACGGCGTCGGCGCCGGCGGCGAGCGCGGCCTTCACGATCAGGTCGCCGCGCAGGTACGTGTCCGCGGACGCGGTGCCCGGCAGGCGGACGGCCGCGTCCGCCACGCGCGCGTGGAGGGCGTTCTCGTCGGCGTCGGAGTGCACGGCGACCGTCCGGATGCCCGCCTCGCGGCAGGTGCGGAAGATCCGGCAGGCGATCTCGCCCCGGTTGGCGACGAGGACGGTGCCGATCACAGGGTGCTCCTCGCTGGTCACAGTGGTTCCCTCACATCCGGAAGACGCCGAAGCCACCGCGCGCGCCCTGGTAGGGCGCGGTGTGGACGGCCGACAGGCACAGGCCGAGGACGGTGCGGGTGTCGCGCGGGTCGATGACGCCGTCGTCGTAGAGCCGCCCGGACAGGAACATGGGCAGCGACTCGGACTCGATCTGCTGCTCCACCATGGCGCGCAGCGCCGCGTCGCCCTCGTCGTCGTAGGGCAGCCCCTTCGCGGCGGCGGACTGGCGGGCGACGATGGAGAGCACGCCGGCGAGTTGCTGGGGGCCCATGACGGCGGACTTGGCGCTGGGCCAGGCGAAGAGGAAGCGCGGGTCGTAGGCCCGGCCGCACATGCCGTAGTGGCCGGCGCCGTAGGACGCCCCCATCAGGACGGACAGGTGGGGGACGCGGGAGTTGGAGACGGCGTTGATCATCATCGCGCCGTGCTTGATGATGCCGCCCTGCTCGTACTCCCTGCCGACCATGTAGCCGGTGGTGTTGTGCAGGAACAGGAGCGGGACGTCGCGCTGGTTGGCGAGCTGGATGAACTGGGCCGCCTTCTGCGACTCCTCGCTGAAGAGGACCCCCTGGGCGTTGGCGAGGATGCCCACGGGGTAGCCGTGCAGGGCCGCCCAGCCGGTGACCAGGCTCGTCCCGTAGAGCGGCTTGAACTCGTCGAAGTCGGAGGCGTCGACGATCCGGGCGATCACCTCGCGCGGGTCGAAGGGGACCTTGAGGTCGCCGGGGACGATGCCGAGGAGTTCCTCCGGGTCGTACTTCGGCGGCTCGGCGACCGGCGGATCGGGGTGTGCCTTGCGGTGGTTGAGCCGGGCGACGACCCTGCGGGCCCGGCGCAGGGCGTCCGGTTCGTCCACGGCGAAGTAGTCGGCGAGGCCGGAGGTGCGGGCGTGCATCTCGGCGCCGCCCAGCGACTCGTCGTCGCTCTCCTCACCGGTGGCCATCTTGACCAGCGGCGGCCCGCCGAGGAACACCTTCGCCCGCTCCTTGACCATGATCACGTGGTCGGACATGCCGGGGATGTAGGCGCCGCCCGCCGTGGAGTTGCCGAAGACGACGGCGACGGTCGGGATGCCGGCCGCCGACAGCCGCGTCAGGTCGCGGAAGATCGCGCCGCCGGGGATGAAGATCTCCTTCTGGGACGGCAGGTCGGCGCCGCCGGACTCGACCAGGCTGACGCAGGGCAGCCGGTTGGCGAGGGCGATGTCGTTGGCGCGCAGGGCCTTCTTCAGCGACCAGGGGTTGCTGGCACCGCCGCGCACGGTCGGGTCGTTGGCGGTGATCAGGCACTCCACGCCCTCGATGGTGCCGATGCCCGTGACCAGGGAGGCGCCGACGGTGTACTCGCTGCCCCAGGCCGCCAGCGGGGACAGCTCCAGGAAGGGCGTGTCGGGGTCGAGGAGCAGCTCGACGCGCTCGCGGGCGAGGAGCTTGCCCCGCCCCCGGTGCCGGGCGACGTACTTCTCGCCGCCGCCCGCGAGGACCTTGGCGTGCTCGGCGTCCAGCTCGGCGAGCTTGCCGAGCATGGCCTCGCGGTGGGCCCGGTGGTCCGGGGCGGCCGGGTCCAGGGCCGAGGGCAGGACCGTCACAGGAGTACCTCCGGGATGTCCAGGTGGCGGGCGCGCAGCCATTCGCCGAGCGCCTTGGCCTGCGGGTCGAAGCGGGCCTGGGCGGCGACTCCCTCGCCGAGGATGCCCTCGACGACGAAGTTGAGGGCGCGCAGGGCGGGCAGCGCGTGCCGGGTGACGGGCAGGTCGCGGGCCTCGGGGATCAGCTCCCGGAACCGGTCGGCGGTCAGCTCGTGCGCGAGCCAGCGCCAGGCCTCGTCGGTCCGGACCCACACGCCGACGTTGGCGTTGCCGCCCTTGTCGCCGCTGCGGGCCCCGGCGACGAGGCCGAGGGCGGCCCGGCGTACCGGCCCCGGCCGAAGCGGCTCGGGCAGGGGCGGTTCCGGTACGGCGTCGAGGGCGGCGGTCACCGGGGGCGGCGCCACCTCGACCCGGCGCCCGTCGTGGAGGACGGCCACCTGACGGACGGCGTCCTGCGGGACGCGGTCCTCCTCGAAGACCCCGTAGGGCGCCCCCTTGCCGGGCGGCGCGAGCACGTGGAAACCGGGGTAGCTGGCGAGGGCCAGCTCGACGGCGGCGCCGCTCAGCGCCCGCCCCACGGCCCGCTGGTCCGCGTCGCGGACGACGAGCCTGAGCAGGGCGCTCGCCGTCTCCTCGGTCGGGGCGTCGGGCCGGTCGGTGCGCACGAGGTCCCAGCGGACGTCGGCGACCTTGCCCAGGGCGGGTGCCATCTGCTCCCGCACCAGCGCGGCCTTGGCCTCGACACCGAGGCCGGTGAGCACGAAGGCGACCTCGTTGCGGAAGCCGCCGAGGCGGCTCAGGCCGACCTTGAGCGTGGGCGGCGGGGCCTCACCGCGCACGCCGTCGATCCGCACCCGGTCCGGTCCGTCCCGGGTGAGCCGTACGGTGTCCAGCCGGGCGGTGACGTCGGGTCCCGCGTACCGGGCGCCGCCCGTCTCGTACAGCAGCTGGGCGGTGACCGTGCCGACGTCGACGAAGCCGCCGGTGCCGGGGTGCTTGGTGATGACCGAGGTGCCGTCGGCATGCAGTTCGGCGAGGGGGAAGCCGGGGCGCCGGAGGTCCCCGGCGCGTTCCTCGAAGAAGGCGTAGTTGCCGCCGGTCGCCTGCGCCCCGCACTCCAGGACGTGTCCGGCGACGACCGCGCCCGCCAGCCGGTCGTGGTCCGTGGGCGCCCAGCCGAAGTGCGCGACGGCGGGGCCGGTGACCAGGGCGGCGTCGGTGACCCGCCCGGTGACGACCACGTCGGCGCCCTCGCTCAGGCACCGGGCGATGCCGAAGCCGCCGAGGTAGGCGTGGGCGGTGAGGCTGCCCGGGTGGGCGGTGGTGCGGTCGTCGCCCTCGACGTGCGCGACCCGCACGGGCAGGCCGAGCCGGCCGGCCAGCGTGCGGACGGCGTCGGCGAGTCCGGCCGGGTCGAGTCCGCCGGCGTTCGCGACGATCCTGACGCCCCGCTCGTGGGCGAGGCCGAGGCACTCCTCCAGTTGCCGCAGGAAGGTGCGCGCGTACCCGGCGGCCGGGTCCTTCAGCCGGTCGCGGCCGAGGATCAGCATGGTCAGCTCGGCGAGGTAGTCACCGGTCAGGACGTCCAGCGGGCCGTCGGTGAGCATCTCCCGCATGGCGTCGAAGCGGTCGCCGTAGAAACCCGAGGCGTTGCCGACGCGGAGCACGCTCACCGGCCGGCCCCCTTCGGCGGCCGGCCCGCTCCGGGCTGTCCCGCGAAGGCCTGGGCGATGTCCAGCCAGCGGTCGGCGTCCGGGCCCTCGGCGCGCAGGGCGAGGTCGGCGCGGTGGGCGCGCTGGGTCGCGAGGAGGCAGAAGTCGAGGGCGGGGCCGGTGACCCGCTGGCGGGCGTCCTCGGGGCCGTACGTCCACAGGTCGCCGCCGGGGCCGGTGAGTTCGACGCGGAACGGCTCGGCGGGCGGGGTGAGGCCGTGGGCCGCGTGGGCGAAGTCCCGGGCGCGGACGCCGATGCGGGCGATGTGCCGCAGCCGGTCGGTGGGCGGCCGGGTGACGCCGAGGGCGTCGGCGATGTCGAGGCCGTGGGCCCAGGTCTCCATCAGGCGGGCGGTGGCCATGGAGGCGGCGGCCATGGGCGGGCCGTACCAGGGGAAGCGGGCGCCGGGGGGCGCCTCGCGCAGCGCCCCGTCGAGGGCGGCACGCCCTTCCCGCCAGCCGGCCAGCAGCTCGGCGGGGGCCTGCCGGGCGCCTTCTTCGGCGCCGTCGTCGACGTACCGGTCGGGCGCGGCGAGGGCCTGCTCGACCAGGCCGGCGAAGCCCTTCTCGTCGGTGACGGCGAGCAGGGCGGCCCGGTCGGTCCAGGCCAGGTGCGCGATCTGGTGGGCGATCGTCCAGCGGGGCGCGGGGGTGGCCAGCCGCCACTCCCCGGGGCTGAGCCGCGCGACCAGCGCGTCGAGTTCCGCGCTCTCCTCGCGCAGGTCGTCGATCACGGGCGTGGGATCGGACACGGACGCTCCCCTCGGGCACGGCGGTGTGCGGCGCGGTGTGGTGAGGAGCATGGCAGTGGGGTTCGGAACAATCAAGCGTGCATGCATGATTTTGTCCGAGGAGACGTGGGCCCCTCTCGGGCCCCACCCGCGGGGGAGAACGCCTCCCGTGCCGGGCGCTCAGGACGTCGCTCGGCGCGCCACGCGGTAGCGGCTCAGGACGTCGCTCGGCGCGCCACGCGGTAGCGGCTCAGGACGTCGCTCGGCGCGCCACGCGGTAGCGGAGGTGGACGATCTTCGAGTTGAAGGTGCGCGTCTCGACGAGGTCGAGATCCACCCTGCGTTCGTCCCGGGGAAAGTAGGGGACGCCACCGCCGACCAGCACCGGGTGGACCATGACCCGGTACTCGTCGATCAGGCCCGACGCGGCCGCCTCGGCGGCGAGGGTCGCGCCGCCGATCGCGATCTCGCCCTCGCCGGGCTCGGCCCGCAGTCGCCGGATCTCCTCCGCGACGCTGCCCGTGGCCAGACGGGCGTTGCCTCGCACGGCCGACAGCGTGGTGGAGAACACCACCTTGGGGAGCGGATTCCAGAGCGCGGCCCATTCGAGCCCGTCGTCATCGAGCGACGCGTCCTGCTCGGCGGTCTCCCAGTACAGCATCGTCTCGTACAGCCGCCGCCCCATCAGGTGGACGTCGACCTGCCGGATCTCGTCGATCCAGAAGCGGAAGACGTCCCTGTCGGGTGCCGTCCAGTCGAAGCCGCCGTCCGGCCCGACGATGTAGCCGTCGAGCGAGGCGCCCATCGAGTAGGTCACGCTGCGCATCGGAAGTCCTCCTCGGTACGGTGCCGCCCGGTTCCGACCGTACGCCCGCTCCGCCCCGGTCACTTCCCGAACCGGTACTTCGGAGGACCGGAGCGCGGAAGCTTCGACACCACCGGCCCGACGATCCCCGACACCACCGGCCCGGCGCTTCAGGGCGCCGTCTCGCCCCGCACCAGAGGGCGGCACACCGGCTGGACGTCCTCGGGGAGGTCGTCCGGGCGGCACCAGCGGGCCTCCAGGATCTCGAACGGGTCGATCCGCAGGTCACCGCCGACCAGCCGGGCCTCGTAGGCCACCTCCAGGCGGGTGCGCAGGCCGCTGTTGAGCATGACCAGGCGGCCCACCTCGACGTCGAGGTTCGTCTCCTCCCTGACCTCGCGCACCACGGTGTGCCGGAAGTCCTCGCCCTTGCGCGCGAAGCCGCTCGGCAGGCCCCACTGGCGGCCCGGCGGCCACATCCGGTGCTTCAGCAGCAGGACCCGCCCCTCGTCGTCGCGCACGACGCCGGTGACACCGACCACGTACTTCGTGTGCAGCAGCCACATCACGCGGCTCTGCACCGGGCGCAGCAGGCGCCACAGGCGGGCGAGGAGTCGTCTCACGCGGTGGACGCTACCCGGTCGGCGTGCGGGCCCGACCGGTGAACCCCGTCCCAGCCGGTGGAAGTGCGTTGACAGTGCCGTTCCCCGCCCGCGACAGTTGCATGGCAGGTATACGCGCCTGACCGAGTCCACTACTGTGGACCGTGCCGTACAGCACGATGAACGAAACCGATCCGCAGACCGTCCCGGAGCCCTCGTGAGTACCCCCAGCGCCACCCCCGGCACCCCCGCCCCGGCCGCCTCCATGGCGGGCCCCGAGGCAGCGGGAGCCGCCGGCCAGGCGTCCGCCGCCGGTCCCGCGTCCGCGCCGGGCGGCGCCCCGGCCGACGGCGGCCGGTTCGGTGCCCTCGGCCCCGTCGGGCTGGTCCTCGCCGGCGGCCTGTCCGTGCAGTTCGGCGCCGCGCTGGCGGTGAGCCTGATGCCGCGGGCCGGGGCGCTGGGCGTGGTGACGCTGCGGCTGGTCGTGGCCGCCGTCGTGCTGCTCCTGATCTGCCGCCCGCGGCTGCGCGGGCACTCGCGGGCCGACTGGGGCACGGTCGTCGTCTTCGGCATCGCCATGGCCGGGATGAACGGCCTCTTCTACCAGGCCGTCGACCGCATCCCCCTCGGCCCGGCCGTCACCCTGGAGGTGCTCGGCCCGCTCGCCCTCTCCGTCTTCGCCTCCCGTCGCGCGGTCAACCTGGTCTGGGCCGCGCTCGCCCTGGCCGGCGTCTTCCTGCTCAGCGGCGGCGGCTTCGACAGCCTCGACCCGGCCGGTGCGGCCTTCGCCCTCGGGGCGGGCGTCATGTGGGCGGCGTACATCGTGTTCAGCGCGCGCACCGGGCGGCGCTTCCCGCAGGCCGACGGGCTGGCCCTCGCGATGGCGGTCGGGGCGGTGCTGTTCCTTCCGCTGGGCATCGCCGAGTCCGGCGCCGAGCTGATCGACCCGGTGACGCTGGCGCTGGGCGCCGGGGTCGCCCTGCTCTCCTCCGTGCTGCCGTACACCCTCGAACTCCTCGCCCTGCGCCGGCTGCCCGCGCCGACCTTCGCGATCCTCATGAGCCTGGAGCCCGCCATCGCCGCGGCGGCCGGTTTCCTCATCCTCGACCAGGCCCTGACCGCGACCCAGTCCGCCGCCATCGCGCTGGTCATCGCGGCCAGCATGGGAGCGGTGCGGACCCAGATGGGGCGCAGGCGGGCCAAGGCGCTCCCGGATCTCCCGTAGGCCGCGGGGTCCCTCCCGTCCGGAGCCCGGTCCCGCCCGGAGTCCGTGCCCGAAGCCCGGCCCCGCCCCGGCGGGGCGGCCCGTCACCCGCAGCACATAAGCTGCGGTGCTGGTCAGCTCATCGGGATCATGGGGGAGGGAACCGGTGAACCACACGGCCGAGGTCTTCCAGGCGTTGCGGGACGACGATCCACGCTCGGTGGCCGGTTACCGCCTCGCGGCCAGGCTCGGCGCGGGCGGCATGGGCCGGGTGTACCTGTCGTACACCCGGGGCGGACGCCCGGTGGCCCTCAAGGTCGTCCGGTCCGAACTGGCCGACGACCCGGCGTTCCGGCGGCGCTTCGGCCGGGAGATCAAGTCGGCCCGCAGGGTGAAGGGCGCCTACACCGCCGAGCTGATCGACGCCGACGCGGACGGCACACCCCCCTGGCTGGCCACGCTGTACGTGCCGGGGCCCGCCCTGTCGGACGTCGTCGCCCGGAGCGGACCGCTGCCGGTGCCGGCGGTGCTGTGGCTGATGGCGGGGGTGGCCGAGGCGCTGCAGGCCATCCACGGTGCGGGAATCGTGCACCGGGACCTCAAGCCGTCCAACGTCCTGCTGGCCTCCGACGGCCCCCGTGTCATCGACTTCGGCATCGCGGTCGCCTCCGACAGCACCGCGCACACCGCGACCGGCGCCACCATCGGCACCCCTCAGTACATGGCCCCCGAGCAGGCGGCCGGGGGAGACGTCACGGCGGCGACCGACGTCTTCGCGCTCGGGCAGACGGCCGCGTTCGCCGCCCTGGGCCGGCCGCTCTACGGCGACGGCCCCGGGGTCAGCGTCCTGTACCGGATCGTGCACTCCGAGCCCGACCTGTCCGGGCTGCCCGAACCGCTGCGCCCGCTGATCGCCCGCTGCCTCGCCGCCGCCCCCGGAGAACGGGCCACCCCGGCGGAGCTCGTCGAGCGGTGCCGGCAGGAGTTGGGCGGGGATGCCGAGGCGGGTGCCGGCCCGGCGGTCTGGCGGGAGGTGGCCGGCCCCGAGGTGTCGGTACCCCCGCCGCCCACCGCCCCGTCCCCGGCCCCCGTTCCGGCCGCGGCGCACCCGGTCCCGGTCACGGCCCGCACACGTCCCTGGACGGTTCCGCAGCCGTGGGCCGCCCCGCACGGGCCGTCCGTGCCGCGGCCGCAGGCCGGACCCGAGGGCCGGCGCTCCCGCCGCGGGCGCGCCGCGCTGGTCGGGGCCTGCGCCCTGGCCGCGGCCGGGCTGCTGATCGCGGCGGCGTGGACGGTGCGGGACGCCTTCGACGCCGACGGCGACCGGGGCCGCGACCGGGACACGGCCGCATCCGCCTCCGCGTCCGCCTCCGTGACGCCCGGACCGGCGGCGGAAGGGGCGAAGGCCTCCGCAGCCGCGGTGCCCGGGCCGGCGTCGACCGGAGGGTCCGCGCCGTCCGGCCGGCCCCCCTCCGGGGAGGCCGGGGCGCCGCGTGCCCACGCCTACTACCCCCCGATGCTGACCGGCGAGAACTCCCTGAGCATCCGCAGCGGAAGGGAACGCGAGGACCGCGAGGGTGACATCCGCTTCGACTGCACCGAGACGGGCTGCGAACTGGAGAGCGACACCAGTGTGCTCAGCCAGCTGTACGGCGATCCGGGTGCCACGTACGAGACGTGCCGCCGGCGGACCGCCGAGGACGACGGCCGCCGCCTCCCGCTGGCCACGGCGGCGGCCGGATCCGAGATCTGCGTCAGGCACCCCGACGGCGACATCGCACTGCTGGTCATCCAGACCAAGTCGACCGCGATCCCGGACATCGGCTTCGTCACCGCGGACCTGACGATCTGGCGGGCGCACTGATCATCGGGTCTCGTGCGCACCCGGGCCGGGCCCGTGCGCGAACTCGCCGGCGGCAGCTCGGGGTGAGGCTCGGTCAGCGGGCGATGCGCTGCGGGTGACCGAGAGCCGGGGACGGAGGCTGCACACGCTCGACCGAGCGCGCGGAGAGCACCCGGAGCGGATCTGCACCCCGCCCGTCAGGACCCCTCCAACCCCTCCGCCAGTGCCTCCGCCAGGTGCCGTGCCCGCGCTCCCGCCAGCTGTTCCAGCTGGGTCCGGCACGAGTAGCCGTCCGCCAGGACCACCGACCCCTCCGGCGCCTCCCGCACCGCTGGCAGCAGCTGGTCCTCCGCGCAGGCGACCGAGACCTCGTAGTGGCCGGCCTCGAAACCGAAGTTGCCCGCGAGTCCGCAGCAGCCGCCGCTCAGCTCGCCGGTCAGGCCGGCCGCCTCGCGCAGGCGGCGGTCGGCCGCGTCGCCCAGGACCGCGTGCTGGTGGCAGTGGGTCTGGCCGACCGCCGGGACGTCCAGAGCGGGCGGCGTCCAGTCGGGGGCGTGGCGTTCCAGAACCTCCGCGAAGGTCACCACGCGGGCGGCGAGGCGGGCCGCGCGGGGGTCGTCGTGGAGCAGCTCGGGCAGGTCCGTGCGGAGGGCCGCGGCGCAGCTCGGCTCCAGGACGACGACCGGCGCGGGGGTCTCCAGCACCGGCGCCATCAGGTCCAGCGTGCGGCGCAGCACCGCGCGGGCGCGGTCCAGCTGGCCCGTGGACACGTACGTCAGGCCGCAGCAGACCCGGCCCCTGCGGGCGGTGAGCAGGGCGGTCGCCGCCCACGTGCGGCCGTCCGCGAGGGCTCCTCCCGCGAGGGTCGGCGGCAGCGCCACCCGCAGTCCCGCCGCCTCCAGCACCCGCACCGCCGCCCGGCCCACGGACGGCGAGAGGTGCTCGGTGAAGGTGTCGGGCCACAGGACCACCAGGTCGCCGCCGCCCGTCGGGGCGGGCCGCCCCCGCCACCACCGACTGAACGTCTCCCCCGCCAGCCTCGGCACGTGCCGCTCCCCCGCGATCCCGCCCAGCCGCTTCGCCACCGCCGCGAGCGGCCCCACGGCGGACAGGGCGTTGACGACCGGCGCCAGCCGCGCTCGGGACGCCCAGCGCAGCCACACCGGCAGCCACCCCAGCGCGTAGTGGGCGGCCGGGCGGCGGCGCCCGGCGTAGTGGTGGTGCAGGAACTCCGCCTTGTACGTGGCCATGTCGACCTCGACGGGGCAGTCGGAGCGGCAGCCCTTGCAGGACAGGCAGAGGTCGAGGGCGTCCCGGACCTCCGTCGACCGCCAGCCGTCGGTGACCAGCTCGCCGGCGAGCATCTCGTGCAGCAGGCGGGCACGACCGCGCGTCGAGTGCTCCTCCTCGCCGGTCGCCCGGAAGGACGGGCACATCACCGAGGACCCCGCCGCCGACGTCGTACGGCACTTGGCGACCCCGACGCAGCGGCGCACGGCGGCCGAGAAGTCGCCGCCGTCGGCGGGGTAGCCGAAGGCCACGTCCACCGGTCCGCGGGGCAGGACGGAGAAGCGGAGGTTCGCGTCCAGCGGCGCCGGGCGGACCAGCATCCCGGGATTGAGGAGGTCGTCCGGGTCCCAGACGGCCTTCGCCCGCTCGAAGAGGGCCACCGTCTCCTCGCCGTACATCCTCGGCAGCAGTTCCGCCCGCGCCTGCCCGTCCCCGTGCTCTCCGGAGAGGGAACCTCCGTGTGCCACGACGACGTCCGCCAGCTCCTCCGAGAAGCGGCGGAAACGGGCCACTCCGGCCGCCGTCAGCAGGTCGAAGTCGATGCGCACGTGGATGCAGCCGTCCCCGAAGTGCCCGTACGGCGTGCCCCGCAGTCCGTGAGCGGCCAACAGGCCCCGGAAGTCCCGCAGATAGGCGCCGAGCCGGGCCGGCGGCACCGCGCAGTCCTCCCAGCCGGGCCACGCCTCCGCGCCCCCGGGCATCCGGGTCGCCGTGCCGCTCGCGTCCTCCCGGACCCGCCACAGGGCCCGCTGCCCGGCCGGGTCGGCCACCACCAGGGCGTCCACGACGTCCGCCGCCCGCACGACGGCCTCCGCCCGCGCCCGCGCCTCGGCCTCCGTGTCGCCGCCGGTCTCGACGAACAGCCACGCCCCGCCCCGCGGCAGCCCCCGCGTCGACGGCACGAGGTCCACCGCCATGCCCTCCACCGTCAGCGGCCCGAGCGGCAGCAGCCCCGCCGCCGCCTCCGCCGCCCCGGCCTCGTCGGCGTAGCCCAGCACCGCCAGCGCACGCGACCGCGGTGCCTCCACCAACCGCACCACCGCCTCCGTCAGCACGCCCAGCGTGCCCTCCGAGCCGCAGAAGGAACGGGCCACGTCCGCGCCCCGCTCCGGCAGCAGCGCGTCCAGCGCGTACCCGGAGATCCGGCGGGGGAGGTCCGGGAAACCGGTGCGCAGCCGCGCCAGTTCGCCGTCGACCAGCTCCCGCAGGCCCGGCGGCGCCCCGGCCCAGCCCTGCCCGAGCCGCAGCGACCGGCCCCGCGCGGTGAGCACCGTCAGCTCGTCCACGCTGTCGGCCGTGGTGCCCCAGGCCACCGAGTGGGAGCCGCACGAGTTGTTGCCGATCATCCCGCCGAGCGTGCACCGGCTGTGGGTGGACGGGTCGGGGCCGAAGCGCAGGCCGTGCGGGGCCGCGGCCTCCTGGAGGCGGTCGAGGACCAGACCCGGCTGGACGACGGCCGTGCGCGCCCCGGGGTCGAGCGAGACCAGCCGGTTCATGTGCCGGGTGAAGTCCAGCACGACCCCGGTGCCCGTCGCCTGCCCCGCGATCGACGTGCCCCCGCCCCGCGCCACGACCGGCACCGCGTGCTCCCGGCACACCGCCAGCACCGCCGCCACGTCGTCGGCGTCCCTCGGCGCCACCACGCCGAGCGGGACCCTGCGGTAGTTGGACGCGTCCATCGTCGTCAGGGCGCGCGAGGTGACGTCGAAGGCGACCTCGCCCCGGACGGCTCCGCGCAGTGCTGCCTCCAGATCGGTCATGCGTCCAGGATGGGCCGTCGTAGCTCCGTACAGGTCCGCAAGGCGGAGATCTCGTCTCATCGGACGGACATGTCGCCGTCCGGTTTCGCCGAGGAGATACCCTCCGGCACGTGGCTGAGATCCAGATTCCTGCTGACATCAAGCCCGCGGACGGTCGATTCGGCGCGGGCCCCTCCAAGGTGCGGGTGGAGGCGCTGGACGCCCTGGCCGCCACCGGTACGTCCCTCCTCGGCACCTCCCACCGCCAGGCCCCGGTCAAGAACCTGGTCGGCAAGGTCCGTGAGGGCATCCGCGAGCTGTTCCAGCTCCCCGACGGCTACGAGGTGATCCTCGGCAACGGCGGCTCCACCGCGTTCTGGGACGTCGCGACCCACGGCCTGATCGAGAACAAGTCGCAGCACCTGAACTTCGGCGAGTTCTCCTCCAAGTTCGCCAAGGCGGCCAAGCTCGCCCCCTGGCTGGCCGAGCCGACGGTCGTCGCCTCCGACCCGGGCACGCATCCCGAGGCGCGCGCCGAGGCCGGCGTGGACGTCTACGCGTTCACGCACAACGAGACCTCGACCGGCGTCGCCATGCCGATCAAGCGCGTCGCCGGTGCCGACGAGGGCTCCCTCGTGCTGGTCGACGCCACCTCCGGCGCCGGCGGCCTGCCCGTGGACATCGCCGAGACCGACGTCTACTACTTCGCCCCGCAGAAGTCGTTCGCCTCGGACGGCGGCCTGTGGATCGGCGTCTTCTCCCCCGCCGCGATCGAGCGCGCCGAGCGGATCCACGCGTCCGGCCGGCACGTCCCGGAGTTCTTCTCCCTCCCGACGGCGATCGACAACTCGCGCAAGAACCAGACGTACAACACCCCGGCGCTCGCCACGCTGTTCCTGCTGGGCGAGCAGCTGGAGTGGATGAACGGCCAGGGCGGCCTGGACTTCACCACCGGCCGCACGAAGGACTCCTCGACCCGCCTGTACACCTGGGCCGACGAGTCCAAGTACGCCACGCCGTTCGTCTCGGACCCGGCCAAGCGCTCGCAGGTCATCGGCACGATCGACTTCGCCGACGACATCGACGCGGCCGCCGTCGCCAAGGTGCTGCGCGCCAACGGCGTCGTCGACACCGAGCCGTACCGCAAGCTCGGCCGCAACCAGCTGCGCGTCGCGATGTTCCCGGCGATCGACCCCGCGGACGTCGAGGCGCTCACCAAGTGCGTCGACTACGTGATCGAGAAGCTGTAGCGGTCGCCCGCGCAGGACGACGAGGGGCGCCCGGCGGACATCCGCCGGGCGCCCCTGCGCGTTCCCCATTCCCCGTCCCCCGGGCCCCTACCTGCTGAGGCGCTGGAACCGCCGTACCGCCAACGGCAGGAAGACCGCCGTCAGGACCACCGGCCACACGCACGCCATCAGCACCGCGTGCTGCTCGACCCACGAGTCGCCGCCGCCGACCGGCGTGCCGAACAGCTCGCGGGCGGCCGCCGCCGTGGAGGAGATCGGGTTCCAGGCGGCCACCCAGCCCAGCCAGTCGGGCATGAGCTGCGGGGCGACGAAGATGCTGGAGATCATCGTCAGCGGGAACGCCACCGCGAACAGACCGCCGGCCGCCTCCGGGTTCGGGACCAGCAGGCCCAGCCACACGCCGATCCAGATCAGCGCGAACCGCAGCCACAGCAGCAGCGCGAACGCCGCCAGGAAGCCCCAGCCGCCGTCCGGCCGCCAGCCCATGGCCAGCGCCGTCAGCATCATGATCGCCAGCTCGGCGCAGGCGATCACGAGGTCGGTCACGCCGCGCCCCGCGACCACGGCGGAGGAGGACATCGGCATGGACCGGAACCGGTCGATGACGCCCTTGGTGGAGTCGTAGACGACGACGGTGGCGGTGTTGATGAAGCCGAACGCCATGGTCATCACGAACATGCCCGGCATCAGGAAGTCCTTGTAGTCCCCGCCGCCCGGCACGGTCATCGCACTGCCGAAGACATAGCCGTAGAGGAGGACGGACAGGATCGGGAAGCCCAGCTGCCAGGCGATGTTGACGGGCTGGCGCTGGTAGTGCGTCAGGCCGCGGCGCACGATGTTGCCGCAGTCGGCCAACAGCCAGTACAGCCCCCCGCGTTCGCGCGGGGCCGTCGTCGGGTCGAGGGCGCTCATGCCGCCGCCTCCTTCTCGGTACGGGCGGCACGGTCCGTGCGGTGCCCGGTCAGGCGCAGGAACACGTCGTCGAGGCTCGGCCTGCGCAGCCCGATGTCCTCCACGCCGACCCCCTCGTCCTGGAGGGTCCGCGCCACCTCGGTCAGCGCGGCGACCCGGTCGGTGACCGGGGCGTGCACGCGCAGCGCCTCCTCGTCGGCCTCCGGTTCGCCCTCGCAGACCCGCGCGACGACCTTCACCACCCTCGGGATGTCGGCCCGCTCGGCCACCACGACCTCGACGCGGTCGCCGCCGACCAGGTTCTTCAGCCCGTCCGGGGTGTCGTCGGCGATGGACCGGCCCTGGTCGATGACGGTGATGCGGGAGGCCAGCTTGTCGGCCTCCTCCAGGTACTGCGTGGTCAGCAGGACGGTCGTGCCGCTCGCCACCAGGGCCCGGACCGAGTCCCAGACCTCACCGCGGCTGCGGGGGTCGAGGCCCGTCGTCGGCTCGTCCAGGAACAGGACGGAGGGGGCGAGGATCATCGAGGCGGCGAGGTCGAGCCGGCGCCGCATGCCGCCGCTGTACTTGCCGACGCCCCGGTCGGCGGCGTCGGTCAGGTCGAACTGCTCCAGCAGCTCGACGGCGCGGGCCCGGGCCCGCCGGCCGCCCAGGTGGAACAGGCGTCCGAACATCTCCAGGTTCTGCCGGCCGGTGAGCACCTCGTCCACGGCCGCGTACTGCCCGGTGAGGCCGATCCGGGCCCGCACCTCGCGCGGCCGGCGGGCGACGTCCAGACCCGCCACCTCGGCCCGTCCGCCGTCCAGCCTGATCAGTGTGGACAGGATGCGCACGGCGGTGGTCTTCCCGGCGCCGTTCGGCCCCAGCAGGCCGTGCACGGTGCCCTCCCGGACGGCCAGGTCGAAGCCGTCGAGCGCACGCTTCTCGCCGTACCGCTTCTCCAGCCCCTCGGCCCGTACCGCGTGTCCGTCACCCATGGGTCCCCCTCTCGCTCACCAACTGAGTACACCGTACCCGAATGCGCGTACACCGTACCCAATTTATTTCCGCGGACCTAGACTGACTCCATGGCGAGCGGCACGGAGACCAGCGGCAGCGGCGACATCGGCCGCACCATCGAACTGTTGTGGGACACCGGCCGGCGGCCGAGCCGCGGGCCGAAGCCGGGGCTGACGCTGGAGCGGATCGTGGAAGCCGCCGTGGAGATCGCCGACCGGGAGGGGCTCGCCGCCGTCTCCATGCGCCGGATCGCCACCGACCTCGGCACCGGCACGATGTCCCTGTACCGCTACGTCCCCGGCAAGGCCGAACTGCTCGACCTGATGCTGGACCGCGTGCAGCGCACCTCCGAGGACCCCGGCGACTACGGCGACGGCGGCTGGCGTTCGACGCTGGAGGCCCTCGGCCGCTCCGCCCTCGCCCTCCACCGACGCCACACCTGGCTGCTGAACGTCAACCAGTCCCGCCCCGTGCTCGGCCCGAGCGCCCTGGACGGCATGGAGAAGGTCCTCACCCGGATCAAGCCGATGGGCCTGACCGACCCCGAACTCCTGTCGGTGATCATCATGCTCGACGGGTACGTCGTCGGGGCCGCCCGCACGCAGGTGTACCAGGAGGAGGCCGAGCGCAGCTCCGGGCTGACGGACGCCCAGTTCTGGGCCGCCCAGCAGCCGGTGCTGGAGAAGGTCATGACCAGCGGGCGCTACCCGGTGCTGGCCTCCCTCTCCGAGGACACCTTCGGCCCCGGCTTCGACCACTTCGAGTTCGGCCTCCAGCGCATCCTGGACGGGCTGGAGGTACTGGTGGCCGCGCGCGCCACGGCGGCGGGCCCAGCGGCCCCCGGCCCAGCGGCACCTGCGTCAGCGGCCCCCGGCCCAGCTGCCCCCGGCTCAGCGGCGCCGGACCAGCCTGCGTAGCCCGAACAGGGCCGCGCACGCGACGACCAGCCCGAGCGCCCCGAGCTTCAGCGTGCCCGTGCCGGAGCCGTCGTCAGCGGAGGCGGCCGACCCTCCCGAGGAGGACGACGACGAGTCCCCGCCCCCGCCGCCCCCGGGCGCGTCCTGGGCCCGCACCGGGCTCCGCGCCCCCTCCATGCCGAGCAGCAGCTTCCCGCCGTCGGCGGTGTAGGTGGCGGACTCGCCCTGGCCGAGGGGCACGCTGATCCGCCCCTTGCGCTGGATCTTCCCGCCGTTCCAGTCGTACCAGAGGCCTCCGAGATAGCCCCGCACCGCGAGCCGCTCGCCGTCCGGGGAGAAGGCGGCGTCGGTGGCCCACAGCTCCACGGGGGCCGCGCGCCGGAAGACGTTGGTGCCGGACGCCGAGAGCTTCGCCGGGCCCTCGTAGAGGTGCCCGCCGTCCTCGTTCTTGTCGATGATGTAGACCCGTCCGGTCTTCGGGTGCACGGCGAGCGACTCCGCGTCCCGGGCGCCGTCCGCGTACTTCACCACGTACTGCGTCGCCCTGACCGTCTGGTCCTTCAGCTCCGTGGGCTCGGGCAGCTCGTAGACCCACACGTAGGGCCAGGTGCCGCCGAGGTTGTCGCCGATGTCGCCGACGAAGAGCTTGTTGCCGGGGCCGATGGAGATCGCCTCGATGTCCCGCGGAGTGCCGACGCCGGAGAGCGCGACGCGGGCGACCGTCTTCCCGGTGGCGCCGTCCACCGCGTACAGGTAGGGCCCGTTGTCCTGGTCGTTGTGCGTCCAGTAGACGCCGGGGTGGAGGCGGGAGGCGGCAAGGCCGCTCGACTCGGTGATCCTCGGGTCCTCGATCGTGAACCCGTCGTCGCCGTCGCCGCCGTCGGCTGCGGAGGCGGGCACGGCGAACGCGCCCACGAGGAGGGCCGAGACGAGGAGGGCGAAGGGTCGGCGCATGCGCCAAGCCTGCCATCCCGCGCGGGTGTTCACGCCGGGGGTCACGCTGCGTGGTCGGGCTCACATCGCGTCGGCCGGGCCGATCGTCCATGATGAGCGGATGCTCAGGTTCATGTTCGTCGGAGACTCCATGACGATAGGGAGCGCCGGCGAGCACACGTGGCGCCACCGGCTGTGGCAGCACCTGCGCGACACGTACGGCGGCCCCTTCACGTTCGTCGGCCCGCGCGAGGCGCTGCACGACCCGTCGACGGACGCGCCCACCTCGCAGGCCTACGCCGAGCCCGACTTCCCCCGCGCGCACCTGGCCGGCTGGGGCGAGGGCTGGCACCACATGACCCCGCTCATCGGCGAGACGGTACGGTCCTGCCGCGCGGACGTGCTCCTGGTCTCCCTGGGCCTCATCGACCTCGGCTTCTACACGAACGCGGAGCAGACCGCGGACAACGTCCGGAGCTTCGTGACCGACGCGCGCGCGGCGAACCCGCACCTCCGCGTCGCCGTGATGCCGGTGCTCCACAACATCCGCGCGGACACCGACGCGCCCTTCGCCGAGCAGGTCACCCGCTTCAACGAACTCCTCGCGAAGACGCTCGCCGACCTCGACGAGGCGGACTCCCCGCTGCTGCTCGTCCCGCCGCCCGCGTCGTACGACTTCCACAGGGACACCTACGACGGCACCCACCCCAACGAGCGCGGCGAGCACGGCATCGCGGGCGCCTTCGCGGACGCGATGCACGAGGCGTGGGAACTGGGCGGCCCCTACAGCGCGGCGCCGTAGCCCGCCTCCGCCCTCCCCCGCGGTGGCATATGCGCGGGCTCCCGTGTCCCGGTCACCGTGCGTATCGTTGTACCGCGCGGCTGCTCCCGCCCGTGGGACAGCCGGGGAGGAGTGCCACGATGACCGTCCTTGAAGACAGGATCGCCATGGCCGACGCCAACACCCAGCGCCTGGACGAGTGGTTCGAGCGGCTGGAGCGGATGCCCGTCCCCGAAGGATTCAGGGTCGAGATCGTCGGGGGCAGCGTCCACATGACACCGCAGCGAGACACGCACTGGGGGATCATCTTCCGGATCGCACGAGCCGTCGATGATCGCTTCGGCAGGAATGCCAAGATCTTCTCCGATGTCCGTATCGACTTCCCCGGCCACGAGAACGGCTTCTGCCCGGACGTCGCCAAGCTCCGCGACGGAGCGGAGCAGGACGACACCGGCCACTGGCGGTACGAGGACGTCGAGTTCGTCGCCGAGGTCATCTCCCAGGGCACGGCCGCGAACGACTACGGCCCCAAGAAGCTCGCCTATGCCGCCGCCGAGGTCCCCCTCTACCTCGTCGCCGATCCCTACCAGGGCCGCTGCCACGTCTTCACCCACCCCAAGGACGGTGACTACACGACCGAGACGCGGGTCGCCTTCGGCCAGGACCTGGACCTCACCGACACCGTCCTCGACCTGACCCTCCCCACCGCCGGCTTCCCCCGCGACTGAACGGGCCGGACCCGCTTGCCTGGAGCGCACTCCAAGTCGTTGGCTTGGGCCATGGAGTACACGCAGCTCGGACGCACGGGACTCAAGGTCAGCCGACTCGTCCTCGGCACCATGAACTTCGGTCCGCAGACCGACGAGGCCGACAGCCACGCCATCATGGACGCGGCGCTGGACGCCGGCATCAATTTCTTCGACACCGCCAACGTGTACGGCTGGGGCGAGAACAAGGGCCGTACCGAGGAGATCATCGGCAACTGGTTCGCCCAGGGCGGCGACCGGCGCGACCGGACCGTCCTCGCCACCAAGGTCTACGGCAACATGGGCGCCGACGGCGAAGCGTGGCCCAACCACGACAAGCTGTCCGCCGTGAACATCCGGCGGGCGGTCGACGCCAGCCTGAAGCGGCTGCGGACCGACCACATCGACCTGTACCAGTTCCACCACATCGACCGCGCCACCGGGTTCGACGAGATCTGGCAGGCCATCGACACCCTGGTCCAGCAGGGCAAGATCCTCTACGCGGGTTCGTCCAACTTCCCCGGCTACAAGATCGCCCAGGCCAACGAGGCCGCCGCCCGGCGCGGCGGCACCATCGGCCTGGTCAGCGAGCAGTGCCTGTACAACCTGGCCGAGCGCCGGGCCGAGATGGAGGTCATCCCGGCCGCGCGGGACTACGGGCTCGGTGTCATCCCGTGGTCGCCGCTGCACGGCGGGCTGCTCGGGGGCGTCATCCGCAAGGAGGTCCAGGGCGGGCGCCGTGCCTCCGGCCGGGCCGCCGACACCCTCGCCGACCCCGCGAAGCGGGCGCAGATCCAGGCCTACGAGGACCTGCTCGACAAGCACGGCGTCGAGCCCGGCGAGGCCGCGCTGGCGTGGCTGCTGACCCGGCCCGGGGTGACCGGCCCCATCGTCGGTCCGCGCACCGCGGAGCAGCTCGCGTCGGCGCTGCGGGCCGTGGAGCTGGAGCTGTCGGAGGAGCTGCTGACCGGGCTGGACGAGATCTTCCCGGGGCCGGGGCCCTCGCCGGAGGCCTTCGCCTGGTAGCGGTGTGCGCGGGGCGGCGGTCGCCGCACGGCCGCTCAGCCGAGGGCCGCCGCCACCGCCACCACGACGAGCATCAGCACGAGTACACCGGCCATGATCCGGTTACGGGTCTTCGGGTCCACGCCCCCGAGCCTAACCGGAGGCGCCGAGCGGCCAGCGGCCGACCGCCTCGTAACGGGGCTGCTCGCCCGGTACGCCGGACCCCGGCAGGTTGCTGCGCACCAGGGCCAGCTCCGTCACGGTCCAGGCGGGTCCGGTGAAGCCGTCCAGGGCCTCGACGTACGGCCGCACCTCGAACGCCTCGCGGCTGCGGGCGACCGTCAGGTGGGGCGTGTAGCGGCGGTGCTCGCCCATCTCGACGCCCGCCTTGCGCCCCGCCGCCTCCGCACGGTCCGCGAGCAGCCGCAGCGTGGCCACGTCGCCCTCGGCTCCCGCCCACAAAGCCCGCCCGTGCCCGAACTGACCGCCGCCGCGCAGGGCCAGTGGAAAGGGGGCGGTGCGGTGTGCCGCCCGCTCCAGCCGGGCCGACAGGTCGGGTACGACGCCGTCGTCGACCTCGCCGTAGAAGGCGAGCGTGAAGTGCCAGCCGGGGCGGCCGGTCCAGCGCAGCCCGTCCGCGCCGGGCAGCCCGCGCAGCGCGGCCACCTCGTCGGCGAGGGAGGCGGTGACGTCCTCGGGCGGCAGCACGGCGGCGAAGAGTCTCATGGGCCACAGTCTGCCCGGCATGACTCCGGCGCCGCGACTGAGCCGGCCTACGCCGCCGGTGCCAGTTCCTCGCTCCGCTCCCGCGGCACGAACCGCACCTGCGGGTGGCCGCGGTGCCAGCCGACCGACAGGCGCAGGTTGCCGACGCGGGCCAGGACCAGGCCGATCACGAGCGCGGCGAGGGCGGCCACGGCCCCTCCGGCGGCGAAGCCGACCCGGGCGCCGTAGGTGTCGGTGACCCAGCCGACGATCGGCGCGCCGACCGGGGAACCGCCCAGGAACACCATCATGTACAGGGCCATGACGCGGCCCCGCATGGCCGGGTCGGTGGACATCTGGATGCTGGTGTTGGCGGTGACGTTGACCGTCATGCTGAAGACCCCTATCGGGACCATCAGCAGCGCGAACAGCCACAGCTCCGGTGCCGTCGCCGCCGCGATCTCCAGGGCGCCGAAGCCCAGCGCCGCCGCGATCAGGACGCGCAGCCGGGCCGTGCCGCGCCGGGCGGCGAGCAGGGCGCCGGTCACCGAGCCGACGGCCATGAGGGTGTTGAAGAGGCTGTAGGCGCCGGCGCCCGCGTCGAAGACGTCGTCGGCGAAGGCGGACAGGAAGACCGGGAAGTTGAAGCCGAAGGTGCCGATGAAGCCGACGAGCACGATGGTCCAGATCAGCTCGGGGCGCCCGGCGACGTAGTGCAGCCCTTCGCGCAGCTGGCCCTTGCCGCGCGGGGCGCGCTGGACGGCGTGCAGTTCGCGGGCGCGCATCAGCAGCAGGCAGCTGAGCGGCGCGACGAAGGAGAAGCCGTTGGCGAGGAAGGCCCAGCCGGTGCCCACGCCGGTGATCATCAGGCCGGCGACGGCCGGGCCGACCAGCCGGGCGGACTGGAAGTTGGCCGAGTTCAGGCTCACCGCGTTCTGCAGCTGGTCCCGGCCGACCAGCTCGGAGACGAAGGACTGGCGGGCCGGGTTGTCCACGACGGTGGCCAGGCCCATCGCGAAGGCGGCGAGGTAGACGTGCCAGACCTGGACGTGGCCGGTCAGGGTGAGGACGGCGAGGAAGAGCGCGGTCAGGGCCATCGCGGACTGGGTGACCAGCAGCGTGGGGCGCTTGCGCAGGCGGTCGACGAGGACGCCGCCGTAGAGGCCGAAGAGCAGCATCGGCAGGAACTGGAGGGCCGTGGTGATGCCGACGGCCGCCGAGGAGCCGGTGAGGCTGAGGACCAGCCAGTCCTGGGCGATGCGCTGCATCCAGGTGCCGACGTTGGAGACGACCTGGCCCGCGAAGAACAGGCGGTAGTTCCTGACCTTCAGGGAGGCGAACATCGAGGTCCTGCGGGGCGCGTCGGGGGTGGTCGTCTCGTCGTGGCCGTCAGGTGCGGGGGCGGAAGCTGCTCCGGGTCCCGTACTCAAAGGGTTCGCCTCCTCGTCTGCGCCGCTTACAGGTGGGCGAGCTTCTCCAGTACGGGGGCGGCGGCGCGCAGTTTCGCCCACTCGTCCTCGTCGAGGCCCTCGACCAGCGTGGCCAGGAACGCGTTCCGCTTGCGGCGGCTCTCCTCGAGCATGACCACGGCCTGCTCGGTCTGCGTCACGACCTTCTGGCGCCGGTCCTCCGGATGCGGCTCCAGCCGGACCAGTCCCTTGGCCTCCAGCAGCGCCACGATGCGGGTCATCGAGGGCGGCTGGACGTGTTCCTTGCGGGCGAGCTCGCCCGGGGTCGCGCTGCCGCAGTTGGACAGGGTGCCGAGCACCGACATCTCGGTGGGGCTGAGCGACTCGTCGACCCGCTGGTGCTTGAGGCGACGGGACAGCCGCATCACGGCGGAGCGCAGGGAGTTCACGGCGGCGGCGTCGTCGCCATGCTTGAGGTCCGGCATGTTCCTTAGCGTAACTCATTAGTCTGGCGAAGTACCACCGCACAACCGCCCGCGTGCCCGTGACACCCGCCACTGAAACCGGCAGTTCACCCGTACGAGTGAGTCGTGTACGGAAGTCGGAGCATCACCCGGCCTGCCAGGGCGACCCTCGTCCGCATGGGGACCAGCGTGCTCAGCCTGCGGATGGACGGGGAGCTGCTCGACCGGCTCCGGGACCATGCGGCGAAAAGGGGAATGAGCGTCCAGGACTATGTCGTCCGGACGCTCATTCGGGATGACTTCGACGAGCGGTTCCAGTCCGCCGTGGAGGAGACGGAACGGTT
Organism: Streptomyces sp. NPDC047853; assembly: GCF_043204535.1. Lineage (NCBI taxonomy): Bacteria > Bacillati > Actinomycetota > Actinomycetes > Kitasatosporales > Streptomycetaceae > Streptomyces > Streptomyces sp. NPDC047853. Next base: position 179,556 of record NZ_JBIDCI010000003.1, on the reverse strand, counting down.
CTACGGGGTCACCTGAACCCCACCGGTCAGGTGAGACCCAGGGCCGGCATCAGGTAGTAGAAGGCGAAGACCGCCGACACCGCGTACATGGTGACCGGCACCTCCCGGCCCCGTCCGGCCGCCAGGCGCAGCACCGAGAAGGTGATGAAGCCCATGCCGATGCCGTTGGTGATCGAGTAGCTGAACGGCATCATCAGCATCGTCACGAAGGCCGGGACGGCGATCGTGAAGTCGCTCCAGTCGATCTCCCTGATGGAGCCGGCCAGGATGAGGAAGCCGACCGCGACCAGTGCCGGGGTGGCCGCCTGGGACGGCACCATGGTGGCGACCGGCGTGAGGAACAGGGCGACGGCGAAGAGCGCGCCGCTGACGATGTTCGCGAAGCCGGTGCGCGCGCCCTCGCCGACACCGGCCGTGGACTCCACGAAGCAGGTCGTCGCCGACGCGGAGCTGGCGCCGCCCGCGGCGACCGCGATGCCGTCGACGAACAGGACCTTGTTGATGCCCGGCATCTGGCCCTCGCCGTCGGTCAGCTTCGCCTCGTCGCTGACCGCCATGATCGTGCCCATCGCGTCGAAGAAGCACGAGAGCAGGACGGTGAAGACGAACAGCACGCCGGTCAGCACGCCGACCTTCTCGAAGCCGCCGAACAGGCTGACCTCGCCGACCAGACCGAAGTCGGGGGTGGCGACGGGGTTGCCGGGCCACTCCGGGGTGGTCAGGCCCCAGGAGGGGATGTCGGCGATCGCGTTGATGATCATCGCGACGACGGTCATCACCACGATGGAGATCAGGATCGCGCCGGGCGTCCTGCGGACGATCAGGGCCAGGGTGAGCAGCACCCCGAGGGCGAAGACCAGCACCGGCCAGCCCAGCAGGTGACCGCCGGTGCCCAGCTGGAGCGGGACGGTGGTCTGGGCGGCGTCCGGCATCCGGGTCACGAAGCCGGAGTCGACGAGTCCGATCAGCATGATGAACAGGCCGATACCGATGGCGATGGCCTTGCGCAGGCCGTAGGGCACGGCGTTCATCACGCGCTCGCGCAGGCCGGTGGCGACCAGCAGCATCACGACGAATCCGGCGAGGACCACCATGCCCATGGCGTCCGGCCAGGACATCCGCGGGGCGAGCTGGAGGGCGACCACGGAGTTCACGCCGAGGCCGGCGGCCAGGGCGATGGGCACGTTGCCGATGACGCCCATCAGGAGCGTGGTGAACGCCGCCGTCAGCGCGGTCGCGGTGACCAGCTGACCGTTGTCGAGCTGGTGGCCGTACATGTCCTTCGCGCTGCCCAGGATGATCGGGTTCAGCACGATGATGTAGGCCATCGCGAAGAAGGTGGCCAGTCCGCCGCGGATCTCGCGCGGCAGCGTGCTGCCGCGCTCGGAGATCCTGAAGTAGCGGTCGAGCGCGTTCTGCGGGGGCCGCCGGTCTTCGGGCGACTCGGGGGACGGGGGGACCTTGGCGGAGGCCGAGGTGGGCATGCGTGGACCTCATCACCAACAGGTTCCCCCACGGCCTTATTGGTGTTTCCTACGAATGAAAGTGGTCAGAGACAAACGAATTCAGTATGAAGGTATGAGGCACGGATCGCTATCTCCGCGCGTAGACCCCGGTGGCGCCGCGCCGTCACCCGTCCGGTGCCCTCCTCGTAAGCTGTACGCATGAAGAAGTGGACACCCACGCACGAGGCGCCGCCACCCCTGGAGGGCCCCGTCGTCCCGACCGTCGTCGGCGGCACCGTCCTCTGGTTCGTCCTCTTCCTCGTGCAGCTTCCCTTCTACGGCTGGTTCGACGAGCGCGGTCACGCCTGGTGGGTGTGGACCTGCCTGGCCGGAGCCGGGCTCGGACTGATCGGCATCTGGTACGTGCGCAAGCGCGACGCCGCGCTCCGGCGGGCCGAGCGGGACGCTGCCTGACCCACGCCCGGGCGGTCCGCGGTACGGGTCCCGTGGCGGCCTCGTAGTACTACGGCACCACTCGGCGGCGCGCCCCTCCTCCCCCGGTCGGATCTTCCGCGCATTCGGCGGGTGGCGCCCCAAAACGGCACGTACCGTCGAACGCATGACGCATCTCGACGCGGACGAGGGACTCGCCCCCGCGCACTCCGTCCACGCCCCCACACCGGCCACCGGACTGACGGCGGCCGGTGTCGCCGAACGGGTCGCGCGCGGTCAGGTCAACGACGTGCCGGTGCGCAGCAGCCGCTCGCTGACCGACATCGTCCGCGCCAACGTCTTCACCCGGTTCAACGCCATCATCGGCGTGCTCTGGGTGATCATGCTGTTCGTGGCGCCGATCCAGGACAGCCTCTTCGGCTTCGTGATCCTCGCCAACACCGGCATCGGCATCATCCAGGAGTGGCGGGCGAAGAAGACCCTCGACTCCCTGGCCGTCATCGGCGAAGCACGGCCGACCGTGCGGCGGGACGGGGCGGCGGCCGAGATCGCCACCTCGGAGATCGTGCTGGACGACGTCATCGAGATCGGGCCCGGGGACAAGGTCGTCGTCGACGGGGTGTGCGTCGAGGCGGACGGGCTGGAGATCGACGAGTCGCTGCTGACCGGCGAGGCCGACCCGGTCGTCAAGCAGCCGGGGGACCAGGTCATGTCCGGCAGCTTCGTGGTCGCCGGCGGCGGCGCGTTCCAGGCGACGAAGGTCGGGCGGGAGGCGTACGCCGCGCAGCTCGCCGAGGAGGCCTCCCGTTTCACCCTGGTCCAGTCCGAACTGCGCTCCGGCATCTCCACCATCCTGAAGTACGTCACCTGGATGATGGTCCCGACCGCGATCGGCCTGGTCCTCAGCCAGCTGCTCGCCAAGGACGACGCGCTGGACGACTCGATCGCGCGGACGGTCGGCGGCATCGTGCCCATGGTCCCGGAGGGTCTGGTCCTGCTCACCTCGGTCGCCTTCGCGATCGGCGTGATCCGGCTCGGCCGCAAGCAGTGCCTGGTCCAGGAACTGCCCGCCATCGAGGGCCTGGCCCGCGTCGACACCGTCTGCCTGGACAAGACCGGCACCCTCACCGAGGGCGGCATGGACGTCACCGAGCTGCGCACCCTCGACGGCGCCGACGAGCGGTACGTGCGCACCGTGCTCGGCGCCCTCGGCGCGTCCGACCCGCGCCCGAACGCGTCCCTGCAGGCGATCATCGACACCTACCCGGCCGCCGGACCCGCCGAGGAGTGGCGCTGCACGGAGTCGCTGCCGTTCTCCTCCGCCCGCAAGTACAGCGGCGCCACCTTCGGCGAGGGCGACCAGGCCTCCAGCACCTGGCTGCTGGGCGCACCCGACGTGCTGCTCGCCGAGGACGCCCCGGCCCTCGCCGAGACCGTGCGGCTCAACGAGCGGGGGCTGCGGGTCCTGCTGCTCGCCCGCGCGGTCCGCGCGCTCGACGACCCCGAGGTGGCCGAGGGCGCCACGCCCGTCGCCCTGGTCGTCCTGGAGCAGCGGCTGCGTCCGGACGCCGCCGACACCCTGCGCTACTTCGCCGACCAGGACGTCCTCGCCAAGGTCATCTCCGGCGACAACGCGGTGTCGGTCGGGGCGGTCGCCGCCAAGCTGGGGCTGTCCGGCACCACCGTCGACGCGCGCCGGCTGCCCGCCGGACGGGAGGAGATGGCCGGGGCGCTGGACGAGGGCACGGTCTTCGGGCGGGTCACCCCGCAGCAGAAGCGGGACATGGTGGGCGCCCTCCAGTCACGCGGCCACACGGTCGCGATGACCGGCGACGGGGTCAACGACGTCCTGGCGCTGAAGGACGCCGACATCGGGGTGGCGATGGGCTCGGGCTCGGAGGCCACCCGGGCCGTCGCGCAGATCGTGCTGCTGAACAACAGCTTCGCCACGCTGCCGTCGGTGGTGGCCGAGGGCCGCCGGGTCATCGGCAACATCACCCGGGTCGCGACCCTGTTCCTGGTGAAGACCGTCTACTCGGTGCTGCTGGCGATCCTGGTGGTCTGCTCCCAGGTCGAGTACCCGTTCCTGCCCCGGCACCTCACCCTGCTCTCCACGCTGACCATCGGCGTCCCGGCGTTCTTCCTGGCGCTCGCCCCGAACAAGGAGCGGGCCAAGCCGCAGTTCGTGCGGCGGGTGATGCGCTACGCCGTCCCGGGCGGGGTGGTGGCCGCCACGGCGACCTTCGTGACGTACCTCGTGGCCCGGCAGCACTACTCCGGGCCGGGGGCGCTGGACGCGGAGACCAGTGCGGCGACGCTGACCCTGTTCCTGATCTCGATGTGGGTGCTGGCGATCATCGCCCGCCCCTACACCTGGTGGCGCGTGGTGCTGGTGGCGGCGATGGGCGCGGGCTTCCTGGTGGTGCTGGCGGTGCCGTGGCTCCAGGACTTCTTCGCGCTGAAGCTGGTGGGCGTGACGATGCCGTGGGCCGCCGTCGGCATCGCGGCGGTGGCGGCCGGCGTGCTGGAGCTGGCGTGGCGGTGGGTCGACCGGCGGCTTCCGATGTGAGGTCTTCCCGGGGGAACGTGAGCATCTCGACCCTGGATGTCCTCGGTGCGCTCACGTGAGCGCACCGAGGACGTTGTCCCGTCGACCGTTCACGTGTTCTCGGAGCCACCTCAGTCGAACCAGCGGTCCCGGGCCAGTTCCTCCGTGCGCGACTCGTCCTCCAGCAGCGCCGCCACCTCGAACCGCCGCGGCCACTGCCCCGCCGCCCAGGCGAGCCCCGCGGCGACGCCCTCCAGGGTCGCCGCGTGCAGCGCGCCGTCGTCCGTCAGCCGCCAGTCGACCTCCACGCCGTCGACGACCAGTTCCTCGTGCTCCACGTACGACGCCGGGGTCCGCGCCCCCAGCAGCACCCGCACCGGCTCCGGCACGTCGTGCTCGACGCCCTCGGAGTGCACCCGGCCGGTGACCGACTCGCTCAGCCGCCGCACCTGGAACAGCTCCGCCAGCTCGGCGGCGCGGGCCGGCCGCACGGGCAGCAGCGGCACACCCGACGTGAAGGGCAGCAGGTCCGGCGAGTCGACCACCACGGCGTCGGCGGCGTCCACCACCTCCACGCGTCCGTCGACCACGGCCCGCACCTCGTCCGGGAGGGTCACCTGCTCCGGGTCCAGCTCGGCCAGCGCGCCGTACAGGGCGTGCAGTTGGGCGGCCGTGACCGGACGGTCCGGGTCGGCGAGGCGGTCCAGCAGCTCGGCCCCGCCACCGGGCTCGTCGAGGAGGGCGGCGACCGACGTGCGCACGCCCAGCGCCCGCAGCACCTGCTCGTCCTCGAAACCGGTGGCGTCGGTCTCGTCGTACAGGCCCCGCAGCAGCGGGTCGCCGCCCGCCGCGCGCAGACCCGCCGGGCGCCGCCCGCCGAGCACCGGGTGCCCGCGCAGCCACCACGCGGTGTACGGCCGGACGACCTCGTGCGTGCCGTCGTGCAGCAGGACGCGCACGGGCTGCACGAGCGCGTCGCGCAGCGGCGGCCGCGACAGCAGGGCGAGGGCCTCGGGCCACCGGTCGTCGTCCACGAGGTCCAGGTCGCGCACGGCGACGATCTCGGTGGCGACCGGGGGCACGGGGGAATCCGGGAAGCGGTCGAGGACGTCCTCGCTCCACACGTCCACGGCGTCCAGCAGACCCGCGTCGTCCGGTTCGGCGAAGTCGCCCTCGCGGGGCTCCAGTTCGTCGGGGTCGAGCACGACGTCGGTCGCCCGCACCAGGGCGAAGGTGTGGAGCACGCCGCAGGCCGCCAGGGGCTCCGGCCCCCACTTCCGTGCCAGCTCCGCGTCCACGGCGGCGAGTTCGTCCTCGCGCATGACCTCGGCGAACGGGCCGCCGGGGAAGACGAGTTCGCACGCCGGGGACAGCTCGCCGTCCTCGTCGGGCAGGGCGAGCGCGCCGAGCCAGGGCTCGTCCCCGGGGTCGAGCCCGGCGTCGCGGACCAGGCCGAGGACCGTGTCGGCCAGTTCGTCGGCGTCGAGGGTGTCCTCCTCCCAGTTCGCGCCGCCCTCGTCCGCCAGGGACGCGGCGACGGCGGCCCGTACCTGCGGGGTGGTGAGCACGGCCCGCGGGGTGGCCGGGAGGGCGCCGAGCTTCTCCAGGAGCCCGTGGGCGGCGTCCGGGTGGGCGACCTTCAGGCCGAGACGGGTGAGGACCTCGGGGTCGAGGGACGCGGCGTCCGCGGAGGGCAGGAGCACCTGCCGGGGCCCGATGGCCGTCCGGCCTCCCCCCGTGCCGAAAGCCTGGGAGGTGCCCCCAGCGAGCGGCACCGGCAGCCCCGTCAGCCGGTCCGGGTCGACCCCGGCGAGGCTGTCGTAGAGCCGCCGCCACCAGCCGGGGGCCTTCTCCAGCCCGGCCAGCCGGTCGATCGCGTCGGTCAGCGGCACCCGGGCCACGCCCAGCGCGCGCAGTTCCGCGCGGCGCTCCAGGCCGGCGGGCAGCAGCGTCGGCAGCACCTCCGCGAGGACCCGCACGGTGTCGGCGCCCGCGCCCTCGACCACCTCGGCGTCGCGGGGCCGCAGGGACTCGGGCAGGTCGGGGTCGTCCTCGCCCGGCTCGGCGGCGGGCGGCAGGAAGGAGGTGCGCGGCAGCCGCTGGAGGATCGCCTGCCGCAGCACGCCGTCCAGCTCGCCCTTGCCCAGCGGACCGGGCACCAGGTCGATGAGGCCGACGGAGACCGGCCGCCAGTCGTCGAGCAGCCCGGCGTAGGCGTCCGCCGCCCGCTCCGTCAGGAAGTCCGTCAGCGGGCCGCGCGCGGCGTGCCGGCGGGTGGAGTCCAGCGGGAAGGACGCGATGAGCAGGGCGGGCACGCCGAGGGGCTCGTCGCTGGGGGTGGGGGCGTGCACGACGGGGCTGGTGCGGGGGCGTACGGGGGCGCCGTCGGCGTCCACGGGCACCGCCCAGGTCACCGACCAGTGCGGACGCAGCCGCTCCTCGACCGGCCGGTCGGCGAGGAGGTCCGGGGTGAGGGGGCCGTGCGCGGCGGCGGTGCGCCAGCGGGTCGTGCCCTCCCGGGAATCCTCGACGACGGTCAGCGGGCCCTCGGTGCGGCGGGACAGCGTGCGCACGTCGTCCGCCACCTCGACGACGACCTCCTCGAGACCCGGCAGGGCGAGGAGCAGGGCGTCGTCCACGGCGTGCAGGAGCCGCTCGGCGAGGTCGGCGGCGGCCGTGTCGCGCAGCGGGAGGATGACGGCCGTGTCGTACGGGCCGGGGGCGCTGCCCTCGGCGGGGAACGGCAGCCGCAGCAGGGGGACGTGCCCGTCGCGCCGCCGGACCTCGTCGCCGAGGCCGGGGCTGTGCAGGGCGGTGTCGGCGGCCAGGCCGCGCGCCTCGGCCAGGGACCAGCGCACCCCGCCGTGCAGACCGACGACGGCGGGCTCGTCGGTGACGGCCAGGACGGCCGCGAAGCCGACACCGAACCGGCCGACCGCGTCGTCCCCGGCGTCCCGTTTGGCGGAGGCGCGCAGGGTGGACAGCGACTCGACGCCGGTCGCGTCCAGCGGGGCGCCGGTGTTGGCGGCGACGAGGACGCCGTCGCGCAGGGTGAGCCGGAGCCGGCCGGGCGCACCCGCGCGGGCAGCGGCGTCGGCGGCGTTCTGCGCGAGTTCGACGACCAGCCGGTCGCGGTAGCCGCCGAGGACGAGGTCCTCCTCCGCGTTGGCGTCCTCACGGAACCGGGCGGGGCTCGTCGCCCAGGCGTCCAGCACCCCGCGCCGCAGACGTGCGGTGCCGAACGGATCGGCTCCCTCGGCGGCAGGCTGCACGAACATGCTCACGGTGACTCTCCTCATCGACGGGCCACGAAGGTACCGCGAGGACCCGGCCCCACCGGTCCGGACGCCGGGCCGGGGCCCTCGGGGGCCCCGAGGGGGGCCGCCGCCCTACGAGTGCCCCAGCTCCGCCGACGCCTCGTCCTCGGCCGGGGGGACCGACCCGGAATCCGCCGCGGGGCGCAGCGGGAACGGGTCGACCCGCGTCTCGTCGATCACCGGCGGGGGCGGCTGCGGGGGCCTCGGCATCACCGCCGCCTCGGAGTGCCCCCCGCACCCGTAGGCCAGGGACACGACCCGGCCGTCCGCCGGGGAGAACTCGTTGGCGCACACGCCGAAGGCCTGTCCCAGCGAGCCGCCGATGCGGGCCAGGAAGCCGCAGCTCACGCAGGAGGCGGGGGCAGCCTGGGCCATCGGGGTCTTCGGGCCGTAGGAGTCCTCCCAGCGGTCGGCGGCCACGTGCAGCCCGTACCGGGACAGGACCCGGGTGCGGCGCAGTCCCAGTTCCTCGGCGACCGCCGAGATCGTGCCGCGGGCCGGGACGGTGGACAGCTCGGCCGGGGGCCCGGCGGCGACCTCGGCGTCCTCGGCCTCGACCAGGTCGGCCATCTCGTGGGAGACGACGGAGTTGGGCGGCGGCTCGTCCTCGCCGGTCCAGCCGGGCTCCAGCCGCAGGTCCTCGGCGTCGGTGGGCAGCAGGTCGCCGGGGCCCATGTCGCCGGGGCGCAGGCGCTCGCTCCAGGGCACCCACTCGGGCGCGAGGAGGGCGTCGGGCCCGGGCAGCAGCACCGCCTCGTCCACCGTGACGATCTTGGCGCGGGAGGCGCGGGCCACGGTCACGGCCCAGCGCCAGCCGCGGTACCCGAGTTCCTTGCAGGCGAAGAAGTGGGTGACGACCCGGTCGCCCTCCGACACCGTCCCCTCGTGCTCGCCGACGACGCCGGGGGCGGCGGCCTCCTCGGCTGCGGCGCGGGCGAGGTCGACGGCCTCGGCGCACAGACGGTCAGGGGTGCGGCTTCGCGTTGTCGCTGCGCTCACAGGTATCGCTTCTCTCCATACGCCGTCTCACGAGTGCGCCGCTGCCTGCGAGGGGCGAACGGAGCGGACCTGTGGACCGCGTCGACGTCCGCGCCCGATCGCGCTCGGGCACACCTACTGCATCCATTCTGCGGGATGGCCGTAAGGCGCGCGGCCGAGAACGTTCGCCACGGCGCGCTAGGCACGCTACCTGCTCATGTGCGCTGGGCCTACACCGACGGGAGTTTCGGCGGTGTACGGTACCGCGTTCCCCGGTGGTGTCACCCGACTCGATCACCGCCATCCGCGCCGTATCGACGCTATAGCCCCCGCTCTCGGGGCAGTATGACGGGGTGGCAGCCGCACGGACTGAGTTCAAGGGCGGGAGCCGGGGGCGCGGCCCCGGCTCCCGGTTCCGTGCGGTCGGCCGGGCGCTGCGCCTGCCGGTGACGGGTACCGCGCGCGGCATCCGCAAGGCGACGCACGCGCACGGCGCCGGCGAGTCCGGCCTCGGCAAGCTGATCGAGCTGCACGGGGTGAACGGCGCCGGCGACGTCATGATCACCGTGGCACTGGCCTCCACCGTCTTCTTCTCCGTCCCCACCGACGAGGCGCGCGGCCGGGTCGCGCTCTACCTGGCCATCACCATGGCCCCCTTCACCCTCCTCGCGCCGGTGATCGGGCCGCTGCTGGACCGCCTGCCGCACGGCCGCCGCGCCGCGATGGCCGTCGCGATGGGTGCCCGGGCGCTGCTCGCGCTGGTGCTGTCGGGGGCGGTGGTCAGCGGGAGCATCGGGATGTATCCGGCGGCGCTCGGTGTGCTGGTCGCCTCGAAGGCGTACGGCGTGGTCAGAAGCGCCGTCGTGCCGCGGCTGCTGCCGCCCGGCTTCTCCCTGGTGAAGGCCAACTCGCGGGTCACGCTGTGCGGGCTGCTGGCCACCGGGCTCGCCGCGCCGGTCGCGGCGGGCCTCCAGCAGGTCGGGCCGCGCTGGCCGCTGTACGGCGCTTTCGTGATCTTCGTCGCGGGGACCGTGCTGTCGTTCACGCTGCCGCCGAAGGTCGACTCGGCGCGGGGCGAGGACCGGGCGCTGCTCGCCGCGGACGAGCGGCACCTGCACGGCCCGCACCGCAAGCCGGTCAAGCGCCCCGGGCTGCGCACGGTGGGTCCGGCGGTGACGCACGCGCTGGCCGCCAACGCCGCGATCCGCTGTCTGACCGGCTTCCTGATCTTCTTCCTGGCCTTCCTGCTGCGGGTGCACCCGCTGTCCGGGCAGAGCGCGGCCGTGTCGCTGGGCATCGTGGGCGTGGCGGCGGGCGCGGGCAACGCGCTGGGCACGGCGGTCGGGGCGTGGCTGCGCTCGCGGGCGCCGGAGGTCATCATCGTGACGGTCGTCGCGGTGGTGCTGGGCGCGGCGGTCACGGCCGCGGTGTTCTTCAGCACCGTCCTGGTGGCCTGCCTGGCCGCGGTCGCGGGGTTCGCGCAGGCGCTGGCCAAGCTGTCCCTGGACGCGCTGCTCCAGCGGGACGTGCCCGAGCAGGTCCGCACCTCGGCGTTCGCGCGCTCGGAGACGCTGCTCCAGGTCTCCTGGGTGTTCGGCGGGGCGGTCGGGATCGTGCTGCCGCTGAACGGGACGCTGGGTCTGTCGGTGGCCGCGGCGATCATCGCCGCCGGGTGGCTGACGACCGTACGGGGGCTGATCGGCTCGGCCCGGCGCGGGGGAAGGGCCCGGCCGAGGGTGGCGTGACCACGCCACGCCGTACCCAGGTGGGGAGTGGGCCACAAGCGCCGTATAGCCTTTCGCCCATGACCACGTTGCCCCGCGGCACCGCCGCTATCGGACACGGCGTAGTGCGACGCCGCCGCGCCGTCGCCGCCGCCGGCGCCGTATCCGCCGGACTGCTCCTGCTGTCAGCCTGTGACAAGCCGACGCCCATGGGCACCGTCACGGTCGGCAGTGACTCGGTCAGCTCCGAGGCCACCTGCGGCGGGCACGACAAGGCCCTGGAGAACGCCGAGATCCAGAAGTGCCTCCAGGACGACGACGTCAAGTCCATCACGGTCGGCGCCGACGACACGGTGCGCTTCGGTGTGGACCCGGAGGTCGCCGACCAGCGCTGGACGATCCTGATGAACGGTCAGCAGCTGACCGACGACACGGACAACACCTACCGCACGGTGCCGGGCAGCGTCTTCTTCAACGAGCAGTACGGCGCCCAGGGCGACTCGACGCTCGTCACCATCAAGGCCGGCGACGGCAAGGACGCCAGCGAGGAGGCCACCGGTCTGTGGTCCTTCAAGCTGAAGAAGGACGACTGACCACGTCCTCCGTGCGTGTTCTCGTGGCCACCGCGGTCCCCGTCGAACGGGACGCGGTGGCTCGGGCGTTCCCGCAGACGGGCCCCGAAGCGGCCGTGCGGGTGCCCCGGCCCGGCACGGTCCTGCACCGGCTCCCGGGCGGCTGGGACCTCCTGGCCGCCGGCGTCGGCCCCGCCCTCGCCGCCGCGTCGACCGCCGCCGCCCTGACCGCGGCGGCCCTCGACTCCGCGCCCTACGACCTGGTCGTGTCGGCCGGGATCGGCGGCGGCTTCGCACCGGACGCGCCCGTGGGCTCGCTCGTCGTCGCCGACGAGATCACCGCGGCCGACCTGGGCGCCGAGACCGCCGACGGGTTCCTGCCGGTGACCGACCTCGGCTTCGGCACCGTCACCCACCACCCGCCCGTCGGCCTCGTGAGCGCCGTCGCCGCCGCTACCGGGGCCCGCACCGGCACCGTCCTGACCGGGTCCACCGTCACCGGCACCGCCGAACGCGCCGCGCTGCTGCGCGCCCGCCACCCGCGGGCCCTGGCCGAGGCCATGGAGGGCTTCGGCGTCGCCGAGGCCGCCACCGCGCACGGGGTGCCCGTGCTGGAACTGCGCGCCGTCTCCAACCCGGTCGGCCCGCGCGACCGCGCCGCCTGGCGCATCGCGGAGGCGCTGACGGCGCTGACGGACGCGTTCGGGAAGCTCACACCCGTCCTCAGGAGTTGGAACCCCCATGAGCGCTGAGACCTTGCAGGTCGCGTACTCCCCCTGCCCGAACGACACCTTCGTCTTCGACGCCCTCGCGCACGGCCGCGTCGCCGGGGCACCCGCCCTCGACGTGACGTTCGCGGACATCGACGTCACCAACGGCATGGCCGAGCGCGGTGAGTTCGACGTGCTGAAGGTGTCGTACGCCGTGCTGCCGTACGTCCTCGACGAGTACGCCCTGCTGCCCTGCGGCGGGGCGCTGGGCCGGGGCTGCGGGCCGCTGGTGCTGACCCGGGAGGCGGACGCCGACCTCCGCGGGCGCACGGTCGCGGTGCCGAGCGAGACGTCGACGGCGTACCTGCTGTTCCGGCTGTGGGCGGCGGACACCGTGCCGGGCGGGGTCGGCGAGATCGTGGTGATGCCGTTCCACGAGATCATGCCGGCCGTGCGGGACGGGAAGGTCGACGCGGGACTCGTGATCCACGAGGCGCGCTTCACGTACCGGAACTACGGGCTGCACAAGCTCGCCGACATGGGCGAGCACTGGGAGGAGACCACCGGGCTGCCCATCCCGCTCGGCGCGATCATCGCCAAGCGGTCGCTCGGCGCGGGGACGCTGACGCACCTGGCCGACTCGGTCCGTGCCTCGGTGCGGGCGGCCTGGGACGACCCGGAGGCCTCCCGGCCCTACGTCATGGCGCACGCCCAGGAGATGGACCCGGCCGTCGCCGACCAGCACATCGGGCTCTACGTCAACGAGTTCACGGCCGACCTCGGCGAGAACGGGTACGCGGCGATCCGCGGCCTGCTGACGCGCGCGGCGGCCGAGGGACTGGTACCGGCCCTCGGCCCGGACGCGCTGGCGTTTCCGTGAGACGCGAGACGTGAGGTGTGAGGTGTGAAGGACGGGCGAGCGGCGGGGGTCAGACGTCCAGCTGGTCGGCCACCGCGCGGAGCAGGCCGGCGATCTTCTTGCCGGCGGTCTTCTCCGGGTAGCGGCCCCGCTCCAGCATCGGGGTGATGTTCTCCAGGAGCGTCGTCAGGTCCTGGACGATGGAGGCCAGTTCGTCGGGCTTCTTGCGCTGCGCGGCCGCGACCGAGGGCGCCGGGTCCAGCAGGGTCAGGGACAGGGCCTGGTCGCCGCGCTGCCCGGCGACCACGCCGAACTCCACGCGCTGCCCCGGCTTCAGGGCCTCGACTCCGGCGGGGAGGACCGAGGAATGGACGAAGACGTCACCGCCGTCGTCACGGGAGAGAAAGCCGAAGCCCTTCTCACTGTTGAACCACTTGACCTTGCCGGTGGGCACGTCTGTCCTCGTCCTCGTACTCGTCGGGAAACTGCTCGGAAACGGCTTCTGATAGCACTTGGGCGGGTCGTCCGGACCCGCCGGTACCAAGGCTAATGGGGTTCGGGCCGGTGACAAGACGTCCCCCGGTCGTTCCCCAGGCCTGGGAACTACCCTGGTCGAGTGCGTGAACAAACCCAAACGAATTCCGCCGCGCCCGGTGACCGACTGATCCGCGCCGGTGCGATCGTCTTCCTCGTCGGCACCGTGGCCACCCTGGTCACGGTGGCCCCGCTGCTGCTGGGGACGACGCCCTTCCCCACCTTCATGTTCCTGCTGAGCATGCTGATGGGAGTGGGCTTCCTGATCGCCGGCGCGGGGGTGTTCCGGTCGATCGCGGCGGGCCGGCGTCAGGCGCGCGCCGGGGCCGGCCCGTCGCCGTCGCGGTAGCCGGCGAGCCACGCCGGGAACTCCGTGAGGTCGGCGAGGACGACGTCGGCGCCGGCCGCGCGCAGCTCCTCGGCGCTGCACGGGCCGCTGGCCACGGCCACGGAGTGGGCGCCGGCGGCGCGCGCGCCGCGGACGTCGCCGAGGTGGTCGCCGACGTACACGTGCGCGCCGTGCTCGCGCAGCGCCACGGCCTTCTGCTCGGCCCACAGGTCACCGACGACGGCGTCCGGCTCGATGCCGAGGTGCGCGAGGTGCAGCTTGGCGTTGGGCTCGTACTTCGCGGTGACGACGAGGGCCCGGCCGCCGGCCGCCCGCACCGCCTCGACCGACTCCCGGGCGCCGGGCAGCGCGGGCGTGGCGGCGATGGCGTACGTGGGGTACATCGCGCGGTACAGCTCGGCGGTGGCCGCGATCTCCTCGGCCGGGAACCAGTGGGCCAGCTCCTCCTCCAGCGGCGGCCCGAGCCGCGTCACGGCCAGGTCGGCGTCGACGTACGTCCCGGTCCGCTCGGTGAGCGCGCGGTAGCAGGCGTGGATGCCGGGCCGCGAGTCGATCAGCGTCATGTCGAGATCGAAGCCGACGGTGGGCGCGGGGCGGGTCGAGGAGGCCATGGGGCCCATTGTGCCGGGCGCCGTCGCCGCGCCGGCCGGACGGTCCCGGGTCAGCCCCGGGGGCGGCGGGAGCGCCACAGGAGGTAGAGGGCGGTGGCGACGGCGGCGGTGCGCAGCACCCAGGGCCAGGTGTCGGCGACGGCTTCGTTCATGCGGCCCTCGGCGATCGGGTCGCCCCAGCGGCCCTCCGTGCGGCCCCACAGCCAGACGACGCCGGCGGCGGCGACCGTGCCGGGCAGCCCCAGGACCGCCCACTTGGTCTGGGCGGGGGTGAGGCGGCGGGAGAGGTAGGCGATCAGCCAGCCCAGGCCCAGCGGGACGAGGCTGCCCAGCACGGCACCGGCGATCAGCAGGGCCGCGGCGAGCAGCAGCAGGGGGTTGGGCCGGCCGCCCTCGGGCCACAGGCGGCGCAGGTGCCGGCGCGCGGCGCGGCCCGGCTTCCCGGCGACCGGTTCGGCCGGCTCCGCGGCTGCCTCCACGGGCGCTTTCCCGAGGGGCCCGTCGGCGGCCCGGGGCGCCTTGCCGGTCTCGTCCCCGTCCCTCGGCGGCGGTTTGAGCAGCTCCGGGATCTCCACCCCGCCGACGAATCCCGGCACGCCGTCGCCGACGCCCCCGAACGGGCCGTTGTCCACCCGCCACCAGTCCTGCCGGCCGGCGGCGCTCTCCCCCAGCTCGTGGGCGCTCGCCAGGTGCGGCGGGGCGGGGGCCGGCGCGGGGGCCGGGCCGGCCTCGGACTCGGCCGGGCGGGGGCGCGGTGCGGCGGCGCGCCGCAGGCCCTTGAGCCGCTCCGTCCCGCGCCGCTCGCCCTCCCGCTGCCGGCCCTCCCGCTGCCGGCGCTCCCGTTGCTCGGGCACCGCGGTGGGCGGCGGCGCCGGGGGCTGCGGGGCACCGCTCGTGCCCCCGGCCGCGCCGACGATGTCGTCGGGGCTGCCCAGCCGGTCCAGGATGCGGCGGACGGCCGCGGGGCTGTCGACGGTGGTCCCGGCGCGGCGCCGGTCGATCTCGTCGCGCAGCTCGGAGACCAGCCGCATCCGGGTGGCCGACGGCAGCTGCCGTTGCTGGGCCACGTCGCCGACGCGGCTCAGATACTCGTAGACGACCTGGTCGCTCTCGATCCCCACGAACCCCTCCGGGGCGGTGTGTTGTGGTGTGCCGCCGGTATCCCGCGGGACGAAGGTACCCAATCCTCGCGCGCGGGGCGGACACCCCGCGCACGGCACCGGCGCACACGCCGCCCCACCGTCGTACCCACCCGCTACCGTGGGCCGGATGAGCACCGAGGAGAAGTCCGCGACCCCCCGGTCCCTCGCGGAGGAGCTCCGCGTCCGGGACGACGTCTCGCTGGCCGCCCTCCTGCGCAGCCGTCCCGACCTCATCACCCCCGTGCCCACGGACCTCACCCAGCTCGCCACCCGGGCCGCCACCCGCGCCTCGGTGGTGCGGGCGCTGGAGCGGCTGGACCGGTTCGCGCTGCAGACGGCGGAGGCGCTGGCCGTGGCCGCGGACCCGGCGCCCTACGACGAGCTGCTCCGGCTCATGGCGGGCGACCCCGGGCCCGCGACCGACCCGGCCGTCGCCGCCGCCCTGCCCCGGTCCCTGGCCGTGCTGCGCGAACAGGCGCTGGTGTGGGGCGCCGACGACCGGCTACGGCTGGTGCGCACCGCTCGCGAGCTGCTCGCGCCCTCCCCGCAGCACCCGTCGCCCACCGGGCTCGGCCCCACCGTCCGGGAGGCGACGGCGGGGATGTCGCCGGGCCGGATCCAGGAACTCCTCGCCGCCGTCGGTCTGCCCTCGACCCACGACTCGGTCTCCGCCGTGTCCGCGCTCGGCGCCCTCTTCACCGACCGGCCCCGGATGACGGAGCTGCTCGCCGCGCTGCCCGAGGGGTCCCGGGAGGTGCTGGCCCGGCTGGTGTGGGGGCCGCCGTACGGCCAGGTCACCCACGATCCCGCGCCGCACCTGCGGGCGCTGCTCGACCGCGGCCTGCTGCTGCCGACCGCGCCGGGCACGGTCGTCCTGCCCCGCGAGGTCGCCCTGCACCTGCGGGAGGGCCGCGCGCACCGCGCGCCCGAGCCGGTGCCGCCGCCGGTGGAGGCCGCGGCGGCGCACCGTCCGCGGGTCGTGGACGCCACCGCGGCCGGGCAGGCCCTGGCGGCGCTGGCGACCGTCGAGGAGCTGCTCAAGGAATGGGACGAGGGCGGCCCGGCGGTGCTGCGGGCCGGCGGGTTGAGCGTGCGGGACCTGAAGCGGACGGCCGTCGCCCTGGACGTGACCGAGCCGGTGGCCGCCTTCTGGGTCGAACTGGCCTACGCGGCGGGGCTGATCGCCTCGGACGGCCAGGCCGACGAGCGGTACGCGGCGACGCCGGCCTACGACGAGTGGCGGGAGCTGCCCACCGCCGAGCGGTGGGCGGGGCTGGCCGAGGCGTGGCTGACGGCCACGCGCACCCCGGGTGTGGTCGGCGGGCGGGACGCGAAGGACCGTACGCTCTCGGCGCTGGGGCCGAACCTGGACCGTTCGGCGGCGCCGGAGGTGCGGCAGCGGGTGCTGGCGCTGCTCGCCGGGCTGCCCGAGGGCGCCTCGCCCACCGAGGAGTCGGTGCTGGCGCGGCTGCGCTGGGAACGCCCCCTGCGCGGACCGCAGCGGGAGCAGCGGGAGACACGGGAGCCGCGTGAGGAGGACCTGCGCAGCAGGCTCGCCCGGTGGACGCTGTCCGAGGCGGAGCTGCTGGGCGTCACCGGGCGCGGTGCGCTGGCGGCGCCGGGACGGGCCCTGATCGGGGCGCCCGAGCCGGTGCGTCCGGCGCCGGAGGCCGCGGAGTCCGAGGGTCCCGGCGACAAGCTCCCCGTCCACCACCGCGCCCTTCCCTCCCCGCTTCCCGCGACGCCCGCCGAACAGGCCGCCGCCACCGCGGCCGCCGCCCGGCTGATCGCACCGCTCTTCCCCGAACCGCTGGACCACGTGCTGCTCCAGGCCGATCTGACGGCGGTGGCGCCGGGCCCGCTGGAGCGTCCGCTGGCCGACCTGCTGGGGGTGCTCGCGGACGTGGAGTCCAAGGGCGGGGCGACCGTGTACCGGTTCACGCCGGGTTCGGTGCGCCGCGCGCTGGACGCGGGGCGGACCGCCGCGGACCTGCACGCCGTCCTCGCCCGGCACTCCCGCACGCCGGTGCCGCAGCCGCTCACGTACCTGATCGACGACGTGGCCCGGCGGCACGGGCTGCTGCGGGTGGGCGCCGCCTCGGCGTACGTGCGCTGCGACGACGACGCCACGCTGGACGAGATCCTCGCCGACAAGCGGGCCGCCGGCCTGGGGCTGCGCCGTCTCGCACCGACCGTGCTGGCCGCGCAGGCCGACCCGGCGGCGCTGCTGGAGGGGCTGCGGGCGATCGGCTTCGCGCCGGCCGCGGAGTCCGCCGCGGGTGACGTGCTGATCGCCCGGGCCGACGCCCACCGCACTCCGCCGCGTACGCCCCCGGTACCGGTCCCGGAGGGCCCGCCGGTCCCCGACGACACGCTGCTGACGGCGGCTATCCGCGCCGTCCGGGCCGGCGACCTGGCCTCGACCGCCCCGCGCAAGCCGGGACCCGGTGAGGGCGGGGCACCGGCCGCGGGCGAGCTGCCCCGCACCGGCGCCGCCGAGACCCTCGCCACCATGCAGGCGGCGGTCATGACCGGCGAGGCGCTGTGGATCGGCTACGTGAACGCCGAGGGCGCCGCCAGCCAGCGGGTCGTGGCCCCGATCCGGGTCGAGGGCGGCTTCGTCACGGCGTACGACCACACGGCGGACGAGGTGCGCACCTACCCGCTGCACCGGATCACCGGCGTGGCCGAACTCGCCGACGACGCGCTGTGAAAGGCCCCTCTTTCGAGCGTACGGGCCGGTTCATGCACGCCACGCCGGGTGATTAGCACCTGCGAGGGAGCTTTTTTCATAATCCGCATCGAACTTTCGGCGCTCGGGCAGCCACCGGTTGTCCTGAACCGAACACCGAAAGGAACCACCTGATGCGTGCCGTTCGTCGCGTCGCCACCGTCCTGACCTCCACCGCCGCCCTGGTCGCGGCGTTCGCCGCCGAGGCCGCGGCGATCGGCATCGACCTCGGCGGAGGCCTCACCCTCTGATCCGGCCGTTCGGCGTCCCCTTCGGCGGGCCGGGTCCCAGTCCCCTGGGCCCGGCCCGCTCCGGATCTCCTCCCCCTCCCCCCGCCGGTCTCCCGGTCTCCCCGAAAGGACCCGCATGCGCGCCAAGCCCGCCGATCCCTGCCGCTCCGCCGCCCGTTCCGCCGTCGCCGTCTCCGTCGCCGCCCTGATCACCGCCGCCGCACTGTTCGGGGCGCTCGCCCCCGAGGCCACCGCGCTGCCGCTGCCCCTCCCGGTCGCCGGCGTCGAACCCCTGCTCACGGAGGGCGTCACCATCGAGGGACCGCTGATCAACAACATCAGTCTCAGGTAGCCGGTCCGCGCGATCAGGCACACTGGATGTTTGGCCGATCCGTCCCGTCGCGGTCGGCCGTAGCGCGCGAAAGGGTGCCGCCCGTGAATGGTCCGCTGATCGTCCAGTCCGACAAGACCCTGCTCCTCGAAGTCGACCACGAGCAGGCCGGCGAATGCCGTCGGGCCATCGCGCCCTTCGCCGAACTGGAGCGGGCGCCGGAGCACATCCACACCTACCGGGTGACCCCGCTGGGCCTGTGGAACGCGCGGGCGGCGGGCCACGACGCCGAGCAGGTCGTGGACGCGCTCGTCGAGTACAGCCGCTACCCGGTGCCGCACGCGCTGCTCGTCGACATCGCCGAGACCATGGACCGCTACGGCCGCCTCACCCTCTCCAAGCACCCGGCGCACGGGCTGGTCCTGACGACCACGGACCGCCCGGTGCTGGAGGAGGTGCTGAAGTCGAAGCGGATCGCGCCGCTGGTCGGCCACCGCATCGACCCGGACACGGTGGCCGTGCACCCCTCCGAGCGCGGGCAGATCAAGCAGACGCTGCTGAAGCTGGGCTGGCCCGCCGAGGACCTCGCCGGGTACGTCGACGGCGAGGCGCACCCGATCGAGCTGGCCGAGGACGGCTGGGCGCTGCGCCCGTACCAGCAGCAGGCGGTGGAGAACTTCTGGCACGGCGGCAGCGGCGTCGTGGTGCTGCCCTGCGGCGCGGGCAAGACCCTGGTCGGGGCCGGTTCGATGGCGCAGGCCAAGTCGACGACGCTGA
Organism: Streptomyces sp. NPDC047853; assembly: GCF_043204535.1. Classification (NCBI taxonomy): domain Bacteria; kingdom Bacillati; phylum Actinomycetota; class Actinomycetes; order Kitasatosporales; family Streptomycetaceae; genus Streptomyces; species Streptomyces sp. NPDC047853. Next base: position 160,245 of record NZ_JBIDCI010000003.1, on the reverse strand, counting down.
TCCTGGTGACCAACACCGTCTCCGCCCGGCAGTGGAAGCACGAGCTGGTGAAGCGGACCTCCCTCACCGAGGACGAGATCGGCGAGTACAGCGGGACGAGGAAGGAGATCCGGCCCGTCACCATCGCGACGTACCAGGTGCTGACGACCCGCCGCAAGGGCGTCTACCCGCACCTGGAGCTGTTCGACTCCCGGGACTGGGGCCTGATCGTCTACGACGAGGTGCACCTGCTGCCGGCGCCGGTCTTCAAGTTCACCGCCGACCTCCAGGCGCGGCGGCGGCTCGGCCTGACCGCGACGCTGGTGCGCGAGGACGGCCGCGAGTCGGACGTGTTCTCCCTGATCGGCCCGAAGCGGTTCGACGCGCCGTGGAAGGAGATCGAGGCGCAGGGCTACATCGCGCCCGCCGACTGCGTGGAGGTCCGGGTCAACCTCACCGACTCCGAGCGGCTCGCGTACGCCACCGCCGAGACGGAGGAGAAGTACCGCTTCTGCGCGACGACCGCGACCAAGCGGAAGGTGACGGAGGCGATCGTCCGGCGCTTCGCCGGGCAGCAGATCCTCGTCATCGGCCAGTACATCGACCAGCTCGACGAGCTGGGCGAGCACCTGGGGGCGCCGGTCATCAAGGGCGAGACGTCCAACGCCCAGCGGGAGAAGCTCTTCGAGTCCTTCCGCCAGGGCGAGATCAGCGTCCTCGTGGTGTCGAAGGTCGCGAACTTCTCCATCGACCTGCCGGAGGCCACGGTCGCCATCCAGGTGTCGGGCACCTTCGGGTCCCGGCAGGAGGAGGCGCAGCGCCTCGGGCGGGTGCTGCGCCCGAAGTCCGACGGCCACCAGGCGCACTTCTACTCCGTGGTCGCGCGCGACACGCTCGACCAGGACTTCGCCGCGCACCGCCAGCGCTTCCTGGCGGAGCAGGGCTACGCGTACCGGATCATGGACGCGGACGAGCTGCTGACCGAGAGCTGACGCCGGGGCCGGCTCCCGGGGCGCTCACCTGCGGCGGACACCGGCCTCCTCGCCGTACTCGCCGAGCACGACCACGTCGAAGGCGGCGCCCGCGAACACCCTGACGGCGCGCAGGGCGTCACCGAGCCGGTGCCGGTGGCTGCCGGCCACGGGCGTGGCACCGGACGCGCGGCCCGGTGCCGGGGCGGGGGAGATGGTTGCTGCGCTCATGTCTCCATGGTGCGACCGCGGACCCCGGTCCGGCATCGGTCCATGGACCCAACCCCGTCCCCCGCCCCGTCCCCCTTCAGGGGGACCCGGCACCCTCGGGCAGGAGGGCGCGTCCCCTAGGGGACGACGGGGCGCGGGGGGGGCGCGGCGGGGCGGGGGGAAAACGGTTGGCCCCCGCGGTCCCCGCTCCCCTACACTCTCCGCTCCTGCCCGCCTCCCTCGCGGAGTGCCGCCCTCCGGACGGAAACCGGTCGGCCCCTCGCGCGCACCCGCGCCCCAGCCCACACGGTCACCCGGAGGCACTCCCTTGTCCACGCCCGTCCACGACGACCCCCTGACCCGCGAGCGCTCGCACCTCGCCGCGTCCCGTGCCGCCCTGCGTGGCATGCGCGCCGACGTAGAGGCCCTCGACATCACCGACGTCACCGCGAACTGGGTCAACGCCGCGGTGCTGGAGAGCCAGATCGAGGAGCGCATCAAGGCGCTCGCCGACCTCAGCGACACCCCGCTGTTCTTCGGCCGGCTCGACTACCTGCACTCCCCGGGCGCGGAAGGGGCCGAGGGCGCGGAGGGTGAGAGCTTCTACATCGGGCGCCGGCACGTGCACGACGCGGACGGCGACCCGATGGTGATCGACTGGCGGGCGCCGGTGTCGCAGCCGTTCTACCGGGCGTCGAAGAAGGACCCGATGGACGTCGCGCTGCGCCGCCGCTTCGGCTACACCGGCGGCGAGCTGACGGCGTACGAGGACGAGCACCTGTCCGACCCGGCGGAGGCGGCGGTCACCAGCCGGCTGCTCCAGCGGGAGATCGAACGGCCCCGCGTCGGTCCGATGCGCGACATCGTGGCGACCATCCAGCCCGAGCAGGACGAGATCGTGCGCGCCGGACTGTCCGGCTCGGTCTGTGTGCAGGGCGGCCCCGGCACCGGGAAGACCGCCGTCGGCCTGCACCGGGTCGCCTACCTCCTCTACGCGCACCGCGAGCGCCTCGCCCGCACCGGCACCCTGGTCATCGGGCCGAACCGGTCCTTCCTGCACTACATCGAGCAGGTGCTCCCCGCCCTGGGTGAGCTGACGGTCCGCCAGGCCACCGTCGACGACCTGGTGGCCCACGTCGAGGTGCGGGGCGCGGACGAGGCGGCGACGGCGGTGGTCAAGGGCGACGCGCGGATGGCGGAGGTGCTGCGCCGGGCCCTCTACTCGCACGTCACCCTGCCCACCGAGGGGGTCGTCGTGGTGCGCGGCTCGCGGCGCTGGCGGGTGGCGGCGTACGAGCTGGAGGAGATCGTCCGCGAGCTGCTGGCCCGCGACATCCGCTACGGGGCCGCCCGCGAGGCCCTTCCCCAGCGGATCGCGCACTCGGTGCTGGTGCAGATGGAGCGGGCCGGCGAGGCGCCGGACGACCGGGTGCAGAACGCGGTGGCCCGCAACGCCGCCGTGAAGGCGCTGGTGAAGCAGGTCTGGCCGCAGGTGGAGCCCGCGAAGCTGGTCCTGCGCCTCCTGTCGGACGCGGATTTCCTCGCGGAGCACTCCGCGGGCGTCCTCACCGAGGAGGAGCGCAAGGCGGTGCTGTGGGTGAAGCCGGCCCGCTCGGTGCGGGCGGCCAGGTGGTCGGCCGCCGACGCCGTGCTGATCGACGAGGCCACCGATCTGGTCGAGCGCACCCACTCCCTCGGGCACGTGGTGCTCGACGAGGCGCAGGACCTGTCCCCCATGCAGTACCGCGCGGTGGGCCGGCGCTGCACCACCGGTTCGGCGACCGTCCTCGGGGACCTGGCGCAGGGGACCACGCCGTGGGCGACCCGCAGCTGGTCCGAGGCGCTGGCCCACCTGGGCAAGGGCGAGGCCGTGGTGGAGGAGCTGACGGCCGGTTTCCGGGTGCCGACGGACGTGATCGCGTACGCCTCCCGGCTGCTGCCGCACATCGCGCCGGGCCTGACGCCGGTGGCGTCGATCCGCGAGAACCCGGGCTTCTTCGACATCCGCCCGACGCCGCCGGGCACGGCGGGAACGGCGGACGTGCTGGCGGCCTGCCGCGAGCTGCTGGAACGGGAGGGTTCGGTCGGCCTGATCGCCGCCGACGCGCGGGTGCCGGAGCTGGCGGCGGCCCTCGGGGCGGCCGGGCTCGGCTTCGTGGGGCCCGGCGAGGAGACCACGCGCGCCACCCGCCTGACCCTGGTCCCGGCCTCCCTGGCCAAGGGCCTGGAGTACGACTACGTGGTCCTGGACGAGCCGCGGGCGGTGGTCGACGGCGAGCCGGACGAGCGGACCGGGCTGCGGCGGCTGTACGTGGCGCTGACCCGCGCGGTCTCGGGCCTGATCGTGACCCACGGCACGGATCTGCCCGCGCAGCTGGTCCGGTAGCGCCGTACCGTGCCCGCGCAGCCGGCCCGGTGGCGGACGGTCGTGCCACCGGCCGGGGCGGCGCGACCACCACCCCCGGCCGCGGGGGCGCGGCAGGGACAGGCCCTAGGCGTCCAGTGCCCGGCGCCACTGCGCCACGGCCTGCGCGGACACCGGGCCGGTCCACCCGGAGGGCCGCGCCGCGCCGCCGATGTGGAAGCCGTCGATCCCGGCGTCCCGCAGGCCCGGTACGTGGTCCAGCCGCAGACCGCCGCCGACCAGCAGCCGCTGCTCGTACCCCGGCTCGCCCCGCCGCCGCGCCTCGGCGAGCAGGACGGGCAGCCCGTCGTCCACCCCGGCCGCCGACCCGGCGGTCAGGTAGGTGTCCAGCCCCGGGAAGTCCGCGAGCTGCTTGCGCAGGGCGTCCCGGTCGGCGGCGCGGTCGATCGCGCGGTGGAAGGTCCACCGGCACCCGTCCAGCGCCCCGGCGACCCGCTCCACGGCCACGAGGTCCACGTCGCCGTGCGCGTCGAGGAAGCCGAGCACGAACTGCGTGGCCCCGGCCTCCCGCATCTCCGCGGCGAGCCGCACCAGCCGCTCGACGTCCCCGGCGGCGAACCCGTCAGCGAGCCGCAGCATCACCCGCAGGTCGATGTCGACGGCCCCGCGGATCGCGGCGACCGTCGCGGTCGACGGGGTGAGGCCGTCGGCCGCCATGTCGGTGACCAGTTCGAGGCGATCCGCGCCTCCGGCCTGGGCGGCGACCGCGTCCTCGACGTCGAGGGCGATCACCTCCAGGACTGCACGCTTGCTCATGGGACCCCATTCGTCGGCCTGCTACAGGTCTAGTCCAATCCAAGACTACGCCCAGACGGGCACCGGCCGCTCGGCCCACCTCGGCCCGCTCAGCCGCCGAAGAGGTTCAGCTCCGCCGCCCGCACCCCGGCCAGCTCGTACCCGGCCGCACCGTCCGCGTCGGCCGTGCCGTTCACGGGCCGGCCGGCGTACAGCCGTACGAGGGTCGCGGCGTCCCCGATGAACCGCCCCGGCGGCCGCTCGCCGCTCACCGCGCCCAGCTTCAGCGGCTCGTCCACGTCGTCGAGGTCGGCGTGGAGCGGGACGTGGCCGCGGTCGCGGGTGAGGGTGCCGAGCAGCGCCAGCGCCTCCGGCAGCCCGCGCCCCGCGTACGCCCCCGGCTCGCCGAGGGCGTCCCGCACGTCGCCCGCGTGCACCCACTCCCCCAGCGCGATCCCGTCCAGCGCACCGTCGGCCCGGGCGATCACCGGACCGGCTTCCGTCATCCCCCGCTCCAGTTCGTCGACGACGCGGGCGTTCGTCCAGTCGGCGCGCTCGGCGATGTCCCGGTCGTTGGACTCCGGGGAGAAGACGCCGTCCTCGAAGCGGTTCTCCACCACCCGGATCAGCGCGGCGGAGCAGTGCGCCAGCACGTCCCGCACGGTCCACCCCGGGCACGCGGCCACCGGCAGCGCGAAGTCCCCGTCCGCCCGGGAGCGCAGCAGCGGCACCAGCTCGTCCCGCTCGAGGGCCAGCAGCCGTCCGGGCCGCTCGGGGTCGCGTACGTCGTGCACGTCTGCAGGAGTCGTCATGGCCCCACGGTAGGCGCGGCCCCGCTCCGAGGTCAGCACCACGGGCCCCGGACACCACGGACTTCGGACACCACGGGCCCCGGACCGCACGGACCGGCCCGGCGGTCCGGCCCCGCTGGAAGAATGGCCGCCATGGCCGACCTCGACGCCCTGCGCTCCCGCTGGCTGCACGCCCTCCTCCCGGCCCGCGAGGGCGCCGGTCATCCCGACCCGGACCGGTACGCGGACGACCTGCTGCGCCGGTGGTCCGAGCCCCAGCGGCGCTACCACACGCTCGCCCACCTGACCGCGGTCCTGGACCACGTCGACGTGCTGGAGGAGTACGCGGCCGACCCGGCCGCGGTCCGGCTGGCCGCGTGGTTCCACGACGCGGTGTACCGGCCCGAGCGGTCCGAGAACGAGGAGCGGTCGGCCCGCCTGGCCGAACGGGCGTTGACCGAGGCGGGCGTGCCGGCGCCCAGGACCGCCGAGGTGGTCCGGCTGGTGCGGCTCACCGTCACCCACGCCCCGGCCGGCGACGACCGGGACGGGCAGGTGCTGTGCGACGCCGACCTGGCCGTGCTGGCCTCGCCGCCGTCGGCGTACGCCGCGTACACGGCGGCCGTGCGCGAGGAGTACGGCTTCGTGCCGGACGACGCCTTCCGCGAGGGGCGCGCCGCGGTGCTCCGTCAACTCCTCGCCCTGCCCCGGCTGTTCCACACCCCGCACGGACGGCGCGCGTGGGAGGCGACCGCCCGGTACAACCTCACCGGCGAGCTGGAAATGCTGTCGCCCGGCGGGGGCCGCGCATCGTAGCCTGCCCGGCATGCGGACCATGGGCGGGGAACAGGTGGAGGAGGCCGTCGCGGGCGCCGTCGCGCTGCTGCGGACGGTGACGGACCGGGACTGGGAGGGGGCGCGGGCCGGCCGGCTGGAGTGGAGCTGCCGGTACACGGCGGAGCACGTCGCGGGCGACCTCATCGCCTACGCGGGCCAGCTGGCCGGACGCGCCACCGAGGCCTACGTGCCCTTCGAGCTCACCCTGGACGAGGGCACCGGCAACGAGGGCGTGCTCCAGGTGATCGAGACGACCGGCGCCCTGCTCGCCGCCACCGTCCGCACCACCCCGCGCGAGGTCCGCGCCTTCCACCCGTACCCCTTCCGCAGCGCGGACCGCGAGGGGTTCGCGGCGATGGGGATCACCGAGGTGCTGGTGCACACGCACGACATCGCCGAGGGCCTCGGCCTGGCGTACGAGCCGCCCGCCGGGCTGTGCGCCGACGTCCTCGCCCGGATCTTCCCGCACGTCCAGCCCGGCACCGACCCCTGGCGCACCCTGCTGTGGGCCACCGGGCGCGGCGAGCTGCCGGGGCGTGCCCCGCTGACCGAGTGGCGCTGGAAGAACAACCTGGCCCTGCCCGCCGGACGGCTCACCCTCGTGGGCCTCACCCCGGCCTCGGCCGCCGATCTGGCGGCCGGTGGCGACGGCGGGTTCGTGTGGACCGACAGCGGGCCCTTCCAGGGCACACGGGAGGGCGCCGGACTGCTGTGGAAAGCGTACGAGGCGGGGGTGCACCGGCCGGAGTGGGGCATGTTCGTGCTCGTCCGGGCCGAGGACGGCCGCGCGGTCGGCGCCATGGGCTTCCACGGGCCGCCGGACGAGGAGGGCCGGGCCGAGATCGGCTACGACCTCACGGAGGACGCCCGCGGCCAGGGCTACGCCACCGAGGCGCTGCGCGTACTGTCGGCCTGGCCGCCGGCCCGCGAGGGCGGCACCACCCTCCTCGCGAAGATCGACCGGGACAACGTCCGCTCGCAGGCCGTCGTCACCCGCGCCGGCTACCGCCTGGTCGCCGAGGACGAGAAGGTGCTCGCCTACGAGCTGCGCGACTGAGCCCCGCCCTTCCTGCGCCGCAGCCCCGCACCGTGCAGCAGCCGCACCACCTCGCGGCTGCTGACCTCCAGCGCCCCGGCGGACACGGCGTCGGCGTACCGCTGGGCGGGCAGGTCGTAGTGGTCGCGTTCGAAGGCACGACGCGGCACGCCCAGGGTCTCGGCGAACGCGTGGAGTTCGGCGTAGGAGACGTCGCTGACGAGGTGCGACCACATCCGGCCGTGGCCGGGCCAGGTCGGCGGGTCGATGTAGACGGTCACCGGCCCGGCCTCACGACGCGGGCGTGCCGGCGGCGCCCAGCGAGCCGACCGCCGCGACCTTCACGCCGGCCTTGCCGCAGACCCAGTGCGGGTCGGGACCCAGCTCCGGCTCGACGTCCAGCGCGTGCGGGTCGCCCGAGCCGCACACCGGGCACAGCGGCCAGCGGCCGTACCGCTCCAGCAGGGCGTCCTGCACGTCCTGGGCGACCAGCCCGGCGACGAACTCCGCGCCCTCGGGCCACTGCTCGACCCACCAGCGGCGCTGCGCGACGGACTCCTCGACCAGCGACACGACGTCGGGCTCGGCGACCTGGCCCGCCACCAGGTCGGCGAGGACGAGGGCGCGCGCGGCATGCAGCGTCTGCTCCAGGGGGCTGATGGGGTCCATGCACCCATTGTGCGCACTCTTGACCCGCGGACCGAAACGAAAATATCTTTCATGAGTGACCGATGAAGTGAAGGAAACTTTCGGCAGTCCGGGCGGCCGGGCGGCGGGCGGTACCGCGTCCGCCGGCCGTCGCGGTGCCGGAAGCGGCGGCACACCGCCCGCGCCCGGCGCCCTCGCGGCCAAGGTGCGCACGCTGGCGCCCTCGATGACGCGGTCCATGCAGCGGGTCGCCGAGGCCGTCGCGAACGACCCGGCCGGCTGCGCGGCCCTCACGGTCACCGGCCTCGCCGAGCTCACCGGCACCAGCGAGGCGACCGTCGTCCGCACGGCCCGGCTCCTCGGCTACCCCGGCTACCGCGATCTGCGCCTCGCGCTGGCCGGACTCGCCGCCCAGCAGCAGTCCGGCCGCGCGCCCGCCATCACGACCGACATCGCGGTCGACGACCCAATGGCCGACGTCGTCGCCAAGCTGGCCTACGACGAGCAGCAGACCCTCGCCGACACCGCCGCCGGACTGGACACCGTCCAGCTCGGCGCGGCCGTCACCGCGCTGGCCGCCGCCCGCCGCACCGACGTGTACGGCATCGGTGCCTCCGGGCTGGTCGCCCAGGACCTCACCCAGAAGCTGCTGCGGATAGGGCTGATGGCGCACGCCCCCGGCGACCCGCACCTCGCCGTCACCAACGCGGTGCAGCTGCGCGCCGGGGACGTCGCCCTCGCGATCACCCACTCCGGGTCGACGGGGGACGTCATCGAGCCGCTGCGGGTGGCCTTCGAACGGGGCGCGACGACCGTCGCCATCACCGGCCGCCCCGACAGCCCCGTCACGCAGTACGCCGACCACGTACTGACCACGTCCACGTCGCGGGAGAGCGAGCTGCGGCCGGCGGCGATGTCGTCCCGGACCAGTCAGCTGCTGGTGGTGGACTGTCTGTTCGTGGGCGTGGCGCAGCGGACGTACGAGTCGGCGGCGCCGGCGCTGGCGGCGTCCTACGAGGCGTTGGCTCATCGGCATGGGGTGCGCGGGAGACCGTAGGGGTTGATCGTCGTGGGCGGCTGCGAGTCCGTTGTGGCTGGACGCGCAGTTCCCCGCGCCCCTAGGGACGCTGCACTGTCCAGCATCGAGATCGAACCGAAAGAGCTGCACCCATGACCTCCACCCCCCACCACCCCGAACTCCGCTCCCAGTTGGAGACCCTCGCCACCGAGGCGTTCCGGCCCGAGCTGGCCGAGATCGACCGGCTGGCCACGCTGGACATCGCGCGGACAATGAACGGCGAGGACCTGACCGTGCCCTCCGCCGTCGCCGAGCGGTTGCCCGAGATCGCCGCCGCGATCGACGCGGTGGCCGCCCGGATGGCACGCGGCGGACGGCTGGTCTACGCGGGCGCCGGCACGGCAGGCCGGCTCGGCGTGCTGGACGCCTCGGAGTGCCCGCCCACGTTCAACACCGCCCCCGGACAGGTCGTCGGCCTCATCGCGGGCGGCCCGGAGGCCATGGTCACCTCCGTCGAGGGCGCCGAGGACTCGGCCGAGCTGGCCCGTGCCGACCTGGACGCCCTCGGTCTCACCGCCGACGACGCGGTGGTCGGCGTCTCCGCCTCCGGCCGCACCCCGTACGCCGTCGGCGCCGTCGAGCACGCCCGCGCGCTCGGCGCCCTGACCGTGGGCCTCGCCTGCAACCGGGGCAGCGCCCTGGCGGCCGCCGCCGAGCACGGCATCGAGGTCGTCACCGGTCCCGAGCTGATCACCGGGTCGACCCGCCTGAAGGCCGGCACGGCGCAGAAGCTGGTCCTGAACATGCTGTCGACGATCACGATGATCCGTCTCGGCAAGACCTTCGGGAACCTGATGGTGGACGTGCGCGCCTCCAACGAGAAGCTGCGCGCCCGCTCCCGCCGGATCGTCGCGCTGGCCACCGGCGCCGCCGACGACGAGATCGAGCACGCCCTGACCGCCACCGGCGGTGAGGTCAAGCCCGCGATCCTGACCCTGCTGGCCGACGTGGACGGCCCGACGGCCGCCCGCCTTCTGGAGGACTCCGGCGGCCACCTGCGCGCCGCGCTGGCGGCGGGACGGGGCTGACCGCACGCTCGGGGGGTGCACAAGGACCCCCACGCCACGGCCGCCGCGCTGCTCCCCCTGGTCGGCGGCCCCGCCAACGTCGTCTCCGTCGCCCACTGCATGACCCGCCTCCGCCTGGGCCTGGCCGACCGGTCCCGGGTGGAGGACGAGGCGCTGCGCGCCCTGCCCGGTGTGCTCGGGGTGGTGGAGGACGGCGACACGTACCAGGTGGTGCTGGGCCCCGGGGTGGTCGGGCGGGTGACGGAGGCCTTCGAGGCGCTGCTGGCGGCCGGGGGCGGGGGCACGGCCGACGTCCTCGCCCGGCGCGGCGCCGCGCTGAAGGAGCGTCAGCGGGAGCGGGCCGCGACGCCGCTGCGGACGGCCCTGCGCCGCGTCGCGGACATCTTCGTCCCGCTCATCCCGGCGCTGATCGGCTGCGGGATCGTCGCGGGCGTCGGCGGCCTGCTCAGCAACCTGGGGCTGCTGCCCGGCCTCACCGCCGCCCTGGCCGCCGTCGCCTCCGGGTTCATGGCGCTGATCGCCGTGTTCGTCGGCCACAACACGGCCAAGGAGTTCGGCGGCACGCCCGTGCTGGGCGGCGCGGTCGCCGCCGTCGTCGTCTACCCGGGCGTCGCGAAGGTGACCGTGTTCGGCGCCGCGCTCGCCCCCGGCCAGGGCGGCGTCCTCGGGGCGCTGGCGGCGGCCCTGCTGGCCACCCGGGTCGAGAAGTGGTGCCGCGCCCGGTTCCCCGGCACCCTGGACGTCCTGCTCACCCCCACCCTGACGGTCCTGGTCCCCGGCCTGGTCACCCTGTACGTCCTCATGTACGCGGCCGGCGAGGTCGCCACGGCCGTAGGCGCGGCCGCGACCTGGCTGCTGGCGACGACGGGCGCCCTGGCCGGCCTGGTCCTCGGCGGCCTCTTCCTCCCCCTGGTGATGCTGGGCCTGCACCAGGCCCTCATCCCGCTGCACACCACCCTCATCGAGCAGCAGGGCCACACCGTCCTGCTGCCCCTGCTGGCCATGGCCGGGGCCGGCCAGGTCGGCGCGGCCGCGGCGGTCTACGTCCGGCTGCGCCACGACACGTCCCTGCGGACGACGATCAGGTCGGCGCTCCCCGCCGGCCTGCTGGGCGTCGGCGAACCCCTGATCTACGGCGTCTCCCTGCCTCTCGGCCGCCCCTTCCTCACCGCCTGCGTGGGCGGAGCGGCGGGCGGCGCCTTCGTCGGCCTGTTCGCGATGCTCGGCACCGAGGTGGGGGCGACGGCGATCGGCCCGTCCGGCTGGGCGCTGTTCCCGCTCCTGGCGGGTGGCGGGGGCTGGGCGGCGACGGCGGGGGTGTACGGGGGCGGGCTGCTCACCGGGTACGTGGTCGGGTTCGCGGCGACGTACTTCTTCGGTCTGGACGAGGGCGCCGGCCGCGCCGTGTGCGACGCTGGGGAGCATGAACCACGCCCAGCTGACCGCCCTGGGCCGCGCCCTGCGTCTCCTCGGTGAGCACGGCGAGGCCCTCACCGCCGACACGCCGGACGCCAAGCTGCACGAGGTCCGCGCCGACCTGAAGCGCGCGCTGGACCAGCTGGAGGAGAGCGTCACGGCGGCGGCCCCCAGCACCCGCTGCCCCGAGCACCCGAACGGGCCGGTGGACCAGGCCGCCCCCGATCTCTGCCTGCTCTGCGAGACCCGGCGCCGCGCCGCCCGCCGCGCCGAGTACAACGGCGGCCCGCTGCCCGCGCGGCCCACCGAGCCGGTCCCGTCCCGGTACGGGACGCGCGGCGACCGGCCGCAGCCCCAGCAGCGCTGGCTGCCCGAGCTGTGGAACGGGCAGGCGTGGCAGCTGTGCGGCACCCCGCGCCGCGACCGCCGCGAGGCCGAGCTGTACATCGCGGCCCAACTGCGCGCGCCCCGCGCGGCGATGGCGTACCGGCTCGTCCACGAGTTCACGGACTACGAGGTGCTGCGGGTGTGGGGGACGCCGGTGCGGGTGGACGTCGAGCCGATGGGCGGCCTCTGAGCCGAGCCGGTGACGGCGGCGGAACGGATCGCGGCTCCGGACTAGCCCTGGGCGCTCTCCTGGTTCGTCCGGTGCAGCCGGGCCCGCAGCACGTCCCCCGGTTCCGCGTCCGCCACCGACGCGACCGGGCAGTCCCACGCACGGCCACCGCCGACCGGGCGCAGCCGCACGCCGCCCTCGCCATGCCCCATGACCTCGCCCACGCGCCCGTCCCGCGCGTCCACGGCGTGCGCGCCCACCGGCGGCCGCTCACCCCGCACCACCGACGCCAGCCGCTCGGCGACCCGCACGTTGCAGCGCCCCAGCTCGACCAGCGCGAACGGCTCCTCGCTCGCACCCGTCACCGGATCGACGCCCAGGGACGGCAACACCACACCGGCGCCCACGAGGGCCTGTCGCAAGGTCTCGACGACTTCTTCGGTCGACCGCACGCTTCCTCACCTCCACGCAGAGTTCGTGAATCGCGACACAGCGTGTCCGAACCGGCTCTAACCTGGCCAGACAGGGCGCCCCAACAACCTTCGGTGTACGACCGGGAGTTCCGCTGCCATGCCTGGACCCAAAGACCTCGACCCCTCGTCGTCCCCCCGCGCCCTCCTGGGCGCCGAGCTGCGGCACGCCCGCGAGAAGGCCGGGCTGAGCCAGGAGGAACTGGGCGGCCGGCTGTTCGTCAGCGGCTCCTTCATCGGACAACTGGAGTCCGGTACGCGCAGGATGCAGCCGGAGTACGCGCGGCTGCTGGACGAGGCGCTGGGAACGGAGGACTTTTTCCGGCGCAACTGCGCGGCTTCGGCGAAGTCGAAGTATCCCGAGCACTTCGCCGAGGCGGCGGAGGCGGAGAGGTCGGCGACGACGATCAGGGAGTACGCGTCGATGCTGGTCCCGGGGTTGCTGCAAACCCCGGGATATACGCGGGCCGTCTGCCGCGCCTACCAGCCGACTGCGGCGGACGATGTGATTGACGAGCTCGTGGCGGCACGGATGGAGCGAGCCCGTGTGCTCGCCGATCCAACAGGGCCTGTGTTGTGGGCCGTCCTGGACGAAGCCGCGTTGCACCGGGCCACGGGCGGGCGCGCGGTCATGGCGGAGGCCCTCCGCCACCTCGCCGCGCTGATGCGGGACAACCGGGTCATCGTGCAGGTGCTGACCTTCGATGTGGGCGCGCATCCGGCGATGCAGGGCTGTGTCCGGCTGATGGACTTCGCGGACACCCCACCCCTGGTCTATCTCGAAGGAGTCGGTACCGGACGGGTCGACGACGACCCCGCTACGGTCGCGCGCTACCGCGGCTACTACGACCTGCTGATGATGTCCGCCCTCCCGCCTGGGAAGTCCCTGTCCATGATCGAGCAGGTGGCGCAGAATTACGCCCATGGAGACCACCCCTGAGAACGACTGGCACAGGTCCAGCTACAGCGGCGGAAGCGGCGACAACTGCCTCGAAGCCTCCGTCGGCAATGCGGCCGTCGTCCCGGTCCGCGACTCCAAGAACCCCTACGGCCCGAACCTCCTGTTCCGGGCCGATGCCTGGGTGTTCTTCGTCAGCGCCCTCAAGGCGTCGTCGGCTTCCAGATGACCGTGGGGCCTCTCGAAAAGCGTGAACACTTCGGCCCGAAGTGTTCACGCTTTTCGACACCACCCTCCCCCGCCGGACATGCGGAGCAGCCCACACGCCACGTGCCGCCGCGCACCCGCGCGCCCCACCACCCACCGACAGCCGCCGAGACGGCCCGGCGTGCATGCGAGGCGCGAGCGCGTCCCGTCACGCCGGAGGGCTCCGTAGCCGACGTGAGGGACCGTTGCCGCTGGGACCCCGCTTTCCCCAGGCCGCCCGCTCGCTTCTCCCTCGTGCTGGAGCGAACCGGGTCAAGGGTGGCCCCGCAGGGCCATCACCGAAAGCGACGCGCAGCGCCCTTCACTCGGTTCGCGGACGTACGACACTGGCAGAAAAGCGGGCGGCCCGACGGTCACTCCACCGGCACGGCCCGGCGTACCGGCCTCACCCCAGCAGAGGCAGCGCCGCGAACTCGTGGCCCTCCCACAGCCGCCGTGACGCCTCCTCCGGGTACGGCGCGACCACCGGCTCCGCGTCCAGAATCTGCACCAGGCGCCGCTGCGTGTCGTAGGCGGGCCAGCCCGGGTCGCCAGTACGGGCGAACGACGTCCACGAGGCACGGAACCGGGCCGACAACGCCAGCGCGTCGGCGGACGGCTCCGCGCCCTCGAAGAGCAGCACCCCCAGGTCGGCCTGGAACGTGCCGAAGAGCAGGGGAACGTCCAGGGCGTGGCACGCGCCGAGGGCGCCGCCGCCGCCCGGCGCCGGCCAAGTCAGTTCGTAGACGTGGGACCGGCCGCCGCCCGCGAGATGCGCCTCGGCCAGGTGCAGGGACGGCATGCCGAACAGCCAGTCGGTCTGGACGCGGTCGTACAGGTCGTTCGCGGAGGCGTCGGGGTACGCGGCGCGGTAGGCCGCCTCGCCGCCCGGCGCGTACAGCCGCAGCGCCTTGTCCGCGCGCTCTTCGCCGATCCGGCCGAGCTTGCCGGCCATGGCGGTGAACAGACGGTTCTCGTCGCGGTTGTGGCCGACGACCAGCTCGACGTCCCGGGAGGCGCCGGAGGCCAGCGCTTGCCAGGGGGTGACCGGCAGGACGTCGCCGTCGACGACCGGCGAGTACGGGGTGGTCGTGGGCGCGGCCTGCCCCCAGCGGTCCACGTACTGCGGCATCCGGGGTGCGAGGGTCTGGCCCGCCTTGACCAGTTCGGCCGGGTCCACGGCTGCCAGGTCGGCGACGGTCGGGCGCAGGCCCAGTTCGGCGGCGAGGACGGTGCCGATGTCGCGGGCGAGTTCGGCGGAGAAGAAGGTGCCCGGCACGCTCTGGGCGATGGCCCGGTGGAAGAGGCCGGCCGCGCGGTCCATGGCCAGCAGGGAGGCGACCGAACCGGCGCCCGCCGACTCGCCGAAGACGGTCACCCGCTCCGGGTCGCCGCCGAACGCGGTGATGTTGTCCCGCACCCACTCCAGCGCGGCCACCTGGTCGAGCAGGCCCCGGTTGGCGGGGGCGCCCTCGATGTGGGCGAAGCCCTCCATGCCGACGCGGTAGTTGAAGGTGACGACGACGAGGTCGCCGTCGACGGCTATGCGGCGGGCGTCGTAGCCGGGGCTGCCGGAGTGGCCGAGCTTGTAGGCACCGCCGTAGATCCACACCATCACCGGGCGGCGCGCGGCCGGGTCGGGCTCGGGGGTCCAGACGTTGACCGTCAGCCAGTCGTCGCCCCCGGAATGGGTGCCGGCCGGGCCCGCCAGGCCCAGGTCCTGCGGGGGCGGCGGGCCGAAGGCGTACGCGTCGCGGGTGCCGTCCCAGGGGCGGGCGGGGCGCGGGGCGGCGAACCTGGCCGGCCCGACCGGGGCCTCGGCGAAGGGGATGCCGCGGAAGACGGTCAGGCCGTCCGAGGTCTGTCCGCGCACCGCGCCGCCGACGGTGCGCACCACGGGTCCGGTCGTGCTCATCGATCACTCCTCACTGGTCTACCGCAGGCCGTACGCCAGTTGGTGATCCACGGACCCTACGCCGTGGTGCGCACGGCGCTCAGCTGAGGGTCTTGATCGACGCCGCGTCGTACGGGGCGAGCGCGTCGAAGCGGCCGGCGAGGACCTTCTCGGCCCACTGGGGGTCCTGGAGCAGGGCACGGCCCACGGCGACGAGGTCGAACTCGTCGCGCTCCATGCGGTCGAGGAGGTTGTCGAGGCTGCCGACGGGGGCTCCCTCGCCCAGGAAGGACTTGGTGAAGTCGCCGTCGAGGCCGACCGAGCCGACGGTGATGGCGGGCCTGCCGGTCAGCTTCTTGGTCCAGCCGGCCAGGTTGAGGTCGGAGCCGTCGAACTCCGGGCGCCAGTAGCGGCGGGTGGAGGCGTGGAAGGCGTCGACGCCGGCCGAGGCGAGCGGGGCGAGGATCGCCTCCAGCTCCTCGGGCGTCTCGGCGAGGCGGGCGGCGTAGGCCTCCTGCTTCCACTGCGAGTAGCGGAAGATCACGGGGAAGGCGGGCGAGACGGCGTCGCGCACGGCGGCCACGATCTCGGCGGCGAACCGGGTGCGGGAGACGGGGTCGCCGCCGTAGGCGTCGGTGCGCCGGTTGGTGCCGGCCCACAGGAACTGGTCGACGAGGTAGCCGTGGGCGCCGTGGATCTCCACGCCGTCGAGGCCGATGCGCTCGGCGGCGGCCGCGGCCTCGGCGAAGGCGCCGATCACGTCGTCCAGGTCGCGCTGCGTCATCGCCGTGCCGGTGACCTCGTCCTCGCCGATGCGCAGGCCGGAGGGTCCGACGGCGGGCGCGTCGGCGAAGGGGGGCTCGCCCTGCTTGCGGACCATGCCGATGTGCCACAGCTGCGGCACGATCGTGCCACCCGCCGCGTGCACCGCCTCGGCCACCTTCGCCCAGCCGGCCAGCTGCTCCTCGCCGTGGAAGCGCGGCACGCGGTCGCTCTGCCCGGCGGAGGCGTGGCCGACGTAGGTGCCCTCGGTGACGATCAGACCGACGCCGGCGGCGGCGCGGCGGGCGTAGTAGGAGGCCACGTCGTCACCGGGGACGCCGCCCGGGGAGAACATCCGGGTCATCGGGGCCATGGCGATCCGGTTCGGCACGGTCAGGCCGTTGACGGTGACGGGCCGGGCGAGGACCTGCGCGGCGCGCGAGGCGGTGTCGGAGGCGGTGACGGTCACGTGGGGGCTCCTTGGGAGGTACCGGTCAGTATGTGCATGCGCATGCACCCACCGGCGCCAACAGGCCCGCTCGCCGTCCGCATTCCGACGGGCCGTCATGAGTGGTCCAGGTCACATCCGCCCGGAGGGGTCGGGGAGCGGAGAACGCCCGAGGGCGGCACCCCCTGTCGGGGAGTGCCGCCCTCGGTCCGTAGGACGGTTGATCGACCGGAGCCGATCAGAAGTCCATGTCACCGCCCGGCATGCCGCCCGGGGCGCCGCCCGCGGCGGCCTTCTCCGGCTTGTCGGCGATGACGGCCTCGGTGGTGAGGAACAGCGCGGCGATGGAGGCGGCGTTCTGCAGGGCAGAGCGGGTCACCTTCGCCGGGTCGATGATGCCTTCGGCGATCATGTCGACGTACTCACCGGTCGCGGCGTTCAGGCCGTGGCCGACGGTGAGGTTGCGGACCTTCTCCACGACGACGCCGCCCTCGAGACCACCGTTGACGGCGATCTGCTTCAGCGGGGCCTCCAGGGCGAGCTTCACGGCGTTGGCGCCGGTCGCCTCGTCACCCGTCAGCTCCAGCTTCTCGAAGACCTGGGAGGCCTGGAGCAGGGCCACGCCACCACCGGCGACGATGCCCTCCTCGACGGCCGCCTTCGCGTTGCGAACGGCGTCCTCGATGCGGTGCTTGCGCTCCTTGAGCTCGACCTCGGTGGCGGCACCGGCCTTGATGACGGCCACGCCGCCGGCCAGCTTCGCCAGGCGCTCCTGGAGCTTCTCGCGGTCGTAGTCCGAGTCGCTGTTCTCGATCTCGGCGCGGATCTGGTTGACGCGGCCGTTGACCTGGTCGGTCGAGCCGGCGCCGTCGACGATGGTGGTCTCGTCCTTGGTGATGACGACCTTGCGGGCGCGGCCCAGGAGGTCCAGGGTCGCGTTCTCCAGCTTGAGGCCGACCTCCTCGGAGATGACCTCGCCGCCCGTGAGGATGGCGATGTCGCCGAGCATGGCCTTGCGGCGGTCGCCGAAGCCCGGGGCCTTGACGGCGACGGACTTGAAGGTGCCGCGGATCTTGTTGACGACCAGGGTCGACAGGGCCTCGCCCTCGACGTCCTCGGCGATGATCAGCAGCGGCTTGCCCGACTGCATGACCTTCTCCAGGAGCGGCAGCAGGTCCTTGACGTTGCCGATCTTGGAGTTGGCGATCAGGATGTACGGGTCGTCGAGCGACGCCTCCATACGCTCCATGTCGGTGGCGAAGTACGCCGAGATGTAGCCCTTGTCGAAGCGCATACCCTCGGTGAGCTCCAGCTCCAGACCGAAGGTCTGGGACTCCTCGACGGTGATGACGCCTTCCTTGCCGACCTTGTCCATGGCCTCGGCGATCAGCTCGCCGATCTGGGTGTCGGCGGCGGAGATGGAGGCCGTGGAGGCGATCTGCTCCTTGGTCTCGACGTCCTTCGCCTGCTCCAGCAGGGCGGCGGAGACGGCCTCGACGGCCTTCTCGATGCCGCGCTTCAGGGCCATCGGGTTGGCGCCGGCCGCGACGTTGCGCAGGCCTTCCTTGACCAGGGCCTGGGCGAGAACGGTCGCGGTGGTCGTACCGTCACCGGCGACGTCGTCCGTCTTCTTGGCGACTTCCTTGACCAGCTCGGCGCCGATCTTCTCGTACGGGTCCTCGAGCTCGATCTCCTTGGCGATGGAGACACCATCGTTGGTGATCGTGGGGGCGCCCCACTTCTTCTCGAGGACGACGTTGCGGCCCTTGGGGCCGAGCGTCACCTTGACGGCGTCCGCGAGCTGGTTCATGCCGCGCTCGAGGCCGCGCCGTGCCTCCTCGTCGAACGCGATGATCTTGGCCATGTGAAGTGGTCCCTCCAGGACTGGGGGTGATTCCTTCGGACCGCGCCCGCGCCCGCGACGGACGGCTCGCCGGCCTTGTGGTTCCTTCCCCACCCGGCCTGCGGGCCTCACCGACCCGGTCCTTCGTTGTCACTCTCACCTTCAGAGTGCTAACGCCAATGATTAGCACTCGCCCCCATCGAGTGCAAGCGCCTTCCGGGGATCGGCCCGGCGGCTCAGCCGCCCGCGAACACCGGTGCGGCCCCGCGCCGGCGGCCGCGGACAGCCCGAAGGGCCCGCACCTCCGGGGAGGTGCGGGCCCTTCGGAGAAGAACCGTTCGCTTTGCGTGGCCGGACGTCTCAGGCGCTGAGGCGAACCATGTCGGCCTGCGGGCCCTTCTGACCCTGCGAGATCTCGAACTCGACCCGCTGGCCTTCTTCGAGGGTGCGGTAACCGTCCATCTGAATCGCGCTGTAGTGGACGAAAACATCCGCACCACCGTCGACCGCGATGAAGCCGTACCCCTTCTCCGCGTTGAACCACTTGACGGTGCCCTGAGCCATGCCTAACTCCCCTATTACTGGCCCTTGCACAGATCCGCACTTCGCGGACCCGGGTCAGACCTCGCCCCCCACGACTGGGGGCGTGCGCCGGAACGCGTCGACCGCGGCTGAATGTATCTGTCCAACTGCCGTCTGCAACAGGTCAGTCGGACGAGAAATCTGGACGCACCCGGTCCGCAATGTGGCGAGAATTCGCCTGAATTCGGGTCAAGTCGGGGCACGCAAAGGGCACAAAAGCCGCGAAATACGCCCACACTTTGGCTACATCTTGTCGGGCGCCGGGCAGGAATTCGGGATTCCCGATCTTTCGGTCGGGAGCGCGTTCCCCAACTCTACCGCGCTCAATCCCATGGAATTGCCCCCTCCGCTTCTCTCACGGAGGGGGCCGTTCGATGAACGCTGCGTTATCTCAATTACCGATGGTAACGACGGGGGCGGGTCAGCCGCCGGCGACCGCCGGGATGATGGAGACGCCCGCGCCGTCGGGGGTGGCGGTCTCCAGGCCCTGCTCGAAGCGGACGTCGTCGTCGTTGACGTAGACGTTGACGAAGCGGCGCAGCTTGCCCTGGTCGTCCAGGACGCGGGCGGCGATGCCGGTGTGGTTCTTCTCCAGGTCGGCGATGACCTCACCGAGGTTCGCACCGTCGGCGGCGACCTCGGCCTTTCCACCGGTGTAGGTGCGCAGGATGGTGGGGATGCGAACGGTCACGCTCATGCGAGGCCAGCCTCTCGGAAGGAGTCCAGGTTCGGGCGGATGGTGGTGGTGAGTCCGGTGCCGGCCACCGCGTCCAGCGTCTTCAGGCCGTCGCCGGTGTTGAGGACGACGGTGGTGAGCGACGGGTCCAGGACGCCGTCCTCGATCAGCTTCCTGGTGACGCCGACCGTCACGCCGCCCGCCGTCTCCGCGAAGATGCCCTCGGTGCGGGCGAGCAGCTTGATGGCGTCGACGACCTGCTCGTCCGTCACGTCCTCGACGGCGCCGCCGGTGCGGCGCGCGATGTCCAGGACGTACGGCCCGTCGGCCGGGTTGCCGATCGCGAGGGACTTGGCGATGGTGTCCGGCTTCTGCGGGCGTACGACGTCGTGGCCGGCCTTGTAGGCGGTGGACACCGGCGAGCAGCCGGCGGCCTGGGCACCGAAGATCTTGTACGGCCGGTCCTCGACGAGACCGAGCCTGATCAGCTCCTGCAGTCCCTTGTCGATCTTCGTGAGCTGGGAGCCGGAGGCGATCGGGACCACGAGCTGGTCGGGCAGCCGCCAGCCGAGCTGCTCGCAGATCTCGTAGGCCAGCGTCTTGGAACCCTCGGCGTAGTACGGCCGCAGGTTGACGTTGACGAAGCCCCAGCCCTCGCCCGCCGGGTCGCCGATCAGCTCGGAGCAGAAGCGGTTCACGTCGTCGTAGTTGCCCTCGATGCCGACGAGCTCTCCGCCGTAGACGGCGGCCATGACGACCTTGCCCTGCTCCAGGTCGTGCGGGATGAACACGCAGGAGCGGAAGCCGGCGCGGGCGGCGGCGGCGCCGACGGCCCCCGCGAGGTTGCCGGTGGAGGAGCAGGAGAGGGTGGTGAAGCCGAAGGCGCGGGCGGCCTCGATGGCCTGGGCGACGACACGGTCCTTGAAGGAGTGCGTCGGGTTGCCGGAGTCGTCCTTGACGTAGAGGCCGCCGGTGACGCCCAGCTCGCGGGCGAGGTTGTCGGCCTTGACGAGCTTGGTCCAGCCCGGGTTGATGTTCGGCTTGTCGGCCACGTCGGCGGGGACGGGCAGCAGCGGGGCGTACCGCCAGATGTTCGCGGGGCCCGCCTCGATGCGCCCCCGCAGCTCCTCGGTGTCGTAGGCCGAGAAGTCGTAGGCGATCTCCAGCGGGCCGAAACACTCCTCGCAGGCGAAGACCGGGCCGAGCGGCACGCGGTGACCGCACTCGCGACAGGAGAGCGCCGCGGCGGGGCCCAGATCGACGGAGCCGGCGGGGGCGGCGGAGGGGGTGGTGGTGGTGCTTTCGGCGGTCTGCACAGCCATGGAGGCGAGGCCCTTTCTCCTCATCTTCCTCACGACGCATCTCGCCGTGAGACGGATTTGGCACCTTCCCTAGCCGGGAGCCTCGCCACGTCTGCGTGACAAGAACCGACTGGAGGGTTGCCGGGGCTTCAACGGGCCGTATCCCTCTGCCCCTCTGGATGAGCGGTATTCGATTGTTGTGCGGTGCGCGCGGCGACCCCGGCATGCGGTGGCCCCACGCGTTGTTCAAGACTGTAACCGAAGGCCAGGGCGGTCGAGACAGCCGTCCGTACCGCGAGATGGATCACAGAGGAGCCACGGACCGTGCTGGAAGAAGTCGAGCGCTGGCTGGGCGCACGCTCCTGGTCCGTGACGGACCGGCCCGTCCAGCAGCTGCTGACCGCCAAGCACGCCACCGGACAGACGGTGAGCGTGGTGCTCCCCGCCCTGGACGAGGAGGCGACGGTCGGTGACATCGTCACGGTGATCCGCCGGGAGCTGATGGGGCGGGACCCGCTCGTCGACGAGGTCGTCGTCGTGGACTCCGGGTCGCGCGACCGGACGTCGGCGGTGGCCGCGGCGGCGGGCGCCCGGGTCGTGCACCGCGACGCGATCCTCCCCCGCATCCCGGCCGTCCCCGGCAAGGGCGAGGTGCTGTGGCGCTCGCTGCTGGTCACCAGGGGCGACATCGTCTGCTTCGTCGACGCCGACCTGCGGGAGTTCTCGGCCGACTTCGTCTCCGGGATCGTGGGTCCGCTGCTCACCGACCCGGACGTGCACCTCGTCAAGGCCATGTACGACCGTCCGCTCGGCGCGGCTCCCGGGCAGGGCGGCCGGGTCACCGAGCTGATGGCCCGCCCGCTGCTGAACATGCACTGGCCGCGGCTGGCCGGCTTCGTCCAGCCGCTGGGCGGCGAGTACGCGGCCCGCCGCTCGCTGCTCGAACGGCTGCCCTTCCCCGTCGGGTACGGCGTCGAGCTGGGCATGCTGGTCGACGCCCTGCACCTGGTCGGCCTGGACGGCCTGGCGCAGGTCGACGTCGGGGTCCGCAGACACCGCCACCAGGACGGCCAGGCCCTGGGCCGGATGTCCGCCGCGATCTACCGCACCGCCCAGCTCCGGCTGGCCCGCGGCCACCTGGTCCGGCCGGCCCTCACCCAGTTCGAGCGGGGCCCCGCCGGTTTCGAGCCGCGCACGTACCCCGTGGACACGGAGGAACGGCCCCCCATGACGGAGATCGCGGAGTACGCGGCCCGGAGGGTGGCGTGAATCTCGGCCGACGCGCACCGAAGGGCCGGCGGTCCACGTTTGAGGGTTCGGGGGCCGGGCTAGGTTGAGGCGTATGGCTTCAAGGTTCGGTGCTGCTCAGGTGCTGGTCGCCTCCAATCGGGGGCCCGTCTCGTACGAGGTGCGCGAGGACGGCTCGCTGCACGCCAAACGCGGGGGTGGCGGGCTGGTCTCGGGACTGTCGGCCATCGGGCCCGACGCGGGGGCGCTGTGGGTGTGCTCCGCGCTGAGCGACGGCGACCGCGAGGCGGTGCGGCGCGGGGTGGGCGAGGACGGCGTGCGGATGCTGGACGTGCCGGCCGACGTGCACGCGGACGCGTACAACGGGATCGCGAACTCCGTGCTGTGGTTCGTGCACCACATGCTGTACCAGACGCCCGTGGAGCCGGTCTTCGACGCGGAGTTCCGGCGGCAGTGGGCCTCCTACGAGGCGTACAACCGGGCCTTCGCCGAGGCGCTGGCCGAGGAGGCCGCCGAGGGCGCGGTCGCGATCGTGCAGGACTACCACCTGACGCTGGTGCCGGGGATGCTCCGCGCACTCCGTCCCGACCTGCGCATCGGCCACTTCTCGCACACGCCGTGGGCGCCGGTGGACTACTTCCGGATGCTGCCGGACGACATCGCCGAGCAGGTGCTGCGCGGCATGCTGGGCGCCGACCGGCTCGGGTTCCTCACCCGGCGCTGGGCCGACGCGTTCACCGCGTGCTGCGACGCGCTGGTGGGCGGGACCGGCTCCACCGAGATCGGCGTGCACGGTCTGGGCGCGGACGCTGACTTCCTGCGGAAGCGGTCGCACGAGGCCGACGTGGACGAGCGGATGGCCGCGCTGCGGGCGGAGATCGGCGAGGGACGCCGGACGATCGTGCGGGTGGACCGGACCGAGCTGTCCAAGAACATCGTGCGCGGGCTGCTGGCCTACCGGCAGCTGCTCACCGACCGGCCCGAGTGGCGCGAGCGGGTCGTGCACGTGGCGTTCGCCTACCCGTCGCGGCAGGACCTCGCCGTGTACCGGGACTACACCGCGGAGGTGCAGCGGGTGGCGGAGTCGATCAACGTGGAGTTCGGGACGGCGGGGTGGACGCCGGTCGTGCTGCACGTGAAGGACGACTTCGCACGGTCGCTGGCGGCGTACCGGCTGGCCGACGTGGCCCTGGTCAACCCGATCAGGGACGGCATGAACCTCGTCGCCAAGGAGGTGCCGGTCGTCTCCGACGAGGGGTGCGTGCTGGTGCTGTCGCGGGAGGCGGGGGCGTACGAGGAGCTGGGCGAGGACGCGCTGGTGGTGAACCCGTACGACGTGTCGGGGACGGCCCGGGCGCTGCACGAGGCGCTGTCGGTGGGTGCCGGGGAGCGGGCGGAGCGGTCGAAGCGGCTGGCCGCGGCGGGCACGGCGCTGCCTCCGGCGCGGTGGTTCCTGGAGCAGCTGGACGCGCTGAGGTCCTGACCGCCGGGTGACTACCGGCGAGTGACCGGCGGGTCTCGCGGAAGCGGGTGCGGGGAGCGGGTGCGGGTGCGGGTGCGGGGAGACTCCCCGCACCCGCTTTCGGCCTCTCCGTGCAGGGGGGCCGTGGTTCAGGCCAGCCGGTCCGCCAGGGCGCGCAGCAGCCGTACGACTCCCGCCGGGCCGTCCACCACCACGTCCGCGCGCTTCCTGAGGTCGGGGACCTCGTCGCTGCCGCTGCACACCAGCAGGCCGGGGGTGCCCTCCGCGCGCAGGGCGTCGACGGCCGCGAAGGCGGGGAGGTCGCCGAGGTCGTCGCCGGCGTAGACGACGGTCTCGGCGCCGACGTCCCGGGCGTGGGCCCGCAGCGCGGCGCCCTTGTCCATGCCGGGCGGGCGCAGCTCCAGGACCATGCGGCCCGGCTCGACGATCAGGCCGTGGCGGGCGGCCAGGCCGGTGAGCGGGGCGCGCAGCGCCTCGAAGGCCGCCTGCGGGTCGGGGGCGCGGCGGGTGTGGACGGCGACGGCGTGGCCCTTCTCCTCGACCCAGGTGCCCGGCCCGGCGCCGGACCGCTCCAGCAGCTCGGGCAGCTCGGCGCGGACGGCGGCGACGCCGGGGTGCGGTTCGGGTGCGGAGAGGGTGCCGGTGGCGGCGTCCCAGCGCTCGGCGCCGTAGTGGCCGAGGACGACGAGGTGCTCCAGACCGGGGGCGTTCGCGAAGCCGCCGTGGCGGACGGCGACCTCGGCCGGACGGCCGGTGATCACCGCGACGGAGGCGACCTTCGGCGCGAGGGCCGCGAGCGCCGGTACGGCGTCCGGGTGGGCGCGGGCCCGGTCGGGGTCGGGCACGATCGGCGCGAGGGTGCCGTCGAAGTCGAGCGCGACGACCGCGCGGGCGGGGCGGGCGAGCAGGGCGTCGAGCCCCGCACGTCCGGCCTCCGTCGCGGGCGTCGGCAGGTGGTCCGGCGTGTCGTCTCGGGTGGATTCCTGATGGCTGCCCATACCGCGAACCTATCCCGCGGACCCGCACCGCACGCCTGGCCCGCGCATCCGGCCCGTGCGTCCGGCCGGTGGCCTACCGCTCCCCGCGCCGCGTCTCGCGCACCCGGCGCAGGCGGTTGACCGTCACCGGGTCGGCGGCCAGGGCGCGGGGGTCGTCCAGGAGGGCGTTGAGGAGCTGGTAGTAGCGGACGGGGGCCAGGCCCAGCTCCTCGCGGATCGCCCGCTCCTTCGCGCCGGGGCCGGGAAAGCCGCGGCGCTCCAGCGCGAGGATGTTCCGCTCCCTCTGTCCGAGCCGTCCCAGGTCCATGTACGGCACCGTAGCGCCCGCCACCGACAGCCCCGCTACTCCGCGCTGCCCGCCCGCATCGCCGTCGTCTGGATCCGGCCGAGCACCTCCGAGGGGCTGTTGCCGGGGGCGACCGCCTGGCCGATGAGCTTCTTGACGTCCGCGCTGACCGAGGCCCAGGAGGTCTTGCCGACCGGGTACAGCTCCGAGAGCAGCAGCTCGTCCAGGAACGGCCGCAGGGCCTTGTCCTCCTCCGCGGTGCTCATGACCTGGGACGCGGAGGTGGTCACCGGCAACAGGTCGTAGCGGCGGGAGAAGTCGAGGACGTTCTCGTCGCTGTAGACGAAGTCGAGGAAGTCGCCGATCTCCTCCTGGTGGCCGCCCGCCTTGAAGGCGGTCATCCAGTCGGTGACGCCGAGCGTGTTCCGGCTCTCGCCCTCGGCGCCGGGGGTGGTCACCATGCCGTACTTCACGCCCTTGTCGGATGCCATCTTCATCAGCGAGGGGTGGCCGTTGAGCATGCCGACCTCGCCGTTCGCGAAGGCGGCGAAGGCGGCGGCGCGGTTCAGCTTGCCGGGGGCGACCGGGCCGGTGAGGCCCTTGCCGACCAGTTCGTCCCGGAGCCAGGTGAAGGTGGTGACGTTCTGCGGCGAGTCGACGGCGTAGGTGCCGACGTCGTCGGTGTAGCCGCCGTCGCCGCTGAGCATCCACTGCATGGTCTCGGCCTGCGCCTCCTCCGGGCCCAGCGGCAGCGCGTACGGGTACTTCACGCCCTCCGCCTTCAGCGCCTCGGCGGCGTCCGCGAGGTCGTCCCAGCTCTTGGGGGGCGTGATGCCGGCCTCGCTGAAGAGGGTCTTGTTGTAGAAGAGCACGCGCGTGGAGGCGGCGAAGGGCAGCCCGTACTGGACGCCGTTGACCTGGCCGGCGCCGGCGAGCTGGGAGACGAAGTCGGCCTGGACCGGGATGGAGAGCACGTCGTCGGCCCGGTACAGCAGGTCCTTCTCCGCGTAGTCGGAGTAGGCGCCGATCTGCGCCAGGTCGGGCGCCTCACCGGCGTCGACCATCTCGCGGACCTCGCGGTCGACGTCGTTCCAGGAGTGGACGGTGACGTCCACGGTCACGTCGGGGTGCTTGGCCTCGTAGGCCTTGGCCAGCTCGTCCCAGTACTCCTTCGAGCCGTTGGCCTCGCTGTCGCCGTAGTCGGCGGCGACCAGCCTCAGCGTCACCTCGCCGGAGTCGCCGGTGAGCCCGCAGCCGCCGAGGACCGCCACCATGCCCAGCGCGGACACCGCCGCGACCGTTCCTGTCCTGTGCCGCTGCACCCTGATTCCCCAACCCTGCCGACGTTCGTCGATCACACGCACGCGCTTGTTCGCCTGTCCGTTTAACGGATTAAGGTCTACACCACGGCAGTGGACTAGACCTCTCCCGGGTCGACGGGCCACACTGTCTCCGTGAGACATGTCATCGCCCTCGATGTGGGCGGCACCGGGATGAAGGCCGCCCTCGCGGGACCGGGGGGCGAGCTGCTCCACGAGGCCCGCCGGGCCACCGGCCGCGACCGCGGGCCCGAGGCGGTGGTCGCCGGCATCCTGGACTTCGCCGCCGAACTGCGCGCCCACGGCGCCGACCGCTTCGGCGAGCCCGCCCTCGCGGCGGGGGTCGCCGTCCCCGGCATCGTCGACGAGGAGCACGGCACCGCCGTCTACGCGGCCAACCTGGGCTGGCGCGACGTGCCCCTGCGATCGCTGCTCGGCGAACGGCTCGGCTCCATCCCGGTCGCCCTGGGCCACGACGTGCGCACCGGCGGGCTCGCCGAGGGCAGGATCGGCGCCGGCCGCGGCGCGGACCGGTTCCTGTTCGTGCCGCTGGGCACCGGTATCGCGGGCGCCATCGGCATCGACGGCCGGGTCGAGTCGGGCGCCCACGGTTTCGCCGGCGAGATCGGCCACGTCGTCGTACGCCCCGGCGGCTCCCCGTGCCCGTGCGGGCAGCGCGGCTGCCTGGAGCGGTTCGCGTCCGCGTCGGCCGTCAGCCAGGCGTGGGCCGAGGCCTGCGGGGACCCGGGCGCGGACGCCGCCGACTGCGCCAAGGCCGTCGCCTCGGGGGACGCCCGCGCGCTCGCCGTGTGGCAGGACGCCGTGGACGCGCTCGCCGACGGACTGGTCACCGCGCTCACTCTGCTGGACCCGCGGGTCCTGATCATCGGTGGCGGCCTGGCCGAGGCGGGGGAAACCTTGTTCACACCGCTGCGGGAGGCCGTGGGGCGGCGCGTCACCTTCCAGAAGCTGCCGGAGATCGTCCCCGCCGCGCTGGGGGACACCGCCGGCTGCCTGGGTGCCGGGCTGATGGCCTGGGACCTGCTCGGCACCGATCCGAACGGCACCACCCCGACGACCGCGACTCCCCCGGAGGTAACCACCTGATGGCCCCAAGCAAGGTTCTCGCCGGTGCCCGGGTGGTACTGCCCACCGGGACCGTGGACGACGGCCGCGTGATCGTCGACGGCACGCGGATCGCCTCCGCCGCCTCCCCCGACGCCGAGGTCGTCGACCTGTCGGGCCACTGGGTGGTTCCCGGCTTCGTCGACCTCCACAACCACGGGGGCGGCGGGGCGTCCTTCGCCGGCGGCACCGCCGAGGACGTCCTGAAGGGCGTCGCCACCCACCGCCGGCACGGCACCACCACGGTGGTCGCCTCGGCCGTCACCGGTGACCTGGACTTCCTCGCCCGGCACGCCGGGATGCTCGCCGAACTCGCCCAGCAGGGCGACATCGCGGGCATCCACTTCGAGGGGCCGTTCATCTCCCCGTGCCGCAAGGGCGCGCACGACGAGCAGCTGCTGCGCGACCCCGACCCGGCCGAGGTCCGCAAGCTCATCGACGCCGCGCACGGGCACGCGAAGATGATGACGCTGGCCACCGAGCTGCCGGGCGGACTGGACTCCGTACGGCTGCTCGCGGAGCACGGCGTGATCGCGGCCGTCGGGCACACCGACGCGACGTACGAGCAGACGCTCCTGGCCATCGACGCGGGCGCCACGGTCGCCACGCACCTGTTCAACGCGATGCCGCCGCTCGGTCACCGCGCCCCCGGCCCGATCGCGGCGCTGCTGGAGGACGAGCGGATCACCGTCGAGCTGATCAACGACGGCACCCACCTGCACCCGGCCGCCCTGCGGCTCGCCTTCCACCGCGCGGGCGCCGCCCGGGTCGCCTTCGTCACCGACGCGATGGACGCCGCCGGCTTCGGCGACGGCCGCTACCTGCTCGGCCCGTTGGAGGTCGAGGTGGCGGACGGCGTGGCCCGGCTGGTGGAGGGCGGCTCGATCGCGGGCTCCACGCTCACCCAGGACCGCGCCTTCAAGCGCGCGGTGACGGTGGACGGGCTGCCCGTCGAGGACGTCGTCGCGGCGATCTCCGCCAACCCGGCGCGGCTGCTCGGCATGGACGACCGGATCGGCTCCCTGGAGCCCGGCAAGGACGCCGACCTGGTGGTCCTGGACGCCGCGTTCGACCTGGTGGGCGTGATGCGCCGGGGCGAGTGGGCGGTCGATCCGCAACTGGGCTGATCCGTCCCCCCGTACGCTCCCGGACCGGCGCCCGATGGCCGAACCGGGGGCTGGGCGCACCGCCGTCCGTTTGGCATGATCGTGTCCCCCGGAGCACGTCACCGGGACGCACGGAAAGCCGCAGACGATCGGGGGAGGCCGGCCCGGGTGATCCTCACCGTCACGCTGAACACCGCTCTCGACATCACCTACCGCGTCCCGGGCCTGCGGCCGCACGCCTCCCACCGGGTCACCGCGGTGACGGAGCGCCCCGGCGGCAAGGGGCTGAACGTGGCCCGGGTGCTGGCGGCCCTGGGCCACGAGGTGACGGTCACCGGCTTCGCGGGCGGCGGCACCGGGGACGTCGTGCGCGCGGGGCTCACCGGTGTGCGCGGGGTGACGGACGCGCTCGTGCCCGTCGCGGGGGCCACCCGGCGCACCATAGCCGTCGTCGACGAGCGCACCGGTGACACCACCCAGCTCAACGAACCGGGCCCGGCCGTCGCCCCCGCCGAGTGGGACGCCTTCCAGGAGGCGTACGGGCCCCTGGTCGCCGCCGCCTCGGCCGTGGCCCTCTGCGGCAGCCTGCCCCCGGGTGTCCCGGTGGGCGCCTACGCCGGTCTGGTGCGCACCGCCCGCGCGGCGGGCGTGCCGGTGCTGCTGGACACCAGCGGGGAGCCGCTGCGCCGGGGGGTCGCCGCCCGCCCGGACCTGATCAAGCCGAACGCCGACGAACTGGCCGAGCTGACCGGCTCGCACGAACCGCTGCGGGCCACCCAGGCCGCCCGGCGGCGCGGTGCCCGGTCCGTGGTCGCCTCGCTGGGCGCGGAGGGGCTGCTCGCGGTGACCCCGGAGGGCCGCTGGCGCGCCGCCCCGCCCGCCCACGTCCGCGGCAACCCGACCGGCGCGGGCGACTCGGCGGTCGCGGGCCTGCTGTCGGGCCTGGTCGAGCACCTCCCCTGGCCGGACCGCCTGGCCCGCGCGGTCGCCCTGTCGGCGGCGACGGTGCTGTCACCGGTGGCGGGCGAGTTCGACCGGGGGGCGTACGAGGAGCTGCTCGGGCGCGGGGTCGCCGTGACGACGGAGGCGGGCGCGGCGTGACGCCCCCGGCCCGGCGGGCCGGCCCAGGACGTCCTAGTCCTTGACCTGGCCCTTCTTCAGGGAGAGCTGGTCCAACAGCACGTTGCACTTGTCACCCTCGGCGCAGGACAGCGAGATGGTGTTGGTGCCCTTGTTGAGAGTGGGCCAGGCGTAGGTCTTGGTCCAGCCCTTGGCGAAGTCGCCGTCCTCGGCGTTGGCGAAGTTGCCCAGGTTCAGCTTGCTGCCGAACGCCTTGCCGTTGACCGTCAGGGTCATCGACTGGTCCTCACCGGCCGCGCTGTAACCCGCGAAGAGGGTGTAGGGACCGTCCTCGGGGATGCCGTCCACGGTCCAGGTGACCGAGGCGCCGGGCTGGTTGAGATTGCCCACGTAGACGCCGCCGTCGGAGCGGGCGCCCTCGATGTCCGATGCCGTCGCCACGCCGGGCGACAGCCGCAGCGCCTTCGCGTCGATCGTCGGGAGCTCCACCTCGTCCTCGGCGCCGCCGCTCGACGACGGGCTCGGGTCGGTGGTCTGGGACTGGGTGGGGGCCGTGCCGCCGCCCGCCTCGTCGCCGCCCTTGTCGTCGTCCGAGCCGCTGCTGGTCATGGCCACGGCGATGCCGATGACGACCGCGGCGACGACCGCGACCGCGCCGATCAGCAGGCCCTTGGTGTTGGGACCGCGGCGTCCGCCGCCCCCGCCGTGCGCCGACTGCTGCGGGGCGGTGGGAGCACCGCCGCCGGGGAAGGTCTCCGGCGCGGCGTAGTGCGCGTTCGACCGGCCGTAGGCGCCCTGCTGCTGGCCGTAGGCACCCTGCTGCTGCGGGGCCGCCTGGCCGTAGGCGGCGGTCTGGGCGGCCTGGCCCTGCGGTGCCCCGTACTGCCGTGCGCCGACGGGACGCACCCGGTTGACGGAGTTCGGGTAGCCGTAGCCACCGGAGGGCGGCTGGGCTCCATTGGCCTGCCCGTCGGCGTAGAGGTAGCCGAAGGGGTCGTCGTCCTCGGGCGTGCTCGCGCCGTTGTTGCCGGGCGTCATCCCTTGGTCTCCTAACCAGATGCGGTGCGTGTGCGGTATGGGTGTGAGAGAGCGAGCCTACCCGCTCCGACTGACCCGAACGGGTGACTCAGACCGCATCAACGCTCTGACCTGGCGATCATCCCGCTCGGCGATGTTGTTTGGGACGAGATCGTTTCTCGACGTACATCCGTTCGTCAGCTGACTTCAGCACCTCGTCCGCCGTCATGCCGCAGTGCGCCCATCCGATGCCGAAGCTGGCCCCCACGCGCACGGCCCGTCCCTCGGCCCGGATCGGCTGGATGATCTCGTTGCGCAGCCGTACGGCGAGGTCCTGGGCGTCGGCGAGGCCGAGCCCGTTGGCGAGGATCACGAACTCGTCGCCGCCGAGCCGGGCCACCGTGTCGCCGTCGCGGACGCCGCCGCTGAGCCTGCGGGCGACCTCGATGAGCACGGCGTCACCGGCGTTGTGCCCGAACCGGTCGTTGATCGACTTGAAGCCGTCCAGGTCGCAGAAGAGGACCGCGAGCCCCTTGGTGCCGTCGTCCCGGCCGTCCGCGGGCGCGACGGCGTGCACGTGGTGGTCGTAGGCGCCGTAGGGCTCGGGCGTCGCGCCGAAGTCGAAGGTGTGGCCGCCGGAGTCGGTCACGGCGGGGTGGCCGTAGGCCGCGTCCATGGCGTCGACCACGGCCGCGTGCGAGGACTGCGGGCGCCGGCACAGCCGGGCGGAGAGGCGGGAGCGCAGCTCGGCGGAGTTCGGCAGGCCGGTGAGGGAGTCGTGGGAGGCGCGGTGGGCGAGCTGCAGCTCGCGGCGCTTGCGCTCCTCTATGTCCTCGACGTGCGTGAGCAGGAAACGCGGCCCGTCGGCGGCGTCGGCGACGACGCTGTTGCGCAGGGAGACCCAGACGTAGGTGCCGTCGCGGCGGCCCAGGCGCAGCTCGGCCCGGCCGCCCTCGGCGGAGGTCCGCAGCAGCGTGCCGATGTCCTCGGGGTGGACGAGGTCGGAAAAGGCGTAGCGGCGCATCGCGGAGGCGGGGCGGCCCAGCAGGCGGCAGAGCGCGTCGTTGGTCCTGAGGATGCGGCCGTGCTGGTCGCCGCCCATCTCGGCGATGGCCATGCCGGAGGGGGCGTACTCGAAGGCCTGCCGGAAGCTCTCCTCGCTGGCCCTGAGGGCCTGCTGGTCGCGCTCCAGGCGGACCAGGGCGCGCTGCATGTTGGAGCGGAGCCGGGCGTTGCTGATCGCGATGGCGGCCTGGAACGCGTACATCTGCAAAGCCTCGCGGCCCCAGGCACCGGGGCGACGGCCGTTGCGCGGCCGGTCCACGGACAGGACGCCGATCAGCTCGCCGCTGTTGCCGCCGCCCTGCGGACCGGGCGCGTACATCGGGGCGAAGAGGCGGTCCGAGGGGTGCCACTCGTCCTCGAAGCGGGGGGCGGGCCCGTCGGTGTACCACTGCGGGACGTCGTCGTCGTCGAGGATCCAGCCCTCGGTGTGGGGTATGAAGATCAGGTCGCCCCACTGCTCGCCCATGTTCAGGCGGCGGTCCCAGGACTCGCGGGAGCCCGCCCGGCCGGTGATCAGCGCCTCGGCGGCCTGGTTGCCGGAGAAGGCGGCGACGACGAGGTCACCGTCGGGCCGGACCAGGTTGACGCACGCCAGCTCGTACCCGAGGGCCTGGACGACGCCGTCGGCGACGGCCTGCAGGGTGTCCGCCAGGCTGCGAGCCTTGTTCATCTCGGCCATGACCTGGTGCAGCTGCCGCAGGGACGCAAGACGGACGTAGGGCTCCGACTCGGTCTCCATGCTCGCCCTCCCCCCGAGACCTCGCAGCGAATCAAGGGTTCCCTTCGGCGCCTTCACTGATGGTGCCCTTGCAGGTTCTCCGCCACTGAATCACAGCGCGCTCCCCACTCGGTACACAGGGTCAACAATTACCGCTCCTTGTGACTCAAGTCACAGCGAAAGATGAACAATTGAGTGGGGTTTCTGCGTTTTCCCTGTGCGTTTACTGAACGCAAAGTTTGTAGGTATGCGCACGTCTCCCCCGAGACCTCCGCGGGCTCTCCTTCCGTGGTCCTAGGTCCCGGTTCGGACCGGGGCCCGATGCCGCGCCGACGGCCCGGAGATTAGCGTGGCGGGGTGCCGAACACTCCCTCCCTCACGTCCCCCGCGCCCCTCACGTCCACCGGGCTGCCGCTGCCGTCACCGGCCGCCGGGCATGCTGAGGGGGTGAGCAACGACGAGTTCCGTGCCGCCATGTCCCGGCTGGCCTCGGGCGTGGTCCTGGTGACCGCCCAGGAGCCGCCGCTGGACCCCGACGACCCGCAGGCGCCGCGCGGCGAGGACGTCGGGATGACGGCCACCGCCTTCATGTCGGTGTCGCTGGACCCGCCGCTGGTGCTCGTGAGCCTGCGCGAGGGCTCCCGGATGGACGACCTGCTGGACGAACAGCCGCTGTGGGGGGTCTCCGTGCTCTCCGAGAGCCAGCGCCACATCGCCGGACGGTTCGCCATGAAGGGCCGTGTCAGCGACCGGCTGCTCTTCGCGGACATCCCGTACCGGCGCGGCGAGGCGACCGGGGTGCCCCTGGTGGGCGGGGCCCTGGCCACGCTGGAGTGCCGTACCGAGCAGCGGGTGCCGGCCGGGGACCACACCCTGGTGATCGGCCGGGTGCTGACCGCCTCGCTGCCGAGCGCGGACGGGGGGCCGCTGGCGTACTTCAAGGGGCGCTACCGGCAGTTGGGGTAGCAGGTAATGCGTTCGTCCGGCGCGGGACACCCGCCTAGGGTGCGCGCATGACGAGCAGCACGCTCCGCCTGGAGGAGATCACTCCCGCGAACATCGAGGCCGCCCTGGACATCCGGGTGCGCCCGGAGCAGGAGTTCGCCGTCTCGCCGGTGGTGAAGTCCCTGGCGGAGGCCTACGCACACGCCGGGGTCGCCTGGCCGCGGCTGATCGTGGACGGGGACCGTCCCGTCGGCTTCCTCATGGCCTTCCTGGACATCGACTGGTACGGGGACGGCCGCGTCCGGCGGTCCGGACTGTGGCGGCTGAACATCGCCGCCGGGGAACAGGGCCGGGGCTACGGGCGCTTCGCCGTGGAGTCGGTGGCCGCGGAGGTCCGCCGCCGCGGCGGCCAGGAGTGCTACGTGACGTGGCACACCGGTCCGCACGGCCCCGAGGGCTTCTACCTGGGCCTCGGCTTCACCCCCGACGGGGAGACGAGCGAGGGGGAGACGGTGGGCGTGCTGGCACTGGACCGGTAGCCGCCCTCTGCGGCTCGGCTAGTCCCAGCTCTTCGGGGAGCGGCCCTGCTTGGTCTGGGAACGCTGCTTCTTCTCCCGCAGCCGGCGCTCGTTGATGCCGCGCGGGATGCGGGTCGCTCTGCGCGGCTTGGGCGGGGGCGCGGTGGCCTCGGCGAGGAGGGCGGCCAGGCGGACCGCGGCGGTCTCGCGGTTGCGCCACTGGGAGCGGTGCTCGGAGGCGCGGACGGTGACGACGCCGTCGGTCAGACGCCCGGCCAGCCGCTCCAGCGCCCGCCGCTTCCACACCTCGGGCAGCGCCTCGGTGCGCGCCAGGTCGAAGCGGAGCTCCACCGCCGTGTCCGTGGTGTTCACGTGCTGCCCGCCGGGCCCCGAGGAGCGCGAGAAACGCCAGACGAGCTCGGCCTCGGGCAGGGAGACGGAGCCGCGGATGACATGGGGACCGGACATGCCGTCCATGTTCCCGTCCCCGTGCGGTCCACGTCACCCGAATATCCTCGGCCCCGGTCACTCGGTAAAGAAAGTAAAGGGAGCAGGAACCTTGCACACCCCTCTCGTCGTTCATGGGGTAGCTGTAGCTTTCTTGCCGTACGTAAACGAGGGAAGGGACTCCCAACAATGGCTGTAAGCCTGTCCAAGGGTGGCAACGTCTCGCTCACCAAGGAGGCACCGGGCCTGACCGACGTCACCGTGGGCCTCGGCTGGGACGTCCGCACCACCACCGGTACCGACTTCGACCTCGACGCCTCCGCGATCGCGGTCAACACGCAGGGCAAGGTCTACTCCGACGCCCACTTCGTGTTCTTCAACAACAAGCAGACGCCGGACAACACCATCGTCCACACCGGTGACAACCGCACCGGCGAGGGCGCGGGCGACGACGAGGCGATCAACGTCAACCTCGCCGGTCTGCCGGCCGACATCGAGAAGATCGTCTTCCCGGTGTCGATCTACGACGCGGAGAACCGCTCGCAGAACTTCGGCCAGGTGCGCAACGCCTACATCCGCATCGTCAACCAGGCCGGCGGCGCCGAGATCGCGCGCTACGACCTGTCCGAGGACGCGGCCACCGAGACCGCCATGGTCTTCGGCGAGCTGTACCGCAACGGCGCCGAGTGGAAGTTCCGCGCCGTCGGCCAGGGCTACGCCTCGGGCCTGGTGGGCATCGCCCAGGACTTCGGCGTGAACGTCTGACGTTCACGCCCCCGTTCGTTCCGTACGAAGGCCCCCCGGTCGTGCGTCGGGGGGCCTTCGGCGTGCCCGGTGACGGGGCGGCGCGCTCCGCCGGGCGGGGTGTCAGGGCAGCAGGCGCCGCTCCTTGGCCACGGCGACCGCGCCCGCGCGGGTCTCGACGCCCAGCTTGTCGTAGACGCGGCGCAGATGGGTCTTGACCGTGGCCTCGCTGATGAACAGGGCCCGGGCGATCTCCCGGTTGCCGAGGCCGGTGGCGAGCTGGGCGAGGATGTCGCGCTCGCGGTCGGTGAGCGAGGGGCGGGGGCTGCGCAGGTTGGCCATGACCCGGCTGGCGACGGGCCCGGACAGGGACGTGCGGCCCTGGGCGGCGGCGTGGATGGCGGCGAACAGCTCCTCGGGGCGTTCGGCCTTGAGCAGGTACCCGGTCGCACCCGCCTCGATGGCGCGGGTGATGTCGGCGTCGGTGTCGTACGTGGTCAGGACCAGCACGTGCGGCGTCGCGCCCGGGCCGGCCGTGAGGCGGCGGGTGGTCTCCACGCCGTCGATTCCCTCCCCGAGCTGAAGGTCCATCAGCACCACGTCCGGTGTCAGCCGCGCGGCGAGCGCGAGGGCCTCCTCACCGGTGCCCGCCTCGCCGGCCACCTCGATGCCGGGGGCGCTGTCGAGCAGGGCGAGCAGCCCGGCCCGTACGACGACGTGGTCGTCGCAGACCAGGATGCGCACGGGGGCCGGGGCGGGGCCGGGGCCGGCCGGGTCGGTCATCGGGGTGCCTCCTGCGGGTCGGCGGGGTCGGTCCGGGGCGTTTCCAGGGGGACGGCGGCGGACAGGGCGGTGCCCTCGCCCGGGGCGGACTCGACCGTGAGCGTGCCGCCGAGCTGGCGCAGCCTGGCGTGCATCGCGGGCAGCCCGTGTCCGCGCACCCCGGCGGGGGCCCCGGGCACGGCGGCCGGGTCGAACCCGTGTCCGTCGTCGGTGACGTCCAGGACGGCCTGGTCGTCGAGGAGGGTGAGGGTGAGCGCCGCGGTGGAGGCGCCCGCGTGTTCCCGGACGTTGGCCAGGGCGCCCTGGGCGATGCGCAGCAGGGCCGACTGGACGCGGTCGGGCAGCGGCGGCAGGGGGGTGCCGCCGTCGACGTGGACGCGGACGGTGAGGTGGTCGCCGGACTCCCGCGCGGCCAGGGTGCGCAGCGCCGCCGCCAGGCCGCCGCCGCGGGCGAGGTCGGCCGGGGCGAGGTCGTGGACGAAGCGGCGGGCCTCGGCCAGGTTGTGCTCGGCGACGGCGGCGGCGCCCCGGACGTGGGTGCGGGCCTTGCCCGGATCGGACCCCCAGACCCGCTCGGCCGCCTGGAGCAGCATCCGCTGACTGGACAGCCCCTGGGCGAGGGTGTCGTGGATCTCCATGGACAGCCGCTGGCGTTCGGCGAGGGTGCCCTCGCGGCGCTCGGAGGCGGCGAGTTCGCGGCGGGTGCGGATCAGGTCGTCGATCAGGGCGCGCTGCCGGGCCGTCTGCCGCTCGGTGTGCAGGAACACGGCCGCGGCGATGGCGGCGACGGCGGGCGGCGCGAGCAGCAGGTTCGGGTCGAAACGCCCGGCGAGCCGGAGCTGGGCGGCCACGACGAACACCGTCAGGACGGTCACCAGCACCAGCGCCGCCCGGGCCGGGAGGGTGCGCAGACCGGTGTAGAAGAGGGGCACCGCGCACCAGGAGAAGCTCGGCGCGAGGACGACCAGCACCATCCAGACCGCGACCACCGCGCCCAGCCAGACCAGGCGCCGCGGGGTCGGCCGCGGGGTCGGGCCGCTCAGCGCGGGTCCGAGCAGGTGCAGCACCGCGAGGGCCAGGGACAGGGCGAGGACCCACGGCGTGCGGGGCTCGCCGGGGTGACGCAGCAGGAAGCGGGCCAGCGCGCCGCCGAGCAGCAGGAGGAACGCCGCGTGCATCACGGCGCCGAGCCACCGGGTGTCCGGGTCGTACGGCTTGGTCATCCCGCGCCCGTCCTTCCTGGCCTGTCTCCCCCAACGTGTCGTAGGTGACCGCTGAGCTGCGCGAACACTCCCATGGTGCCCTCTGTGGGGGGTCTGCGGGTCAGCCGATCGGACGACCCCGCCGTCGCCCGTTCCGTCGCCCGGGAGGAGCCGGACCGGCGACCGTGCTCCCCCGGTGCGGGGCGGAGGGTGGAAAGCGGCGGAAGGAGGCGGCCCGACCACCTCGGCCCGGCACCCTCCGCCCCCGGCCGGCACCTTCCGTCCGAACCGGCGCCCTCCGTCCGAACCGGAACCTCCGTCCGAACCGGAGCCTCCGTCCGAACCGGAACCTCCGTCCCGACCGGACCCGGCCGGCTCGGACCGCCCGTGGCCCCGACCCACCCGACACCAGGAGCAGACCACCATGAAGAAGACGCTCTCGCGACGCGCCCGCATCGCCACCGGCAGCGCCGTCCTCGCCGCCGTCGCGGCCGGCACCTTCGGCACCGTGGCGGCGAACGCCTCCGCGCCGGACGCCGCCCGTGACGCGGCCGTGGCCGCCGCTCCCGCCGCCGCGGCCGGCAAGCGCGACACCACCACCTCCACCCACCTGACGATCGACGCCGCGACCGAGGCGGCGCAGGCCGCGCTGCGCGCCGCCAAGAAGGAGGGCCAGCGGATCACGGTCGCGGTCGTCGACCGCAACGGCAACACGATCCTGACCATGCGCGGTGACGGCGCCGGCCCGCAGTCGTACGAGTCGGCCGAGAAGAAGGCGTTCACCGCCGTCTCCTGGAACGCCCCGACCAGCGAGCTGGAGGGCCGTCTGGAGAACGCGCCGAACCTGAAGGACATCCCGGGCACGCTGTTCCTGGGCGGTGGCGTCCCGGTCACCGCCGACAAGGCGCCGATCGCCGGCATCGGCGTGGCGGGTGCGCCGTCCGGCGCCCTGGACGAGAAGTTCGCGCAGGCGGGCGCGGCAGCCCTGAACTAGACGCACCGGGGACCCGCACCCCTGCCACCGGGCCCGGCAGCCGAGCCGGCGGCAGGCTCAACAGCCGGGCCCAACGGGCGTTTCACGTGAAACGCCCCATAGGATCACGACGTGCGCACCACCCGCCTGCTCGTCGCCGCCGCCACCGTCACCGCCCTCGCGGCGTGCAGCGGTGGCGGTTCGGTCGAGGGCACTCCCGGTGGCTCGGGCGTGCGGGACCCCTACTTCCCGAAGGCGGGCAACAGCGGCTACGACGTCGGCCACTACGACCTGACCCTGGCCTACGACCCGGACGCCGAGCACCTCGACGGCACCGCGACGATCACCGCCCGCGCGACCCGGGACCTGTCGGCCTTCCACCTGGACCTCAAGGGCCTGGACGTCGAGAAGGTCGCCGTCGAGGGCCGGGCCGCCCGCTTCAACCGGGCCGGGCAGGAACTGACCGTCCGCCCGGCGGACGAGCTGCGCGACGGGGAGACGTTCCGGGTGACCGTCCGCTACTCCGGCGAGCCCGTGACGATCACCGATCCCGACGGCTCCGAGGAGGGCTGGCTGCCCACCGAGGACGGCGCCGTCGCACTCGGTCAGCCGACGGGTTCGATGGCCTGGTTCCCGGGCAGCCACCACCCCTCCGACAAGGCCGCGTACGACCTCGCGGTGACCGTTCCGGAGGGCTTCGGGGTGGTCTCCAACGGCGAGCTGACGGACGAGACGACGCGCGACGGCCGTACGACGTCCATCTGGCACTCCGCCGAGCCGATGTCGAGCCACGTCGTCACGGTCGCCGTCGGCGACTGGGAGACCGGCCGTTCCACCACGGACGACGGCCTGCCGGTGTACACGGCGGTCGACCCGCAGCAGGCCGACGCGAGCCGCGAGGTACTGGGGCGGATCCCCGAGGTCATGGCGTGGGCGCGGGAGAACTTCGGCCCGTACCCCTTCTCCTCCACCGGCGCGATCGTGGATCGCGTGGAGGACGCCGGGTACGCCCTGGAGACCCAGAACCGCCCCTACTTCCCGGGCGCCCCCGACACCGTCCTGCTCGTCCACGAACTCGCCCACCAGTGGTACGGGAACTCCGTCAGCCCGAAGAGCTGGCGGGACATGTGGCTCAACGAGGGTTTCGCCACCTACGCCGAGTGGCTGTGGGAGGAGGACGAGGGCGGCGACACCGCGCAGGAGACCTTCGACGCGCTCTACGAGGGTTCCTACTACCCCGACGAGGACGCGAACGACTCGGTCTGGGCCTTCCCGCCCGCGGACCCGCCCGACGCCGAGCACATCTCCGCGAGCCCCGTCTACCAGCGCGGCGCGATGGTGCTGCACAAGATCCGCGAGACGGTCGGCGACGACGCCTTCCCGGCCCTGCTGCGGGGCTGGGCCGCAGCCCACCGCCACGGCAACGCGGACACCGCGGACTTCACGGCGTACGTGGAGAAGTCGGCGCCGGACGAGGACTTCACGGAGATCTGGGAGGACTGGCTGTACGGGGACGGCAGGCCGGACAGCCCTTGAGCCGTCGGGCCCCTCCTCCCGGTCGGCCGCCTCAGTCCTCCGACGCGCCCGAGCGGTCGAACGCGTCGAGCAGCCGGGCCAGGTCCGGGGGCCAGAGCGGCTCGGGAGCCCCGGCGAGTTCCTTCCGGGTCCACCAGCGCCAGGTGAGGATTCCGTCCGCGGCGTGGACGGCGGCGAGACCGGGGCCGGTGGGTTCGCGGCGCGGGCCCCGGGCGACGTAGACGTGCTCGTGCTGCCGGACGGGGCCGACGCTCAGGTGGGTGAAGTCGTGTTCCCAGGTGCAGAGCAGCGGGCCGGGTTCCAGGTCGGTCCAGCCGGTCTCCTCGCGCAGCTCGCGCAGGGCTCCCTCGCGCGGACCCTCGTCCGCCTCCAGGCCGCCGCCGGGCATCGCCCAGTGCACGCCGACCTCGACGTTGTCGTACCGGAAGAGGAAGACCGCGCCCTCGGGGTCGAGCACCGCCACGCGGGCGGCGCGGCGCGGGGTACGGGCCGGCCCGTCCAGCGGTGCGCGGGGGCCGGCCGGCGGTTCGCGCAGCCCGTCCGGCGGTTCGCTCGGGCCGTCCGGCGGTTCGCTCGGGCCGTCCAGCGGTTTGCGCAGCACCGCGCAGGGGCGGCCGTGACCCAGGTCCGGGCGGTGGTCGACGACCGTGTAGCCGAGGGCGGTCCAGAAGGCGAGCCCGTCGGTGTGGCCGTCCAGGACGGCCAGCCGCACGGCGGCGCGGCCTTCGGCGCGGAAGCGGTCCTCGACGAGGGAGGCGAGCCGTCTGCCGTACCCCTGCCGTCGCAGGCCCGCGTCCACCATCAGCAGCCCGATCCACGGGTCCGGGTCGGCCGGGTCGGGATGCCGGGCGAGCGTGACCGCGCACCCCACCAGCCGGCCCGCGTCCCGGGCGAGCAGCACCTCGGCGCCCGGCCGCGCCAGCTCCTCGGCCAGCGCCGCCGCCACCTGCTCCGGACGGATGTCGTCCGGGTCGGGGAAGTCGCCGCTCAGCGCGTGGAAGGCGCGGTGGGAGGCGTACAGGGCGGTCAGCTCGGTGAGCAGGGGGCCCGGGATGTCCCGGTCGGGGGTGAGCG
This sequence comes from Streptomyces sp. NPDC047853, assembly GCF_043204535.1. Taxonomy (NCBI): domain Bacteria; kingdom Bacillati; phylum Actinomycetota; class Actinomycetes; order Kitasatosporales; family Streptomycetaceae; genus Streptomyces; species Streptomyces sp. NPDC047853. The sequence goes on along the minus strand of NZ_JBIDCI010000003.1, from coordinate 119,748 downwards.
GGAGGCGGCTGAGGATCACGGGGGCAACCTATCCGACGCCCGGGGCGGCCGGACCGGCCCGCGGCGGCGCGCTGCCCGGCCGCCGTGACACCATCACCTGCGTGCTCGACATCGGCTACGCCCTCTCCAACCGCTTCCCCGACCCGCCGCAGACGGACTACCGCCGGGCGGACGTGCGCGCCCTGCGGCACGACCTGTTCTGCGGGGACGTGTACCTCGCGGACACCGAGGCGGACCGGGAGCTGTCCACAGCCTGGGGATGGGTGCCGGTGCTCGACTTCGCCTGGGCGCTGTGCGACATCGTGGAGCGCGTCGACCGGGACCCGGCGGGCTCCCGGGCGGCCCGGCCGCAGCGGGCGGAGCTGGACTTCACCGAGTCCACCGACCGCCTGCTCTTCGAGCGCCGCTTCGGCTGGGTCGACATCGAGGCGGAGTGGCTGCCGGCGACCGAGCCTCCGCTGTCCTTCTCCCACGCGGAGCTGCGCAGGGAGGCGCGGGACTTCCTGCACGACCTGCTCGCGGACCTCGTCGACCTGCACGACGACCTGGCGGAGAACCCGGCGATCTGGACCCTCCAGGCCCGCTTCCCACGGGTCTCCTGACGGCCGAGGAGCGGGCGGGCGGCCGGCGGCCCCGGCGGCGCCCCTACTCCTCCGCGACCACCCGCACGCCCAGCTCCGCCGCCAGCACCGGCGCCAGGTCCAGGAGCTGGGCGGGGCTGATCACCGCGCCCGAGAGCCGGTCCACGCCCCGGGTCAGCTCCAGCGGGGACGCGCCGCGCAGGTCGACGTCGGTGAGGACCGCCGCGCTGAAGTCCGCCCCCTTGAGGGCGCAGTCCACGAACTCGACCCGCTCCAGGCGGGCCCCTCCGAAGTCCGGCTCCACCAGGACGCACCCCTCGAAGACGACGTCCTTGAGCCGGGACCGGCGCAGGTTCAGATAGTCGATCTTGCCGCCGCGGATCAGGACCCGCTCCAGCACGGCACCGTGCAGCTGGGTGCCGCCCAGGCGGGCGTCGACCAGCTCGACGTCGCGCAGCGTCGCCTCGGACAGCCGCGTACCGACGCCCCGGACACCGGTGAGGACCGTGTCGAGCAGCCGGGCCCGGGTCAGGGACGTCTCGTCCAGCGCGCACCCGGTCAGCGCGCAGTCCATGAAGCGGGCGCCCGCGCCGTCCTGCCCGGCGAGGTCGCGCTCCCGGAAGTCCAGCCCGTCGTAGTCCCCGTCCGCCTCCAGCCCGCCGCCGTCGTACGGCTCCAGCGGCGGCAGCCGCAGCTCGGGGCGGCGCGCCGCCCGTACCTTCGTCGTACCGCCGCCGCCCGCCGCTCTCCTCGCCATGGCCCCATGCTGCACCCCGCCACTGACATCCCGGTCCACGAGCAGCCGGACGGTGCCACCTCAACAGGATGCGGTATGCCCCGATTCATGGTCTTCTGGCCAGATGAGTGGCCCCCGGACAGGTGAGCCGGCCGCGCCCACGCACTCCGACCCCCGCCGTTGGTGGGGGTTGGTCGTGATCGCCCTGGCACAGCTGATGGTCGTCCTCGACGCGACCATCGTGAACATCGCGCTGCCCTCGGCCCAGCGCGACCTGGGCATGTCCGACGGCAACCGGCAGTGGGTGATCACGGCCTACACCCTCGCCTTCGGCGGTCTGCTGCTGCTCGGCGGGCGGATCGCGGACCTGGTGGGCCGCAAGCGCACCTTCGTCGTCGGGCTGATCGGCTTCGCCGCCGCCTCCGCGCTCGGCGGGGCCGCCACCACGCCCACGATGCTCTTCGGCGCCCGCGCCCTCCAGGGCGTGTTCGCCGCCGTCCTCGCGCCCTCCGCGCTGTCGCTGCTGGCGACGACGTTCACCGAACCCAAGGAGCGGGGGAAGGCCTTCGGCATCTACGGCACGCTGGCCGCCAGCGGCGCCGCCGTCGGGTTCATCGTCGGCGGTGTGCTCACGGAGTACCTGAACTGGCGCTGGTGCCTGTACGTCAACGTCCCCATCGCCGTCGCCGCCGTGATCGGCGCGTACCTGCTGCTGCACGACCGCCCCGCCCGCACCGGCGCCCGGCTCGACGTCCCCGGCGTGCTGTTGGGCTGCGGCGGGCTGGTCGCCCTGGTCTACGGCTTCAGCGAGGCGCAGCCCCGCGGCTGGACGGACCCGCTGGTGCTGGGGCTCTTCGCCGCGGGCGTCGTGCTCCTGGTCGTCTTCGTGTGGTGGCAGACCCGCGCCCCGAACCCGCTGCTGCCCCTGCACGTCATCCGCGACCGCAACCGCGCCGGCTGCTTCCTGACGATGATGCTGGCCGTGGTCGGCATGTTCGGGATGTTCCTGTTCATGACCTACTACCTCCAGGAGATCCTCGGCTACTCCCCCCTCCGGACCGGCCTGGCGTTCCTGCCGATGACCGCCGCGATCCTCGTCGGCTCCACCCAGATCTCGGCCCGGCTGCTGCGCCGGGTGGGCCCCCGGATGCTGATGGTCCCCGGCATGCTCCTCGCCTCCAGCGGCATGGTGATCCTCACCCGGATGACCGTGCACTCGGAGTACGCCTCCGCGATCCTGCCCGCGCTGCTGCTGATGGGGCTCGGCATGGGCCTGACCTTCATGCCCGTCTTCTCCACGGCCACCGCCGGGGTCGCCCCGCGGGACTCCGGCGTGACCTCGGCGACGGTCAACACCTCTCAGCAGGTGGGCGGCTCGATCGGCACGGCGCTGCTGAACACGATCGCGACCAGCACCGGCGCGTCCTACGTCGCCTCCCACCTCACCGACGCCTCCCAGCGGGCGGAGGTGGTGCGGGCGGGCATCGTGCACGGCTACACGGTCGCCATCTGGGTGGCCGCCGGCATCATGCTGCTGGCGGGCCTGATCGCGGGCCTGATGGTGACGGCCAAGGCTCCGGGACGCGCCACCCCGGCCGACCGGCCGGTGCCGGAACCGGTGGCCTGAGAACCATCGGATTCGCCCCGCCGAGGGGGCGTCGGGAGCAGCGGGGAGCCGAAAACCGCGTGCCCGCCGTGCCGTGTCCCCTGTAGCGTCGGCCGACGTGATCGACGTACCGCAGGCGCTGGCCGTGTCGCAGTCGAAGTACAACGGGGAGGTGGGCCGCGCCTTCGTCGCGGGACTGCCCGCGCTGGCGGCCGGGTTCCTGGACCGCTGGGAACTGCGTCTCGACGGGCCGTCCATGCACGGCTGGGCGGCGCTGGTGCTGCCCGTCGTGCGCCGCGACGGCACACCGGCGGCGCTGAAGCTCCAGCTCCTCGACGAGGAGACCGAGGGGGAGCCCGTGGCCCTGCGGCGGTGGGACGGGGACGGGGCGGTGCGGCTGCTCGACCACGACGCGGCCACCGGCACCATGCTCCTGGAACGCCTGGACCCGCACCGGACGCTCGCCCACGTCGAGGACTCCCGCGAGGCGGTCCTCGCCCTCGCCCGGCTGCTCGCCCACCTCACCGCCACCCCCGCGCCGCCCGGCGTGCGCCGCCTCGGCGACATCGCGCGGGGCATGCTGGAGCGGACGCGGTGGGCCCTCGACCGCATCCCGGACCCGGCGGACCGGCGCCTGGTCGCCGACTGCGCCGCCGCCCTGCGCGAGGTCGCGGACCAGCCCGGTGACCGGCTGCTGCACTGGGACCTGCACTACGAGAACGTCCTCGGCTCCGACCGCGCGCCCTGGCTCGCCATCGACCCCAAGCCGCTGGCCGGCGACCCCGGTTTCGACCTGCTGCCGGCCCTCGACAACCGCTACGACCCGGCGGAGACGCGGTGGCGCTTCGACGCCATGACCGACGTCCTCGGCCTGGACCGGGAACGGGCCCGCGCCTGGTCCCTCGGCCGCGTCCTGCAGAACAGCCTGTGGAACGTCGAGGACGGCGACCCGCTGGAGACCCCGCAGCTGGAGATCGGACGGCTGCTGCGGACGGGGTGACGCGTGGGGTGGCTGCTCGTCAGTCCTGAGCACGGTCGGCGGTACCGGCGTCGTCGGGGGGAGCGGGGGGCGCGGCGCGGCTCCGGCCTTGGCCCAGCGCGTCCGGCAGCTCCGTCCTGCGGCGTATCCGCAGCTTGCGGTACGTGCTGGTCAGGTGGGTCTCCACGGTGCGCCGGGCCAGGTGCAGCAGGTCGGCGATCTCCGTGTTCGTACGGCCGTCGGCGGCCAGTTCGGCGATGCGGCGCTCGCTGCCGGTCAGTGCGCCCGAGCCGGTCCGGGCCGTCGCCGGGCCCCGGGCGCCGCCCGCGCGCAGCGCCTGTCCGACCAGGGTGAGCAGCCGCTGGGCGCCCTTGCGTTCGGCCAGCTCCGCCGCCTCGCGCAGGCAGTCGCGGGCCCGGCCGCGTTCCCCGGCGGCGGTGAGCTGACGGCCCTGGGCGAGCAGCGCCGGGATCAGCTCCATGTCGGCGTCGGCGGGCGCTTTCCGCAGGGTCCGTACGGCCTCCTCGGCCAGCTCCAGGCCGCGTCGCCCGCCGGTCGCGGTGCCCAGCACGCGCAGGGCGCGGCCCACCGTGCGGGGGGTGTCCCACACGCGGGCCAGCCGCAGTTCCTCCGTCGCCAGGGCCAGCGCCTCCTGACCGCCGCCCAGCGCCAGCCGGCACTCCGCGACCGCCGTCCGCCACGGGGTGACGACCGGGCTGACGACCTCGCGGGCGGTCTGGCGCCGTCCGCACTCCAGGAAGTCGTGGAGCGCGCCCGCCGGGTCGCCGATGGCGGCGCGCAGCACGCCGCGGGCGTACAGGAAGCGGTTCAGCTCCCAGTTCTCCGGCACCGCACGCAGGTCGAACCGGTCGGCGAAGCGCCGCGCCTCGTCGGCGCGGCCGGTGTGCACGAGCGCCATCAGGACGTGGGCGTCCCGGTTGGAGGGGCCGGTACGGAACGGCGTCGGACCCCCCGGTTCGCCGTCGGCGGCGAGCAGCCGGGCGTGGTCCCCGCGGGCCCCGGCGATGTCCGCGCGGGTGTTGAGGAGCGCGTGCTGCATCGGGTGGAGCAGGGCGGGGTGCTGCCCGGCGAGGCCGCGCTCCACGAGCCGGTCCGCCTCGTCGAGTTCGTCGGCCCACTGGGCGACCGCGGCGGCCGTGCCCAGCAGGAAGGGCTCGGCGAGCGGGTCGGTGGGCTGCGCCAGCAGGGCCCGCAGGCGGGACATCGCCTCCTCGGCCGAGATCAGCGCGGCCGTCGCCGCGTACCGCACGAGCAGCGCCTGCCCGGCGGTGCCCAGCATCTCCGGGGACCGCGCGCCGGCCTCGCACAGCGACCGGTACACCTCCTGACGGGTCGCCAGATCCTGGTCGGACAGCAGCGCGACGGCGGTCTGCACGGTGCGGGTGAGGCCGGGGTGGCCGGAGAGCCGGCCCTCCGTGCGGCGCAGCACCTCCATGGCGGTACGGATCTCGCCGCGGCCGGCCAGGGCGGTGCCGAGGGCCACGGCGGTCCGGACCCGGTTGCGGGGGTCGGCCGGCAGGTGCTGCGCCTCGGCGAGCCGCGCGATGGCCGCCGGGGTGTCGGCCGACGCGTACTCCAGCGACCCCAGTTCGGTCAGCAGCCGCTGGCGGAGGTCGTCCGGCAGCGGTTCGTCCAGCACCCGGCGCAGATAGCCGACGGCGTCGTCGGGCCGGGCGTCGTGCACGGCGACCGTGACCGCGTCGCGCAGGACGCGCAGTGCCCAGGGCAGGCCGACGGCCGGCGTCCGCAGGAGGTGCCGGGCGACCGCCTCGACCCGGTCGCCGCGGCGCAGCATCGCCTCCGCCGCGACCCGGTGCGCCGCCTCCCGCCGGGACCTCGGCCAGCCGGTGAGCACGGCGTCGCGCAACAGCGGGTGCGCGTAGCGGGGTTGACCGGCGGCGTCCGGGCGCAGGAGGCCCAGCCGGGTCATGGCGGCGAGCCACCCGGCGACCCGGGCGGGGTCGGCGCCGGCCGCCTCGGCGAGCAGGTGGTGCCGCGCGTGCGGCTCGCCACCCGCGCCACCGGCGTCCCGCTCGCGGTCGGTGCGATGCGGGTACGGGGGCGGGTGCTCGCCCGCGGGGACGGAACCGCCGCCCGGGGGCGGTGGAGCGGGGCGGGCCGCTCCGCGTGCGGCCGGCGGAGCGGGCGGGGCGTCCCGCCGGCCCGGCGGCCAGGCCTGCTCCAGCGTCGCGAGGCAACGGGCGACGTCGGCGGTGGCGTCACCGGCGCTGTTCAGCCACCAGGAGACGGCGGCCGGGTAGGCCCCCGGGTACAGCGCGGCCGAGCTGTCGGGCAGCGACGGGACACCCCACGCGGGCGGGACACGCCCGACGTGCGGACCGCCTCCGGCGTGCGTGCCGCCCCCGGCGGGCACGTCACCCCCGGCGTACGGACCGCCCCCGGCGGGGGTATCGCCTCCGGCGTGCGGGCCGCCCCCGGCGGGCACCTCGCCCCCGGCGGGCGTAACGCCCCCGGCGGGCACGTCACCCCCGGCGTACGGACCGCCCCCGGCGGGGGTATCGCCTCCGGCGGCGCGTGAGTCGTCCCCTGCGGGCGAATCGCCTCCGGTGGCGTGCACGTCACCCTCGGCGTACGGGACTCCCCCGGCATACGCATCCCCGGCGGCGCGCATGTCGCCCCCGGCGTACGCATCCCCGGCGGCGCGCATGTCGCCCCCGGGGTACGGGCCGCCCCCGGCGGGCACCTCACCCCCGGCCCAGGGATCGCCCCCACCGTGCGAGTCGCCCTCGGTGGGCGGGATGCCGCGCAGGTCGTCGAGGAGGGCGTGCAGCAGGAGGGGGCTGCCGGCGCCCGCCCGTACACACTCCGCCGTCCAGCGCGCGCCGGCCGCGGGGAAGGCGGCGCGGACCAGGGCGGCCGCCGCCGCGTCGGAGAGCGGGGCGAGGGTGTGGGTGCGCACGAGGGAGGGGGACAGGGCCTGGGTGAGTCCGGCGGGCCGCGGGTCGATGTCGTACTGGCTGCGCTCGGTGACCACCACCAGCACCGGTAATCGGTCCACGCGCCGGGCGGCCTCGACCAGCCAGCGGCGTGAGGAGTCGTCGGCCAGGTGGACGTCGTCCACGGCCAGCATCAGGGGCCCTTCGTCCGCGTACGAACGCAGCAGCCGCCACAGCCGGGCCGCGCTGCCGCGGTCGTCGCCGCCGGGCGCCAGGTCCGTGAACTCCGCCACCGGGCCCAGCAGATGCAGGACCGTCGCGAGCGGCACCCCGGTGTCCTCGGGCGAGCAGCGGGCCCGCAGCACCCGCAGGCCGCGGTCGGCGGCGTGCCGGGCGGCGGCCTCCAGGATGGCGGTCCGGCCGGTGCCGGTGGCACCGCGCAGCAGGACGAGGGCGCCGGTGCCGGCCCGGGCTCGTTCGGTCTCGGCCGCGAGCAGCGCGAGAGCGTCGTCGCGTTCGCTGAGCGGTCCGGTCATCGCTGCCTCCCGTGCTGGATGATGATCCCCCGGTGTGTGAGACGTGCCCTACGGTCCCGTGGTGGTGTGAAGTGGCCCACCTCACCCGCGCCGCGGGCCTTCCCCCGCTCCTGCGTCACGGCGCTGACCTGCTGCGACGCCCACCCGGTGATCCGCCCGCCGCACCGGCCGCGCTGGTCTCGTGGTGTGCCTCGTGGTCCTCCACGATTGCGCTCGCCCCAACAGTCCCAGAAGTGTGGAAGATGCTCATCCGCCCCCGGTCCACGCCGGACGGCGGGCTTCTGAACAGGGGGGAAACGGTTGCTCAACTCACCCCGGACCATCACCACGTCCACCCTCGGCGCCGGCGGGACCGTCGGCGTCACCGACCGGCGCGTCCCGGTGGCGGTGTCCGCGCCGGACCCGATCAGCCGTGAGGGCGCGGTCAGCCAGTTGCGCCGCCACCCGGAGATCGACCTGCGCGAGGAGTCCGGCCCCGGCACGGTGGCCCTCCTCATCGCGGACACGCTCGACGAGGCGACGCTCACCCGGCTGCGCCGGCTCGTGCGCAGTGAGGGCGCGCGTGCCGTGCTGGTGGTCGGCACGATCCGGGAGAGCGAACTGCTGGACGTCGTCGAGTGCGGCGTCGGCGCCATCGTCTGGCGGCACGAGGCCACCGCCCACCGGCTGGTGCAGGCGGTGCTGGCCGCCGCCCGCGGTGACGGGGACCTGCCCGCCGACCTGCTCGGCCGGCTCATCAGCCAGGTGGGCACGTTGCACCGGGGCGCGGCGGGCCGCCCCGGCGCCCCCTCGCTGGGGCTCGCACCCCGCGAGGTGGACGTCCTGCGACTGGTCGCCGAGGGCTTCGACACCGGTGAGATCGCCGGCAAGCTGTCCTACTCCGAACGGACCGTCAAGAACGTCATGCACGGACTCACCACCCGGCTCCATCTGCGCAACCGTGCGCACGCCGTGGCCTTTGCCCTGCGGGAAGGCTACATCTGACCGAACGGGCAAGCGAGAGCGGTCCCTTGGGGCCGCGCGGGCAGGGCGGGGTGCCCGGCCGCCGTCCCCGGTGCGCCTGCGGGCCGGGCGGCGCCCGGGGCACGATCGGTGGCGCAGGGCGCAGGGCGCAGGGCGGCGGGCGAGACGGCAGGGCGGGAGCGCACGGGTGATCCACGAGGTGGACGAGGTCCTCAGGGGCCTCCTCGGCGGCGGGGCTCTGACGGGTTCGGGCATCGACGTGTCCTTCGAGGCACCCACCCGCGACTGGGCGGCCCGGCGCAACGCTCCGGTGGTCAACGCGTACCTGTACGACATCCGGGAGGACGTGGCCCGGCGGCAGAGCGGCCGGGTGTCGGTGCGCGACGAGCGGGACATCGAGGTACGGCGCCGACGGCCACCGCGCTGGTTCAAGCTGTCGTACCTCGTGACCGCCTGGACGAAGACCCCGCAGGACGAGCACCGGCTGCTGTCCGCCGTACTGGCGACGCTGCTGCCGCGCGAGGTCCTGGCGCCCGCCGAACTCCCGCCCGGCCTGCGGGCCCTGGAACTGTCCATGCCGCTGACGGTGGCGGGGACCCAGACGGAGTCCCGTTCCCTCGCGGAGATCTGGTCCGCCCTCGGCGGCGAGCTGAAACCGTCCCTGGACCTGGTGGTGACCGTGCCCTTCCCCGCCTTCCCGGAGTACGACGCCGGGCCGCCGGTCACGGAGGGCGCGGTGGTCCGGGTGCGCGAGCTGCCGGGCGAGCCGTCCCGGTCCAGCGAACGCTCCCACCGGCCCCACCAGGTGGCGGCCGCCCGCACCGCCCGCAAGGACGCGGGCCCCGGCTCGCGCGAGGACCCGGCCTCCCGCGAAGACCCGGCCTCCGGCCAGGACCCGGCTGCCCGCGAGGACGCCGCCGGCCGGCGCGCGGACCGGCGGTGAGCGCCTCGGCCGGGAGGCCGTCCGCGGCCGGCCTCCCCGACTCCGTGGTTTCCGACCCGTACGACTCCCCCCACCCGTACGACTCCCCCGCCCCGCACCACTCGCACGACTTGCGCACCTCCGACACCCCGCAGGTCCCACACGACCCGTACGCCGACCCCGCGCACGCCCTGCTCGGTCGGCTGGCCGCCCTGCGGGAGCGGGTGACCGCGCTGGTCGAGCACCGTGCCGCCGGCGACCCCACGGCCGACGACCCCCTGCGCGGCCTGTACCTGTCCGACGACGCCGTACGCCACCTGCTCCGCACCTGGCCGGCGCCCGGCGCCCCCGGGGCCGTACCGCCGCACGCGCCGGCCGGCGGCCCCGCCGGTTCCGGTGACCGGCTGGCGCTGCTGGCCGGACGGAACGGGCTGACCGAGCTGGACACCGCCGTCCTGCTCACCGCGCTCGCCCCCGACGTCGACCGCACCTTCGAGCCGCTCTACGGCTACCTCAACGACGACGTGAGCCGTCGCCGCGCCACCGTGAGCCTCGCCCTGGACCTGTGCGGCGCCCCCGCCCACCTGGCGGCGGTCCGCGCCCGCTTCCACGCCTCGGCATCCCTGCGCGCCCTCGGCCTGCTGGAGGTGGAGGAGAGCGACCGGCCCTTCCTCACCCGCTCGTTGCGCGTCCCGGACCGGCTGGCCGGGCATCTGCTCGGCGACGACGCCCCGGACGCCGCGCTCCTCGGCCGGCTGCATCCGCTGCCGGCCCCGCTGCCGACGGGCACCGACGCCGCCGCCGACGGCTTCGTACGCCATCTGACGGCCCGTCTTCTCGACGGCCCGCTCACCGTCTACCTCCGCGAACAGCGCGAGGGGGACGGACTGGCCGCGCTCGCCTCCGTCCTGCGCGCCGCCGGTCTCGACGCGCTCTGCTGCTCCGGGTCCGAGGAGGACCTCCCGGGCGTCCCCGAGCTGCTGCGCGAGGCCCGCCTCGGCGGCCGGGCCGTCGTGGTCTCGGGATTGCCCGAGCGGCCGGGCCCGCTGGTGCGGGCGCTGACCGCGGCGACGGACGTGACCGTGCTGCTGACCGACCCCCGCCCCTACGACCCGCACTGGTCCCCGGTCGACCCCCTGATCCTCGACGCACCGGGCCGCCGGGCCGGTGGTGCCGCCGCCTGGCGGGCCGCGCTGGGCCCGGACGCCGACGGGTTCGACCTGGCCACCGCCGTCGCCCCCTACCGGCTGGGCGGCGACCGGATCCAGCGGGCCGCGCAGGCCGCCCGCGCCCTCGCGGCCTTCGACGGCGGCCCGGTCACCGCCGACCACGTCCGGCTCGCGGCCCGCCGGCAGTCGGCGTCCGGCCTGGAGAGCCACGCGAGGCGGATCCGCCCCGCCGTGGACTGGCGGGACCTGGTCCTGCCCGAGGCCCCCCTCACCCAGCTGCGCGAACTCGCCCTGCGCGCCCGCCACCGCGACCGTGTCCTCGGCGACTGGCGGCTCAGCGCGGGCGGCGGACGCGGCCGGGGCGTCCTCGGCCTGTTCGCGGGCGAGTCCGGCACCGGCAAGACCCTGTCGGCGGAGGTGGTCGCGGCCGACCTGGGCCTGGACCTCTACGTCGTCCAGCTGTCGTCGATCGTGGACAAGTACGTCGGGGAGACCGAGAAGAACCTCGAACGGATCTTCACGGAGGCCGACCGCACCGACGCCGTGCTCCTCTTCGACGAGGCCGACGCCGTCTTCGGCAAGCGCTCCGAGGTCAAGGACTCGCACGACCGGTACGCCAACATGGAGAGCGCCTACCTGCTCCAGCGCCTGGAGTCCTTCGACGGCATCGCCCTGCTCACCACCAACCTGCGGGCCAACATCGACGAGGCGTTCACCCGGCGCCTGGACCTGGTGGTCGACTTCCCGTTCCCGGACGCCGGCCAGCGGCTGGCGCTGTGGCGGCACGGACTGTCGCACGTCCCGTCCGCCGAGGGCATCGACCCGGCCCCGCTGGCGCGGGAGTTCGAGCTGGCCGGCGGGTCGATCCGCAGCGCGGTGGTCACCGCCGCCTACCTCGCCGCCGGTCGCGGGGACCACGTGACGGCGGGCGACCTCCTGGAGGGCGCCCGCCGCGAGTACCGCAAGGCCGGACGGCTGGTACCCGGCGAGGGAGGCTGGTGACCGACGGCCCCGCCGGGCCGCCGGTAACGCTCCGGCTCAGTCCTTCTTCAGCTGGATGATCTTCCACTCCTGGTCGTCGGAGTTGGTGCAGTTCCAGATCGTCAACCGGGCGAAGAGACCGCCGTTGTCGGCGCCGTCCACGTCCAGGCACTTGTTGTTGCCGGCGAAGTTGCGGATCCAGTAGTCGCCGCTCGGCTGCTTGTCGGCCCACCAGAGCTGGTTGTCGGCGGTCGTGCCGTCGCAGTGGAACTCGGCGACGGGCGTCCCGATGGGCCGGGCCCCGTACTCGCCCAGGTCCATGCAGAACTTGTCCTTGACGTTCCGGATCTGGAAGAGGGCCGTCCCGCCGGGACCGCCCTTGGGGTACTTGACCTCCAGGTCCCAGATCTGGTTGTCCCCGTCGGTCTCGTCGCAGACGGCCTGCTGCACCGGCCCGTTGATCTCCCCCTTCTCCCGGCCGGGGAGTTCGGCGCACATGTCGCTGGTGGTGTTGCGCAGCAGGACGTTCTCGGCGGGCACCACGCCCTTCGGCGCGGGCTTCTTCGACTCTCCGCCGCCACCGCCGCCGCCCCCGCCCCCGCCGTCCTCCTTCTCGGATTCCTCGGCGGCCGGCTGCTCGGGCGGTGCCGGCACCCCGGCGGGCGACTCGGCCGCGCTGGGCAGCGTCTCCGGGCTGGCACTGGGGCTGGGCGCGAGGGCGCTGCCCGCGTTCTCCACCTGCTCGGTGGCACTGGTGCGGACCTGCGGCTTGTAGGCGATCCAGATCATGACGAACGCGATGGTCAGCGCCAGGACGATGCCGAAGGCCCCCGCGAGCCAGCCGGGCAGGAACCCGCGCTGGACGTACGTACCCTCGACCTCCGTGGGCTCCACCCCGGACCGGCGTACCGCCAGCGTGTAGGGCCGCTCCTCCTTGGAGCCGAACCAGATGATCTGCCGCGGCTTCAGCGTCGTCTCCACGAACGCCGCGCGGCCCGGATCGATCTGCACGTTCCCCGGACGGATGTCGTACGACAGGTGGTCCCCGTTGTCGCTGCCGGCGACGGAGGCGGTCACCTTGGTGTTGCCGAGGTTGTCCACCGCCAGCCGCGGCCGCCCCCGGAACCGGCCCTTCACCGTCGGCGGCACCAGTTCGGCCCGCACCTCGGTGAACGGGGTGATCGTGAGGTTCCCCTCCGGCACCGTCACCGCGTCCGGGTGCTCGGTCGGCGTGATCCGCACCGCGTACGGGTTCGGCCCGGCGGTCGCGTCGGACGTCCGGGGCGGCGCGAACGTCAGCTCCACCGTCCCCGTCGTCCCCGGGTAGAGCCGCAGCGTCTGCGGCTCCACCGTCGTCCAGGGCGCCACGTCCCCCACGGGCTCGAACCGGTACTCGTCGACGACATCACCGGTGTTGCGCACCCGCAGCCGCACGCGCGTGCTGCTGCCGGGGTCGACGGTGGCGGACGCGGGCTCCAGGGATGTCCAAAGGCTCACACGCCGACGCTACGGGGCCACCGACGGTCCGTCAGGAGCCGTGAGGGCAGCGTTGGTTGCCCGAACGGGACCGGCCTCAGTACGGTCCGGCGCACGTGGCCACCGGGTGGAGATCGAACCGAACTCCGCGCCGGCGGACGGGAAACGGGGCGGCGCCGGCACTCTCACCAGCGGCCGGACGCCCGGCCCTGCCCCTACGGGCACAGCCGGGGGCAGGTCCTGTGCCCCCGCTCCGGCACCCGGGGACGTTTCGGCGGAATCAACGCGCGCGCGAGGGTGAGGGGCGTCCTGTCTCGTACCCCGAGGAGAGCAGAGCATGCCGTCCTACCTGTCGCCCGGCGTCTACGTCGAGGAGGTGGCCAGCGGCTCGCGCCCGATCGAGGGGGTGGGCACCTCGGTGGCGGCCTTCGTCGGGCTCGCGCCGACCGGCCCGCTGAACGAGCCCACGCTGGTGACCAACTGGACGCAGTACGTCGCGGCCTTCGGGGACTTCACCGACGGGTACTACCTCGCGCACTCCGTCTACGGGTTCTTCAACAACGGCGGCAGCGCCGCGTACGTCGTCCGGGTCGGCGGCTCCGCCGAGGACGCCGCCGCCGGCCGGGACGGTACGTCCGCTCCCACCGCGGCGGTGGGCACCTCCGCCCCGGCCGCGCTGCCCGCCGCCGAGCCCCGGCAGCTGGGCACGTTCGCCGTGACGGCCACCGCCGCCGGACAGCACGGCCCGCTCTCCGTCGAGGTCGCCGACCCCGAGGGCGAGGGCCCCGCCGAGCGCTTCAAGCTCGTCGTCAAGGACGGCGACAAGCCGGTCGAGACCTTCGACGTGAGCGCCAAGAAGGGCAACCGCTCCTACGTCGTCACCCAGGTGAAGGAGCGCTCCAAGCTCATCACCGTGACGGAGGCCGCGCCCACCGCGCAGCTGGCCCGCCCGGAGAACCAGAGCCTGACGCTGCCGGCCCCGCCGGCCGCCCCCGCGGCCCCCGTCGAGAAGGACGAGAGCGCGCACCCCGGCCCGGCCCACTACCTCGGCGACTCCGCGGACCGCACCGGCTTCGGCGGCCTGGAGGCCATCGACGAGATCTCCATGGTCGCGGTGCCCGACCTGATGGCCGCCTACCAGCGCGGCGCGATCGACCTGGAGGCCGTCAAGGCCGTCCAGCTGGGCCTCATCGCGCACTGCGAGCTGATGGGCGACCGGGTCGCCATCATCGACCCGCCGCCCGGCCAGAACGCCCGTCAGATCCGCGTCTGGCGCCAGGAGACGGCCGGGTACGACTCCAAGTACGCGGCCCTGTACTACCCCTGGATCAAGTCCTTCGACCCGGCCTCCGGCCAGTCCCGCCTGATCCCGCCGAGCGGCCACGTCGCCGGCATCTGGGCCCGCAACGACACCGAGCGCGGCGTGCACAAGGCCCCCGCCAACGAGGTCGTGCGCGGCGCCGTCGACCTCGAACTCCAGATCACCCGCGGCGAGCAGGACCTGCTCAACCCGATCGGCGTCAACTGCATCCGCTCCTTCCCGGGCCGCGGCATCCGCGTCTGGGGCGCCCGCACCCTCTCCTCCGACCCGGCCTGGCGCTACCTGAACATCCGCCGGTACTTCAACTACCTGGAGGAGTCGATCCTGATCGGCACCCAGTGGGTGGTGTTCGAGCCGAACGACCACAACCTCTGGGCCCGCATCCGCCGCAACGTGTCGGCGTTCCTCGTCAACGAGTGGCGCAGCGGCGCCCTGTTCGGCCAGAGCCCGGCCGAGGCGTACTACGTGAAGTGCGACGAGGAGACCAACCCGCCGGAGTCGGTCGACCTCGGCCGGGTCATCTGCGAGATCGGCATCGCGCCGGTCAAGCCCGCCGAGTTCGTGATCTTCCGGCTGGCGCAGTTCTCCAGCGGCAGCGGCGAGCTGGAGGAGTAGGACGCCACGCGCGTCCACCACCTCCCGGGGGCCCCGCCCCCTCCCTCCACTCACAGATTCCTCGGAAGGACAGCGAACACATGGCTCTGATGCCGGGTGACTCCCTCACAGCGAACAACTTCGGGCTCCAGATCGACGGGGTGATGGTCGAGTACCTCGCCGAGGTCAACGGCCTCACCCTCGAACAGGACGTCATCAAGTACCCGCAGAACAACAGCACCACCGGCAAGCACGAGACGGCCGTGCTCCCGGGCAACAAGAAGGACGGTCAGTGCACCGTCGTGCGGGGCATGACCCAGTCGTCGTCGTTCACCCAGTGGATCAACGACTCCATGAACGGCCGCATGTCCACGGCGCGCAAGAACGCCTCCATCATCCTGATGGACTCCGAGGACACCCCGGTCAAGCGCTACAACCTGCGCAACGCCTGGTGCAGCAAGATCGACGCCAGCGCGGTGAAGGCCGGCGACACCTCCGCGCTGACCGAGACGGTCACCATCGTGTTCGAAGAACTGGTCATCGAATAATGCGGCGCGCGGCTGTCGGGGCGCCCGTCGCGGCCCCCGAGGACCCCCAGACCGCGGTGGCGGGAGCGGACTTCCCCCGTTCTGCTCCCGCCGCCGCACCACCGGAGACTCCTGCCGAAGCGGTCCCGCGGCAGCAGCTGCGCACCGAGTTCCCCTTCGAGCTGCCACGCGGCTACGTCGACGACTCGGGCACGGTGCACCGGGACGGCGTGATGCGCCTGTCGACGGCGCGGGACGAACTCATCCCGCTGCGCGACGTGCGGGTGCAGGAGAACCCGGCGTACCTGTCGGTGGTGCTGCTCGGCCGGGTGATCACCCGGCTGGGCACGCTGGCGATGGTGCACGACGGGATCGTGGAGAACATGTTCGCCTCCGACCTCGCGTTCCTCCAGGACTTCTACCGGCAGATCAACGCGGAGGGCCACACCCGAGCGGCCGTCCAGTGCCCGCACTGCACGGAGCCCTTCGAGGTGGAACTCGGCGGGAGCCGCCTGGGGGAATCGTGACGTACGCGACCGACCGGCTGCACGAGGAGATCGCGTACGTCGCCTACCACTTCCACTGGAGCCTGGAGGCGATCCTGGACCTGGAGCACCAGGACCGCCGCCGGTACACGGACCAGATCGCGTCCCTCGTGACGCGGGGCGCGGCGGAGGGCTGATCGGTGGGATTCCTGGACCGGCTGCGAGGCCGTCGCGACGGCGCGCCGGACGGCGCCGCCGGGGGTACGGCGGACACGGCTGGTACGGCGTCGGCGTCGGGCACGGCGGGTGCGTCGGGTACGGCGAGTGCGTCGCGTGTGGCGTCCGCGTCGGGTACGGCGAGTGCGTCGCGTGCGGCGTCCGCGTCGGGTACGGCGGGTACGGCGAGTGCGTCGCATGCAGCCGGTGCGTCGGGTACGACCGGTGTGTCGGGTACGGCCGCTCCCGCTTCTGCTGCCGCGCCCGTGGCCGTCGCCGCCTGGACGGGTCTGCCGCCGATCCAGCGGGCGACGGGGGGTGCCCGTACAGGAGTCGCGGACGCCGGGTTCGGCGGCCGGCTACCGACCTGGCAGAACCCGTCGTTCACGGGGGCGCCGTCCCCCGCGGTACTGGACCCGGCGGCGGGCAACGCCATGCTGTCCGGCGCGTTCGCCGAGTCGGCCCGACCGGGAGCGGGGCCCCGGGGTCCCGCTCCGTCGCAGCCGTCGGCAGCCCCGGCGGGCACGGCCCCGGTGCAGCGGATGCCGGTCGTGCCGCTGCGGGCGATACCCGCGACGGCCCCGTCGACGCCCACGGGCCCCGTGCGGGGCCCGGGTGCGGGTACGGAGGCGACCGTCCCGCCCGCGACAGCGCCCGCACAGGCCGCGCCGGTCCGACGGACGCGGTCCACCGACCCGGCGTCGTCCGACGCGCCGGCCACCACGCCGCCCCGCTCCGCCCGCGGGGTCCGCGTGGCACCGGTGCCCTCCGCCGCGCCCCACCCCCGGCCCCCGCTGACCAAGGCCCCCTCCGGTTCGGCGGCCGTGCAGCGCCGGTCCCTGCCCGCGAGCCGCCGGACCACCGACGCCCCGACGGCCGCACCGGGCCCGGCGCCGTCGTCGGCGGACGGCGACCGAGGGGAGCCCGGCCCGGCCCCCTCCCCGGCCCGCCCGCCCGGCGCCGCGGTGACCCCACCGACGGCACCGAACTCCGCCACGGCGACCGCACCCGGCGGCGCCGCCACCGGCCTGCCCGTTCAGCGCGCGGTGCCGCGTTCCGGCGCCGGTCAGCGGCCCGCGGGGCGGCGTACCGCCCCCGCCTCCGCGCCCCCCGCTCCCGCGCACCGCACCGCACCCACCGCTGCCACCGGCGACGCCGGCGCGGCGGCCGGCTCCCCCGTACCGCGCGCCACACCGCGGCCCGGCCCCGCGCCGTCGACCACCGCCCGGCAGACCGCCCCGGCACCGACAGCCGCCCCGCCCGGCGACAGCTCGCCGACCGGTGCGCCCGTCCAGCGCGCGAGGGCCCGGACCGGTCCCGCACCGACCGCCGCCCCGGCCACCGCGCCCGGCGCCCCGCCGCGGCAGGCGGTGAACGACCCCGCTCCCGCCCCCGGTTCCGGCACCACGGGCACGGCCGGCCCCGTCAGAGGCGGCCGGACCTCCGCGCCGGACACCCCCGGCAGGCCGGTGCAGCGCGCCGTACCGCAGCCCGGCGCCGACCCGGCCGTCGGCGGCACCACCCGGGCGGACCGGTCCACGCCCCCACCCGGCGCCGACACGCCGGTGCAGCGGGCGGTGGCCCAGCCCGGGCCCACCCGGAGCGACGTGAGCAGCAGCCCTCCGGCGTCCCCGGCGGTGCCCGCCTCCCCGCCCGCGACCGGCCGGTCGGCCACCTCGGCCGACGGTGCGCCGGGCACGTCACCCGTGCGGCGTGCGGCGGCGCAGCCCGCCCCCGTCCCGCCCTCGTCCGGCGCCCACCCCGCGCGTTCCGGCCGCGCTCCGGGAGCGCCGTCATCGGGTCCGGCACCGTCGCCGACACCGTCACAGCCACCGACCCAGTCGTCGGCACCGTCGCCGTCTCCGTCGGGTGCCACCCCGCCCGTGCAGCGGGTCGTCGCACCGCGCGCCCCCTCCTCCAGCACCGGCCGCACAGCGCCCCCCGGCACCCCGGCCCGGCACACCGCCTCACCGCCCGACCGCTCCCCCGCGGTTCCCGGGAAGCGCGACGCGAGCCGAGCCGACACGGCTCCCCAGGGCACCGCCCCCCGGCCCGACGCCCCGGCCCGACCGGCGTCCCCACCCGCGCCGTTGCAGCGAGCGGCGGTCCGGACCGGCCCTCCGTCGACCCCGGGCGACGACACGGGCACACCCCCGGCGTCCCGCCCACCGACCGGCACCACCCTGCCGTCCGGCACCACCTTGCCGACCGGCAACAACCCGCTGTCCAGCGGCGCAACGGCCCCACCGTCAAGCCGCCCCGCGGTCGCGGGAAGCGCCCCCGGCACCCCCAGCACCCCCAGCACTCCCGGCCCCACCCCCTCCCGCGGCCCCCGTGGCACGACCGAGCCGCCGCGCCCCGCCTCACCTCCCGCCTCCCCGACCGGCGCCCAGCCCCCCGTACAGCGGCAGACGACGCCCGCCGACCGAGCGAAGCCACCCCACCCCACGCAGTCCACGCCCCCCCGGCAGTCCGCGCAGCCCCCACAGCCCGCCCCGGCCCGCCACGCCCCCGCCACGCCCGCACCCACCCCCACGGCCCCCGCACCACCCCCGGTACAGCGCTCCACGGCAGCCCGGGCGGCCACGGCGCCGAACCCACCCGCCGCCGCACGTCCCGCCACCTCACCCCCCGTCACCACACCACCCGCCGCCGCCCACCGCGACGCCCCCGCCGACACCGGCGCGGGACCGGTCGGCACCGGCGCGGGACCGGCAGCCGTGCCCCTCGCCCGCCCGGGGGCCGGGAAGCCGCCCGCCGCCGCCCCCGCACGACCGGTGCAGCGCAGTGCCACGGCGCCCCGGCCGGGGCTCGGCGCCCCCCTGTCGGCCAGGCCCGCCACCCCCGTACGCCCGCCCTCGGCACCCGCCGCCGCCCCGCACACGCACCCCACCCCCGGCCCGGCACCATCGGCCCCTCCCGCCCCGGCCCCCGCCCCGGCCCCCGGCCCCGCACCGTCGGCCCCTCCCGCCCCGGCGCCGCGGCGTTCGCCCCTCGGCGCTCCCCGCTCCGCCCCGCCGGCCGACGCCACCTCGCTCACCGCACACTCGTCGGCGGCGGTACCGGTCTCCGGCACCGGCCGCGTCGCCGCCCGTTCACCGTTGCCGCCGGTCCAACGGGCCACCACCCCGGCCGGTCCGGCCCCCACCGTCCCAGCACCGGTCCCGACCTCCACCCCCACACCCCCCGCCGCCCCCCTACCGGCATCCCCGACCGGCCCGGCCTCCGCCCTCACGGCACCGACGCCGCCCTTCACCCCCGCACCCCCCGCCGTACCCGTACCGGCGCCCCCGGCCGGCCCCGCGCCCACGGCCGCCGCGCACCGGACCGAACGCCCCGTCGTCCAGCGCTCCGCCCGGCCCGCCCCCGCCCAGGCCGTACCCCTGCGCCGGCCCGCACCCGCCGGAGCCACGGTCACCGGGGCCCCGCTCCCCGTAACTCCCCTCGCGCCCCCCGCGCCGTCACCCTCCGGTCCGCCGCGGCCGGTCGTCGCACCGACGGCGCCGCCGGCACCCACGGCACCCACGGCACCCGGGGCCGCCTCCGCGCCCACCGTCCAGCGTCTCTTCGGCCGGCACCGCACCACCACCGGTGCCCTCGCCGCCGCGACGTCGGTCGCCGTGGCCGAGACCCTCAGCCGCCTGCAGACCCCGCCGCGCCGGCACACCCCGGCCGACCCGCCGCCGCCCTACAGCCCGCCGGAAACCCCGGGCGCCGCACCGCCCGGCGGCCCGCCCCCGCACTCGGCGCTCTCCGCCTCCCCGGCCCGGGAGGACCCGCCGCCGGCCTACACGGCGGTCCCGGCCGGCGGGTTCGACCCGCGCGAACTCTCCGAGTTCCAGCTGGACGAACTGGTGCACCGCATCATCGGCCGCGTCACCCGCCAGGTCCGTACCGAACTGCGCATGGACCGCGAACGGATCGGCAGGCTCCGCGACCCCCGCCACTGACCGGCCCACCGGCCCGCGCACCCCACCCGCCCCCGAGCCCGCCCCCGACGCGCCTGCCCGACCCGCCCCGCCCGACAGAAAGGCCCACCCCCGATGCCCCGCCAGGACCCGGGCTCCACGATCTGGTTCACCCTCACCATCGACGGCGAGAGCCTCGGCTACTGGAACGGGTGCGAAGGCCTGTCGTCCCAGGTGGAGATCGAGCAGCGCCAGGAGGGCGGCAACAACGGGTTCGTGTGGCAACTGCCCACCCGTGTCTCCTTCTCCAACATCCGCCTGACCCGCCCCCTCACGCCGGACACGACCAAGGTCGCCAAGTGGATCTCCTCCGTGCAGACGGGGATCAAGCGGCCGACCGCGCAGATCTCCGCGCTGCGCGCGGACGGCTCCCTGGTCGCCCGCTGGGGGCTCATCGACGTACTGCCCGTCAGCTGGCAGGGCCCCAGCCTCGACCCCGGCAACCCGGCCGTGGCCAACGAGGTGCTGGAGATCACCCACCACGGCTTCACCGACTGACGGCGTCGCGGAGCAGAGAGGAAGACCCATGGCACAGAGCGGCAAGGGCGCCGGCAAGAGCCTCGTACGCGCCAACCTCGCCATCCACGAGCCCCCCACCGGCACGACCACCACACCCGGGGCGCTGATGCGCACCTTCGGCTTCGAGTTCAACCCGGCCCAGCTGTCCCTCTCCCAGCGGACCCAGTGGAAGGCGACGCCGACGGCGGCCGTGCGCAAGGCCGCGAAGCCGCAGTTCATGGGCGCCGAGCCGCGGGAGATGACGCTGGAGATCTTCCTGGACTCCTCCACCAAGCCGGGCGGCAACACCGTGCTGAAGAAGGTCGAGTCGCTGCTGCGCTGCTGCGAGGTGACCGCCAAGAGCCTCGCCGCCGACCAGCCGTCGCCGCCCTGGGTGGTCTTCGAGTGGGGCTCCTTCTCCACGGCCCGGTTCACCGCGTACGTGGCGTCCGTCGAGGCCTCCTACACCCTCTTCGGCACCACCGGCATCCCCATCCGCGCCACCTGCCAGGTGCACCTGGTCGAGATCCCCGGCCCGACCCGGGGGCAGAACCCGACCTCGGGCGCGCTCACCGCCCAGCGCGTGCACCGGGTCGTCGCCGGGGACTCGCTCCAGTCGCTGGCCTGGCGCGAGTACGGCAGCGCGAACGCGTGGCGGGCGATCGCCGAGGCCAACGGCATCGACGACCCCGCGCGCCTGCCGACCGGCACCGAACTCATGCTGCCCGCCGCCGAGGAGGTGCCGCACTGATGGTGCGCCCCGCGTTCTCCAGCATCGTCCAGGTCCGGATCGGCGCCGCGAAGCTGCCCGACGACATCGCCCTGATGCTCGTCGACGGCTGGGTCGACCAGGGCATCGGTGTGCCCGCCGCCTTCCGCATCACCTTCCGCGACCCCGACCACCTGGTCCTCGGCAAGCTGAACGTGCAGTTCGGCACCCGGGTCGTCATCACCCCGGTCGCCGACGGCCAGGGCGTCGGCAAACCCCTGCTGACCGGCGAGGTCACCGCCATGGAGGCCGACTACGACGGCACCGGCAGCTACACGGTGATCCGCGGCTACGACTTCGGGCACCGCATGATGCGCCAGCGCCGCGTGGCCGCCTACCGCAACCAGAAGGCCTCCGACATCGCCCGCAAACTCGCCGCCATGGACGGCGTGTCCATCGGCCGGATCGAGCCGACGAAGGGCGCGTACGGGTTCATCAGCCAGTCCAACGTCACCGACTGGGACTTCCTCGCCCGGCTCGCCGACGAGAACAACATGGTGATGTCCGTGGACGCCAGGGGGAAGTTCCGGTTCGTCAGGCCGACCCCCTCCGCCGGAGCGCCCTCCCCGAAGACCGACGGCGACCAGAGCGCCTTCGTCCTCCAGGCCCGACACGACATCATGCGGCTGCGGGCCGCGGTGACCGCCGCCGACCAGACCGGAAAGGTCGAGTCGCGCGGCTGGAACGTCACCACCAAGAAGAAGATCACCGAGGTCGCGCCCGCCACCACCGACCCGGGCCTCACCATCGGCTCCACCCCGGGCGAGGCCGCCGGGAAGTTCAAGGCCGCCAAACTCGTCGGGACCGCCAACCCCTACGACCGTCAGGACGAGGTCCGGCACGCCGCGCAGTCCCTCGCCGCCGACGTCACGTCCTCCTTCGCCGAACTGGAGATCGCGGTGAAGGGCAGCCCCGACCTGCGGCCCGGCGTACCCGTGGCGCTCAGCGACGTCGGCAGGCCCTTCGAGGGCAAGTACACCGTCACCTCGGTACGCCACCACTTCGGCGACAGCGAGCCCTACCAGTCCTGGATCACCGTCAGCGGACGCCAGTGGCGCTCCCTGTACGGGCTGGCCTCGGGAGGCGGCGGTGCGGACCCGGCGAGCGCGGCCCGGCTGCCCAGCGTCGCCAACGCCCTCGTCACCGACGTGCAGGACCCGCTGAAGCAGGGCCGGGTCAAGCTCCAGTTCCCGTGGCTGGACGACACCTACGTCAGCGACTGGACGCGCAGCGTGCAGATGGGCGGCGTGGGCGGCGGCGGCGTCTTCCCCATGGACGTGGGCGACGAGGTGCTGGTCGCCTTCGACCGGGGGGCACTGGACCACCCGTTCGTCATCGGCGGGCTCTACAACGGCCGGGACCTGCCCACCAAGGTGGACGTCCCGCTGCACGACGGCCTGAAGAAGAAGGCGGTCCGGCACACCCTGTCCGACCGCCAGGGCAACCGCGTCGACCTGCTCAGCCAGCGCACCGGCGGGCGCAAGCAGGGGGTCCGCATCGCCAGCGGCAACGACAAGCTGACCATCAACCTCGACCGCACCAAGACCGAGATCACCGTGGACAGCGCCGGCACGGTCAGCATCACCGGCAGCCGCTCGGTGTCGGTGGAGGCGGGCACCAGCCTGTCGCTCAGCGCCGGGCGCTCCCTGACCATCAAGAGCGGCGGCCCGCTCACCCTCCAGGGCGGCAGCGTGATCAACCTGCGCAGCGCGGGCCAGATCGGGGTGAACGCGGGCGGCGCCCTGAACCTGGTGGCGGGCGGCGCGGCGAGCCTGACCGGCGGGGCCGCCACGAACATCACCGGCGGCGCCAGTCTCCAGCTCAACTCCGCCACGACGAGGGTCGTCGGAGCGAGCTTCTCCGTCCTGGCCCCCTCGTTCAAGGTCATCACGATCCCCGTGCCCGGTGCGTCGTGAACCGTCCCCGAGGAAGGCAGGTGGCCCTCTGATGGCCGAACAGTTCGTCGGCTCCGGCTGGTCGTTCCCGCTGCGCATCGGGCCCACCGGCGGCATCGCCCTGGTCAGCGGCGAGCGCGAGATCGAGGAGGCCATGCAGCTGGTGCTGGCCACCGCCCCGGGCGAGCGGCCGATGCGGCCCGAGTTCGGCTGCGCCATCCACGACCTGGTCTTCGCGCCGGTCAACGAGCAGACCGCCGGCCGCATCCAGCACGAGGTGTACACGAGCCTGGACCGCTGGGAGCCGCGCATCGAGGTCCACGAGGTGGAGGTCACCACCGGCGGCGACCAGAGCGTCCTCTACATCGACGTGCGCTACTCGATCCGCGGCACCAACAACCCGCGCAGCCTGGTCTTCCCGTTCTACGTCATCCCCTCCCACGACGAGCCGGACCTCACCGAGGGTCCCGCCGGCCCCGCGGGCCTCCCGGGCTCTTTCGAAAGCGATCGCTGATGTCCCTGCCCTCCCCCAACCTCGACGACCGCCGCTTCCAGCAGTTCGTCGACGACGCCAAGCGCTACATCCAGCAGCGCGCCCCGGAGTGGACCGACCACAACGTCTCCGACCCCGGTGTCACCCTCGTCGAGACGGTCGCCCACATGGCCGACCAGATCGTCTACCGGCTCAACCGGGTGCCGGAGAAGAACCACCTCGCCTTCCTCGACCTGGTCGGCATCACCCTCTTCCCGCCGTCCGCCGCCCGCACGGACGTCACCTTCTGGCTGTCCGCGCCGCAGGAGGACTCCGTCCTGGTCCCGGCCGGCACCGAGGTCGCCACCCTGCGCACCGAGCGGGACGAGGCCGTCGTCTTCGCCACCGTCGGCGACCTGACCGTCCTGCCGTGCGCGCTCGGCCGGCTGATGGTGCAGCACCGCGGCGAGGCCGTCACCGACCGGACCACGGACCTCGCCGAGGGCCAGCACCTGATGTGCTTCTCCGAGGCCCCGGCCCCCGGCGACTGCATGCTCATCGGCCTCACCGCGGCCGTCCCGCACTGCGCGCTCGCCCTGGAACTCGACAGCCGTGTGGACGGCGTCGGCGTCGACCCCCGCCAGCCGCCCCTGGTGTGGGAGGCCTGGACCGAGGACGGCTGGCAGCCCTGCGAGGTCGACCGGGACGGCACCGGCGGCCTCAACCGCCCCGGCGACATCGTGCTCCACGTCCCCGGCGGCCACGTCCTGTCCCGCAACGGCGGCCAGGAGGCCGGCTGGATCCGCTGCCGGGTCACCGACCCGCTGCCCGGCCAGCCGTTCTACACGACCTCGCCGACCATCCACTCCGCCGAGGCGTACACCATCGGCGGCACCACCGGCACCGTGCACGCCGAGACCGTGCACGACGAGGCGCTCGGCGAGTCCACCGGCCTGCCCGGCCAGCGGCTGCGGCTCGAACACGCCCCCGTCGTCGCCGACGACCCGCCCGTCGTCCTCCAGACCGCCGCCGACGACGGCTGGCAGGACTGGCAGGTCGTCCCGCACTTCGCCGGCTCCCGGCCCGGCGACCACCACATCACCCTGGACGCCGCGACCGGCCGGATCGCCTTCGGCCCCGCCGTCCGCGAGGCCGACGGCACCCTGCGCCAGTACGGCGCCGTCGCCCCCAAGGGCGCCGTCGTCCGCGCCCTGCGCTACCGCACCGGCGGCGGCCGGGCCGGCAACGTGGCCCGCGGCGCCGTGCAGGTGCTGCGCACCTCCATCCCGTACGTCTCCGAGGTCGTCAACCGGGAGGCCGCGCGGGGCGGCGTGGACGGCGAGACCGTCGAGGAGGCGAAGCTGCGGGCCCCGATCACGCTGCGGGCCCAGGAGCGCGCCGTGACCCTGCGGGACTACGAGGAACTCGCCCGCCGGGCCGCCCCCGAGACCGCCCGCATCACCTGCCTGGAGGGCGAGGAGGGCGACCACGGGGCCTACGCGGTCCGTGTCCTGGTCGTGCCGCAGGCCGTGCCCGACCCGGGCGGGCGGCTGCGCTTCGAGCAACTCGTGCCCGGCGACGCCCTGCTGGACCGCATCACCCGCCACCTCGACGAGCGACGCCTGATCGGCACCCGCCTCGCCGTCGGCCCGCCGTACTACCAGGGCGTCACCGTCGTCGCGACCGTGCACGCCTTCCGCGGCGTCGACACCGACCGCGTCCGCCGCCAGGCCCACGACGCCCTCTACCGGCACCTGGACCCGCTCACCGGCGGCGCGGACGGCACGGGCTGGCCCTTCGGGCGCCCCGTGCAGGCCGGCGAGGTCTTCGCCGTCCTCCAGCGGGTGCCCGGCGTCGAACTCGTCGACGAGGTCGTCCTGCACCCCGCCGACCCGCTCACCGGCAAGCGCGGCGACCCCACCGACCGCATCGACCTCGAAGCCCCCGCCCTGGTCTTCTCCTTCGACCACCGGGTCCGCGTGATCGGGGACAACGGGTGACGGCCGGCTCCCGCCGGGGCTCCGTCGACGGCCTCGGCTCCTCGCTGCCCATCGGCTCGATGCTCCCGGCCGTCTTCGCCGACGACGACCTCGCCCAGCGCTTCGTCGGCGGCCTCGACGACGTCCTCGCCCCGATCCTGAACGTCCTGGACTGCCTGGACGCCTACTTCGACCCGGCCCTCACCCCGACCGACTTCGCCCGGTGGCTCGGCACCTGGGTCGGCGCCGAGACCGACGGCACCGAACCCGAGGACCGGCTGCGCGCCGCCGTGTCCGCCGCCGCCCGCCTGCACCGCGTACGCGGCACCCGGCGCGGTCTGTCCGAGGCGGTACGGCTCGCGTTCGGCGTCGCACCCGAGATCACCGAGAGCGGCGGCGCCGCCTGGAACGCCCGCCCGCTGGGCCCGTTCCCCGGCGCCCCGCGCCCCCGCCTGCACGTCGCCCTGCGGCTGCCCGACCCGTCCCCGGCCGACACCCACCGCCTGGACCGGCTCGTCGCCACCGCCCGCCCCGCCCACATGCCCTACACCGTCGAAGTGACCGCCTCCGAAAGGACCCCGGAGAGATGACCACCCAGAACTGCGCCGAGTGCGGAACCCGCGCGGAACCGGGCCAGTCCTTCTGCGACGCGTGCGGCGCCGTACTCCGCTGGGACCAGGCCGGCGCCCGCACCACGCAGCCGGCGGCCTCCTCGCCCGACCAGGGCCCCGGCTGGGACGCCTTCTCGCGCCCCGGCCCCGGCGGCACCGGCGTGCCCCCCGCCCGCAACGGCCTGCCCGCCCCGGAGCCCACCGGCGGCAGGCGCGGGGACGCCGACACGGCCGGCCCGCCGGTGGTGCCCCACCCGCGCCGCCCGGCCGACGCGGACGGGCCCGGCGGGACGGACCCCGCGGACCCACCCGCCGCCGCGCACGCACCGGGCACCCCGGACCGCACCGCCGACGGCCCGGCGACCCCGCCCCGGGAACCCGGCGCCACGACCACCGCGACCGCGGGAGCCGCAGGAGCCGCGGCCGCCGCGGGGCCGGCCGCACCCCGCGTGCCCGGCACCACCGCTGCCGGCGGCCCCGCACCCGCCGCACCCCCCGCCACCGCCCGGCCGGACGGCACGCCCGCCACCGGCCCCCGCGTCCCCGGCGTCGACGAGACCGCCCCCACCACCCCGATACCGTCCGCCCCGGCCCCGAACGCCCTCACCGACACCATGTCCGACCGGGCCCGCTCCCTCCTCGTCCCCGTCGCCGACCCGAACGCCCCCGTGCCCGCCGCGCCCCCCGCCGTCGCCCCCGTCCTGCCCGGCCGCCCCGACGCCGACCGGCCCCAGGTCCGCGCGCCCGGCCACCAGCCGGACTTCGCCGACGGCCCGCCCTGCCCGTGGTGCTCCACCCCCAACCGGCCCGACCGCCACTACTGCGCCCGCTGCGCGATGCCCCTGGTGCGCACCGGCGAGCACACCACCGCGCCCGCCCCCTGGTGGCGCCGCCTCTTCGGCGGCCGGCGCCGCGAGACCCCGTGGGCCGGCGACCGCCCGCGCCTGCGCCGGGTGTTCGACCGCATCGGCACCTGGATCACCCTCGCCGTCGTCGTCACCCTGGCGGTCCTCGGCTTCGTCTACATCCCCGACGGCGTCCAGGCCACCCGCGACCACTTCGCCAAGCGCGCCCCGGTCTCCCCGGACCGGATCACGGCCTCCCGGTCCTACGCCGGCCACAAGCCGGAACTCCTCATCGACAAGCACAGCAACACCTGGTGGGGCCCGGGCATCTCGCAGTCCGGCCAGGGCGAGTGGTTCGAGGTCTCCTTCACCGAACCGACCCGCCTGCTGGACCTGATCATCACCCCGGGCGTCTCCACCAAGGCCGACCGGCTGAGCGAGTCCGCCCTGCCGCACCGCGTGAGGGCCGCCGTCACCACCAAGGACGGCCGGACCACGACCCGCGACCTCACCCTCGACCAGGGCCCCGGCGGCCAGCGCCGCCCCTTCCGCGTGGGCGAGGTCACCAAGGTCCGCTTCACCATCGAGTCGGCCCACGCGGCCTCCGCCGACAAGCAGGTCGCCATCGCCGAGATCGAGTTCTTCGGCCCGTCCAGCGCGAACCGCTGACCCTCGCGAGAACGACCTCGGCCCCCCGGCTCACAGGCCGGGGGGCCGACGTCGTACGAAGAGCCCCCTGTCGGATTCGAACCGACGACCTACGCATTACAAGTGCGTTGCTCTGGCCATCTGAGCTAAGGAGGCGTCGCGCGGCTGCGCGCGCGGAGGCTGCTCCACTGTACACAGCGGCGGTGAACGGTGTGACGCGAAAATTTTCGGCGAAGTTCACAGGCCCACAGGTACTGACAGACCAGGTGAACGCCAGGTACCGTCCTGACCCAGTTCACCCGTGTGGACTACACCACACCACCTTCCTACAACGGATCGTCCGGCACGTTCCTGCCGGTAGAAGGGGGCCCATCACCATGGCCACTGTTACGTTCGACAAGGCGACCCGCGTCTACCCGGGTTCCACCAAGCCCGCCGTCGACGGTCTCGACATCGCGATCGAGGACGGCGAGTTCCTCGTCCTCGTCGGACCCTCCGGCTGTGGCAAGTCCACCTCGCTCCGCATGCTCGCGGGGCTCGAGGACGTGAACGGCGGCGCCATCCGCATCGGCGACCGCGACGTCACGCACCTGCCGCCGAAGGACCGGGACATCGCCATGGTGTTCCAGAACTACGCGCTGTACCCGCACATGACGGTCGCCGACAACATGGGCTTCGCGCTCAAGATCGCCGGCGTCAACAAGGCGGAGATCCGGCAGAAGGTCGAGGAGGCCGCGAAGATCCTCGACCTCACCGAGTACCTGGACCGCAAGCCGAAGGCCCTCTCCGGCGGTCAGCGCCAGCGTGTGGCGATGGGCCGCGCGATCGTGCGTGAGCCGCAGGTGTTCCTCATGGACGAGCCGCTGTCCAACCTGGACGCCAAGCTCCGCGTCTCCACCCGTACGCAGATCGCCTCGCTCCAGCGCCGCCTCGGCATCACCACCGTCTACGTCACCCACGACCAGGTCGAGGCCATGACGATGGGCGACCGTGTGGCGGTCCTCAAGGACGGTCTGCTCCAGCAGGTCGACTCGCCGCGGAACATGTACGACAAGCCCGCGAACCTCTTCGTGGCCGGCTTCATCGGCTCCCCCGCCATGAACCTGATCGAGGTGCCGATCACCGACGGCGGCGTGAAGTTCGGCAACAGCGTCGTCCCCGTCAACCGGGACGCCCTGAAGGCCGCCGCCGACAAGGGCGACCGCACGGTCACCGTCGGCGTCCGCCCCGAGCACTTCGACGTGGTCGAGCTGAACGGCGGCGTGTCCGCCACCCTGACGAAGGGCAGCGAGGACGCCCCGGCGGGCATGGCGGTCACCGTGAACGTCGTGGAGGAGACCGGCGCCGACGGCTACGTCTACGGCACCGTCGACGTCGGCGGCGAGAGCAAGGACCTCGTGGTCCGCGTCAGCAGCCGCGCGGTGCCGGAGAAGGGCGCGATCGTCCACGTCGTGCCGCGTCCGGGCGAGAGCCACGTCTTCTCGTCCTCCACGGGCGAGCGTCTCTCCGACTGATTTCACCCGAGTTGACGGGAAGGGCCCCGCGGCCGGCCGCGGGGCCCTTCCCGTTGTCGACAAATACCCCGGCACAACGGACGTTTCGAGCGACGTACGTCAACCCCCCACCCACTGGGTAGCCCTTCCTCGTCACCCGAAGGGGTGACCAAATGTCGCCATATGGTTACCGGGCGCTACCCTCACTCGCGTGAAGCATTCCGTGAAGCACTCCACCACCCGACAGACGCGACGCGGCCGGGGCCCCGCCCACCGGATCGGCCGCTCTCTCGCCTTCGTCCTGCCCGTCGTCCTGGTGCTCTCCGGGACTCTCGCGGTCACCCGGGTCAACTGGTCGGGCGATCCCTCCGACTCGGTGCTCGCCGCGTCGGAGGCCTCCTCGTCCAAGGCCACCTCCCGGACCGCCGCCCGCGCGCCGCACGAGGTGCTGCGCGACCGGCTGCTGACGGAACTCCAGGAGGAGGACCCGGGCGTCGCCCTCACCCACCTCCAGCAGGCTGTGGACGAGCGCCCGTCGCTCGCCGGGCACTGCGCGTCCCTGGCCCGCGCCCTCGGCCGCGCCGCGGTCAAGGTGTACGGCCCGACCCGCGCCCAGTCCTACGCGCGCCCGGTCTGCGACACCGCCTTCGCCTCGGGCGTGCTGGCCGCGCACGGCTGAACGCGCTTCGGTGGCCGGCGGGGCGCCGCGTACAGTTCGGGCATGACCGATCCGAACGCCGCGTCCCGCCGCCCCGTTCAAGCCGTCGTCCTGGCCGGCGGACAGGGTTCCCGGCTGCGCCCCTACACCGACGACCGGCCCAAGCCGATGGTCGAGATCCCCGGCACGGGCACTCCCATCATCGGGCACCAGCTCGCCTGGCTCGCCGAGGAGGGCGTGACGGACGTCGTCGTCTCCTGCGGCCATCTGGCCGAGGTGCTCCAGCAGTGGCTGGAGACCGCCGACCTGCCGCTCTCCGTCACCACGGTCGTCGAGACCGAGCCCCTCGGCCGGGGCGGCGGCCTCAAGTACGCCGCCGCGCGCCTCCCGCACCCCGACCGGCCCTGGTACGCCACGAACGGTGACATCTGGACCCGTTTCTCGCTGCGCGACATGGCCGACTTCCACGCCGAGCGGGACGCCGTCGCGACCCTCTCCCTGGCCCGTCCGCGGCTGCCCTGGGGCGCCGTGCAGACGGACGGCTTCGGCCACATCACCGACTTCATCGAGGCACCCCCGTCGACCTTCGAGATCAACGCCGGGGTGTACGTCTTCTCGCCCGGGTTCGCGGCGATGCTCCCGGAACGCGGTGACCACGAGCGGACGACGTTCCCGAGGCTGGCCCGGGAGCGCCGGCTGGCCGGTTTCCCGATCCCGCAGGGCTCCTACTGGCGGGCGATCGACACCGCGAAGGACCTGACGGAGGCGGCCCGCGAACTGGCCGCCCAGGGTCGCTGAACCCTCCGGAGCCCTCGGCGCGGTCTCTCGGCCTCCCGTCCCGCGCCGATCGGTCGGGCGCCCGCGGCACGTAACAGGGGCCCCGCACGGACGACGTGCGGGGCCCCTTGGCGTGGGCGGGGCCGGTCCGGCCCCGTGGGCTAGCCCAGGAGGCCGCCCACCAGCCGGCTGCCGGGCTCCCCGGTGGTGGAGGAGTCCCCGCCCTCGCTGCCGCTTCCGGTGCCGCCGGTGGTGCCGCTGCCGCCGCCGGTCGTGGTGCCGCCGGAGGTCGGCCCCGCGGTGGTGCTCGGCGCCTGCCCGGCCGGGGTGGACCGCTGCGGCGGGGCCTGGCCCGTGGTGCCCTGGGTCTGGCTGGGCACGGTGCCCCCGGGGGCGGTGCCGCCGCTGTCGCGGGTGGCCCCGGCCGTGGCCGCGGCGTCCTCGGAGGGGGTCGCCGCGCCGCTGGTGGCGCCCTGGGTGGGTGAGGCGGAGGCCTCGGGGGACTTCGGCTCGCGCGTGCCGGGCTCCTGCGGGAGCGGGGAGCCGGGCAGCTCGTTGCGCGGTGCCTCACCGGGGCCGGGCACGACCACGCGGTCGGCGTCCCTGACGGCACCGCCGAGCAGCGAGCCGACGAGGAGGGTGACTCCGGCGACGAGGAAGGTGACGAGCGCGCCGCGCCGCAGGACGTAGCGGCGCAGGTCCCAGATGTCGGCGCGGGGGCCGAGCCGTCGCCAGGCGCTGCCCGCGAGCCGGCCGTCCACGGAGTAGACGGGCGCACCGGCGATGATCAGCGGGGACCAGGCGGCGAGGTAGATGATGTCGGGCGCGTCGTAGACGGGGACGCTCTTCCAGCTGACGGTGACCAGGAGCGCGGCGGACAGGCCGGCGCCGAAGACGGCGGCGACGCGCTGCCAGCAGCCGAAGATGGTCAGGACGCCCACCAGCACCTGCAGGAAGGCGATGACGAGGCCGGCGCCGACGGGGTGGGCGAGGGCGAACTGGCGCAGCGGCTCGGCGACGTCCCAGGGGTGCAGGGTGTTGAGCCACTTGACCATGGAGCCGCGTTCGCCGCCGTCGAAGTAGACGGGGTCGCAGAGCTTGCCCATGCCGGCGTAGATGGAGATGAAGCCGAGGAAGACGCGCAGCGGCAGCAGCACGACGCCGAGGTTCATGCGGCGGCCGGGGAAGTAGGCGTGCCGCGCCGGGTCGTCGGCGTGGCGCCTGGTGCGCGGCTCGGCCGGTGCGGTCTCGTCCTCGCCGTAGCCGTCGGGGCCGGCCTCGAAGTCTTCGCCGGTGTAGGCGGGTTCGTCGTAGGCGCTGCCGACGGTGCGCATGGCGGGCAGCAGCCGGGTGCCGTCGGGGACGGGGCCCCGCTGGGCGCCCACGAGGGGGGTCTCGAGGGTCTGGGTGGCGGGGCCCTCGTCGTAGCCGTCGTAGCCGTCGTAACCCGGTGCGCCCCCGTCGACGCGGGGGATGACCTGGGTGGCCCCGGCGTCGGCCGGGCCGTCGGCGGTCTGGTCCGCGACGTGCCGGCCGGCTCCGGCCCGCACCGCCTGGAGCAGACGGTGGGCTCCGGTGTCGTCCGGGTCGGAGCGTCCGCTCCAGACGACGGCGCGGCGCCGGGCGGCGGCCGGGGCGACGGAGCCGGCAGGGCCCGGGGCGGTGCCCACGACGGGCATGCGGGCGGTGTCCTGGGTGGCGCTCAAGTGCCGCGCGATCCGCGGGGACCGGGTCCGCCGCGCGGAGGCACCGAGCTGCACGCGGAAACTCGCGTGGTTGACGATGACCTGGGCCGGATCGCTCGGCACCTTCACCATGCTCAGCGCGGGAGCGTCGTCGATTCCCGACGAGCGGTCCCCCGTGGGTGTGCGGGGTGTTCTGGTGTCCACACTCATCTAACCGAGTGATGTGTCGTTAGGACACTGCCTTGACCGGCCGGATCTGTCCGGACCGCGTCAAGCATGTCCGGACCGTCCGGAACACCCCGTACGGGCTACGGTGTCGAACCCTCGTTCACGCCCGTCGGCGCGCCGCCTCGTAGAGCACGATCCCCGCCGCCACACCGGCGTTGAGGGACTCGGCGCCACCCGGCATCGGGATCCGCACCCGGTGGTCGCAGGTCTCCCCGACGAGCCGCGACAGGCCCTTGCCCTCGCTGCCGACCACGACGACCACGGGGCCGCCCAGGGCCTCCAGGTCACCGATCTCGACCTCGCCGTCGGCGGCGAGGCCCACGACGGTGATGCCGGCCTTCTGGTACG
Organism: Streptomyces sp. NPDC047853; assembly: GCF_043204535.1. Lineage (NCBI taxonomy): Bacteria > Bacillati > Actinomycetota > Actinomycetes > Kitasatosporales > Streptomycetaceae > Streptomyces > Streptomyces sp. NPDC047853. The sequence goes on along the minus strand of NZ_JBIDCI010000003.1, from coordinate 86,864 downwards.
ACTCCAGGGCGCGCGTGAGGTTGGTGGCGCGCGCCACCGGCGTACGGGCGGCCGTACCGGCGGACGTCTTCCAGGCACCCGCCGTCATGCCGGCCGCGCGCCGCTCGGGCACGACGACGCCGTGGCCGCCGAAGGCGGAGACGGAGCGGACGACGGCACCGAGGTTGCGCGGGTCGGTCACGCCGTCGAGGGCGACGATCAGCGGGTCGGCGCCCTCGTCGTGGGCGGCGGCGACCAGGTCCTCGGGGTGCGCGTACTCGTAGGGCGGGACCTGGAGGACGAGGCCCTGGTGGTTGAGCCCGTTGGTCATCCGGTCCAGCTCGGGACGCGGCGCCTCCATGAGGTTGATGTTGCCGCGCTCGGCCGCGAGCTGGAGCGCCTCGCGCACCCGCTCGTCGTTGTCGATGAACTGCTGGACGTAGAGCGTCGAGGCGGGCACGCCGTCGCGCAGCGCCTCGAAGACGGGGTTGCGGCCGACCACGAGCTCGGACGTGGACCGGCCGCCCCCGCGCCGCTGCGGCGTGCGTCCGGTGGCGCGGCGCGCCTTGGCGTTGGCGGCGCGCTGCTTGACGTGCCCCTTGCGCATCTCGGCGGGAGGCGTCGGCCCCTTGCCTTCCAGGCCCCGGCGTCGCTTGCCGCCGCTGCCGACCTGCGCGCCCTTCTTGCCGGACATGCGGCGGTTGTTCGCGGCCATGAGTTACCTGTCTCCGCTCTCTACGGGAGTGTGCGTGCTGCTTGCTTCACATGCAGTGTGCCGCCCGGAAGGCCGGGCGGCACAATCGATCTACGGGACCGGATCGCGGGGAGCCGGTCGGGTCAGCGGGAGCCGAGGCTCCAGCGGGGTCCCTGCGGGCTGTCCTCGATCACGAGACCGGAGTGCCCGAGCTGGTCGCGGATGGCGTCCGCGGTGGCCCAGTCCTTGCGCGCCCGCGCGGCCTCGCGCTGGTCGAGGACGAGGCGTACGAGGCTGTCGACGACGTGCTTGAGGTCCCCGCCCTGCTCCTGCTCGCCCGCCCACTGCGGGGCCAGCGGGTCGAGCCCGAGCACGCCGAGCATGGCCCGCACCTCGGCGAGCCGGCCGACGGCGGCCTCCTTGTCGTCGGCGGCCAGCGCGCTGTTGCCCTGCCGGACGGTGGTGTGCACGACGGCGAGGGCCTGCGGGACGCCCAGGTCGTCGTCCATCGCCTCGGCGAAGGCGGGCGGCACCTCGGCGGCGGGCTCGACGGCGCGGCCGGCCAGCTCGGTGACGCGCTGCGCGAAGCCCTCGATCCGCGCGTACGCCGACTCGGCCTCGCGCAGCGACTCCTCGCTGTACTCGATGGTGGAGCGGTAGTGCGGGGTGCCGAGGTAGTACCGCAGCACGACCGGCCGCCACTGCTTGACCATCTCGCTGACGAGCACGCTGTTGCCGAGCGACTTCGACATCTTCTCGCCGCTCATGGTGACCCAGGCGTTGTGCACCCAGTACCGCGCGAAGGCGTCGCCGAAGCCCTCGGCCTGGGCGATCTCGTTCTCGTGGTGGGGGAAGATCAGGTCGATCCCGCCCCCGTGGATGTCGAACTCGCTGCCCAGGTACTTGTGCGCCATGGCGGAGCACTCCAGGTGCCAGCCGGGCCGGCCGCGCCCCCACGGCGTCTCCCAGCTCGGCTCGCCGGGCTTGGCCGCCTTCCACATGGCGAAGTCCCGCGGGTCCCGCTTGCCGCCCTCGCCCTCGCCGGAGGGCTGGCGCAGCTCGTCGAGGTCCTGGTTGGACAGCGACAGGTAGCCGGGCAGGGACCGTACGTCGAAGTAGACGTTGCCTTCGGCCTCGTAGGCGTGTCCGCGCTCGATGAGGCCGCGCATCATCTCGACCATCTCGGTGATGTGGCCGGTGGCGCGGGGCTCGTACGTCGGCGGCAGGCAGCCGAGGGCGTCGTAGGCGTTGTTGAAGGCCCGCTCGTTCTCGTAACCGATGGACCACCAGGGGCGGTTCTGCTCCGCCGCCTTCTTGATGATCTTGTCGTCGATGTCGGTGACGTTGCGGACGAACGTGACGTCGTAGCCGCGGTAGGCGAACCAGCGGCGCATGATGTCGAAGTTCAGGCCCGACCGGATGTGCCCGATGTGCGGGGCCGCCTGCACGGTGGCACCGCACAGGTAGATCGAGACACAGCCCGGCACGAGGGGGGCGAAGTCACGGATCTGCCGGGCGCTGGTGTCGTACAGGCGAATAGTCACGACTCCAGGGTAGTAGGCGCCGGGCAGTGCCAAGGGCACACGGCCCCACGCGCCCCTTCCCCCCACCCCGCTTCCACCCCCGCGCGAGGGACGCAGGCCCTGGCGGGGCGCGGGGCGGGGCCCGCACGGAGCCGCAGCGCCCGGCGCGCACCAGGGCCGGCGCTCCCGCACCCGCCGTACCCGCCGAAGCCCCGCCGGGAACCGTCACCCCACCCGGACCACCAGCGCCGTCGCCACCGCCATCAGCCCTTCTCCCCGCCCGGGGAACCCGAGCCCGTCCGTCGTCGCCCCGGACACCGACACCGGCGCTCCCACCGCCGCGGACAGCACCGCCTGCGCTTCCTCGCGCCGCTTGCCGACCTTCGGGCGCGCCCCGACCACCTGCACCGCGACGTTCCCGATCCGGAACCCGGCCGCCCGCACGATCCGCGCCGCCTCGGTCAGCAGCGTCACCCCCGACGCCCCGGACCACTCGGGCCGCCCGGTGCCGAAGTGCTGCCCGAGGTCCCCGACTCCGGCCGCGGAGAACAACGCGTTGCACGCCGCGTGCGCGACGACGTCCGCGTCGGAGTGCCCGGCCAGCCCGGGGCCCTCGCCCTCCCATTTCAGCCCGGCGCACCACAGCTCGCGGCCGTCCTCGAAGGCGTGGATGTCCGTACCGATCCCGACCTGCGGCAGCGGGGGCAGCGACGCCTCGTCCGTCTCAGAACCCATCGTTCAGCCTCCGTCGCGCCAGTACCGCCTCCGCGAGCACCAGGTCGAGGGGGCGCGTCACCTTGAACGCCTCCTCGTGCCCCGGCACGACCACCACCGTCGGCCCGAGCCGCTCGACCATGCTCGCGTCGTCGGTGACCTCGCCGGTCACCGTCTCGTGAGCCCGCACCAGCGTCGCCCGGTCGAAGCCCTGCGGCGTCTGCACCGCCCGCAGCCGCGCCCGTTCCGGCGTCGCGACCACCGGCTCGGGCTCCCCCGGCGCCGTGGCGGGCTCGACCTGCTTGACCGTGTCGGCCAGCGGCACCGCCGGCACCACGGCGGGCGCGCCCTCGCGCACCGCCTCGATCACGGCGTCCACCGTGTCCACGGGCACCAGCGGCCGGGCCGCGTCGTGCACGAGGACGATGTCGTACGCGGGCGGCAGCGCGTCCAGGCCGAGCCGTACGGACTCCTGCCGCGACGCGCCGCCGGGCACGACGAGGAAGTCCGTCCGCTCCGGCAGCGCGTGCGCGTCGAGCAGGTTCCTGACCTCGGCGGCGCCGTCGGGCGGCGCCACGACGACGACCAGGGAGACGGCCCGGGACGCGGCCATCGCCCGGACGGCGTGGATGAGCATGGGCGTGCCGCCCAGCGCGCGCAGGGCCTTCGGCGCGCCGGGACCGAGCCGTACGCCCCGGCCGGCGGCCGGGATCACGGCCGCGGTGCGGGTGTGCGTACGGGCGTCGGAGGGCGTCTGCGCGGGCGAGGGACGCGATTCGTCAGACATCGGTTCCTGTCAGGTTTGTGTGCTCGACCTAGTTGGGTATGGCCTCACCGTGCCGGGCGCGAAGCCCCGACCGGACCCTTCCGTGACCCCGGTCGAGCCAGCAGCCCGGGCCCGGCACGCCAGTACCCGGGGGCAAGCCCCCGGGAAGAGCCTACGAACACGAGGGCGTACCGGGACGGCTGTCCGGGTACGAACATGCCGCAGCGCCCGGCGACAGCAAAGATGTCATCGGGCACCGCGGCATTTCAGTGCGCTGATCCGAGCGGGCAGCGGGCTGCGTTCCGCCTCGGGAGGCGACTCACCTCGGGAGGCGGCTCAGGAAGCGAGCACCTCGTCGAGCAGGGCCTCCGCCTTGTCCTCGTTGGTGTTCTCCGCGAGAGCCAGTTCACTCACCAGGATCTGGCGGGCCTTGGCGAGCATGCGCTTCTCACCGGCGGAGAGTCCGCGCTCGCGCTCCCGGCGCCACAGGTCGCGTACGACTTCCGCGACCTTGATGACGTCGCCGGAGGCGAGCTTCTCCAGGTTTGCCTTGTAACGACGCGACCAGTTCGTGGGCTCCTCGGCATACGGCGCGCGCAGCACCTCGAAGACCCGGTCCAGTCCGTCCTGACCGACCACATCACGCACGCCGACGAACTCCGCATTGTCCGCTGGCACACGTACCGTCAGGTCACCCTGGGCGACCTTCAGCACCAAGTAGGTCTTGTCCACGCCTTTGATCTGGCGAGTTTCGATAGCCTCGATCAGCGCGGCCCCGTGATGGGGATAGACCACGGTGTCGCCAACCTTGAACGTCATGTGACAGGTACCCCTTCCGTGGCTATCCAGGGTAACACGGATACGGCGTCTTCTGAATGGCGTTTTCGCAGGTCAGGGCATATCTCGGGGCTTGACAACAGCAACAGGAACGTGCTGCGGCGGGCGAGCGGAAGAAAGTATTCGCAGGTCGGAGCGGCTCTTCAGGTAGGGCGAAACACGCACGTCACACACCTCCGGAGGGCCCTCCGCCCGCCCGAAACACGCCCTATGTCCGGTTCCATGCGTGCGACTTCCGCTACTCCGTTCGGTGGCCGAGGCGGGCTTCCGGACGAATCCGGAATTGATCACGCGGTGCTCCGGCGGGCCCGCCGATGATCAATTTTCGGGCCGCCCGCGCATTCCTCCGGGAAATCTCGCGCACCCGTCGGCCGACGCGTATCACGAGGGCTTCTTATGTGAATGACGGACGAGTGCCGACCGCAAAGCGACCGCTGCGGGCGCTCCCGCGGGACGCCCTCCGCGCTCCCCGCCCGCGGTCCCCGAGCCGCCCGGCGCCACCGCCGTCTCCCCGCTGTCTCCTCACTGTCTCCCCGCCGTCTCAGCGTCGCCCCGCCGCCGTCCCACCGCTCTCCTACCGCCTGCCGGGCGAAGCCGGGCGCCTTCGGGGAGGGTCGGGTGCGGCCGCCCGGGAACGGCTCGGTAGCCTAAGGCCGCTGACAGCCACTTAGGGCGGCTTTATCCGTGCCGCCGTCTCGCTCGAGTCTAGGAGTTGCCGCCGCCGTGAGCAGCAGCCTTCGACGCGGCGCCCTCGCCGCCGCCGCCATCGCGTTCTCGATCGCCTCGCTCGCCGCGTGCGGTGCCGGTCACAACGCCCAGACGCTGGAGATCAAGCCGGACAACGCCGCGACGACGGTCGGTGACATCCAGATCCAGAACGCGATCGTCATCACGCAGCCCGACCTGGAGTCGACCGGCCCGGCCGTGGTCTCCGCCACCCTGTTCAACAACGGCAGGACGGACCAGACGCTCGAGTCCATCTCCGTGGTGGGCACCGACAAGTCCGCCGAGCTGAAGCCCGCCGAGGGCGAGAAGGGCGGCAACGGCCTGACCGTCCCCGCGGGTGGTTCCGTGGTCATCGGCGGCGAGAACAACGCCTCGGCCGTCCTGCCCAGCAGCCGCGAGGCCATCAGGGACGGCAACGCGCAGGAGATCACCTTCACCTTCAGCAAGACCGGTGAGGTCAGCCTGAAGGCGTTCGTCGTCCCCGCCGAGAGCTACTTCTCCGGCTGGGGCCCCAGCGACGTCCCGGCGGCCCCCGGCGCGTCGGGACAGCCGTCGCAGGAGACCTCCGGTGAGCCGTCCGACGGCCAGACCTCGGGCGCGCCGGCCGACGGCGGGTCCACCGCGGGCACCGGCGAGTCCCCCGCGGCCGGTGAGTCCGCCGCCGGGACCGAGGACGGGTCCGGCACCGGCACGGCGACGGACGGCTCCTCGCACGAGGCCGACGCGGGTCACTGAGCCGCGCGGTACGAAGAAGGGTGGGACCTCCTCGGAGGTCCCGCCCTTCTTCGTACCGCCGCTGGGCGCTTCCCGGACGCGGACGCCGGACGCGCCGGGCGCTCTACGGCTCGAACTTGTAGCCGAGGCCCCGCACCGTCACCAGGTAGCGCGGCGCGCCCGGGTCGGGCTCGATCTTGGCGCGCAGCCGCTTGACGTGGACGTCGAGGGTCTTGGTGTCACCGACGTAGTCGGCGCCCCACACCCGGTCGATCAGCTGCATGCGGGTCAGCACCCGGCCGGCGTTGCGCAGCAGCATCTCCAGCAGGTCGAACTCCTTCAGCGGCAGGTCGACCTTGGTGCCGCCGACCGTCACCACGTGCCGGTCGACGTCCATGCGGACGGGACCGGCCTCCAGCGCGGCCGGGGTGACCTCCTCCGGCTCGCCGCGGCGGCGCAGTACGGCGCGGATGCGGGCGACCAGCTCGCGGGAGGAGAAGGGCTTGGTGACGTAGTCGTCGGCCCCTATCTCCAGCCCGACCACCTTGTCGATCTCGCTGTCCTTGGCGGTCACCATGATCACGGGGACGTTCGAGCGGCCGCGCAGCTGACGGCACACCTCGGTGCCCGGAAGGCCGGGCAGCATCAGGTCGAGGAGCACGAGGTCGGCGCCGTTGCGCTCGAACTCGTCGAGTCCGTCGGGGCCGGTGGTCGCCACGGCGACCTCGAAGCCCTCCTTGCGGAGCATGTACGACAGGGCGTCGGAGAAGGACTCCTCGTCCTCGACGACGAGCACACGGGTCACGGAAGGACCTCCGGGGCGGGAAGCGTTGCGTACGGGGAAGTATGGGGGGAAGAGGGGGGCCGCTCGGTCTCGGCACTGAGTCCGGCGCGGTCCGAACCGTGCGGTGCGCGGTCGCGGGACGCGCCCGACTCCGGCAGTCGCAGGGTGAACGTGGAGCCCTGGCCTTCGGCACTCCACACCGTGACCTCCCCGCCGTGCGAGGCGACCACGTGCTTGACGATCGCCAGACCCAGACCGGTGCCTCCGGTGGCCCGGGAGCGGGCGGGGTCCACGCGGTAGAAGCGCTCGAAGACGCGCTCCTTGTCCTTCTCCGAGATGCCGATGCCCTGGTCGGTCACGGCGATCTCGATCAGGTCGCCACCGGGGGCTCCGACCCGGCGGGCGGCTATGCCGACGCGGGTGCGGGCGGGCGAGTAGTTGACGGCGTTCTCGACCAGGTTGCCGAGGGCGGCGGCGAGCTGGCCGCGGTTGCCTCGTACGTGCAGATCCGCCGTTCCTCCGGCGGCCATGGTGATCTGCTTGGTGCCGGCCGCGTGCCGGCAGCGGTCGATGGCCTCGGCGACCAGCTCGTCCACCCGGACGGGCTCGGCGTCGTCGAGCGGGTCGTCGTTCTGGACCCGGGAGAGGTCGATCAGCTCCTGCACGAGGTTGGTGAGCCGGGTCGCCTCGATCTGCATGCGTCCGGCGAACCGCTCCACCGCCTCCGGATCCTCGGAGGCGTCCATGACGGCCTCGGAGAGCAGGGAGAGGGCGCCGACCGGCGTCTTCAGCTCGTGGCTCACGTTGGCGACGAAGTCGCGGCGTACGGCCTCGATGCGACGGGCCTCGGTGAGGTCCTCGACGAGCAGCAGCACCAGCCGGGAGCCGAGCGGGGCGACGCGCGCGGAGACGGCCAGTGCCTCACCGCGTCCGGTGCCCCGCCTCGGCAGGTCCAGCTCGACCTGCCGTATCTCACCGTCCCGCCGGGTGTCCCGGGCCATCTGCAGCATCGGCTCGACGGCGAGCTTGCCGCCCCGGACCAGGCCGAGGGCGTACGCCGCCGAGCTGGCCTTGACCACCGCGTCGGCCTCGTCGAGGACGACCGCGGAGGAGCGGAGCACCGACAGGACGGTGTCCACACCGGGCGGGAGCACCGGATCGGTGTGCAGGGAGGTCCGCGTGGGGCGTTTCTGGTCGCGCTCGCTCCAGCGGAACGCCAGCACGGCGATGACACCGGTGAGTACTCCGGCGATCGCTGCCGCTGCGGCGACCGCCGCGTTCACGTCCATGCATCCAGGTTAGGCATGCCGAACGGCCCCGCCCCAGCCATCGGACTGCGACCTCGAACACTCGTCGCCCAGAGTTCACCTTGGAGCCAGGGATGGTTCATTTGTGATGCCGGAAACGGACGCGTAGGGGCCGGACCGTGTAAGCGTGGGGGCACGGCAAGGGTGCGAGCCGGTGCCGAGCCGGTGCGAGCCCCCGAAATGGACGTACGAGAGGGAAATCCTGATGCGGGACGCGTACCACGAGGAACTGGACTCGATCGGCGACAGCCTGGTGGAGATGGCCCGGCTCGTCGGGTCGGCGATCGGGCGCGCCACGACCGCCATCCTGGACTCGGACCTGAAGCTGGCCGAGAACGTGATCGAGGGCGACCAGAAGGTCGACGAGCTCCACCACGAGCTGGAGGCCCGGGCGATAGCCCTGCTGGCCCGGCAGCAGCCGGTCGCCACGGACCTGCGCATCGTCGTCACGTCGCTGCGGATGTCGGCCGACCTGGAGCGCTCGGGCGACCTGGCCCAGCACGTGGCCAAGCTGGCCCGGCTGCGCTACCCGGAGCGCGCGGTCCCGAGCGACCTGCACGCCACGATCCTGGAGATGGGCCAGCTCGCGCAGCGCCTGATGGCGAAGGCAGCCGAGGTCATCATCACCAAGGACGTCGACCTGGCCCTCCAGCTGGAGCAGGACGACGACGCGATGGACCTCCTGCACCGCGCCCTCTTCCAGCACCTGATGGACGACCGGTGGAAGCACGGCATCGAGACGGCCGTGGACGTCACCCTCCTCGGCCGCTACTACGAGCGCTACGCCGACCACGCCGTCGCGGTCGCCAAGCGGGTCGTCTACCTGGTCACCGGCGAGCACGCGGACGACCTCCAGGCGGACATCCAGCCGCCCACCCAGGTCGAGGGGGCCTGACTCCGCCGCGCGGGCGCGGCGGGCCGGGGGCGCGCGCCATCGCCCCAGTGCGCCGTTGATGCGACGGCCGCTCGGGGCGTGCAATGGGGCCAGGCACCAGCCCCCAGGAGGAACCCGATGGCCGAGTCCCCCAGCACCGACCCCACTCCCACCGAGGAACGCCGCACCGAGCGACCGCCCGAGCTCCGCAGCCTGCCCCTGGTCGCCGCCTGCGGTTGCGGCTCGGGCTGCGGCTGCGGCTGTCAGTCGGGCAACCCCTGCCAGTGCGGCTGACCCGCCGACGGCAGCGGCAGGCCCACACGCGCCCCCTCGGCGACCGGGTTCGCCCCGGCCGCCGAGGGGGCGCACCCTGGAGGGGAGACCCTGAAGGGGGTGCGAGGCCATGGCTCACTTCATGGACGTGCACCACGGGATGCACGGCATCACCTCGGACCAGCTCCACGAGGCCCACCAGGCGGACCTCGCCGTCGAGAAGGACGAGGACGTCCACTTCGAACGCGCCTGGGCGGACCCGGGCTCCGGCACCGTCTACTGCCTCTCCGAGGGACCGTCGGCCGAGGCGGTCCAGCGCGTCCACGAGCGCGCGGGCCACCGGGCGGACGAGATCCACGAGGTCCCGCTGACGGTGTGAGCCTCCTCCGGTCCCGGCTCCCCTGGGTGCCGCGTCCCTCGACCTGAGTACGGCTACTCAGGCCCGGGGGCCTGTCTCCGTCCCACCCTGGACACGGAAGACGACCCACGACCCACGGTGACCCACGGGGAGACGAGAACCGTATGAAGCCCGACCCGGAACCGACGAAGCCCAGCCCGATACGCGCGCTCACCCGCCGCGCCGTCGCCAACCCCGCCTCGGCCGCGTACCTCGCGCTGGTCGGCGGCGCGACGGCCGTGGCCGCGCTGGAGCCCCTGTTCGCGTCCGGCCCCGACGCCTCCCTCGCCTGGGTCTGGCCGGCCCTGCTCACCTTCCCGGCCTTCGGCTTCGTGGCGTGGCTCGGCGAGGCGACCTGGGGCGGCGAGGCGCCGACCTGGTTCTTCGTCGGCGGCATCGCGGTCTCGGCCCTGGCCCAGTCGCTGGCGCTGGGCACGGCCTGGCGGGCCCTGCGCGGGCGGCGGGAACGCCGGAGCCGGCTGACGACGGCGGGCTGAGGCGACGCCCTGCGGCGGGGCACCCCGGCACGGGAGGATGGACGCGACCACCCGGGAGCAGGAGAGCGCCATGACCGTACGCACGGGCAGAGTGATCTGCGACATCACGATCTCGGCCGACGGCTTCTCGGCGGGCCACGGCCAGACCGAGGAGCGCCCCTTCGGCGACGACGGCGGCGACGGTACGGGCGCCGGGCTGCACGCCTGGATGTTCGACACCCCCGACGAGAACCGGGCCGAGATCGCGGCCATGACCGACGCCGGCGCGTTCGTCATGGGCCGCAACATGTTCGGCCCGGTGCGCGGCCCGTGGGACCGGCCCTGGAACGGCTGGTGGGGCGAGGACCCCCCGTTCCACGCGCCGGTGTACGTCCTCACCCACCACGCCCGCGAGCCGCAGCCGATGGCGGGCGGTACGACGTTCCACTTCGTCACCGACGGCATCGCCCCGGCGCTGGCCCGGGCCCGCGCGGCGGCCGGCGACGGTGACGTCCTGGTCCTGGGCGGCGCCACCACGATCAACCAGTACCTCGCCGCCGGTCTGGCGGACGTACTGCGCCTGCACATCGCCCCCTTCACCCTGCGCACCGGCACCCGCCTCTTCGAGGACGTACCGCCCCTGCGCCTGGACCAGGTGGAGTCCCGCCCGGCGACCCAGGTCACGCACGTGACGTACCGCGTGCGGTCCTGAGCGGGCGGGCCGGACGGCGGCCCCGGGGACCGCTCCTCAGGGGGTGCGCCGGGCCGGCTCCGCCCCCGTCTCGACGAGGAAGTCGGTCAGCACCTCGGCGAGCCGTTCGGGCTGGTCCTCGGGGACGAGGGTGGAGGAGTCGGCGATCTCGACCAGCCGCCCCCGGGGATACAGCGCGGCCAGCCGGGGGCCGTGCTCCCGCGGCATCAGCCGGTCCTCCTTCGCCCAGACGACCAGGACCGGACGGTCGAACGCCCGCAGCCCCTCGCTCCAGGCCAGCAGGGTCCGGCGGTCGGGCGCCCCGGTGGCGAACTTGGCCAGGTCCCGGCGGATGTCCCTGCTGCGGGCGGCGGGGGCGAGCCAGTCGTCCATGACCTCGTCGGGGATGCCGCGCAGGCTCATCCCGCCGTAGCCGGAGCGCATGTGCCGCACGGCCGGGACGCCCATCAGCCGGATCAGGAGCCGGACGCCACCGGGGATGCGGCACACCTGGGACATGGCCTTCGCGGGCCCGGGCGGGAAGTTGTCGAAGGCCTCGCAGGCCACCAGCACCATGCGGGCGATCCGCTCGTCCCGCCCCTCCGTCACCAGGAACTGGCCCCCGCCCCAGTCGTTGAGGACGAGCGTCACCTCCTCCAGCCCGAGCCGCTCGACGAACTCCCCCAGCAGCCGGGCCACACCGCGCTGCGACAGGTCGGCGTCCGGCTTCATCGGCCGGCGGTGTCCGCCGAGCGGCAACGTGGGCAGCACGCACCGGTACCCGTCCAGCAGCGGCACCACCTTGCGCCACTGGGTCCCGCTCATCGGCATCCCGTGGCCGAAGACCAGGACCGGCCCTTCACCCCCGGTGTCCTGGTACTCGACCGGCCCGGACGACAGCTCGACACTCGGCATCGCGGCTCCCCCACTTGATAGAGTGTTCTACTGCCAGTGTGACGGCCGGAAAGGCGGACGGCAATGGGAGCGGAGCCGGGTACGGGAACGGGACGACCCGACACGGGAACGGATACGGGAACGGGAACGGGAACGGGAACGGGAACGGGACGACCGGACACGCGGGCCAGAATCCGGGATGCGGCCGGGACCCTGTTCCGCCGCCACGGCTACTCCGCGACCGGCCTCAAGCGGGTCGCCGCGGAGGCCCAGGCGCCGTTCGGCTCGATCTACCACTTCTTCCCCGGCGGCAAGCAGCAACTGGCCGAGGACATGATCCGCACCTCGGGCCCCGCGTACGGCCGCATGGTCCTGGCCCTGCTCGACTCCGTCCCGGACCCCGCCGAGTCCCTCGTCCACGCCTTCGACGCGGCCGCGACCGACCTGGCCGCCGCCGACTACGCCGACGCCTGCCCGATCGGGACGGTGGCCCTGGAGGTGGCGAGCAGCAACGAGGTCCTGCGGACGGCGACGGCGGAGGTCTTCGAGGAGTGGGTGGAAGCCGCGGCCGGGTGGTTCACCCGCTGGGTCCCCGACCCGGAGGCGGCCCGGTCGCTCGCGTACTCCCTGGTCATGATGCTGGAGGGCGCGTTCATGCTCAGCAGGGCCACCCGCGACCCGGAACCCCTGCGCGTGGCCGGCCGCACGATGGCCCACCTCCTGCGCACGACCCTCACCGAGCCCGGGGCGCCGACGCCCGCCTCAGACTAGGCCGAGATCCACCTCGACCTCGAAGGGAGCGAGGACCTTCACCACACCGGCGAACACGTCACCCTCCCGGTAGGTCCTCGTCGCGGGGTCGAGTACGTACGTGTAGACCAACGGAACGCCGGTCGCGGCCTGTTCGATCCGCCAGTAGAAGCCGATCCCGGCCCTGGCGTACTGGTCGACCTTCACGACCCGGTCGGTGGTCTCCGAACCCGGCGACACCACCTCGGCCACCAGGAGCACATGCTCGGGCCGGGTGGGCGTGACGTCGATCGTGTCCGCGCGGTAGACGATGACATCGGGGCGGCGATTGGTGAGCGGGACGTCCTGCAACCGGACGTCGAAGTCCGTGTCGGCGTTCCAGTCGGGTCCGGCAGCGGCATCCAGGGCGTTCGCCAGAACCCGGGCGAGACGGTTGTGCCGCTTGGACGCACTGGGACTCACGACGACCATTCCGTCCACGATCTCGACGCCGGCGCACTGCTCCGCGGACCACGACTCGTACTCCTCCGCCGTGATCTGCTCGTGCATCCACGCCGGGGCCACCATCTCGGCACTCATGACATGCCTCCCGGACACTGCGCGGCGGGTCCACTCCCGCGGCCCTCAGCGTACTGTCTCCCTTCCGCCGGCCGCCTCGCACGAGACTCCGCGGGGGCCGGGTCATCGCCTGCGAGGCGACAACCGAGACGGCCGACGGCGTCGGAGTCGCTGGAGCACGGCAGGTCAGTAGGCCCGCACCGACGAGCAAGCCCCGCCCCCGGGGGAAACCGTGGACTGAGGGTTTGCTCGGGTGGGCCTACTTCTCGTCTTCGTAGTCCTCCTCCTCGTCTTCCTCCTCCTCGTCGTCCTCGTCCTCCTCCTCGTCTTCCTCGTCCTCGTCGTCCTCGTAGCGGGCGTCGTCGTTGTCCGTGTCGTCCTCTTCGGACTCGTCACCCTGCTCCTCGCCGTCCTGCTCCTCCTCGTTCTGACTGTCCGCCTCGAGGCCCTCCTCGTGGGAGCGGACCACTTCGCCGTCGCGGATCTCACCGCGCCAGCCTTCGAGATCCTCGTCGTCGGAGAGGGTGGCGTACCGCAGGAAGTGCTTGAGGTCGAGGCGCAGGCGACGCCCCTGTGCTCGCCAGATGTTGCCGGTCTTCTCGAAGAAGCCGGACGGGTAGTACTCGATGACGGCGACGACGCGCGTGAGTTCCGGGGCCAGTTCGTGGAAGCTGACGGCACCGCGCGTGGTGCCCTTGGCCCCCTCGGAGTTCCAGACGATGCGCTTGTCCGGGATCTGCTCCTGCACGGTGGCTTTCCAACTGCGGCTGGAGAACGCGATCTTCGCCTTCCAGTCGCTCTCCGTCTCGTCCGACTGGGAGACGCTCTGGACACCCTTGGTGAAGCCGCTGAACTCCTCGAGCTGGGTCCAGCGGTCGTACACGGTACGTAGCGGCTTGCCAACGTCGATGACCTCGACGATGTTCGTGACCTTCACGCTGCCCGCCTTGCCACCGCGGCCGAAGGCGCCCTTGACGGTGTCGACCACCTTGTCCTTCATCTCGCCGGTCTTCTCGCCGAGGAACGCCTTGACCGGCGAATCCCCCTCACCCAGGACGCGCTTGCCGACGTTGAGCAACGTGCTGTTGCCGTCGCCGACGTCTCCCAGGCCCTGCGCGAGATCACCGATCTTGCCCCCGGCCTTGTCCGCCATCCGCTGTCCCTGCGCCGTGGCGTAGGCCGCCACCTGCTCCTTGAGCCGGTCCAGGCCCGAGGTACCGGTGGGGGTGGACTTCTCCTCCGTCTTGGCCATGGCCTACCTCCTACGGCTGCTGCGGGTCGCATCCCTACCTGCGGCGGTCTTCTTTCCGGCAGGCTTCGGTGCGGCGGACTTCTTTCCCGCAGGCTTCTTCGACGCGGCGGCCTTCTTCCCGGCGGGCGCCTTCTTCGCCGGAGGCGCTCCGGCTCCGGGCCGCTTCGCGGCAGTCTTCTTCTTGGCCGCGCTTCGAGGGGGCGGCGCCTCGGTCTCCTCTTCCCGCTCCTCCTCGTCGTCCGGCTGCTCGTCGTCCGCCTGCTCGTCGTCCGGCTGCTCCTCGCCCTCTGCCTCCGAGTCCTCCGAGTCCTCCGAGTCCTCCGAGTCCTCGGCCGGCTCTTCTTCCTCGTCGTCGGGTTGCCGCACCAGAGACTCGGTGCGCTGTTGCAGCGAGTCGGCGAGTGCTCCCAGGCCGCGGTCGGCCGTCGTGGACAGCGCGGACCGGGCGGAGTCCATCAGCTCCCCGCGGACCTGGCCCAGCAGCTGTACGGCCTGCGGACTCTCGGCCACGGTGTGCAGGGCCCGCGTGATCAACTTCTTCGGGGTCAGCAGCCCTTGTCCGGCGAGCAGGGAGGCGGCCCCGACGGCGACCTTGCCCTTCTTCGTGCGTCCTAGGACATATCCGGCCGCGAGGGCCGCGCCCAGAGTGGCTTTCGTTTCGTTTTCCATGAATGGCCTCAAGTCCAGTCAGCGGAATCGGGCTGCTCAGGTCACGAACGACCGCGCCGCCCCAGCCCCCGCGCGCCCTTTGCGCACCCCGCGCACGACACAGCCCCGCACCCCGGCTCGGCGGCCGCAACAACCGCCCCTTCCACCCTCCACCCACATCCGCGGACACGCATCTCCCCGGGACGCGGGACAGCAGGAAGCCCCGTGCCCGGCGGAGTGTGCTCCGGGTGGGCCGACGCGTCAGAGGGAGATGATGCGGACCTGGTTTCCGCAGAGCTTGGAAATGTCGTCACCGTCGGAAGTCAGGAGGGCAACGGGTTTCGGCTGGCGCAGTGCGACCTCGGCGACCGTGGCGTCGAGGGCGTACTTGTGCCCATGCAGCCCGGCGCCCTTGAGCAGTTCCGCTGCCGCTTTCGCCGCCTGTTCGGTGACCGGCTCCACCTTGACGCGGGAGAGGGCCCAGTTCAGGCGGGGCATGTGGGTGCGGGAGTGGGTGACTTCCACGATGGTGTTGGCCCCGATCACCAGGTCGGCGCCCATGTCGTGGAAGACCTGGAGCATCGCGAGGAGCTTGCGGTCCTGTGCGATCCAGGCGGAGAGCCCTTCCGCGTCCAGGACCACGGTCTCGATGCGCTCACTCACGCGGCGTCCGCGCCCTCGGCGGAACCGTCGCCGCCGAAGATCTTCGCGTGCGCCTCGGCGAGCTCCTCGTCGCTGAAGCCTCCGTGCTCTTCTTCGTACCGGCGAAGGTCGTCACCCAGAAGCTGGTGCCGGATCTGGCGGGCCACGGCTTCCGCTACATAGCCGGAGACGTTGTCCGTGAGCTTGCGGAGCTCCGCCACCTGATCACTGGGAAGCGTGACGGTGATGCGAGTCGTCGACGACATAGGGCCAGCATACTGGAGTATGCAAGGCGCATCAGCCGGTATACCAAAGCCCCCACCCAGTGCCGTATGCGCAGGGTGGGGGCATGATCACGAAGGCTACTTCTTCTTGCCCTGGTTCTTGACCGCCTCGATCGCCGCCGCGGCCGCGTCCGGGTCGAGGTAGGTGCCGCCCGGGTTGAGGGGCTTGAACTCGGCGTCCAGTTCGTAGGAGAGCGGGATGCCGGTCGGGATGTTCAGGCCCGCGATGTCCTCGTCCGAGACGCCGTCCAGGTGCTTGACCAGGGCGCGCAGCGAGTTGCCGTGGGCCGCGACCAGGACCGTGCGGCCGGTGAGGAGGTCGGGGACGATCGCGTCGAACCAGTACGGGAGCATCCGGACGACGACGTCCTTGAGGCACTCCGTCTGCGGGCGCAGCTCCGGCGGGAGGGTCGCGTAGCGCGGGTCGGAGAACTGGGAGTACTCGGCGTCGCGGTCCAGCGCCGGCGGCGGGGTGTCGTAGGAGCGGCGCCACAGCATGAACTGCTCCTCGCCGAACTCGGCGAGGGTCTGGGCCTTGTCCTTGCCCTGGAGGGCGCCGTAGTGGCGCTCGTTGAGGCGCCAGTGGCGGTGGACGGGGATCCAGTGGCGGTCGGCGGCCTCCAGTGCGAGCTGGGCGGTGCGGATGGCGCGCTTCTGCACGGACGTGTGGACCACGTCGGGCAGCAGGCCGGCGTCCTTGAGCAGCTCGCCGCCGCGCGTCGCCTCCTTCTCGCCCTTGGGGGTGAGGTTGACGTCCACCCAGCCGGTGAACAGGTTCTTCTCGTTCCACTCGCTCTCGCCGTGGCGGAGGAGGATCAGCTTGTACGGTGCGTCGGCCATGGGTCCGAGCGTAATCGAACCCCCTCACCGTCCGCGCGGGGCGCCCGATGGACGGACGGTTGACGGGAAGTGCTAATTCACTGGCCGGGTCGGGCCGCCCGTTCGTAGGTTGTGCGTCGTAGGGGGTGCGTAAGACGTGCGTGCCGCCTCCGCCGCTTACACCTGCCGGTCGCGCCAACTCAACGGGGGTCCCATGTCAGTCGCCGGACTGAGACGTGCCGCACGCGAGACCGTCTCCGGGCTCCCTCGCGAGTTCTGGTGGCTGTGGACCAGCACCCTGGTCAACCGGCTCGGGGCCTTCGTCGCCACCTTCATGGCGCTGTACCTGACCGTCGACCGCGGCTACTCCGCCTCGTACGCCGGTATGGTCGCCGCCCTGCACGGGCTCGGCGGGGTCGTGTCCTCGCTGGTGGCCGGGGTGATGACCGACCGGTTCGGGCGGCGGCCCACGCTGCTCGTCGCCCAGGTCTCCACCGCGCTGTCCGTCGCCCTGCTCGGCTTCGTGCGCGACCCCGTCGCCATCGCGGCCGTCGCCTTCCTGGTCGGTATGGCCAGCAACGCCTCCCGGCCCGCCGTGCAGGCGATGATGGCGGACATCGTGCGCCCCGAGGACCGTATCCGGGCCTTCTCGCTGAACTACTGGGCCATCAACCTCGGCTTCGCGATCTCCTCCATGGCGGCCGGGTTCATCGCCGAGGCCAGCTACCTCGCCGGGTTCCTGATCGAGGCGGGCATGACCATGGCCTGCGCGGTCCTGATCTTCGTCAAGCTGCCCGAGTCCCGGCCGGAGCGGTCGCCCGGGAAGGGCCCCGGCGGCGACGTCCCCGCGGCGGGCGAGCCGGCCGTCTCCCTCGGGACGGTGCTGCGCGACGGGCGTTACATGAGCGTCGTCGGGCTGTCCTTCCTCATCGCCCTGATCTTCCAGCAGGCCTACGTGGGGCTGCCGGTGGCGATGGGCGAGGCCGGGTTCACCCCCGCGGACTTCGGGCTCGCGATCGCCGTCAACGGCGTTCTGATCGTCGTCCTGCAGATTCCCGTCACCCGGTTCATCCAGCACCGGGACCCGCGGCTGCTGCTCGTCGCCTCGTCCCTGCTCGCCGGGTACGGCTTCGGGCTCACCGCCTTCGCCGGGTCCGTCGGCGTGTTCGCCCTGACCGTGTGCGTGTGGACGCTGGCCGAGATCGTCAACGCGCCGACCCAGACCGGGCTGGTCGTCCGCCTCTCCCCCGTGCACGGGCGCGGGCGCTACCAGGGCATGTACACCATGTCCTGGGCGGTCGCCGCCCTCGTCGCCCCGCTGATGTCCGGCTTCGTCATCGACCACTGGGGCGCCGAGTGGCTGTGGGGCGTCTGCGCCGTCGTCGGCACGGTGGCCGCGGCGGGGTACTGGGCGCTGATGCGGGGGCTGCCGCGCGAGGACGACGATGCGACGGCCCTCTCCGGAGCCGGCCCCTCCCAGGCCGCCGCGCCGACGAAGGACGAGGTCGGCGCCGCCTGACGCACGCCGGCGCCCCTGCCGCCTCCCTCCCCTCACGGGTGCATCCGCGCCCCCTTCAGCACCTTGTCCACCGCGTTCTTCGGGCCGTACACCGCGAGGCCCACCAGGTCCAGCTCCGCCGTGGTGACCGCCCGCACCGCCGCTCGGTTGTCGCGGTCGTTGCCCGTGGTGAAGAGGTCGGACGTGAACAGCGCGCGGGGCAGGGCCCGGGACAACGCGCGGGTGTGGGCGTTCCTCAGCGTCTCCTTGGTGCCCTCGAAGACCAGCACCGGCTGGCGGAACATCGGCAGATAGCCCACCGCGTCGGCGTCCTCGTACGGCTCCCCGATCACCTCGGGGAACTGTGTGCTCAGGCCGCTGACCAGGAAGGCCGTGACGTTGAGGCGCTGCCAGGTCTCCAGGTCCTCGCGCAGCAGGACAGCGATCTTGGTGTCGAAGCGGATGGGTTCGTCGGTGTCGCGCATGCTCATGGAGTGAGACTGCCGGTCGGCGGGCGGCCCGGTCTTGTACGTTTTTTGCATGGCCGGCCGGCGCAAGGACGGGAACGACGGGAGGGACGGCAGCGACCTGCGGACCGTCTCCGCCTGGCGACCCCATGTCCCGGGCGTCGTCGAGGTCTTCCACGCCCACTACACCGAGTACGCCTATCCGATGCACGTCCACGAGGCCTGGACGCTGCTCATCGTCGACGCCGGGGCCGTACGGTACGACCTGGACCGGCACGAGCACGGCACCCCGCACGACACGGTGACGCTGCTGCCGCCGCACGTGCCGCACAACGGCTCCCCCGCCACTCCGGACGGCTTCCGCAAACGGGTCCTGTACCTGGACGCCACCCGGCTGGGCGAGGACCTGATCGGCCCGGCCGTGGACGCTCCCGACCTGCGGGACCCGGTGCTGCGGCGGCGCGTCGGACAGCTGCACGCCGCGCTCGCCCGGCCCGGGGAGGAGCTGGAGGCGGAGAGCAGGCTGACGCTGATCGGCGAGCGGCTGCACGAGCACCTGCGGCCCGGGGACGACGCGCGCGGGGTGCGCCGGGACCCCGTTCTCGCGCGGCGGCTGCGGGAGCTGCTCGACGAGCGGGTCGTGCCGGGGATCGGGCTGGCCGAGGCGGCCTCGCTCGTGCCCGCTCACCCGGCCCATCTCGTACGGGCGTTCAGCGGCGCCTACGGCATCGCGCCGCACCAGTACCTCATGTCCCGCCGCGTCGACCGGGCCCGGCGGCTGCTGCTGGCGGGGCGCTCCCCGGCGGACGTGGCGGGGGCCACCGGCTTCTACGACCAGGCCCATCTGACCCGGCATTTCAAGCGGTTGGTGGGGGTCACACCGGGGCGGTACCGCGCCGGCGGACGGTGAGCGGGGGGCCGGGTCAGTCGCCGGGGCGCTCGATGAGGTGCTGGAACGCCTCCAGGTTGCGGGTCGACTCCCCGCGCGAGGTGCGCCACGCGTGCTCCTTGCGGATGGCGGACGCGAAGCCCAGCTCCAGCAGGGTGTTGAAGGAGCCGTCGGCGGCCTCCAGGACCTGGCCGAGGAGGCGGTCGATCTCGTCGGCGGTGACGGCGGCCAGGGGGAGCTTCGCGGTGACGTAGATGTCGCCGAGGCGGTCGACCGCGTAACTCACCCCGTACAGCTTGAGGTTGCGCTCCAGCAGCCAGCGGTGGACGGCCGGTTCGTTCTCGTCGGGGTGGCGGATGACGAACGCGTTCAGGGAGAGCGAGTGGCGGCCCACGATGAGGGAGACCGTCGTCGAGAGTTTGCGGGTGCCGGGGAGCTTGGCGACGTAGGTGCCGGGCTCGGGGCTCTCCCATTCCAGCTCGGCGTCCTTGAGGGCGCCTTCCAGGATCTGGGCCGCCTTCGGTGCGTCAGCCGTCTTCGGTGCGTCAGCCGTCTTCGGTGCGTCAGCCATGGTGGGAGCGTACGCGACGGCGGTGCGACTGGATCGCGGCCGTGTAGGCGTCGGCCGTGGCGGCGGCGGAGGCGTCCCAGCCGAAGGACCGGGCGTGCCGGGCGGCGGCCTCGCCCATCCGGGACGTCAGCTCCGGGTGGTCGGCGAAGTCGCGCAGTACGCGCGCGTACGCGGCGGGGTCGTGCCCCTCGACGAGCCGGCCGGTGTGCCCGTCCCGCACGGCCACCGGCAGACCGCCGACCGCCGCGGCGAGCACCGGCGTACCGGCGGCCTGGGCCTCTATGGCGACCAGCCCGAAGGACTCGCTGTAGGAGGGCATCACCAGCACGGAGGCGGCCCGGAACCAGTCGGCGAGCTGCTCCTGACCGACCGGCGGCCGAAATCGTACGACGTCGGCGATGCCGAGCCGCGCGGCGAGCTTCTGGAGCCCCTCCGGCTTCGCGAGGCCGCTGCCGCTGGGGCCGCCGACGACGGGGACGACGATGCGGGAGCGCAGCTCGGGGCGTTCACCGAGGAGGACGGCCACGGCGCGCAGCAGCACGTCCGGCGCCTTCAGGGGCTGTATGCGGCCGGCGAAGAGCGGGATCAGGGCGTCCTGGGGCAGTCCGAGGCGGGCGCGGGCGGCGGCCCGGGCGGAGGCGATGTCCCCGGCGCCGGGGTCGGAGCCCCGGGGGAAGGGACGGAACCGGTCCAAATTCACGCCGGGGTGGACGACGGCGACCTTCGCCGGGTCGGCGGCGTAGTGGCGGACGAGTTCGTCGGCCTCCTCGGCCGTGTTGGCGATCAGCCGGTCGGAGGCGGCGACGATCTGCGTCTCACCGATGACGCGGGCGGCCGGTTCGGGGGTGTCGCCCTCGGCCAGGCTGGCGTTCTTGACCTTGGCCATGGTGTGCATGGCGTGCACCAGGGGGGTGCCCCAGCGCTGCGCGGCGAGCCAGCCGACGTGACCGGAGAGCCAGTAGTGGGAGTGGACCAGGTCGTAGTAGCCGGGACGGTGACCGGCCCAGGCCTGCATCACCCCGTGCGTGAAGGCGCACAGCTGGGCGGGCAGCTCCTCCTTGGCCAGGCCCTCGTAGGGGCCCGCGTCGACGTGTCGCACCAGGACGCCGGGCGCCAGCTCGACGGTGGGGGGCAGGGCGGCGGTCGTCGCGCGCGTGAAGATCTCGACCTCGATGTTGATCGCGGCGAGGCGCTGCGCGAGTTCGACGATGTAGACGTTCATGCCGCCGGCGTCCCCGGTGCCGGGCTGGTGGAGCGGTGAGGTGTGCACGGAGAGCATGGCGACGCGGCGGGGCCTGCGCAGCAGCCGGAGCCGCGGGGAAGCCGCCGGTGAGCGACGCCCGAGCCTGCTGACGTACTGGCTCACGAGCCGATCCTCCTCGCTGCGGGCATGCCGGTCGGAGGACACGCGCCGCCCTCCAAGAGGTGGGAACACCCGATCACGGTGCTCCATTTCCGGTTTTCCGACCTTTGCCGAATCATTACCGCCGATCGATCAACCGTTCGAGCGGTCGTTGCGTCAGAAGCGTCGGAAGGGAGAGGTGCGCCCAGGGGTGGACGCCCTTTTCCGGCCGCAGCCCTTCGTGGCCGCACCCTTTCCCGGCCGCAGCCCTTCGTGGCCGCATCCGTGCCCGGCCGCAGCCGCCCGGTCGCACCCCTTCCCGGCCCCACCCCCGCCCGTACGCCCCCCGGCATCCCGCCGCATACCCTCGTACGCATGCCTCCCCGCCCGACCGACCACCCCCGCTCCCGGCCCGGCCCGTCGGGCAGGGGACCCCAGGTCGTCGGCACGGTGACACGCGGGACGACCAACCCGAACCGGCTGCGCCGCATGGACCGCTGGATCGCCGCCGCGCACGGCGCGGAACTGCGCCGCGCCGCCGATCCCGTCGCCGTCGACCTCGGCTACGGCGCCGCCCCCTGGACCGCCGTCGAACTGCTGCACCGCCTGCGCACGGTCGCGCCGCGCGTGCGCGTGGTGGGCGTGGAGATCGACCCGGCGCGGGTGGCGGCGGCCGAGCCGTACGCGCGCGAGGGGCTCGTCTTCCGGCACGGCGGCTTCGAGGTCCCCCTCTCCCGCCGACCCCTCCTCATCCGTGCGGCGAACGTGCTGCGCCAGTACGACGAGGACGAGGTCGCCGCCGTCTGGCAGCGGCTGTGCGCGCGCCTCGCGCCGGCCTCGGAGCACTCCCGCGGGGGGCTCCTGGTGGAGGGGACCTGCGATGAGATCGGGCGCCGGCACGTGTGGGTGGCGCTCGGACCCGAGGGACCGCGCACGGTCACCTTCGCGACCCGGCTGGGCTCCCTCGACCGCCCCTCCGACCTGGCGGAACGGCTGCCGAAGGCGCTCATCCACCGCAACGTCCCCGGGGAGCCCGTGCACGCCTTCCTGCGCGACTTCGACCGCGCCTGGGCCGCCGCCGCGCCCTACGCCTCCTACGGCGCCCGCCAGCGCTGGATGCGGGCCGTGCGGGACCTGCGGGCCGACTGGCCGGTGTCGGACGGGCCGGTGCGGTGGCGCCAGGGCGAAGTGACGGTGCGGTGGGAGGCGTTGGCGCCGCGCGGGTGAACGGCCGAACAGGTCCCGCACGCCCAGCCCAGCCCCGCCCAGCCCAGCCCAGCCCAGCCCAGCCCCGGGAACGATCTCCCCGCGGCGTTCGTCACACAGCGGGGGAATCGTCGTACGGCGAGACAGAAGGGGGGAAGGAGAAGGAAAGCACGACCTCTGTCGCTTTCCCCGCCGACGTGGCACGATCCCCCAGGCGACCTATGTTACTGACGGTTAATCAGTTTGGGGGCGAGGTATGCGTACGGGGAAGCATGGCTTGATGACCGCTGCCGTGACCGTGGTGTGCGCGGTCACCGTGCTCGCGGCACCGGGCACGGCGTTCGCCGACCCCGGACCCACCCCGTCGCCCGGCACCCCCGGCACCCCCAGCGCCTCCCCCGCCCCGGCGGCAACGCCCGGCAAGGACCTGGAGGCCGTACGCAAGAAGCTCGACAAGCTCTACCGCGCGGCCGCCTCGGCCACCGACGAGTACAACGCCGCCCAGGAGAAGGCGGACCGGCAGTCCGCCGAGATCGTCGAACTGGCCAAGAAGATCGTCAAGGGCCAGGAGAAGCTGGACGGCCTGAAGGACCGCGCGGGAGCGGCGGCCCGCTCCCAGTACCGCACCGGCGGCCTGCCCGACGAGGCCAAGCTGCTGCTGAGCGACGACCCCGCGGACTTCCTCGACGGCACCGGCCGGGTGATGCAGGGCCAGCGCGCGACCAAGGGCCTGCTCGGCGAGATGACGCGCACCCAGCAGGACCTGAAGGCCTACGCCGCGGACGCCTCCGCCCAGTTCCAGAAGCTGGAGGCGAACCGCAAGGCCAAGGCCACCGCCCAGAAGAAGATCGAGAAGCAGATCGCGGCGGCCGAGAAGCTGGAGGCCGACCTGGCGCAGGAGGAGAAGGAGCGCCTCGCCAGACTGGAGCGGGAGGCCCAGGCCAGGGCCCAGACCGCCTGGCTCGCCTCCGGCATCCTGAAGGACCTCGACGCCGAGGCGACCGAGCGCGGCAGGAAGGCCGTGGAGTACGCCACCGCCCAGGTCGGCAAGCCGTACCAGTGGGGGGCGGAGGGCCCGAAGGCCTACGACTGCTCCGGCCTGACCTCCCAGGCCTGGGTGTCGACCGGCCAGCCGATCCCGCGCACCTCGCAGGAGCAGTGGAAGCAGCTGACGCGCGTCGACGTCGAGGACATGCGGCCCGGCGACCTGATCATCTACTTCGACGACGCCAGCCATGTCGGCATGTACGTCGGCGGCGGCTCCGTCGTGCACGCCCCCCGCCCGGGACGCTCGATCACGATCGCGGGCGCCGGCTCGATGCCCATCCTCGGAGTGGTCCGCCCGGACACGGGCACGACCCCCTCGCGGTGACCCCGGCCACACGCCTCGCGCCACGGGCGTGAAGCGGGCCACGTGACCCACTCCACGCCCTGACGCGCCCCCCGCGTGACGTTCGTCATCCCCGGCACCCAGTCGACGTGTCCAACTGCGGTACATAACGCGGCATATGACAGTGGCCGATGGCGGTCCGGCGTGTCCTGGACCATTCCGCAGCGGCGCCGTCACCCGCTATGGTCCCCGTCGGTGGGTCGAGGTCCCTCGCCCCGCCATGCCCTCGGGGGGAGGGAAGGAAACCAAGACGATGCCCGTACCCGTACCGCGGCAGAGGGCGATCCCGGCCGTGGAGTGTGGTCAGGCGCCCGCCGCGTCCCCGGACAGCGGCCCTTCCACGGAACTGGCCCCGCCCGGGACGACCCCGGCCGAAAGCCCCACCAGTCAGCGAGAGAACCCGACGGAGAAGCGCGAGAAGACGACGGAACGGACCAGGGACGAGCGCGAGAGCGCCGTCCCCACCAACCTGACGGTGCTGCTGATCGAGGACGATCCGGGCGGCTCGCCGATCGTGCCCGACCTGCTCGACCCGGCGGGCCGGCCGATCCGCGTCCGCACGGCCCGCAACCTCACCGAGGCCGGGCGGCTGCTGACCGACGACGTCCACTGCATCCTGCTGGACCTCGCCCTGTCGCCCGCACCGGCCCGCACCGGCGCCGAGAGCGGCGACGGCGCCGGTGACGGAGCGGACGAGCTGGCGGTGCTGCGGCACGTGCTGGAGCTGGCGCCCCGGCACGCCGTGCTCGCCCTCACCTCCTCCAGCGACGCCGAGCGCGGCGCGGAGGCCGTGGCGGTCGGCGCCCAGGACTACCTGTTCCGGGACGAGCTGGACGGCCGCCTGCTGAGCCGGGCGATCCGCTACGCCGTCGAGCGCAAGCGGTCCGACTCGGCGGAGCGGCGTCTGGCCGAGGGCCGGCTGCGCGCCCAGGAGAACCGCCGGCTGGAGCGCGGCCTGCTGCCCACGCCGCTGCTGGCCGGCTCCCCGCTGCGCTTCGCCGCCCGCTACCGCCCGGGCCGCTCCCGCGCGCTGCTCGGCGGTGACTTCTACGACGTCGTCCGCACCCCGGACGGCACCGTGCACGCCATGATCGGCGACGTCTGCGGGCACGGGCCGGACGAGGCGGCCCTCGGCGTGGAGCTGCGGATCGCCTGGCGGGCGCTGACCCTCGCGGGGCTCTGCGGCGACCAGCTGCTGGGCACGCTCCAGCAGGTGCTGGAGCACGAGCGCGCGCACGACGAGATCTTCGCGACCGTGTGCACCGTGGACATCACCCCGGACGGCCGCCGCGCCGGCCTGTGCCTGGCCGGGCACCCGGCACCGCTGATCGCCGGCCCGGGCACGCCCGCACGGCTCCTGCCCTACGACAACAACGGCCCGGCGCTGGGGCTGCTGCCCGGCGCCCGCTGGCCGCGGATGCAGGTGGAGCTGGGCGCCGAGTGGAGCCTGATGCTCTACACCGACGGCCTCATCGAGGGCCACGTCGGCCAGGGCCGGGAGCGGCTCGGCCAGGACGGCATGGTGGAGATGGTCCGCCGCCAGCTCGCCGAGGGTCTGCAGGGCGAGCATCTGCTGCGGGCGACCGTCAACGAGGTCCGCCGGCTCAACGGCGGCGAGCTGGCGGACGACGTGGCCGTGGTCCTGCTGGACCGGTCGGCCTGAGCTGTCCTGCCGGAACGGTCGGCCTGAGCTGTCCTGCCGGAACGGTCGGCCTGAGCTGTCCTGCCGGAACGGTCGGCCTGAGCCGCCCGGTCCCGCCTCGGCCTCGGCTCCCGGGTACGCGGCCCGAGGCCGGCTTCAGCGCCCGCCGTTGTACGGACCGTACGGGCCGTCGCTGCTGGAACCGCGGCGGCTGCTGCGTCCGCCGCCCGGCAGGCCGCGCAGCGCGGGCCGTACGTCGACCATGTACACGATCGTCGCGATGAGGCCGATGATCGGCAGGAACGACAGGACGTTGAAGATCAGGTTCACCACGAAGGCGAGCGCGAGGATGATCAGCCAGAACGGCTTGGTCTTCTTGTCGGCCGCGCGGTAGGCGTCCTCACGGCGCGTGGCGGCGTCGATCAAAGCGAAGCCGCTGAAAACGATCAGGGCCATGCTCAGCAGCCACATGAAGCCTGCGAACCCCTGCATCAGCACAACGTCCACCACCAGACTCGGGTCGTCCTTACGCGGTCACCGTACCCGGAGAACGGGCCGGACACCCCAAGGGTGCCCGGCCCGCTCCCCACTCGCCGTGCCCCGCGCCCCTACTGGGCGGGCGGCACCGTCTTCTTGCCGGTGGTGCTCTTCTTGGCCGGAGCCTTGCGCGGGGCGGGCGTCTTCTTCGCCGCGGCCGACTTGTCGTCGGTGACCTCGACCGACTCGGGCTTGGCGGGCTCGACCGCGATGGCCAGCTCCTCCACCTCCGCGGCGACGTCCTCGATGCCGTCGGCGGCCTGGCCGCGCCAGGTGCGCACCGCGTGCTCACCGCGCTCGGCGACCTTCTCGTAGGCCTCCCGGGCCTTGACGGCGTACTCGGCGGCGACGCCGACCGAGCGCAGCGCGAGGTCCTGGGCGGTCTCGCCGAACTTCTTGAAGTCGGAGTCGAGGGAGCCGAACAGCTCGTTGGCCTTGGCCTGGAGGCTGCCCTGCGTCTCCTTGACGCGGGCCGTCGCCTTCTCCTGGACGGCCTTCGGGTCGGTGTTGCGCACGGCCTCGATCCGCGCCGGTGCCTCGGCGCGCAGCTGCTCGACCAGCACCGGCACCTTCTTGGCCTGCTGGAAGGCCAGGTCGGCGGTGCCCGCGGCGAAGTAGAGCGGGGTGGGGTCGCTGAGGGTCTTGCGCAGGTCGTCGGTGATGGCCATGGTGATGGTCCTCCGGAAAATACGTTCGACTGAGGGTTGTGTGGTGGTCCCGCGCCCGGTCGGCTGCTCGCTCCCGCTCATCCGGCCGTCCGCGGCGGGCCGGCGTCGCTGCCGCCGGTCGTACGGGGGTCGTGGCCGGGTATGGAGGCCGCCACCCCGGCGGTGCCGCCCGCCGTCGCGTCCTCGTACCCCGCCTCGCCGTCCGCGCCGTCCGCGCCGTCCGCGTCGTCCGCGTCGGGCCCGAAGCCGTTCTCCTTGCGGAACGACTCGTAGATCTGGAGCAGCACCTGCTTCTGCCGCTCGTTGAGCGAGGGGTCGGCGAGGAGGACCGCACGCGTCTCCACGTCGTCCCGGTCCCGCTCCGCGTCGAGGATCCCGGCGCGCACGTACAGCGTCTCGGCGGAGATCCGCAGCGCCTTGGCGACCTGCTGGAGCACCTCCGCGCTCGGCTTGCGCAGCCCGCGCTCGATCTGGCTCAGGTACGGGTTGGACACGCCGGCGGCCTCGGCGAGCTGGCGCAGCGACAGCTGCGCACTGCGCCGCTGCTCGCGCAGGTACTCACCGAGATTGCCGACGTTGAGCGATGCCATGCCTCCACCATGCAGCACGTCGCTAACTATTGCAAGCAGGTGCTTGCAATAGTGCGCTACACGCCGCCGCGTGTCCCCCTACCCACTTTTTTGTGGGTACTTGGCAGGGCGAGGCCACCGTCGGAAGCTGAGGGGGCGGGCAGGGATCAGGAGGCCGGGCGTACGGCGGCCTCCGGGCCGGCCAGCCGGTCCAGGCGGCGGTGGCCCCAGTCGGAGAGGGGGGAGAGGGCCTCGGCGAGATCGCGGCCGAACGCGGTCAGCGAGTACTCGGTCTTCAGCGGCAGCACGTCGTACACCCGTCGGTCCACCAGGCCGTCCGTCTCCATCTCCCGCAGCGCCTGGGTCAGCACCTTCTCGGTGAGACCGGGCGCCTTCCGGCGCAGTTCGGCCGGCCGGTGCGGGCCGGACTCCAGCAGCCACAGCAGCGTGGTCTTCCACTTGCCCTCGATCACGGCGATCGCGGCGGTCACTCCGCAGACGTTCGGATCGTGGCGCCGGTGTGCCATCTCACGCCCCCATTCCTCAGCAATTGTTCACTACGTTACGGGAGTTGCAGCATGACCGCACAGACCGACCAGCCCGCCGCCGTCACCGTCCTCGGGCTCGGCCCGATGGGCCGGGCGCTGGCCGCCGCGTTCCTGGACGCCGGGCTGCGCACCACCGTCTGGAACCGCACGCCCGGCCGGGACACCGACCTGGTCGCCCGGGGCGCGGTGTCGGCGTCCTCGGCCGCGGAGGCCGTCGCGGCATCCCCGCTGACCGTCGTCTGCGTGGTGAACTACGACGCCTCGGACGCCGTCCTGCGGCAGGAGGCCGTCATCGCCGCCCTCAAGGGCCGTACGGTCGCGAACCTGAGCGCCGACATCCCCGAGCGCGCCCGGGACACGGCCGAGTGGGCCGCCCGGCACGGCGTCCGCTACCTGGACGGCGCGATCATGACGCCCACCACGACCATCGGCACGGACGACGGGGTGTTCCTGTACAGCGGTCCCGAGGAGCTGTACGGGGAACACCGCCCCGTACTGGCGGCGCTCGGCGGCAGCCACACCCACCTCGGCGAGGACGCCGGCCGGGCCGCCGCCTACGACGTCGCGCTGCTCGACGTCTTCTGGACGGCGACGGCCGGCTTCACGCACGCCCTCGCCCTGGCCCGGGCGGAGGGCATCACCGGCGCCGAGTTCGCGCCCTTCGCCCAGGGCATCGCCGCGATCCTGCCGGAACTGTTCACCGAGTTCGCCGCCGACACCGACGCCGGCACGTACTCGGGCGAGCTGAACCCGATCACCTCGGCCGCCTCGACCATGGCGCACGTCGTCCACGCCTCCGAGGCCCACGGCATCGACGCGAGCCTGATGCGGGTGATCGAGGGCCAGGCCCGCCGGGTCATCGCCCGCGGCCACGGCACCGACGGCTACAGCCGCGTCGGCGAGGTGATCACGGGGCGCTGACGGGAGGGCGCCGCGGGGAGGGGGCGTTCCCGGGGAAGCTAGCGCCCCGGGGCCTCCGGCTCCCCGGCCGGCATCCCGGCGGACTCGCGGTGCCGGCGGACCAGCGCCGCCATGATCTGCCGCCGGTTCGGCACGTCCTCCAGGGCGAGCGGTCCGGCGGCGGCGGTCAGGACGTCCTGGAGCTTCCCGGCCACCCGCGGAAGGGCGGACCAGCGCAGGCCGGTCTCGTCGCGCAGGGACATCGCGGCGCGCACGATGTCCGTGTACACCGACTGAGCCCTCTTGAAATCCGTGATCAACCGCAGGTCGCGTTCCCATCCGCGGGAACTGCCGGGGCAGATCCCTTCCACCACCCCGCACCATTCCCGGATCAGGCGCTCCTCCTGATCGGCCGGGTACCGCATCAGGTAGAGATGGGTGGCCAGGTCGTAGAGCGGGTCACCGACCATGGCCAGCTCCCAGTCGATCGTCCAGAGGCCGCCCTCCGGGTCGATGACGAGGTTCTCCCGGTGCAGGTCCGCGTGGAGCAGGCAGAAGGGCCGCTCGGTCAGTCCGGTCACGTTCTCCGAGAGCCGGACCAGGGATGCGTCCCGTACGCCGAGGTCCGCGAAGAGCGCGCCGAACTCCGGCCGGTTGGCCGCGTAGACCTGCTCCTCGACGAAGGCGACGAGGCGTCGCAGGAAACCCTCGGTGTCCCCGTCCTCCGGAGCGTCCCGCGGTGAGCAGCGCCGCTCCACGCGCAGCGTCCGGGCCGTGATGGGGACCATCTGCCGGAACAGGCCGACGATCTGCTCGAACACCGGGTCGGGCACCCGCCGGCCCCACCAGCGGTGCGCGCCGAGGGTCCGGCCCTCGATGAACGTCTGGAGTCCCATGCCCTCGACGTCGACGACGTCGGGCACCCGGTCGATCCGGCCCTTCAGGCCCCGGAGCAGCTCCTCCTCCGACCGGAAGCACCTGCGGTCGAACCAGAGGCTCGTGGAGCGCGGCTCCCGCAGCTTCACGGGTCCCGCCCCGCCCGGCGGCGAGAGCACGTACGTCTCGTGGTGGTAGCCCCGGAGCGGGCCCCTGACCAGGGACGCGCCACCACTCATCGCTTCGGCTCGCTGCCTGACGGGCGAGGCCAGTCGGGGTGTCATCCTGTGCGTTCTGCCCGTCCCGGTGGTGCCAGTGGGGTAAGACGGACGGCACGTTACTGCACGGTCCTGGAGCGCGCGTGGAGAACCCGGCCCTCGGACACCCTCGTGCCCGCCCCCGGGGGAACAGGCGCACGCCCGAACGGTTCCGTCCACCCGGACGGGACGTCGGACCACCCGGACGGGCCGTCGGACCACCCGGAGGGGACGTCAGGGTCTCCTGGGGCTCCGCAGCAGGCGCAGCAGCGGTTCGAAGGAGTCGACGAGCGTCTGGGCGCCGGCGTCCCTGAGGAGCTTCGCCTTGCGTGCGTCGCGGGCGTAGCCGAGGAAGGGGACGCCGGCCCGCCGGGCGGCCTCGCAGTCGGAGGGGGTGTCGCCGATGAACAGCGAGTCGGACGGGGCGGCGCCCAGCGCGCTGAGGGCGCGGACGACTGTGTGCGGGTCGGGCTTGAGCAGGCCGAGTTCCCGCGTGCGCCCGTAGATGTGCGGGGTGAAGCACGGCAGCAGGCCGCGGCCGGTGAGGTAGGTGCGCACGACCCGCGGGGAGTTGTTGGTGGCGACGGCCAGCCGCACACCCACCGCCGTCCAGGTCCGGATCAGCGGATCGGCGTACGCGGTCGGCATCGCGGAGGCGGTGGCCCGCAGCTCCTCGTGGGTGAGGCGTTCCTCCAGCTCCTCGACCAGGTCGCTGCGCGGGTGCCGGCGGTCGACCGCGCGCAGCACCGCGTGGGGGTCGGGGGACTCCCGTTCGTCCTCGGTCAGCAGCCCGCGCAGGCCCCGCCGTTCGAGCCAGTCGACGAGGTCGCCCGCCACCAGATCCGCCCGGTGCCCGGCGAACAGGCGGCAGATCGGCCCGTCGAAGTCCCAGAGCACGAAGCGGGCACCGCTCACCAGTCGCTCGAGGTTCCCCGTGTCCGCCGCCGGCCCGGTCCGCGTCGCATCAGAAGTCACTAGGAGAGTGTCATGTCCGAGGTGATGGTTTCCCAGAGGGCGTCGAACCACTTCTGCGATTCCTCCACGAACACCGCGTCCCGGTGCCCCGCCCGCTTGAGGAAGGAGAACAGCAGCGACTGGGAGCCCAGGGCGTCGTACATCTCCAGCGTCCGGCTCTCGTACTCCTCCTCGCGCCGGGTGAGCATGTAGTAGCCGAACAGCGCCTCCTCGCCGTTGAGCAGGTAGAGCTTCACCGGCGGGGTGAACGGCAGCGCGCGGAAGGCGATGTGCACGTCGACGCGGTGGGTGGACCGTACGGCGTGCAGGTTGTGCTGGAGCACCCGGGCCTGGGCGTTGCGCATCTGGAGCCAGCGCTGGTGGACCGGGTCGTCCGGCTCGTCCTCGACCAGGACCGGGAAGGCCAGCGCGATGTCCCGCGACGGCATCAGGACGCGGAAGTCGATGGCCTCCGGACGGATGCGGCCCTCGTGGATCAGGCGGAGCGGCTCGCTCAGGGCCAGCATCAGGGTCTCCGAGGTGTGGCACACGACGTCGACCCGTACGCGCGGTACGGAGAACGCCTCCGACAGCCGGGGTCCGAGGGACACCATGGTCGGCTGCGGTTCGCCCCGCGGGGTGGCGGGCTCGGCGATGCGGGGCGGGCTGCCCTTGCTGACGTTGGTGAGCAGGCCGTCCTCCTGGAGCGCCCGCAGGGCCTGGCGGACGGTGCCGCGCTCCACGCCGAACTCGTCGGCCAGCTCGGCCTGGGTGGGCAGGCGGTCGCCCGCCTTGAGATCTCCCCCGCGGATCCGTTCCCGCAGGACATCGGCGATCTCCTGGGACGAGAGCCTTCTGCTGCCGTTCACCGAGACGTTCTCCTGAGTCACGACCAAACGCTACAACTCCGACCTACCTAGAGGGAGTTGTTTGAAACTTGTTTATAACTAGCAGCCAAGTGGGGACAACATAGTCAGAGTTGGTTGCCAACTTGGTCTAGTTGGCGGAAGTTTTCCCGTCCCGAACTTCCGAAGGGGGAAAGACCATGCCCGTCCTCGCTCTTCTCTCCACGCTCCTCGTCGTCGCCTTCGAGCAGATCGTCCAGTGGAAGTACGGCGCCACCGGCCTCATCGGCCTGCTCCTGCTCACCGTGGGCATCAAGGCGAAGAGCCCTTCCGTCAGCTCCGCCGGAGCGGTGGTGCTGGCCCTCCTGGTCGCGGGCCCCGCGCTGTGACCGGGAGGTGATCACGCCGTGAGCAGCAGCTCCGAACTGATCGTCTCCCACAGCGCGTCGAACCACTTCCGCGACTGCCGCACGAACGCCCCGTCGCGCAGACCACCGGTCCGCTCGAAGGCGAACAGCGTCGAACGGATGCCCTCCGCGTCGTACGTCTCCATCGGCTCGTGATCGATCTCCTGCTCGCGCCGGCCGACGGTGTAGTACGCGAGGAGGGCTTCCGTGCGGTTGAGCACGTACAGCTTCACGGGCGGCGTGAAGGGCAGCGCCCGGAAGGTGACGCGCACGTCGATGCCGTGCGTGGCCCGCAGGCTCAGCAGATTGTGCTGGAGCACCTGGCCCTGGGCGTTGCGCATCGCCAGCCACCGCTCGTGCACCGGGTCCCCGTCCCCGCGGCCGCTCACCGCCACCGGGAACGCCAGCTCGATGTCCCGGCCCGGCAGCAGCACGCGCACGTCGATCTTGGCCGGTTTGCGTCGCCCCGCGTGGACCTCGCGCAGGGCCTCGCCGAGGGCCAGGGTGAGGGAGACCGAGGTCAGGCACAGGGCGTCGATCTCGACGTGGGGGGCGGCGAAGGCCTCGGCGATCCGGGGCGCGAGGGCGGCCGTGGTGGGCATCGGCGGCGCCTCGGACCCGGTCGGGGCGCCGCGCGGATCGGGCGCGACGGTCGCGGGGCTCCCCTTGGACACATTGGTGAGCAGACGTTCCGACTGCAGGACGCGCAGGGCCTGGCGGACGGTGCCGCGCTCCACGCCGAACTCGTCGGCCAGCTGGGCCTGGGTGGGCATGCGCCGGCCCGGCCGCAGCTCACCGGACCTGATCCGGGCGCGCAGCTCGTCGGCCACCTCGCGAGGCGTCACCTGTGGCCGCTGCGGTCTCTTCCGTCCGTTGACGGGGGCATGTTCCGGCTCCACGACCAAACACTACAACTTCCCGCCATCTTTGGGCAGTTCAAGCGAAGGTGGTTATGAGTCGCTTCCAAGCGGAGATAAGTAAAGTGAAGTTGGCAGCCAACTTGAGCAACGTGGTCGAACCTCCCAAGGGTTGGCCACCACGGTGAACAGGGGGTCCACCATGCCGCTCATCGCCCTCGTCGTCGCCGCTCTGGCCATCGGGTTCGAGCAGCTCGTGCAGTGGAAGTACGGGCCGATGGGCATCATCGCGTTCGTCGCGCTGTCCATCGGCATCAAGGCGAAGAACACCATGATCGGCGGTGTGGGCGCGGTGATCCTCGTGATGCTGCTCGCACAGTCCGGCTGAACCGGCGTACTGCTGTCCGGGCCCCCTTCCGGAGGGGAGCCGGGAGCCCGGACAGTCAGTCGGCACCACCGCACGACCAGCACCACCGCACAACAACCACAACTGAAGAGCACGCGCTACGGATGCGCGCACCCACCCGTCACCGGCAGAAGGGAGCAGCTCAGAACATGTCCGGGCACCAAGGCCGCCTGGACGTACGCAGCAGGGCGTCGGCCACACGGGCGGCGCCCGCTCGTATCTCCCGGAGCCGGCCCAGCGCGGCCAGCCGCACGGCCGACTCGTCGCCCAGCCACAGCGCCGCCAGCTCGGCCACGTCGAGCCCGAGGTGGGCGCTCTCGGTGGTCGGCGTGCAGGACGCCCCGTCCGCTCCCGCCTCCAGCCGCCACCGCCCGCCGGTCAGCCCCGCCCGGTCCTCGATCTCCAGCACCAGTGAGCCCGCCCCCTCGTACGTACGCGCCTCCAGCGCCCGTACGACGTCCAGGATCCGCACCCAGAGCCAGTCGGCCTGCGTGGTGATCCTGGCCGCGCGCGGGTCCGGCAGGAGATGCGGGAGCAGGTCGTCGGGGGACCGCCAGCCGCTCTTCACCGTGGTGACCCAGTCGATCGAGCACAGGTAGCCCCACAGGGCGCGCTCGGCGGCCGGTGTCACCGCCAGCAGCCACTGCACCGTCGCCGTGTTCAGCGGCTGCTTGGCGTCGCCCCAGTGGTCGTCGGCCGTGTAGGCGACCATGCCCTCGACCTCGCCGTCCGTCGAGCGGTACACGGCGAAGAAGGGCTCGGTCCACGGGGAGTCGTAGGTGCTCAGCACGCCGGTCCGGATCTGCCACCACAGCTCCGGCCGGCTGACCGCGCCCGGCTGGGCCCGGCGCAGCCGCTCGTGCAGCTCGGGGCCGAGCTTGCGGACGTCCTCGCCGTCGACGAGGTCGATCCGGCCGCCGTCCTCGGGGGCCGCCCAGCGGGCGTCGAGTCCGGCGCGGGGCACGTCGACCGTCCACTCGGTCATGGTGGTGGCGGGGCCGAAGCCGTACCGGCCGTAGATCGGGTACTCGGCCGCGATCAGGGTCGCGAGGACGTCCCCGCGCTCCTTCGCCGCCGCCAGGTCCTGGGCCATCATGCGGGTGAGCAGGCCACGGCGGCGGTGGGTCGGGGAGACGGTGACGTTGGAGATCGCGTCGGCGGGGACGAGGGCGCCTCCGACGGCGGTGACCTCCTGGTCGAAGGACCGGAAGGTCGCCACACAGCGCTCCCCGTCGAAGGCGCCGAGCGAACGGCCGGGCACGAACAGGTGGCGGCGGGCCTCCAACTGCTCCGGCGCGACGGCCGGCGGCATCAGGAACCCGGTGTTCAGGGCCCGCTGCCAGTCGGGGAACTCGGCCTCGGTGATGGGGCGTACGTCGATGTCGGTGCGGCTGGTCATGTCCTCACGGTAGGTCGGCCGCCCCGCCCGCGTCGCGGGCATTTACGCCCCACCCGCCCCGAAGCGGGGGCGCTCCGCCCGACCCGAAGCACGAGCCCCCCGCCCGATCCGGAGCACGGGCCCTCCACCCGACCCCGCCAACCGGGCCGCACCAGCCCTCCGCCCAGCCCCGGCACCAGCCCTCCGCCCGACCCGGAGCACGAGCCCCCGCCCGACCCGAAGCACAGGCCCTCCACCCGACCCCGAGCACGAGCCCTCCACCCGACCCGAAGCACGAGCCCCCCGCCCCACCCGGAGCACGGGCCCTCCGCCCGACCCCGCCAACCGGGCCGCACCAGCCCTCCACCCGGCCACGGCACCGGCGCTCCCCGGCCCCGCCAGGCCACCGCACCGACTGCGCCCGGCCCAGCCGAGCCCAGCCCCAGCCCCAGCCCCAGCGCAGGCATCTGGCCCGGCTCCGCCAAGCCGACGCACCGCCCGTCCGCCCCGCCCCATCGCCCGGCCGCCCGCCCCACGGCCCCCGGGCCCGGCCCTCAGAACGCCGCCCGGATCTCCCCCACCTCGCGCCCGCCGCCGAGGAGGGGCGCACGGCCGATGCGGTCGACCACGGGGCCCTCCACGCCCATCAGCGTCAGCGCGCGGCCCAGGACCGGCCCCAGGGCCCGGGTCGCGCCGTCCTCCACCTTGAAGGCGAGCGCGCGGCCGTCCGGCAGGGCCACCGCCTGGACGGCCTCCGCGCCCATCTTGGACAGGGTGCCGGGCACCTCGCGCATCAGCCAGGTGTCGGGGCGCCGGGTGCCGGCCACGTACTCGGGGTGGGCGCGCATCGCGTCGGCGACCCGGCGCTCCGCCGTGCCGGGCTCGGCGCCGACGAAGGAGCGGAAGGCGCGGGCCAGTCCGACCAGGCCGATCGCCATCAGCGGCGCGCCGCACCCGTCCGTGCCGACGGCGGCGACCGGCTCGCCCGCCGCGTCCTCCACGACGCCGTGGATGATCCGCTGCAACGGGTGCTCCGGGTCGAGGTACGACTCCACCGGCCAGCCCCGCTGGACGCAGACCGCCAGCATCGCGGTGTGCTTGCCGGAACAGTTCATGGTGATCCGGTCGGGCGACGCGCCCGACGCCAGGTAGGTGTCCCGCTCCTCGGGGTCCAGGGGGAGGTCGGCCGGGCACTGGAGCAGGGCCGGGTCCAGGCCGTACTCGTCCAGCATCTTGCGGACCAGATCCCGGTGAAACGATTCTCCGGAATGGCTCGCGGCAGCCAGCGCCAGCCGCTCCCCCGAGAGGTCGAGCCCGGCCCGCAGCACCCCGGCCGCCTGCATCGGCTTGTTGGCGGAGCGCGGGAAGACCGGCGCCGTCACGTCCCCCAGCGCCAGCTCCACCGTCCCGTCGGCGTCCAGCACGACCAGCGCGCCCCGATGCCGCCCCTCGACGAAGCCGGACCGGACCACCTCGGCGAGGACGGGCGGTACGACGGGTGGGAGGGCGGACGGGGGCCCGGGCCGACGGTCGTCCCCCCGCTCGGGCGGAACCGGGAGCGGGGACGGGTCGGTCGGCTGGGGCGAGTGGGGGGCGGGCATCGGCGGTGGCCTTCCGGACGGGTGACCCGCCGCGGCGACGGCCCGGGGTCACCGGGCCGGGGAGGGGCGGCCGGAACGCCGCCCCTCGTGTCACACCAGCAGGTCGTCGACTTGTGCTTCCCCCTCACGGTACCGGCGTGCGATCTCCGCGCTGCAGTCGTCCGCGGTGCGCTGGAGCCGCTGCCGCCGCCGGGACACCTGCTGCTCGTAGCGCACGAGCCGGCCCGCCCCGGTGGTCAGCTCGACGTCGGTGCGGGCCGTCAGGTCGGACAGCTCCACCTCGCCGAGCATCTCCGCGGCCAGCCGCCGGCACTCCTCGCTGCGTGGCGTGCCCAGCGTCACGTGGCGCGCGGAGGACCGGTGCCGGGCCGGGGCGTCGGCCAGGATCTCCGACAGCCGCTCGACGACGGACCCCGTCGCCGCCGTGGTCACCACGGAGGTGGGACCGCGCCGGGCCAGCTCCGCGCGCAGGATGTCGATCCGCCCCTGCAGCAGGCGGCGCACATAGCTGAGATCGGCCTCCTCGCGCTGGGCGTCCCGGCGCAGGGTGCGCAGTTCGGGCAGGCTCAGCGCGGTCAGGTCGTGCCCCGCAGGAGCCGCGGGCAGCTCCGGGCTGTCCGTGCGCTGCACGGGTGGCCGGGGCGCCTCCAGGCCCCCCGGATATGTCAACGCGACAGTCCCAAGCGGCTGCCCCGTACTCGGTGTGCTCATTCGCCTCAACCGTCCCCTCGACCGGCGTCTGGGAGCATCGTGCCACCCCAAGTGGCCGCTATGTGACCGAGTGCCCACGATCGGCCCCAGATGGGGGGTTAGGGAGCGAAAAAAACCCCGTACGGGCCCGCGTGCCCACACCCTGGGGGCGCACGGCATCATGACGGGATGCGTGCAGTGGTACAGAGGGTGGACGGCGCGAGCGTCGTCGTGGACGGCGAGACGGTGGGGGCGATCGACGGCGAGGGCCTGTGCGTCCTGGTCGGCGTCACCCACGAGGACACCAAGGAGAAGGCCGCGCAGCTGGCCCGCAAGCTGTGGTCGGTGCGGGTGCTGCACGACGAGAAGTCGTGCAGCGACGTGGACGCCCCGCTGCTGGTGATCAGCCAGTTCACCCTTTACGGCGATGCCCGCAAGGGCCGCCGCCCCACCTGGAACGCCGCCGCGCCCGGTGACGTGGCCGAGCCGCTCGTCGACGAGGTCGTGGCGCGGCTGCGCGCGCTGGGCGCCACCGTGGCGACCGGACGCTTCGGCGCGCACATGCGGGTGTCGCTGACGAACGACGGCCCGTTCACGGTGCTGCTGGAGGTCTAGCGCCGCGCCGGGCCGGGCCGTCCCAGCCTTCCGTCCTACGGTTGGACGACCGTCTCCTGGGCGGCGGCCGTGTCCTCCGCCATCAGCCGGGCGTCCACCGGCACGTTCCGCTTCACCAGGGCGAGGGCGACCGGGCCCAGCTCGTGGTGGCGTACGGACGTGGTGACGAAGCCGATCTTGCGGCCGTCCGGCCCGTCCTGCGCGAGGCGCACCTCGGCCCCGGCGGGCGGCAGGTGGACCTCGCTGCCGTCCAGGTGCAGGAAGACCAGGCGGCGCGGCGGCTTGCCGAGGTTCTGCACCCGGGCGACGGTCTCCTGACCCCGGTAGCAGCCCTTCTGCAGGTGGACGGCGGTGCCGATCCAGCCCAGCTCGTGCGGGATGGTGCGGTGGTCGGTCTCGAAGCCGACCCGGGGGCGGTGCTGCTCGACGCGGAGCGCCTCGTGGGCGAGGATCCCGGCCGGCGGTCCCGCCTCGGCGGCGAACGCCTCCAACTCGGCGCGCGGCAGGAAGAGGTCGCGGCCGTACGGCGTCTCGCGGACGACGGCGCTCGCGGGGGGCGCCGCGATGGAGCCGGCCGGCAGGTGGACGACCGCGGTGTCGGCGGTGCGGTCGGCGACCTCGACCCGGTAGAAGAACTTCATCGACTCCAGGTAGGCGATCAGCGCCTCCTGGCTGCCGGGCTCCACGTGGGCCCAGACGGTCGTGCCGTCGTCGACGAGGTACAGGGCGTGCTCGATGTGGCCGTTGGCGGAGAGGATCAGCGCCTCGGCGGCCTGGTGGGCCGGCAGGTCGCTGACGTGCTGGGTGAGCAGCAGGTGCAGCCAGCTCAGCCGGTCGTCGCCGGTGACGGCGACCACACCGCGGTGCGAGAGGTCGACGAATCCGGTGCCGTCGGCGAGGGCACGCTGCTCGCGGAACAGGTCGCCGTAGTGGGCGGCGACGCCTTCGTCCACGCCCTCGGCGGGGACGGCGCCGGGCAGGGACAGCAGGGGACTCTTCATACGCCTAGCCTACGACTCGGTAGTTGAACCCTTACGGGAACAGTCCT
Source organism: Streptomyces sp. NPDC047853 (assembly GCF_043204535.1). Classification (NCBI taxonomy): domain Bacteria; kingdom Bacillati; phylum Actinomycetota; class Actinomycetes; order Kitasatosporales; family Streptomycetaceae; genus Streptomyces; species Streptomyces sp. NPDC047853. Next base: position 48,101 of record NZ_JBIDCI010000003.1, on the reverse strand, counting down.
GGCACCGGCCGAAGATCGCGAAGTGCTTCATGTCGGTGTCGAAGCCGAACTGCTCGCGCAGCTTGGCGGTGAACTCGGCGGCCACCGACAGGTCGGCCTCGATCACGTGGGTGCAGTCCCGGCAGACCAGGTGGATGTGGTGGTGCCGGTCGGCCAGGTGGTAGGTGGGCGCGCCGTGCCCGAGATGGGCGTGGCTCACCAGCCCGAGCTCCTCCAGGAGCTCCAGCGTGCGGTAGACGGTGGAGATGTTGACCCCCGACGCCGTCTTCCTCACTTCGCCGAGGATGTCGTCGGGGGTCGCGTGTTCCAGATGGTCGACGGCTTCGAGCACCAGCTGCCGCTGCGGGGTCAGCCGGTAGCCGCGCTGCCTGAGGTCGCTCTTCCAGTCGGTGCTCACCACACCCAAGAGTCTAGGACTACTTGAAGAAAGCGATCCCGTCGTCCGGCATGTCGTCGGGCAGCGCCTTGGCCCAGCGCTCGACGTCCTCCGGGGTGACGACCTTCTTCAGGTGCGCCGACATGTAGGGGCGCAGCTCGACCTCGGGGGTCTGCTTCTCGCCGACCCACATCAGGTCGCTCTTGACGTACCCATACAGGCGCTTGCCGCCGGTGTAGGGCCGGGAGGCGGCCGTGCGGGCCACCGCGTCCGTGACCAGGTCGATCTGCGGCTTCTGGTCGGCCAGCTCGCCGTACCAGATCTCGATGACGCCGTCGTCGCGGGTCATCGTGGCCTCGACCTTGCGGTTCGCGTCGATCCGCCAGAAGCCGTACTCGGACTCCAGGGGGCGGACCTTGTTGCCGTCCTGGTCCAGGACCCAGGTGTGGGACCGGTACTCCAGGAAGTCCCGGCCGTCGTGGGTGAAGGAGACCTCCTGCCCGAAGTTGCACTTCTCGGCACCGGGGAAGTCGTGCACGCCCGCACCCGCCCAGTCACCGAGCAGGAAGACGAGCGGGACGAGGTCCTTGTGGAGGTCGGACGGGATCTCGATCATGAGCAGAACTTCCTGGCGTGGGGGATCAGCGCTGGCCCTGGTACAGCTTCTTCACGGTCAGCCCCGCGAAGGCGAGGACGCCGACGCAGACCAGAACCAGCAGGGCTTCGAAGAAGATCTCCACGGGGTGCTCCTCGGTGATGCGGAGTGCGGTGCGTGCGCTACACGCACAGGGCCGGCACCCAGCTTACGCGGCCGTGCCCGGGCCCACCGGGCGAGGTGGGCCCGCGGTGCGGCCGTACCATGCGGCCATGGCGAAGAAGCTCGTGATCAAGGTGACGGCGGGGGCCGATGCCCCCGAGCGGTGCTCGCAGGCGTTCACGGTGGCGGCGGTGGCCGTGGCCAGTGGCGTCGACGTCTCCGTGTGGCTGACCGGCGAGTCCGCGTGGTTCGCGGTGCCGGGCCGGGCGGCCGAGTTCGAGCTGCCGCACGCGGCGCCGCTGCCCGACCTGCTGGACTCGATCCTGGCCGGCGGCCGGGTGACGCTGTGCACCCAGTGCGCGGCGCGGCGGGACCTCACCGAGCAGGACGTGATCGAGGGGGTGCGGATCGCGGGTGCCCAGGTCTTCGTGCAGGAGGCGCTGGCCGACGACACGCAGGCGCTGGTGTACTGACCGGCGGGCCCGGGAGCCCTTGCCCGGCGCCGGCCGGGCGGACCGGGCGGAGGGGTGGGCCGGGCGGGCCGGGCGGGGTTCAGGGCCGGTCCCGGTGCCGCGGGCCCTTCTTTCCGTCCAGCTCGTCCCACCACTCGTCGGACCGGGGGTCGCCTGAGGGGTCGTCCCACCAGCGGTCGTCGGGGCCCCGGCGGTTGGCGACGATCGCGGCGAGCGGGGGGATGACCATGGCGACCAGGCACATGCCGACGGCCGCGGGGACCGACCAGAGGCGGACGACGCCCCACGCCAGGACGAACAGCGCGATGCAGATCCCCATCATCACGAAGTAGCGGTGCCGCCGCCGCGCGTACATGCCTCCAGCGTAGGTCCGGGCGTGCCGAAGGGCCGCACCCCGGGCGTCCAACCCGCGGGGTGCGGCCCCTCGAAGCCGCCGGCCGTCAGACGGCGATCGCGACCTCCGCCAGTCCACCCTGCTGGGCGACGACCGTGCGGTCGGCGCTGGCACCCGGGACGAGCGCCCGCAGGGTCCAGGTGCCCTCGGCCGCGTAGAACCGGAACTGGCCCGTCGCGGAGGTGGGGACCTCCGCCGTGAACTCGCCGGTGGAGTCCAGCAGCCGGACGTAGCCCGTCACCGGCTCGCCGTCGCGGGTCACCTGGCCCTGGATCGTGGTCTCACCGGGCTTGATCGTCGAGGCGTCGGGGCCGCCGGCCTTCGCTCCGCACATGTCGTACTCCTGAGGGGTTGGGAAAGGTCGGGCGGGGTGCTTACTTCGCGGCGCCGAGCTCGATCGGCACGCCGACGAGGGAGCCGTACTCGGTCCAGGAGCCGTCGTAGTTCTTGACGTTCTCCACGCCCAGCAGCTCGTGCAGGACGAACCAGGTCAGGGCCGAGCGCTCACCGATGCGGCAGTAGGCGATGGTGTCCTTCGCCAGGTCGACCCGCTCGTCGGTGTAGAGCTGCTTCAGCTCGTCGTCCGACTTGAAGGTGCCGTCGTCGTTGGCGTTCTTCGACCACGGGATGTTGCGGGCGCTGGGCACGTGGCCCGGGCGCTGCGACTGCTCCTGGGGGAGGTGGGCCGGGGCGAGGAGCTTGCCGGAGAACTCGTCGGGCGAGCGGACGTCGACCAGGTTCTGCGCGCCGATCGCCTGGACGACGTCGTCGCGGAAGGCACGGATGGAGGTGTCCTGCGGCTTGGCCTTGTAGTCGGTGGCCGGGCGCTCGGGGACCTCGGTGCCGTCGACCAGCTCGCGGGCGTCCAGCTCCCACTTCTTGCGGCCGCCGTCGAGGAGCTTGACGTTGTCGTGGCCGTACAGCTTGAAGTACCAGTAGGCGTAGGACGCGAACCAGTTGTTGTTGCCGCCGTAGAGGACCACGGTGTGGTCGTTGGAGATGCCCTTCTTCGACAGGAGCTTCTCGAAGCCCTCCTGGTCGACGAAGTCGCGGCGGACCGGGTCCTGGAGGTCCTGGGTCCAGTCGATCCGGATCGCGTTCTTGATGTGGTTCTTGTCGTACGCGGACGTGTCCTCGTCCACCTCGACGATCGCGATGCTCGGGTCGTCCAGGTGGTCCTGCAGCCAGTCGGCGTCGACCAGGACGTCGCTGCGGCTCATGTTTTCTCCTCCGGGGCAGGTGCGGCGGGGCGTGCGGCGAGAGGGTGCGCGCTCATGCCGGGGCGGCGCGCGGGTGCCCTCGACGGCAGGGCGGTGAGGGGGACACGGACGGCGGCGTCGCCGTCCGCTCAGAAGGTGCGACAGAGCATGGCGGCAACGCGGCACAGGTCCACTGCCCGCCGCTTCGTGAGGTCCGCCTGTCGCTCCATAGGTCCCGATCGTAGGGAGGGTCGACGGGCGATGTCACCGGCGTGTCGCCATATGAGACGGGATCGTCCGCAAGGTGAGACACGGGCGGGCCTCAGGGTGCCGCCGGGCGGCGTCCGGGCGGGACTTCCGGGATGGCATCTGCGGTACGGACAGCTCCGTCTCGTCTGTCGGACGCGGGGCGTCGCCGACGGCGGACGCTCGACGTCCTACCCGGCCAGCTCGATGTTCGAACCCCGCACCGTGATCTCGACGCCGTCCCGCGCCGCCTCGACCTTGTCCAGCTCGATGCCGCCGGGCAGCTCGTCGATGCCCTGCTGGAAGTCGGTGATGGCCCGGATCCGGGACTCGGCGAGCTGCCTGCCGCCGACCGTCGGCAGCCCGTCGGCGACGACCTCGACGTTGTTGTCCTTGACCGTGACCGAGCTGAGCACGTCGACCGGCTCGGGCAGTTCCACGCCCAGCACCGTGGCCCGGAGCGACACCTTGATCTTGCCGTCGCCGCCGTCGGAGAGGCCCACCACCTTGGCGGTGATGCCGGGGCCGATGTCCGTGGGCTCGGACTTGGTGGCCTTCATCAGCTCGTCGTAGCCGACGGTCGCGGTGCCGGTGGCGGTGGCCGCCGTGGCGGAGCCGAAGTCGCTGGAGAACTCGACGCCCCGCATGGTCGCGTGCAGCTCGTCGATACGGATCTTGTCGGCGCCGTCGCCGGTGGACGCCTCGTAGTCGCCGATGCCGATCTCGACCTCGTCGAGTTCACCGGCCGCGGCCTGGGTGAGGAAGGGGAAGCCGTTGATCGAGACGTCCGGCGTCGAGGCCAGGTTCTCGGCGGACCGTATCCTGTCCGCCGCCTCGCCCTCGGCGAAGTTGACCGCCACGCGGTCCGCGATCACGAAGAGCCCGCCGAGGATCACGACGACGATCAACAGTATTCGCAGTGCACGCATGCGGTGTTCCCCACCTGGGCGGTCGACGACGGTCCCCGACGGCCGGCGGCCGTCCAGCGCGAGCGTAACGCGACCGGAACGGGCCGCCGGGTTTTTGTCGATCAGCTGTGACAGGAGAGGTCACCGGCGCCGTGACAGGGGTACCGGAGACCTCGGGACGGCTCAGCCGAGCGCCCTGCCGAGTACGTACACGGCCGGTGCCGCGGCCGCGAGGGGCAGCGCGACGCCCGCCGTGAAGTGCACGAACCGGGACGGGTAGTCGTAGGCCGCCGCCCGGTGCCCGATCAGCGCGCACACCGCCGCGCCCGCGCCGAGCAGCGCCCCCGACGTCCCGAAGTCCGTCATCGAACCGACCGCGATGCCCGCCCCGGCCGCCGCGAGCAGCGCGACGACCAGGGAGGCGGGCGTCGGCAGCGGAAGGGCGCGGGCCACGACGGCGACCGCCACCGCGACCGCGCCGACGGTCACCGCGTCCGCGTCGGCGGCGAGGTAACCGCCCGCGAGGACGGCCAGGGCCGCCGCGGCGACGGTCGCCATCAGGCCGTACATCCGCTCGTCGGGGTCGGCGTGCGAACGCAGTTGGAGGACGAGGGAGAGCAGCACCCACACGCCGAGCGCGCCGAGGATCGCCGCCGGGGAGCGGTCCGACACCAGCATGGCCGCGTCGGCGGCGAGGGCGCCCGCGAAGCCCAGCGCGATGCCCTGCCGGGCCGGCCACATGCCGTTCAGCCGGAACCAGCCCGCCGCGGTGACGGCCTGCAGGGCGACGAGCGGGACGAGCAGGGCGTACGTGCCGAGCGCCGCGGCGCCGGCCAGCAGCAGCCCGAGCAGCGCGGTGAGCCCGGCCGGCTGCATCCCCGGGTCGATGATGGGCGAGCGTCCCTCGGCACGGGCACGCTGGGCGTCGGTGACCCGCGTGTTCCCGGCGAGGGTCGCGGGGCCGTATCCGGCGGCGGGGGCCTGCACGGCGGGCTCGTGCCGAGCCGGAGGTTCGGGTCGGGGCTGCGGCTGGGGCTGAGGGGCGTAGGCGTGCGACGGCGGTTGTGGCTGTGACGGGTACGGCTGTGACGGGTACGGCTGCGGCTGCGGCTGGGACCCGTGCGAGTACGACGGCTGCGGCGCGTACTGCTGCGCCCCGGGCGCGTGGCCACCGGCCGTCCCGTACGGCGTGCCCGTCGGGTCCTGGTAGCCCTGCGGCGGCAGGTACGCCGTCTCCTCCGCGGAGACCGGCGGCTGCACCTGGGTCTCCCAGGTCTGCCCCTGCCACTGCTGGGTGTACTGGGCGGCGTCCGGGTCCTCGTACGCCGGCCGGCCCTGGTACCCCTGCTGCCCCTGGGCCTGCTGGTGTGCGGGCCACGCCTGGGCGGCGTACCCCGCCTGTCCCTCGTACCCCTCGTGTCCCCCGTACGGCTGATTCTGCCCGTACGAGGGGTCGTACGGCTGGTCGTACGGCTGCTGCGGCTGGTCGGTCATGCTCACCCTCCTGCGAACGGCGGGAGCACCTCGACCGTGCCGCCGTCGGCCAGCCGTACCGTCTCATGCCCGCGGGTGCCCACGGGGTCGCCGTCGACGAGGAACGAGCAGCGCAGCAGGACGCGCGTGAGTTCGCCGGGGTGCCGTTCGCGCACCGCGCCGAGCGCGTCGGCGAGCGTCGCCGCCTCGTACGGCTCCTCGGCCACCCCCGCCGCGGCCTTCGCGGCGGCCCAGTAGCGCACCGTGACCTTTGCCATCTGGATCCTTCGTCGCCGGTGCCGATCGGCGTCCGTGCCGATCGGCGGTGAACCCCGCCAGGCTAGCCCGCCCGGGCCACGGCCCAGTCGCCGATCCTGTGCAGCAGCTCCTCGCCGGACGCGTGCTCGGCGTGGCCCATCCCCGGCTCCACCCAGAGTTCCCCGTGGTCACCGGCCGCCTCGGCCAGCATCCGGGGGTGGTCGAGGGGGAAGTAGCCGTCCCGGTCCCCGTGCACGACCAGCAGCGGCGTCGGCGCGATCCGCCCCGCGGCCTCCACCGGCGACAGCGGCACCGGGTCCCAGTCCCGGTGGTGGATGCGGGTGCGCAGGCCGTAGCGGCCCACCAGGCGCCCCGTGGGCCGCATGACCAGCCAGTGCAGCCGGCGCATCGGTGCCGTCCCCCGGTAGTACCAGCGGGCGGGGGCGCTTACCGACACGACGGCGTCCGGACCCGGCCCGCCGTCGTCGCCGGACAGCGCGGCGTGCCGCAGCACCACCGAGCCGCCCATGGAGAAGCCGACGGTCACCACGCGCGCGTGCCCGAAGCCGCGGGCCCAGGCGACCGCCGCCGCCAGATCCAGCACCTCGCGGTCGCCGACGGTCGACCGTCCGCCGGAGGCGCCGTGCCCGCGGAAGGAGAACGTGACCACCGCGCCGTGGTGCGCGAGGGCCCTGGCGATCCGCCGTACGTGCGGGCGGTCGGCGTCCCCCGTGAACCCGTGCGCGACGACGAAGACCAGGTCGGGGGCGTCGGGACCGGCCGCGCCCGGCGCGTACACGGCGTCGATCGGCACCCCGTCCGAGGCGCGGAGGAAGGTGCGTGCGGACGTGCGGCGCGGCGTCCCGGAAAGCGTCTCGGAGGACGTCCCGGAGGGCGTCTCGGGAGGCGTCTCGGGATGTGGGCACTTGGTGGGACGCGCCACATGTCCCGCCCGGCGGTTGCTCATGTCGGCTATTCTGCTGGGCAGAGGACTCGGGCAACGTAGCCCCCGGGTCCTTTTGTGCTTCCGGGAGCGTTGCGCGGCGGTCGCCGAGCGATCGCCGAGCGTTCACCTCCCGGCCGCGCAGCGGGCCCCACGGGCACGGGATCCGCACCCGTACGAAGCAGTGCCGTAAACGTCCTCGCAGGGACCGAGGAGGAACCAGACGTTATGGGCGAGCGAACCGTGCACGACCGTAGGACGACCCAGGCAGGTGGGGCGCGATGAGTTCTCTGCTGCTCCTGACCAACGCCCTCCAGCCGTCGACGGAGGTGCTTCCCGCCCTCGGCCTGCTGCTGCACAACGTCCGGGTGGCGCCCGCGGAGGGCCCCGCCCTCGTCGACACCCCCGGCGCCGACGTCATCCTCGTCGACGGGCGCCGTGATCTTCCCCAGGTGCGCAGCCTGTGCCAGCTGCTGCGTTCCACGGGGCTCAGCTGTCCGCTGGTCCTCGTCGTCACCGAGGGCGGCCTCGCCGCCGTCACCGCCGACTGGGGCATCGACGACGTGCTGCTGGACACCGCCGGCCCGGCCGAGGTCGAGGCCCGGCTGCGCCTCGCCATGGGCCGCCAGCAGATCGTCGGCGACGACTCCCCCATGGAGATCCGCAACGGCGACCTGTCGGTCGACGAGGCCACGTACTCCGCCAAGCTCAAGGGCCGGGTCCTGGACCTGACCTTCAAGGAGTTCGAGCTGCTGAAGTACCTCGCCCAGCACCCGGGCCGGGTCTTCACCCGCGCCCAGCTCCTCCAGGAGGTGTGGGGGTACGACTACTTCGGCGGCACCCGCACGGTCGACGTGCACGTCCGGCGGCTGCGCGCCAAGCTCGGCCCCGAGCACGAGTCGCTGATCGGTACCGTCCGCAACGTGGGCTACCGCTTCGTCACGCCGGAGAAGCCCGAGAAGGCCGAGAAGCCCGAGAAGGCAGACAAGACCGACAAGGCGGAGAAGGCGGAGCGCGCGGCCGAGGGGGCCGAGGCGAGGGCTTCCACCAAGGTATGAACCAAGGGGTGATACGCCCTGCCCGGGGCGCATCCATCCGCGTAGACTCCGCGCGTGGCCAAGGTGACTCGGGATGACGTGGCGCGGCTGGCGGGGACTTCCACCGCCGTCGTCAGCTATGTCATCAACAACGGACCCCGGCCGGTCGCCCCGGCCACGCGCGAGCGTGTCCTCGCCGCGATCAAGGAACTGGGGTACCGGCCGGACCGGGTCGCCCAGGCCATGGCGTCGCGGCGCACGGACCTCATAGGCCTGATCGTGCCGGACGCCCGTCAGCCCTTCTTCGCGGAGATGGCGCACGCGGTCGAGTGGGCCGCCTCCGAGCGCGGGAAGATGGTCCTCGTCGGCAACTCCGACTACGTCGGCGAACGCGAGGTCCACTACCTGCGCGCTTTCCTCGGCATGCGGGTGTCCGGCCTGATCCTGGTCAGCCACGCCCTGAACGACCTGGCCGCGGCCGAGATCGACGCCTGGGACGCCCGGGTGGTCCTGCTGCACGAGCGGCCCGAGGCCATCGACGACGTCGCCGTCGTCACCGACGACCTCGGCGGCGCCCAGCTCGCCGTGCGCCACCTGCTGGAGCACGGGTACGAGTACGTCGCCTGCATGGGCGGCACCGCCGAGACGCCGTCCGTCGGCGACCCGGTCTCCGACCACGTCGAGGGCTGGAAGCGGGCGATGAAGGAGGCCGGGCTCTCCACCGAGGGCCGGCTCTTCGAGGCGCCGTACAACCGCTACGACGCGTACCGCGTGGCGCTGGAGCTGCTCGCCGGCCCGCAGCGGCCGCCCGCGATCTTCTGCTCCACCGACGACCAGGCGATCGGCCTGCTGCGCGCGGCGCGCGAGCTGCGCATCGACGTGCCCGGCGAGCTGGCGGTGGCCGGGTTCGACGACATCAAGGAGGCGGCCCTGGCGGACCCGCCGCTGACGACGGTCGCCTCGGACCGGTCGGCGATGGCGCGGGAGGCCGTGGACCTGGTCCTGGACGACGGCCTGCGGGTGGCGGGCTCCCGGCGGGAGCGGCTGAAGGTGTTCCCGTCGCAGCTGGTCCTACGGCAGTCCTGCGGCTGCGCGTAGGACCCGCCGACGGTCGCCTTTACATCGGGCATACGAGGTTCTGCCGGGCTTCTCAGACAGCACTCAGACCGCTCTCATCCACGGGCGGGAGGCTCATGAACATGACCGAGAGCCTCCGCCGGAACGGCGAGTACGAGCACGCGCACCCGTACCAGGGAACCCAGCAGCACGCCTCCTCTCCCGTCAGCCCCGAGTGGCCGCCCCCGCCGGCCCAGCCGCCCGCCGCCTTCACCGACGGTCCCGGGCAGCCCGGGCAGCCCCGCCGCAGGCGCACCGTCCGTCGCGGCCCCGCCGCCCTGCTCGCGGCCGTGGCGATCGTCGCGGCGGCCGTCGGCGGCGGCACCGCGTACGGCATCCAGGAGCTGACCGGCGGCGACACCGTCGCCTCCAGCTCCACCAGCACCAACGTGGTGCCGTCCAGCCAGAAGGGCACGGTCTCCGGGGTCGCCGAGGCGGTCAGCCCGAGCATCGTCGAGATCAGCGCCACCTCGAACGCCGGCTCCTCCACCGGCTCCGGCGTGATCATCACGGGTGACGGCGAGATCATCACCAACAACCACGTCGTCGCCGGCGCCGACTCCGTCAAGGTCAGGACCAGCGACGGCAAGCAGTACACCGCCCGGGTCGTCGGCACCGACAGCGGCAAGGACCTCGCGCTGATCAAGCTGGAGGACGCCTCCGGCCTGAAGGCCGCGACCCTCGGCGACTCCGACGGGGTCGGGGTCGGTGACCAGGTCGTCGCGATCGGCTCCCCGGAGGGCCTGACCGGCACCGTGACCAGCGGGATCGTCTCGGCCCTTGACCGTGACGTGACCGTCTCGACGGACGAGGGGCAACAGCAGCAACAGCAGCAACAGCAGCAACAGCAGCAGGGGCAAGGTCAGGGACAGGGGCAGGGCGGCGGCTGGCCGTTCGAGTTCGGCGGTCAGGAGTTCAACGGCGACACCGGCTCGTCCACCACGACGTACAAGGCGATCCAGACGGACGCCTCGCTCAACCCGGGCAACTCCGGCGGCGCGCTGATCGACATGAACGGCAACATCATCGGCATCAACTCCGCGATGTACTCGGCGACCGAGTCCTCCGCCAGTGCGGGCAGCGTCGGTCTCGGCTTCGCCATCCCGATCAACACCGTCAAGGCCGACCTGTCCGCTCTGCGCGCCGGTGCCGACGGCTGAGCGGGCCCGCGAACGTGCGACGCTGAAGGCGTCGGCAGCCCGTACCCCATCGCATCCGAGGACCCGAGCCCATGAGCCCCGCAGAAGGCGACCGCGACCGTGAGACCCGGCGCATCCTGATCGTCGACGACGAGCCGGCGGTCCGCGAGGCCCTCCAGCGCAGCCTCGCCTTCGAGGGATACGACACCGAGGTCGCCGTCGACGGCGCCGACGCCCTCCAGAAGGCGGCGGCGTACCGGCCCGACCTGGTCGTCCTCGACATCCAGATGCCCCGCATGGACGGCCTGACCGCCGCCCGCCGGATCCGCGGCGCGGGCGACCTCACCCCGATCCTGATGCTCACGGCCCGCGACACCGTCGGCGACCGGGTGACCGGCCTCGACGCCGGCGCCGACGACTACCTGGTCAAGCCCTTCGAGCTGGACGAGCTGTTCGCCCGCATCCGCGCGCTGCTGCGGCGCAGCTCCTACGCGGCCGCCGTCGACGCCGCCCACGGCAACGACGACACCCTGACCTTCGCCGACCTGACCATGGACCTGGCGACGCGGGAGGTCGTGCGGGGCGGGCGGCCGGTCGAGCTGACCCGCACGGAGTTCACCCTGCTGGAGATGTTCATGGCGCACCCGCGCCAGGTGCTCACCCGGGAGCAGATCCTGAAGGCGGTCTGGGGCTTCGACTTCGAGCCGTCCTCCAACTCCCTCGACGTGTACGTCATGTACCTGCGCCGCAAGACCGAGGCGGCGGGCGAACCGCGCCTGGTGCACACCGTGCGCGGCGTCGGGTACGTCCTGCGGCAGGGCGGCGCGGAGTGAGGAGACTGGTCCGGCGCCTCCGCACCCTGCCGCTGCGCTCCCGCCTGGCGCTGCTGGTGGCGGCGGCGGTGGCCTTCGCCGTCACGGCGGCGGCCGTGGCGTGCTGGTTCGTGGTGAAGAGCGTGCTGGTCAGCTCGCTGGACGAGGCGCTGAAGGCGAACCGCATGGACGGGCAGCAGGTGAGCCAGTACGTCGACCTGCGCACCGGCCTGTGCGCCCACGACCCCGTCACCCACGAGCAGAACCCCTTCGGCTCGTCCGTACAGCTGGTGGACCGCAAGGGCGGCAGGTGCCTCATCATCGGCACGGAGGAGGTCCCGCTCACCGACGCCGACCACGCCGTGGCCGAGGGCACGACCGCCACCGCGCTGCACGACGCCACGGGGCCGGACGGCGCCCAGTACCGCGTCTTCACCTACACCGTGCCCAATCTCCCGGGTGTCGCCGTCTCCGCCGCACGCCCGCTGGGCGAGGTGAACAGCTCCCTCAGCAACCTCGCGCTGGTACTCGTCTTCGTCGCGGGCGCCGGTGTCGTGGGCGCGGGCGCCGCCGGCCTCTGGGTGGCCCGGACCGGGCTGCGTCCCGTCGACGAACTGACGCGGGCCGTCGAACACGTCGCCCGCACCGAGGACCTGGCCGTCCGCATCCCCGTCGAGGACGGCGGCGAGGACGAGATCGCCCGCCTCTCCCGTTCCTTCAACAGCATGACCTCCTCCCTCGCCAGCTCCCGCGACCTGCAACAGCAGCTCATCGCCGACGCGGGCCACGAGCTGCGCACCCCCCTCACCTCCCTGCGCACCAACATCGAACTCCTCACCCGCAGCGAGGAGACCGGCCGCCCGATCCCCGAAGCCGACCGCAAGGCGCTGCTCGCCTCGGTGAAGGCCCAGATGACGGAACTGGCGGCGCTGATCGGCGACCTCCAGGAACTCTCCCGCCCCGACACCGACCAGCACGCGGCCCGCACCCGCATCCTCGCCTGGCACGACGTCGTCGAGTCGGCCCTGCGTCGCGCCCGCCTGCGCGGCCCGGAGCTGACTCTCACGGCGGACGTCCACCCCTGGTACGTACGGGCGGAACCGGCCGCGCTGGAACGCGCGGTCGTCAACATCCTCGACAACGCGGTGAAGTTCAGCCCCGAGTCCGGCACCGTCGACGTACGCCTCGCCGACGGCGTCCTCACCGTCCGCGACCACGGCCCCGGCATCCCCGCCGACGAACTCCCCCACGTCTTCGACCGCTTCTGGCGCTCCCCGTCGGCCCGCGCGCTGCCCGGCTCGGGCCTGGGCCTGTCGATCGTCGCCCGCACGGTGCAGCAGGCGGGCGGCGAGGTGAGCCTGACCCCGGCGGAGGGGGGCGGCACGACCGCGACGGTACGGCTGCCGGGGGCACCGGTACCGCCGCCGGAGGTGCCGTGAGGGGCGGCGCCTACGAGGGCCGCCCCGGCATGCCCGCCAGGAACGCCCCCCACGACCCGGCCCCGAAGGCCAGCACCCGCCCCTCCGGCACCTTGCTGTCCCGCACGGGGACGAGGCCGGGACAGCCGTCGGCGACCTCGACGCAGTTCGTACCGCCCCCGTCGCTGTAGGAGGACTTGCGCCAGGTCGCGGCGGTGAGGTCAGGGAGTCGGTTCATGATCTGCGCTCCTCCAGAAGGCCCTTGACGAACGCCATCGACTCCACCGGTGCCGCCGCCGAAGGTGCCACAAGGGGCCGCGCCTACGCGGGCCGCCCCCGCACACCCGCCAGGAACGCCGCCCACGGCTCCGCCCCGAACACCAGCACCCGCCCCTCCGGCACCTTGCTGTCACGCACGGGGACGAGGCCGGCGCAGCCGCCGGCGACCTCGACGCAGTTGTTGGCTCCGCCGTCGCTGTAGCTCGACTTGCGCCAGACGGCGGTGTTGAGGTCCGGGGTGTGCTTCATGATCGGTGCTCCTCCAGTACGTCCTTGACGAACGCCAGCGAGTCCGACGGGGACAACGCCAGATCCCGGAGACGATCGTAGGACAAGCGGTGGTGCAGGGCGTCGTCCGGATCATCCGTCAACAGGCCGCTGCTGCCACCTTCAACGTAGGCCACGGAGCGGCCGTCCTGCTGCCACAGGAGCGTCAGCGATCCCTTGCCCATGAGGTGATGGATGCCCGCGGAGAACGGCAGCACCTGGAGGACGACGTTGGGCCGCTGCGCTGTATCTGCGATGTGTGCCAGTTGCCCCTCCCAGGTTCCCGGGTCGGCCGAGGGCCGACGGAAGGCGAGTTCGTCGATGACGAAACGGACGCTGGGTGCAGGGTTCTTGCGGAGCAGAAGCTGACGTCCCAGTCGCGCGGCGACCTGCTCCTCGACTGCTTCGCGCTCCGGGCCTGTTGTCTGAGGCCCGGACAACACCTCCCTGGCGAAGTCCTCGGTCTGCAACAGCCCCGGCACGTTCGGCGCGTACACATGGATGACCCGCGCCACCGACTCCAGCCGCATGTACTCCTTGTACTTGTCCTTGAAGGCATCGATCCGCGCGATCTTCCACAGACTGACCAGCAGATCACCGGCCCCGTAGTACCCGTCGAGGTCTTCCATGACCGTCACCTTGGACAGCCGCTCACCCGACTCCAGGCGGCTCAAGTAGCTCTTGTCGTAGCCGGACTCGTCGGCGAGCCGGCCCAGCGACTTGCCTTCCTTCTCCCGCAGGAAACGAAGCGTGCGCCCCAACACCGCCCGCCCCGAATCAGCCTGTCCGTCGACCTCTTCAGTCATCTCGCCCTCCCTGTTGCCCAGGAGCACGGGCAACGCCAACCCCCTTCCGCAGGGTACGCCCGGCCAGTGACGATGCGGACACTAAAAGTAATCGCTGCTGTTCGAAGCTCGAAGGGACACCCCATGCCCACGCCCCCGCTCCGCCTCCTCCCCTGGACCACCCCCGAAGGCAACCCCTGCTACCTGAGCACCGACGACAGCCACAGCCTGCTGTCCCGGATCGCCGACGACATCGAGGCGGCCCAGTTGGACTCGGGCGAGCAGGTACTCGCGGGAGCCAGGGCCGTGCTCGCCGACCGGAAGGCAGGTGAGCGGGCGGTGCGGTTCGCGCTGACCAGGGCGACGGAGTCGCTGGAGGACGTGCTGAGGGTCGCGGTCAGCCGCGGGCGGCGCATCCCCCACCCGGGCGAGTGATGCGGCCGCATTTCACCTGGTCAGTCGCGCCGACGTACGTAGCGTGATCACGCTGCCTGTGGCCCGAACCCGCTCAGCCCACACTTGAGGAGGTGACGTCACCATGACCGCTCTTGCACACGAGAGGCCCGAAAGCATGCCCGAGTTCTCAACGACGGGGCCGGAGAACGGGCCGGGCCTGGACGAGGTCGTGTGGCAGGCATGGAAGGCCATGGAACTCCCCGAGGGCTACCGCGCCGAGATCATCGAGGGAGCCATCGAGGTGTCACCCACCGGTCGCCTGCCCCATGCCCGGATCGTGAACCGGCTACGGAACGCCCTGGTGCGTTATCTGGGAGAGGGCGAGTACTCGGCCTGTCAGGACGCCCATGTCGCCTTCCGGGGAAGGTCTGGATTCCCGACCTCTTCGTCGCGCCCGGGGATCTGGAGCCCTACGCGGACCAGGACGGGCTGGGTGTCGACGCGGCGGCGGTCCGGCTGGTGGTGGAGGTGGTCTCGCCCGGCAGACTCAACGAGGACCGGGACCGCGTCAGGAAGCGCCGTGAGTACGCCCGCGCCGGCATCCCCGTCTACGTGATCGTCGATGACCACGATGCCCAGAGAACCGTCACCGTGCTCACCGAACCCCGGCCCGACAAGGGTGACTGGCTGGGCGTCGTGCGAGTCCCGTACGGGACGGACGCCGAGGTTCCGAAGGGACCCGCCCCGGGTCTCGTGATCGGAGAGGCCGTCACCGGGCCCGAACGGGCCTGACCCGGTGCGGCAGGAGGAAGGGGCCCGGCGACCCGCACGGTGCTGCGGGATACCGGGCCCCTTCGATGAGCTGAGCCGCGCTGGGCCTACCGCACGACCGTGATGCGGTCCGCCGTCGGCACCGCGATCGGGTTGCTCGCCGAGGAGTTGGCCGTCAGGTACTGCTCCAGCGCCGTCAGGTCGTCCGCGCCGACGAGTTCGTTCGCGCCCTCGCCGAGGGTCGGGAAGCCGTCGCCGCCGCCCGCGAGGAAGCTGTTCGACGCGACGCGGTAGGTGGCCGCCGGGTCGATCGGGGAGCCGTTCAGGCGGATGGAGTCGGTCACGACGCGGTCCGCGCCCGTCTTCGTCAGGTCCAGGGTGTAGGTCAGACCGGACGAGACCTGGAGGATCTTCGGGGCCGCCTCGTTCGGGCCGCTCACCTGCTCCTTGAGGACCTGGACGAGCTGGGCGCCCGTGTAGTCCTGGAGGTTCACCGTGTTGGCGAAGGGCTGGACGGCGAAGGCCTCGGCGTAGGTGACGACGCCGTCGCCCTCGCTGCCCGTGGACGCGTGGGTCAGGGGTGCGCGGATGCCGCCCGGGTTCATCAGGGCCAGGTCGGTCTCCGGGTCCTGGGTCCTGCCGTACGCGAGCTGCGCGTCCGCTATCAGGTCGCCGAGCGGGGACTCGGTGCCGTCACGGGAGACGTCGCCGGCGATGTAGCCGATGGGGCGGTTGCCGATCGGGGCGGCGAGGGTGTTCCACCGGCCGATCAGGCGGGTCATGTCCGGTGCCTTCGGGACGTCCCGCGTCACCACGTGGTTGGCCGACTTCACCGACGTGCGGGCGATGTCACCGGTGCGGCGGTCGTACGTCAGCGTCGTGTCCGTGTAGAGGCGGCCGAAGGACGAGGCCGAGGTGACCATGCGGGGCTTGCCCGCCGGGTCGGGGATCGTGCAGACGTACGCGTTGTGGGTGTGGCCGGTGACCAGCGCGTCGACCTGGGGGGTGACGTTCTTCGCGATGTCGACGATCGGACCGGAGACGCCGTCGCCGGCGCCCGGGGAGTCGCAGTCGTAGTTGTAGGACGTCGACGCCGGGAAGCCGCCCTCGTGGACCAGGGCGACGATCGACTTCACGCCCTGGCGCCGGAGCACCTCGGCGTACTTGTCGATCGTCTCGACCTCGTCCTTGAAGGACAGGCCCTTGACGCCCTCCGCCGAGACGACGTCCGGGGTGCCCTCCAGGGTCACGCCGATGAAGCCGACCTTGACGCCCTTCTCCTTCCACACCCAGTAGGGCTTGAGGAGGGGCTTCCCGGTCTTCTCGTCCAGGACGTTCGCCGCCAGGTACGGGAAGTCGGCGCCCTTGAAGCGCTTGTCCGTGTAGCAGCCCTCGGTGGGGTGGCAGCCGCCGTTCTGGAGGCGGGCCAGCTCCTTGGCGCCCTCGTCGAACTCGTGGTTGCCGACGCTCGTCACGTCCAGGTCGAGGGCGTTCAGCGCCTCGATGGTCGGCTCGTCGTGGAACAGGCCGGAGAGCAGCGGGGACGCGCCGACCATGTCGCCGCCGGCCGCGGTGACGGAGTAGCGGTTGCCCTTGCGCGCCTCGCGCAGGTGGGTGGCGAGGTACTCGACGCCACCCGCGTCGATCGTCTTCGTCGTGCCGTCGGGCTGCACCTCGGTGACCCGGCCGGAGGAGCCGGCCGGCGGTTCCAGGTTGCCGTGCAGGTCGTTGAAGGAGAGGAGCTGGACGTCCTGGTAGCGGCCGGTCCCCTGACCGTGGCCGCCGTGTGCCCGCTCGTCGTCGCCCGCGTTCGCCGAGGCGGGCAGGGCCGCGGCGGCGAGCGCGCCGGCGGTGACGACGGTGGCGGCGACGGCGAGGAGACGGCTCGTACGGCGTCCGCGGCGCGGTTGGTGCGACTGTGCTGTGGCTGGCATGCGCCCCCCTGTGGGTGTGCGTGACGCGAGCCGCTGAGGAGACGGCTCGCCGGCGCAGCAGCCTAGAGTCAACGCGCGTAGCGCGACAGGGGTTTCCGGGTTACATCCTGGTTTACCTTGCTCGTCCTCGGCTGCCGCCGCTTTGCCGCGGCCGCCCCTTACCCTCGTACGCATGACCAGCGACGACTCCGTGCGGCCCGGCCGCCCCCGCTCGATCGAGACCCTCGCCGAACTCACCCCGGAGCAGACCGACGCCGTCCTCGCCCTGCTCGCCGAGGCCGCCCGCAGGGACGGGCAGCAGGCCGTGTCCGAGCAGGGCCGGCTGCAACTGCGCGGACCCGCGCGGGAGGGCGTCTCGCACCTGCTGCTCTCCGTGAACGGCGGCGACCTCGTGGGCTACGCCCAGCTGGAGGGCACCGACCCGATCGAGCCCCCGGCCGCGGAGCTGGTCGTCCACCCCTCGCACCGGGGGCAGGGCCACGGCCGGGCGCTGGGCGCCGCGCTGCTCGCCGCCTCCGGAAAGCGGCTGCGGGTCTGGGCGCACGGCGGCCACTCCGCCGCCCGGCACCTCGCGCAGGTGCTCGGGCTGACCCTCTTCCGCGAACTGCGCCAGATGCGTCGTCCGTTGGCCGGCCTGGACCTGCCGGACCCGAAGCTGCCCGAGGGCGTGACCGTCCGCACCTTCGTGCCCGGCCGGGACGACGCGGCCTGGCTCGCGGTGAACGCCGCCGCCTTCGCCCACCACCCCGAGCAGGGCTCCCTCACCCAGCGGGACCTCGACGACCGCAAGGCCGAGGCGTGGTTCGACCCGGCAGGGTTCTTCCTGGCCGAGCGGGACGGCAGGCTGATCGGCTTCCACTGGACCAAGGTGCACCCCGAGGAGCGGCTCGGCGAGGTGTACGTCCTCGGCATCAGCCCCGACACGCAGGGCGGCGGCCTGGGCAAGGCCCTGACGACCATCGGCCTCAGGCACCTGGCACAGGCGGGACTGCCCACGGCGATGCTGTACGTCGACGCCGACAACAAGGCGGCGGTGTCCGTCTACGAGCGTCTGGGCTTCACCACCCACGAGACGGACCTGATGTACCGCACGGAGACCTGAGCGACGCGCGCCGGGCGGTTCACCGGCGTAGCGCACCAGGCCGGTCGGCGTAGCGCACCAGGCCGGTTCACCGGCGCAGCGCGCCAGGCCCGTCCGCCGACGCCACACGCCCCGCCCGGCCGGTCCACCGGCGTCGCGCGCCCGGCCGGTCCACCGGCGTCGCGCGCCCGGCCGGTTCACCGGCGTCGCGCGCTAGGCCGGTCCGCCCGCGCCGCGCGGCCGGCGCCCCCGTCGCCCCAGCGGCTCCGGCCCGCAGGCCGCCCCCACCGTCACCGCCGCGGCGCACAGCACCGCCCACCGGTCGTGCCCCGGCGCCCACCCCGGATCGTCGGGCGTCACGAACAGCCCCCAGGTCTCCGGCGTCAGCAGCGGCGCGAGGACGGCCGCGAGCAGCAGGCCCACCGCGACGGCCCGCCCCGGACGCGCCTCGCCGGACAGCCGTACGAACGCCGCGGCACCGGCGAGCGCCAGGGCGCCCGTCGCCCCCGCCTCCAGGGTGATGTCGCCGGCCGGGGGCCGGGACGCGGAGGGGACGAGCAGCAGGACGGCGGTCCACCACAGCACCGCGCCCGGTGCGACCAGGGCCACCCGCAGCGCCTGCCGCAACGGGCGCCGGGTCGGCACGGGAGCGGTGAGGTGCCGCGCGGGGTCGTCGAGCAGGAAGGCCAGACCGACCGCGCCGATCAGGGCGGTGCCGCGCAGCAGGGTGACCGTCTGCCAGGGGGTCGGCTCCGCACCCACCAAACCCGGTACCGCGGCGACCAGCAGGCCGAGCGCACCGGCCGCGGCCAGGGCCCGCCACGGCAGCGTACGCCCCACCGGGACGACCAGGGCCGGCGTCACCCGTCGCACGAGTCGGCCTTCTCCGGCCCGGCCACGCCCAGCAGTTCGGCGACCCGGGCCGTCGTGACGCCCGGCGAGGTCAGCTCGGCCCAGTGCGTCCGCACCCGCTCCCCGACCCCGGCGGGCGGCTTCTCCAGCAGGCGCCGTACGACGTCCGTCTGGCCCTCCGTCATGCTCAGCGGGTCGGTGGGCGCCAGGACGATCGCGGAGCCCCGCACACTGTCGTCGAGGCGGACCCGGCGCAGGGCGTCCATCGGGTCGTCCATCCAGCTGAGGGAGAGCCACATGACGGTGACCATCCGCCCGTCGCAGACCTCGGCCGCCGCCTGCTCGGTGCCCGCGACGAGCACCGCGGCGACCGCGCTGGAGAACTCCGGGACCCGGTTGCCGCCCCAGGCGGTGCCGACGGTCACCTGGTCCGGTTCGGCCAGCGCGGGGATCGCGGCGTCGCCGTCCAGGCCGTACCGGGCCTCGATGCGCTGCCGTACGACGAGCGGCCGGTCGTGCGCGGAGCCGCCCGCCAGGGACCTGACCCGGTCCACGACACCGGCCCAGGTCCCCGTCCGGGGCACCCACTCCGGGAACGCGCAGTACGTCGTACGGCCGTGCTCGACGCAGGTGTGCTCCGGCCGTACCGAGGCGCGCTCGCGGGCCGCGGTCAGCTCCGGGGACGGTGCCACGCCGCCCGCCTGGAGGACGCCGCCCGTGACCGCCAGCGCGAGGGCCAGGGCGGTGCCCGCCCGGACGACGAGGTGGCGCCCGCCGGCGAGGAGCACGGCGAGGAAGGCGGCGCTCAGGCCGGCGCCCGCCAGGTAGAGGGCGTGCCAGGCGGCGGGCCGGCCCAGCAGGTCGGAGGGCAGGGTGTCCGAGCTGATCGCGCTGACGGCCGGGGCCAGCCACGACAGGCCGCCCTCGCCGCTGGGACCCGTACCGAGCATGAAGGCGAACAGCAGCACCACCACCAGCAGGGGCGCCGCTAGCGGCGAGGGCAGCAGGCGGGCCGCCAGCACCCCGAGCGCTCCGAAGAGCAGCACCGTCAGCGGTCCGACGGCCAGTTCGGCCGGCGACCCGTGCCCGACCGCGCCCGGCTTGAGCGCCTCCCAGGTGAACTGCCCGGCCACGCACACCGCGGTCAGCAGGGCGACCGGCACGACGGACAGCGCGTGGGCCGCCGTGCGGCGCCAGGGCTGGACGACCAGCACCCCGAAGTGGTCCTCGGTGCCGTGCCGCAGGGACCGCAGCACCCCGAGGTTGGTGCTCACCAGGACCGCCAGCCCGACGAGCATCGGCATGCCCTGGGTGGCCCGGTCGGCGTCCTGGAGGGCCGGGTAGCCGTCATAGGAGCTGCGTCCGCGCCACACGATCCAGGCGAGGTACGCGACGAAGGCGAGGACGACGGGCACGCTCGTCAGCGTCCGGCGCGCCTCGAACCGGGCGAGGGCGAGCACGGACCGTACCCCACCGCGCCGCTCGGCCTCACCGGCGGGCGCCGCGGCCGTCAGCAGGGCGCTCACGCTGCCACCTCCGCGTCGGCGCCGTCGAGAACCAGCAGGTAGCCGTCCTCCAGCGCGGGTTCGACCAACTCCGCCCCCGGGGGCGGATCGCCCACGTTGCGGAAGGTCCCCGCACCCGTGCGCCAGCCGGCCTTCGCACCCGCGTCCCGCTCCCCGCTGCTCCACACGCGCCCGGCGGCCCGTGCGGTCAGTTCGGCGGGCGTGCCGTCGAACCGCACCGCCCCGGCGGCCATGACGACCACCCGGTGGCAGAGCATCGCGACGTCCTCGGTCTGGTGGGTGGACAGCAGCACGGTCCGGCCCTCCCCCGCCTCGGCGATCAGCTCCCGGAAGCGCATCCGCTGCTCCGGGTCCAGCCCGACGGTCGGCTCGTCGAGCACGAGGAACGCGGGGTCGCCCACCAGCGCGGCCGCGAGCGCGACCCGCTGCCGCATCCCCCCGGACAGCTTCCTGATCCGGCGACCGCGGACGTCCCCCAGGTCGACCTCCTCCAGCACCCGCCGCACCTCGCGGTGGCGGGCGGAACGGTCCGCCAGCTCCTTCAGGATCGCGACGTAGTCGACGAACTCGAAGGCGGTGAAGTCCGGGTGGAAACCGGGCGTCTGCGGCAGGTACCCGAGCCGCCGCCGCACCTCCTGCCGCCCGCGCGAGGTGCCGGGATCGTGCCCGAGCACGGTGAACGCCCCCCGCTCGGGCGGCACGGCGGTGGCGAGCACGCGCAGCAGCGTGGTCTTGCCGGCCCCGTTGGGACCGAGCAGCCCGGTGACGCCCGGGGTCAGCCGCAGCGACACGTCGTCGAGGGCGCGGGTACGGCCGTAGTGGAGGCCGAGCCCGGAGGCGGAGACGGTGGGGTTCATACGGTGCTCCCGTACACGAAGGAAACAAGGAAGGAGAAGAAGGGGGACCTCACGCGGCACCGCGCACGGCGGTGTCGAACCGGTCGCGCACCAGCAGCAGCAGCCCGACGCCCGCCACCGCCACGGCACCGCAGACGCCCTGCCCGGCAGCGGTGAACGGCGCGAGCGGAACGTCGTCGGCCGCCCGCGCCGCGCCCGCCACCGACAGCACGGCCACCCAGGCCCCCGCGACCGCGGACGGCGCGCCCACCGGTCCCAGCCGGGGCGTCAGAGCGAGCCCGGACGCGGTGAGGGCGAGCCCCGGCAGCAGCCAGGCGAGGGCGCTCAGCTCGAACCCCGGCAGGGCGAGGCTCGCCAGGGCTCCCGTGCCCAGGGCCACGACGAGCACGGCGACCGTGCGGATCATCAGCAGCCGGAAGCCGTGCAGGGGCGCGACGACCGCCATCTCGTACGTCGGGTCCAGCGCCGGCCCGTAGGCGAGCGCCACCCCGGCCAGCGGCAGCAGCGGAGCGAGCGCGAGGAAGAGGGTGGGCCGGCCGGCCGCGCCCGCCGAGAAGGCCACGACGAAGGTCGTCAGCAGTACGGTGACGACCGCGCCGAGCCAGGACCGGCGCAGCACGGGGGTCGCCGCGAGCAGCCGCGCGGTGCCGTCGTCGACCCCGCACCGCACCAGCAGGCCCTCGAACCACCCCGGCCGGGGCGCGTCCAGCTCCGCGTCGAGCCGCTCCCACCCGGCGTCCAGGGCGGCCGCGTCACTGACCCCGGCGAGCACCGCCCGGCAGTGCGCGCAGGCGGTCAGGTGGGTGTCGGCGGACCACAGCAGGGGCGCCGCCAGCTCCCCCCGGGCATAGGCCCGCAGGTCGTCCTCGTCGATGTGCCAGGCCGCCCGGCGGCGGCTGTCCTCGTCCCTCATGCCAACGCCTCCCGCAGCTGCCGGCGGGCGCGCATCGCCCGCGTCTTGACCGTGCCCGGCGGGATGCCGAGCAGGACGGCCGCCTCGCGGGTGGTCAACCCGTCGACGACCGTGGCCTGGAGCACCGCGCGCAGCTCCGGCGAGAGCCGGACGAGGGCGCCGGCGAGGTCCCCGTGCTCGACCCCGGCGAGCACACGCTCCTCCGCCGAGACCTCCTCCCGGTGCCGCAGCCGCCCTAGCGCCTGCCGCAACCGGCCCCGCGCCCCGTCGCCGCGCGCCGCGTCGACCAGCCGCCGCGACCCGATCCGCCACAGCCACCCGGCCACGTCACCGTCCTCCCGGTACCGCGCGCTCCCGCGCCACACCGCGAGGAACGTCTCCTGCACGACGTCGTCGACGACACCGCCGTCGGCACACCGGCCGCGCATCCGGGCGGTCAGCCACGGCGCGTACCGGCGGTACAACTCCTCGAAGGCTCCCCGGTCCCCGTCGTCCGCGACGGCCCGCAGCAACTCCCCGTCGCTCCTCGTCTCGCTCACACCACCTCATCGGACGACCCCACCGGACCGGTTCACGATCTCAACGACCATTTCCACCCCGTCACCGAGGGGCGACGCCCCGCACCCGCACACGACGAGAAGACCCGACCAGAGCGGACGAGGCCCCGCACCCGCACACGGCGAGAAGACCCGAGCCGAGCGGGCGAGGACCCGCACCCGCGGACAGCGAGAAGAGGCGAGCCGGGAGACGAGGACCCGCAGTCCCGTACGGCGAGAAGACCCGAGCCGAGCGGGCGAGGACCCGCACCCGCGGACAGCGAGAAGGGGCCGGGCCGGGGGGTGTCCGCCCGCAGCGGTTGGCGCGTCAACGAACGGCACCCCGTTACCCGACCGATTCCGCGCCGTTCCGAGGACGGACACCCCCCGGCCCGGCCCCGACCCACAGACCACCGCACGCGCAACGCACGCCCCCACCGAACCCGCACAGGCCGCCGCAGGCACCCCGCGCCCCCGCCGGAGGCCCCCGCAGGCACCCGGCACAACCGCCGGAGGCCGCCCGCCGCTATCCCACACGTCATGTCCCCGTAACCATCGATTCAGACTGCCTTGCGACGCTCACCGAATGAAGCCGACCGTGCCGGAGCAACCAGGAGCAGAGCATTCCGCGCCCTCCGACGCGCCTGTCCTGCGCGTGGCGCGGAAGAATGGGTTCATGAGGCAGCCGAACAGCCAGGCAGAGGTCCAGCACACGCAGCCCTCCGTGGGCTCCATCGCCGCGCACCGCCCGCACACCGTGGCCGCCACGGTCTCCGACCTGGAGCCCGACATCGACGCCGACCTCGACGCGTACGAGGAGTCGGAGGAGTCCCAGGCCGGCGGCGCCCAGCTCCCGCAGGGCCGCTTCCTGGACCGCGAACGCAGCTGGCTCGCGTTCAACGAACGCGTGCTCGAACTCGCCGAGGACCCGAGCACCCCCCTCCTGGAGCGTGCCAACTTCCTCGCGATCTTCGCCAGCAACCTGGACGAGTTCTTCATGGTCCGCGTCGCCGGCCTCAAGCGCCGCATCGCCACCGGCGTCGCCACCCGCTCCGCCTCCGGCCTCCAGCCCCGCGAGGTGCTGGAGATGATCTGGGCCCGCTCCCGCGAGCTCATGGCCCGGCACGCCGCCTGCTTCCAGGAGGACGTCCTCCCCGCCCTGGCCGACGAGGGCATCCACCTGGTCCGCTGGAGCGAACTCGCGGAGAAGGAGCAGGCCCGCCTCTTCACCCTCTTCCGGCACCAGATCTTCCCGGTCCTCACCCCGCTCGCGGTCGACCCGGCGCACCCCTTCCCGTACATCTCGGGCCTCTCCCTGAACCTCGCGGTGGTCGTCCGCAACCCGGTCACCGGCCACCGGCACTTCGCCCGCGTCAAGGTCCCGCCGCTGCTCTCCCGCTTCCTGGAGGCCTCCCCGGGCCGCTACGTCCCCCTGGAGGACGTGATCGCGGCCCACCTCGAAGAGCTGTTCCCGGGCATGGAGGTCCTGCAGCACCACGCCTTCCGCCTCACCCGCAACGAGGACCTGGAAGTGGAGGAGGACGACACCGAGAACCTCCTCCAGGCCCTGGAGAAGGAGCTGATGCGGCGCCGCTTCGGCCCGCCCGTGCGCCTGGAGGTCGAGGAGAGCGTCGACCGCGAGGTCCTGGACCTCCTCGTCCGCGAGCTGAAGATCAGCGAGGCGGAGGTCTACCCGCTCCCCGGCCCCCTCGACCTCACCGGCCTCTTCCGCATCCACGGCCTCGACCGCCCCGAGCTGAAGTACCCGAAGTTCGTCGCCGGGACCCACCGCGACCTGGCCGAGGTGGAGTCCGCCTCCGCGCCGGACGTCTTCGCCGCCGTCCGCAGCCGGGACGTCCTGCTGCACCACCCGTACGACTCGTTCTCGACGTCCGTCCAGGCCTTCCTGGAGCAGGCCGCCGCCGACCCGGACGTCCTCGCGATCAAGCAGACGCTGTACCGCACCTCCGGCGACTCCCCGATAGTCGACGCGCTGATCGACGCGGCCGAGTCCGGCAAGCAGGTCCTGGTCCTGGTCGAGATCAAGGCCCGCTTCGACGAGCACGCCAACATCAAGTGGGCGCGCAAGCTGGAGGAGGCCGGCTGCCACGTGGTCTACGGCCTGGTGGGCCTGAAGACCCACTGCAAGCTCTCCCTGGTCGTACGCCAGGAGGGCGAGACCCTCCGCCGCTACAGCCACGTCGGCACCGGCAACTACCACCCGAAGACGGCCCGCCTCTACGAGGACCTGGGACTGCTCACCGCGGACCCGCAGGTCGGCGCGGACCTCTCCGACCTGTTCAACCGCCTCTCCGGCTACTCCCGCCGGGAGACCTACCGCCGCCTGCTGGTCGCGCCCAAGTCCCTGCGCGACGGCCTGGTCTCCCGCATCCACAAGGAGATCCAGCACCACCGCGCCGGCCGCCCCGCCTCCATACGCATCAAGGTCAACTCGATGGTCGACGAGGCCGTGGTCGACGCCTGCTACCGGGCGTCCCAGGCCGGAGTCCCCGTCGACGTGTGGGTGCGCGGCATCTGCGCGCTGCGCCCGGGCGTGGAGGGGCTGTCGGAGAACATCCGGGTCCGTTCGGTCCTCGGCCGCTTCCTGGAGCACTCCCGCGTCTTCGCCTTCGGCAACGGCGGCGAGCCGGAGGTCTGGTTCGGCAGCGCCGACATGATGCACCGCAACCTCGACCGCCGGATAGAGGCCCTGGTACGGGTCGCCGACCCGGCCCACCGGGCGGCCCTCAACCGGCTGCTGGAGACCGGCATGTCCGACGGCACCGCCTCCTGGCACCTCGGCCCGGACGGCGAGTGGACCCGGCACGCGACCGACGCGGACGGCCAGCCCCTGCGCAACATCCAGGAGATGCTCATAGACGCCCGGAGGCGCCGGCGTGGCACAGCGACACCTTGACCCGACGGACCCGCCGGCCACGGCGACGGCCACGGCCGCGCCCCCGGCCGCCACCGCTGCCGCCGTCGCCCCCGGCCGTTCCGCACCCGGCCGTTCCGCACCCGCGGACGCGGAGGCCCTCACCGGCTACCTGCGCGCCCAGGCCACGGAGTTCCTCCGCGCCCTGCGCCTGCACCGGGAAACGGGAACCGGCACGCACGGCGGACACGGCACGCCGGTGGCCCAGGGCGCCGAGAAGCCGCCCGCGGGCCCCGTGGACGCGTCCCGCCTCCTGCGCCGGGCGGCCCGCCGCCTCAGCGGCACGCTGCACACCTTCCAGCCCCTGCTGGACGCCGACTGGGCGGAGGCCATGCGCCCCGAGCTGGCATGGCTGTCCGGCACGCTGGCCCTGGAGCACGCCTGCGCGTCCCGCCTGGAGCGCCTGCTCGAGGCTCTGCACCGGCTGTCGGGGTCGTCGGCGTTCCCGGCACGGCAGCAGGGCCGGACGGCGGCCGTGGCGGTCACCGTGCCCGCCCCGCACCCGTCACCCCCGGACCGCGGCAGCCTCACCGTGGGCGCCGCCAAGGCGGGTGCGCTGCTCGACCGCCAGCTGACCCTGGCCCGCACCCGCGCGCACTCCACCGCCCTGCAGGCACTGGGCAGCAGCCGCTTCCACGCGGTCGCCGACAAGGTCGCCTTACTGGCCAGCGAGGTCCCGCTGAGGAAGACCACCGCGCCCACCACCGACCTCCGCCCGCTGGCCGCCGCCGCGGAGGACCGCCTGACGGACGCCGTGACCGCCCTCCCCCTCGTCACCGCCGGCAACCCGTACAACGCCCAGGCCCTGATCCACGGCCTCTCCCCGGACCCGGCACCCCACCCGCAGGACGCCCAGTGGCACCAGGTCCGCCTGCTGCTGCGCCTGCACCGGTACGCCCTCGAAGTGCTGTCCGGCGGGAGCGCCGGGGACGCCGAGGACCCGGCCCCCTCCCAGGACATCCGCCTCCTGGCCGCCGGCGAGGCCCTCGACCGCCACCGCGACGCCTCGGAGGCCGCCGCCGCCGCGGCCCAGGCCGCCCGTACCCCGCGCATCGCCCCGGCGACCGCGTACGCGCTCGGCGTGCTCCACGCCGACCAGCGGCATGAGGTGGAGGCGGCGAGGTACGCGTTCCAGCACAGCTGGCGCAAGGAACCGATCAGGCTGCCGTAGGACCGCCACCGCACGGGAGGGCGAGTACACCGTGAATCCGGCCGAGGACACCCCCGCCCCCACCGTCCGCGCCGCGGGCTGCGTCCTGTGGCGCCGCGCCCCCCGCGCCCCCGGCCTGGAACTGTGCCTCGTCCACCGCCCGAAGTACGACGACTGGTCGCACCCCAAGGGCAAGCTCCACCCCGGCGAGGACGCGCTCACGGGCGCCCTGCGCGAGGTCGCCGAGGAGACCGGGTACGCCGCCGCACCGGGCGCCGAGCTGCCCACCGTGCGCTACCTGGTGGACGGCCGCCCCAAGGAGGTCCGCTACTGGGCCGCGGCGGCCACCACCGGCGCCTTCACCCCCTCCGACGAGGTGGACCGCATCGTGTGGCTGGCGCCCGCGGCGGCCCGCGCCCGCCTCACCCGGCCCCGGGACCGCGCCCTCGTCGACGCCTTCCTGGAGTCCGGTCCGCCCGGGACCACTCCGTGTCCTTGACGTAAGCGTTCCGTGACCTCACCGCACCGTCCTCAGGGGTTCACCCTGCGTTCATTTACGGCCATCGGCGGCTTCACCTGTTCTGCCTAATTTCGGCCTTACCGGTACGGGGCGCATATCGAGAACGCGTCCGTATCCCCAGTCTTCATCGCAGTCCTCGCACGCCGCCGGATTCAGGACGGCGGCTCCTGGAAGGAACTCCCTCAGTGAAGCTTCAGCGCATGAACCGGCGGGCCCTCGCTCTCGGTGCTCTCGCCGTCTCCGGCGCCCTGGCCCTCACGGCGTGCGGCTCGGACGACACCAGCGGCAACGGCGGCGGCGGCGACGCCGGCGCCACCGCCAACAGCAACATCAAGTGCGAGGACGCCAAGGGCCAGCTCCAGGCCTCCGGCTCCTCCGCCCAGAAGAACGCGATCGACGCCTGGGTCAAGCAGTACGTGGCCGCCTGCAAGGGCGTGCAGATCAACTACAACCCGACCGGCTCGGGCGCGGGCATCACCGCTTTCACGCAGGGCCAGACCGCGTTCGCCGGTTCGGACTCCGCGCTCAAGCCCGAAGAGGTCGAGGCCTCGAAGAAGGTCTGCAAGGACGGCCAGGCCATCAACCTGCCGATGGTCGGCGGCCCGATCGCGGTCGGCTTCAACGTCCCGGGCGTCGACACCCTCAACCTGGACGCCGCGACGCTCGCCAAGATCTTCGACAGCAAGATCACCAACTGGAACGACGCGGCGATCGCCAAGCTCAACCCCGAGGCGAAGCTGCCCGACCTGAAGATCCAGGCCTTCCACCGCTCGGACGAGTCCGGCACCACGGACAACTTCACCAAGTACCTGAAGGCCGCCGCGCCCGAGGACTGGAAGTACGAGGGCGGCAAGTCCTGGGAGGCCAAGGGCGGCCAGTCCGCACAGGGCTCCTCCGGCCTGGCCGCGCAGGTGAAGCAGACCTCCGGCGCCATCTCGTACTTCGAGCTGTCCTACGCCAAGGACGGCATCAAGACGGTCGACGTCAAGACCGAGGCCGCCGAGCCGGTCAAGGCCACCGTCGAGAACGCCACCGCCGCCATCGGCGCGGCCAAGGTCGTCGGCACCGGCAAGGACCTCGCGCTGGAGCTGGACTACACCCCGGACGCCGCCGGCGCCTACCCGATCGTCCTGGTGACGTACGAGATCGCCTGCGACAAGGGCAACAAGGCGGAGACCCTGCCCGCCACCAAGTCCTTCCTGAACTACGTCGCCTCGGAGGACGGCCAGAGCCTGCTGGCGGACGCCGGCTACGCCCCGATGCCCACCGAGATCATCACCAAGGTCCGCGAGACCATCTCGGGCCTGAGCTGACCCGAGTGCGGTCCGGCCCCCACCCCGGGGCCGGGCCGCACCGTCCGGTGCACCGCCGCCAGGAGCCCCCCGCGGGCTCCGCCCGAGCCGCCGCCCACGACGGCTCCGCAGACCGGAGAACCCGATGGACACAACTACGGACACCCAGAAGCCGACACCCTCCCCCGCACCCCGGACCACCAGCCCCGGGGACCAGCGCGCCGCCCGCGGCGCCACCCGCCCCGGCGACCGGATCTTCCTCGGGCTCTCCCGAGGTTCCGGCATCCTGGTGCTGGTCATCATGGCCGCCATCGCGGCCTTCCTCACCTACCGCGCCACCCTCGCGATCAGCAAGGACGAGGCCAACTTCTTCACCACCTTCGAGTGGAACCCGAGCGGCGACCCGGCCGAGTTCGGCATCGCGGTCCTGGCCTTCGGCACCATCGTGTCGTCGATCATCGCCATGGTCATCGCGGTCCCGATCGCGGTCGGCATCGCGCTGTTCATCACGCACTACGCGCCGCGCAGACTGGGCGGTCCGATCGCCTACGTGATCGACCTGCTCGCAGCGGTGCCCTCGATCGTCTACGGCCTGTGGGGCGCGCTCGTCCTCGTGCCGCACCTGAACGGCCTCTACGGCTGGCTCGACGAGTACCTCGGCTGGACCGGGGTCCTGGAGTGGAACGGCGGCGCCCCGCGCTCGCTGTTCACCGTGGGCATCCTGCTCGCGATCATGATCCTGCCGATCATCACCAACGTCAGCCGCGAGGTCTTCCGGCAGGTCCCGCGCATGCACGAGGAGGCCGCCCTGGCCCTCGGCGCGACGCGCTGGGAGGTCATCCGGATGTCGGTGATCCCGTTCGGCCGCTCCGGCGTCATCTCCGCCTCGATGCTCGGCCTCGGCCGCGCCCTCGGCGAGACGATGGCCGTCGCCATGGTCCTCTCGCCGACCTTCGACATCAGCCCCAGCCTGCTCGACCCGGGCGGCGGCACCTTCGCGCAGAACATCGCCAGCAAGTTCAACGAGGCGACCGTGATGGGCCAGGACGCGCTGATCGCCTCCGGCCTGGTGCTCTTCGTGATCACCCTGGCGGTCAACGGCGCCGCCCGCATGATCATCGCCCGCCGCAAGGAGTACTCGGGGGCCAACGCATGAGCCACGCAACCCTTACCCCCAAGAGCCGCAGCTCCCTGCGCGGCGCGACCCTGCCCAAGTGGTTCCCCTGGGCGGTCGCCGCCGGCTCGGTCCTGGCCGGCCTGGGCATCAGCGCGGCGGCCGGGCTGAACAGCAGTATCCAGTGGGCGCTGATCGCCGCGGTGCTCTTCGTCGCCGGCTCGTACGGCATCTCGGCGCGCGTCGAGGGCGTGCGCCAGGCCAAGGACCGGGTGGCGACCAGCATGGTCTGGGTCGCCTTCCTGATGGCGCTGATCCCGCTGCTCTCCCTGATCTGGGAGACCGTGAAGCAGGGTGTGAAGGTCCTCGACGGCTACTTCCTGAGCCACTCGATGGGCGTGGTCGCCGACAGCGAGCCCGGCGGCGGCATCTACCACGCCATCCTCGGCACCCTGGAGCAGGTCGGCCTCGCCACCCTGTTCTCCGTGCCGATCGGCGTGCTCACCGCGATCTACCTCGTCGAGTACGGCCGCGGCCGGCTCGCCAAGGCCGTCACCTTCTTCGTCGACGTCATGACGGGTATCCCGTCGATCGTCGCGGGTCTGTTCGTCCTCAGCCTGTGGGTCCTGATCCTCGACATGGGCCCGTCCGGCATCGCCGGTTCCTTCGCCCTGTGCATCCTGATGATCCCGGTGGTCGTCCGCTCCACCGAGGAGATGCTCAAGCTCGTCCCGAACGAGCTGCGCGAGGCGTCGCTCGCCCTGGGCGTGCCCAAGTGGCGCACGATCCTCAAGGTGGTCCTCCCCACGTCGATGGGCGGCATCATCACCGGCGTCATGCTGGCCGTGGCCCGCATCACCGGCGAGACGGCCCCCGTGCTGCTGCTCGTCTGGGGCACCGACTTCATCAACGCGAACCCGTTCCAGGATCCGCAGGAGTCGCTGCCGATGTACATCTACCTCCAGTACAGCGCGGGCTCCGACCCGGCCTACGACCGTGCCTGGGCGGCGGCCCTGACGCTCATCGCGTTCATCATGATCCTCAACCTGGCCGCCCGCGGCATCGCGCGCTGGAAGGCCCCGAAGTCCGGTCGCTGACGCGGCCAAGGCGACAACAGTCAGCGACCCGAAAGAAGCAGTGATCTCCATGGCCAAGCGCATAGATGTCAGCGGCCTCAACGCCTACTACAGCTCCTTCCTGGCCATCGAGGACATCTCGATGACCGTCGAGCCCCGCTCCGTGACGGCCTTCATCGGCCCCTCCGGCTGCGGCAAGTCCACCTTCCTGCGCACGCTCAACCGCATGCACGAGGTCACCCCCGGCGGCCGGGTGGACGGCAAGGTCATGCTGGACGACGAGAACCTCTACGGCGCCGGCATCGACCCGGTCGCCGTGCGCCGCGAGGTCGGCATGGTCTTCCAGCGCCCGAACCCGTTCCCGACGATGTCGGTCTACGACAACGTCGCGGCGGGCCTGCGCCTGAACGGCAAGTACAAGAAGTCCGAGCTGGACGACGTCGTCGAGAAGTCCCTGCGCGGCGCGAACCTCTGGAACGAGGTCAAGGACCGCCTGAACAAGCCGGGCTCCGGCCTCTCCGGCGGCCAGCAGCAGCGTCTGTGCATCGCCCGCGCGATCGCGGTCGAGCCGAACGTCCTGCTCATGGACGAGCCCTGCTCCGCCCTGGACCCGATCTCCACCCTCGCCATCGAGGACCTGATCGGCGAGCTGAAGGAGCGCTTCACGATCGTCATCGTGACGCACAACATGCAGCAGGCGGCCCGCGTCTCGGACCGTACGGCGTTCTTCAACCTGGCGGCCGTCGGCCAGCCCGGCAAGCTGATCGAGATCGACGACACGGAGCGCATCTTCTCCAACCCGTCGGTCCAGGCCACGGAGGACTACATCTCGGGCCGCTTCGGCTAGGCCTGAACCCCTACCCCTCGCGGTGCTGCATGGCGGTGCCACCGCGAGGAGCACAAAGGGCCCGCCCCCGGTCTCCGGGGGCGGGCCCTCTCCGTCGCGCGCGGCCCCGCCTCGGGGCCGCTCCCGGCTACAGGAACGCCAGGTGGACCAGCCAGAACGAGCAGGCCGCCACCAGCGCGGCGGCCGGCATCGTGATGAACCAGCCCAGGATGATGTTCTTCGCGACACCCCACCGCACGGCGTTCACCCGCTTCGTGGCCCCCACACCCATGATCGCGGAGGTGATGACGTGCGTGGTGGAGATCGGCGCGTGGAAGAGGAAGGCCGACCCGAACATGATCGAGGCGCCCGTCGTCTCGGCGGCGAAGCCCTGCGGCGGGTCCAGCTCGATGATCTTGCGTCCCAGTGTCCGCATGATCCGCCAACCGCCCGCGTACGTCCCCGCGGAGAGCATCAGCGCACAGGCGATCTTGACCCACACCGGGATCGGGTCGCCGTAGTCCTCGACGTCGGCGATGACCAGCGCCATCACCACGATGCCCATCGTCTTCTGCGCGTCCTGGAGCCCGTGCCCCAGTGCCATGCCGGCCGCCGACACCGTCTGGGCGATACGGAAGCCGCGCTTCGCCTTGTGCGGGTTGGCCCGCCGGAACATCCACATGATCGCGGTCATCACGAGGTAACCGGCCACCAGCCCGATCACCGGCGACAGGAACATCGGGATGACGATCTTGTCGACGACCCCGTGCCAGTACACGGTCGTCCCCCCGGCCAGCGCCGCCCCGACCAGGCCGCCGAACAGCGCGTGCGAGGACGACGAGGGCAGGCCGAAGTACCAGGTGATCAGGTTCCAGACGATCGCGCCCACGAGCGCCGCGAAGAGGATGCCCATCCCCTTCGAGCCCTCGGGCGTCTCGATCAGCCCCTCACTGACGGTCTTGGCGATCCCGGAGCCGAGGAACGCGCCGGCGAGGTTCATCACGGCGGCCATCGCGAGCGCCGCACGGGGCGTGAGCGCACGCGTCGACACGGACGTCGCGATCGCGTTCGCCGAGTCGTGGAAACCGTTGGTGTACGTGAAGAAGAGCGCGACCCCGATGGTCGCGATCAGAGCGAAGGTGTCCATGGAGAGGTCAGGACTCCTTGACCGCGATGGTCTCCACCGTGTTCGCCACGTGCTCGAAGGCGTCCGCCGCCTCTTCCAGTACGTCCACGATCTGCTTCAGCTTGAGCACCTCGATGGCCTCGTACTTGCCGTTGAAGAGGTGGGCGAGCAGCTTGCGGTGGACCTGGTCGGCCTGGTTCTCGAGGCGGTTGACCTCGATCCAGTACTCGGTGAGGTTGTCCATGGTGCGCAGGTTCGGCATGGCCTCGGCGGTCAGCTCGGCGGCCCGCGCCAGCACCTCGATCTGCTGGTCGACGCCCTTGGGCAGCTCCTCGACGTTGTAGAGGACGACCAGGTCGACGGCCTCCTCCATGAAGTCCATGATGTCGTCGAGGGAGGAGGCGAGGTTGTAGATGTCCTCACGGTCGAAGGGCGTGATGAACGAGGAGTTCAGCTGGTGGAAGATCGCGTGCGTGGCGTCGTCACCCGCGTGTTCGGCGGCCCGCATACGCTCTGCGATCTCGGCCCGGGCGGATGCGTCCGCCCCGAGCAGTTCCATCAGGAGCTTGGAGCCCGTGACGATGTTGTCCGCGGAGGCGGCGAACATGTCGTAGAAGCTCGTCTCCCTGGGGGTCAGACGAAAGCGCACGTGGGTTCCTCGGGGTGCATCGGTTTCGGTCAGGCTGATGCTAGGCGCATCATCCGGCCACGGCTAACGGGCCGTCCCCCAGTGTCGCCCATCAGGCAGAGTGATGAGCAGGGGGGCGACGCCAGGGGCCGCAGCCGGGTTCCGCGAAGGGCCCTCTACCCCGCAAAGTTCGTTACCATATACCCGCCAGGGGTATATGTCCGCTATCGGCTCGATGTCGGTGCACTCCACCCGCCCCGCCCCCTCATCTCCCACAGGAGGACGCGATGACGACCACAGAGGCCGGCGCAGGTGCGCCCTCCCCCGCCGTGGACGCGGTGGTGCCGGAAGGAACGGACGGGACGGGGACGGACGGGACGGCGACGGACGTGGTGACCGACCACGACCGCGGTGTGCACGGCTACCACCACCAGAAGGACGAGCACCTCAAGCGCCTGCGCCGCATCGAGGGCCAGATCCGCGGCCTGCAGCGCATGGTCGACGAGGATGTCTACTGCATCGACATACTCACCCAGGTCTCCGCCTCCACCAAGGCCCTGCAGTCCTTCGCGCTGCAGCTCCTCGAGGAGCACCTGCGTCACTGCGTCGCCGACGCGGCCGTCAAGGGCGGCGCCGAGATCGACGCGAAGGTGGAAGAGGCGACGAAGGCGATCGGCCGCCTCCTGCGCACCTGACCCGCCCCCGAGCCGGGCGGCCCGGCGCCTACGGGTCGGAGCGCCGTTCCTCGGCCACGCGCAGCACTTCGTCGATGCTCTCCAGGCTGAGCCGCTCCCGGGCGGCCGACGCCGCGATGATCAGCTCCCCGCACAGCTCGATCTCGGCGAGGGCCACGTGGTCCTGAACCGCCGTACCGCCGACCGGAGCCACGCCGTCACCTCGTCTCTGCCGTCACCGACTTCCTAGAGTAGGGAGCGGCCTACACACCGCGCATGGCACGGAAGGGCTAGTTCTTGCCGTCCGTCCCCTCACCGGCGCCGCCACCCGGCACCCCGCCGGGCTCCGCTCCGATCCGGCCCGCGTAGATGTCGCCGTCCTCGGGCAGCCGTACGCGGACGGCGGCGCCGAAATCGTAGAGCAGCGTCGTCGAGGCGACGGCCACCTCGCCCTCGTCGCGCCCGTTGGAGAAGCTGAAGCGGTGCCGGAGCTTGCGGATCCGGCCCTCGTCGTCGAGGTACGCGTCGAACGGCACCTCGGCGGTCGCGAACCCCTCGGCCGCCGCGGCCAGCGCCTTCCGGTTGCCCTCCGACGCGGCCCGCGACGCCCGCGCGAGATCGGCGGTGCCCCGGTAGTGCCGCACGGCGGTCCCCGCGACCTCCGTGCGCCCCACGAACGTCGCCGTCCGCGTCCCCCGCAGCACCTCGGCGGCGGCGAGGGGGTCCGTCGCCCCACCGGTCACCAGGTTCCCGTCGGTCAGCGAGGCGGTGTCCACCCGCACCCACTTGTCGTCGGGCACACCGGCCCCCCGGTTCTTCATGTAGAGGGCGCCCGGCGCGAGCAGTTCGGTGATCGGCCGTCGCCCGCTCGTGCCGGCCGGGTCCTGCGGCAGCCGCACCTTCAGCCGCCCGAGCCGCCGCGTGAAGTCGTACACGCCCTCGCCCCGGATGGTCACCCGGGTCCCGCCGCTGGCCATCTCCATCGCGGTCCGCGTCTTGGCGCTCCCGGCGGCCACCAGGCGGTCCGCGGTCCCGTGCAGCACGGCGACCGGATCACCGGCGCCCGGCCCCGGGGCGGCGGCCCCCTGTCCGGAGCACGCGCTGCCGGCGAGGCACGCGCAGACCAGGCCCCCGGCGAGGACGAGCGGACCGCCGGCCCGTCCCAGCCGCCGCTCCCGTGCCCTCCGCCACCCGACCATCGCCACCTGCCCCAGCCGTCCCGCCCGTTCCGGACCCCTGCCGTCCCGGTTAACGAGGGGCGGGCGACCCCGGTAACGTTGTCGGCGTGGCGCAGCAGGACGGTCTCGAAGCTCCTCAGGAAGTCCCGGAACACCTCACGACGACGGTCGAACAGGGCCCCTTCTGCCTGGCCCGCTGCACCTGCGGCTGGCGGGGCCCGGCCCGCAGGGCGAGAAGCCAGGCCCGCACGGACGCCAGACTCCACACCCCGGCCTGACCGGCGCCCGTCCGACAGAACGACGCGGCCCCGGCTCCCTGGCGACACTCGAGCGCCAGTACGGCCGGGACCGCGTCCTCACCCACTCGCAGGCGCACCGGGCGCCCGCGCACTCCCCTCGAGCCCTAGGCGGCGAGATCCCGCTCCCCCGCCTCGGCACCCTCCTTGCGCGCCCCCGGGATCACGGCGCCCTGCCCGGCGGCACCGCCTCGCCCCCGCGCGCTGACCAGCCATCCCACCCGGGGCGACCGCTCGACGGCCCGGGTCAGCGGCGTCAGCAGCGCCATGGCGACCGGCGACAGCAGCAGCGCGACCGCCGTACCGAGGGCGAAGCCCCCGATGACGTCCGT
This sequence comes from Streptomyces sp. NPDC047853, assembly GCF_043204535.1. Lineage (NCBI taxonomy): Bacteria > Bacillati > Actinomycetota > Actinomycetes > Kitasatosporales > Streptomycetaceae > Streptomyces > Streptomyces sp. NPDC047853. Next base: position 12,208 of record NZ_JBIDCI010000003.1, on the reverse strand, counting down.
CGGGTAGTGCACGCCCATGTAGACCCGGGCGAACCCGCCGAACACGGCGAGCACGATCGCCACGAGCCCGAACTTGCGGTTGGCGACGAACAGCGCGACGGCGAGCGCCATGACGAGCGTCGCGTGGTCGCTCACGAAGGAGAAGTCGTTCTTCCCCTCGATGAGCACCTCCAGGCCGTCATGGGTCTTGAACGGCCGTGGCCGCTCCACGAAACCCCGTATCGGCACGTTGACGAGGACCGCGACGCCGGCCGCGAGCGGGGCCCAGACCAGGGCCGCCACGCTGGAGGCCGCGTCCTCGCCACCGCGCCGCCGCACGGACCACCAGCACCACACCACCAGCAGCACGATCGCGAACAGCAGTCCGTACTCGCCCACGAACTCCATGACCCGGTCGAACCAGTGCGGTGCGTCCTTGGCCAGGCCATTGATGTCGTAGAGCAGCTCGACGTCGGGGTTCGACCCGGATTCGGCGAGTCCAGCCATGGTGCTGCGGCCCCTTCGTCATGTCCTCCGGCGCACCGAGCGCACGCCTCTTTCCGCCACCCCCGTGGTCGTAGATCCGCCGGCTCCGTCCGTCGCCGCACACCTACACGTCAACAGGAACGCACGGTCCCCGTTGATACGTTCCACACTCCACTGAATGATCACGCAGACGTTATCGAAGAGAAACACGTCGTCGCAGCTCAGGGCTGGGGTTCACGCTCCGTCCAAACCATGGCATTCACACCGTCGTGGGCAGCGCTTTCGCGCCATCCTCGGTCACGCGGGTGGCCCCGAAATAGTCCGGAGTGTCGATCGGGTCGAACCGGATCACGGCCCCTGTCCGCGGTGCGTTGATCATGTACCCGCCGCCGACGTACATCCCCACGTGCCGGATCGCCCGGGAGTTGGTGAGGTCGTCCGAGAAGAACACCAGGTCCCCGGGGAGCAGCTCCTCCCGACTCGGATGCGGCCCCGCGTTGTACTGGTCGTTGGCGACCCGCGGCAGCTTGATCCCCACACTCTCGTACGCCGCCTTGGTCAGCCCCGAGCAGTCGAAACGCCCACCCTGCTCGGCCGTCCCGTTACCGCCCCACAGATAGAGCGTGCCGAGCTTCTCCTGCGCGTAGGCGATGGCCCCGGCGGCCTGCTCGGAGGGATCGACCCGGGTCTCGGGCGCGGCGAAGCTCTTCTCCAGGGTCGTGATCACCTTGACGTAGTTCTGGGTCTCCTTGTACGGCGGGACACCCTGGTACTTGATCACCGCGTAGGCCCCCGCGTTGTAGGAGGCCAGCATGTTTTCGGTCAGGTTCCCGGGCACGTCCTTCACGTACGACGCGAGGGAGCAGTCGTAGGACGCCGCGGACGGAATGGCGTCGTTCGGGTCCCACACGTCCCGGTCGCCGTCCCCGTCCCCGTCGACCCCGTGGGCGGCCCACGTGCCGGGGATGAACTGCGCTATGCCCTGCGCCGCCGCGTGGCTCTGCGCCCTGGGGTTGAACCCGCTCTCCTGGTAGAGCTGGGCGGCGAGCAGCGCCGGGTTGATGGCGGGGCAGAGGTTGCCCCACTTCTGCACGAGCGGCTGGTAGGCGGCGGGCACCGACCCCTTGGCGAGCCTCTTCGTCCCCCCGCCGGCGCCGCCCGCGAGGTCTCCGGCGACGAGGTAGACGCCCACGACGAGCAGCATCACGAACGACAGGCCGGAACCGACGACCACGGTCCCCGCGATCCAAGCCTTACGCACCGTTAACCGCCCCTCGCCGTCCAGGACTCATGGCGACGCCAGTGTAGAGGCCACTCACGGTGCGGCGGCTGTCACCGGGCGAACAGGAACGCGCCTGTTCACCCGACCACCCGTCAGGATCCGCCACCGAGACGCGAAAGGGCCTAACGACCGAACCGGCCGACAGGTTTCGCTCAGGCCTCGTTGCCCGGCGTGACCTGCTGTGATACACAGAGTGACGATAGGGCACTTCGTACACCGTCCCGTGCCCGCCTGAGCAGTCGGCGTGGGGCGGTGGCAAGCTATTCGTACGAAACCCGCCAATCAATGACGCCAAGTCGACATCTCCCGGCGCCGTTGTCGGCGACAATGAGGCCTGACCTCTGCACGTCCGCAGAGGGTGCGGAACTACCCAACAGGGGCGGTGACTTACATGCTCTTTGCGGCCGACGAGGGAGACATCAACACCATCATCGGGGGGATCGCTCCGGACTGGGGCCCCTTCGGTGCGCTGGGCGCCGAGGCGAAGACGATGGTCCAGGTCGTCATGGCCGTCGCCATCCTGCTCTGTCTCGGCATCGCCATCTGGGGCGCCGCCAAGCAGCGCATCGGTGCCACCGCGCTGCGGGACACCTTCAGTGCGGAGCAGGGCAAGGGCCTGATCGTGGCGGGGCTGACGGGCGTTTTCATCATCGGCTCGCTCGGCACGCTCTTCACCATCGTGTACGGGATGGCCGTGTAGCCCGGCGCGCATCCGTCCTCCCGTTCCCCCTCCACCCCACCCGCCCGTCGTGCCAACCGGCTGAGGTTGCGTTTCCCTGATGTCGAGTCACCACACCGCGCCCGCGCGGGAACCAGCACGGCTACCGTCGTACTTCTACGGCAGGCACGACGTCGAGGGGGAGTACGCGGCATGAGTCTCGGAGACGACCACCAGTCCTCCGGCGGTTACGGCGGCACCGGCCAGACCCGGACCCGACTGCCCGACGGGGACGCCGACGGCTACGGCACCCCCCGGCGCGGCGGCCGCTCCTCGTCCCGGAGCCTGGTCACGGTGGTCGGCGTCGTCGTCCTCCTCATCGCCGCGATCGCCTTCGCGAACCGTGGAGGGGGCGATTCCGGCGCCTCCGACGAGGCCGCCGACAAGCCGAAGACCTCCGCGACGGCCCCGACCGGCACCACCCCGGTCCAGTCCGGCTTCGCCCACGACGACCAGGGGGCGCAGAGCGCGGCGGCGAATTACGCGGTCACTCTGGTCTCCGCCGACATCCTCAAGCCCGCCCGGAGAGCGGAGATCGTCCGGCAGGTCTTCGTGGCCGACAAGCAGGCCGCACTGGAGGACCAGTTCAACCGGGCGTACAGCAAGGAGTTCCTCGCCAACATCGGCCTGGACACGAACGGCGACGCCACGGCGGGCAACACCTACGTCTCACGCACCATGCCGATCGGTACGAAGACGACGCAGTACTCCGACACCGCCGCGAGCGTCGACGTCTGGTGCACCGGCGTGTTCGGTACGACGGGCGAGAAGACCACCAGCCCCGTGAGCAGCGACTGGTTCACCATGACGTTGCAGCTGCGCTGGGTGGACGGCGACTGGAAGGTCGAGGCCTTCTCCCAAAAGGACGGCCCCGCGCCGGTCCCCGGGGACAACAGGGCCTCCTCCGCCGACGAGATGTCCAAGGCCGTCCAGGAGTACGGAGGGTTCACCTATGCCCGTTAACCCGCGCCGCGTACTCACGGCTGCCGCGGCCCTCACCGCCGTACAGGCCACCGTGGTGCTCCTGGCGACGCGCGCCGCCGCAGCACCCACACCGTCACCGACCCCGTCGGAAGACAACTGCGACCTCATCGTCGGCCCCGCCAAGGAGTACTGCGAGAACGGCGAACCCAGCGCCGGCTCCGGTGGCGGTGGCGCCCCCAGTGTCACCAGCACCCTCGACCCCCTCTCCTCCCTCGCCAAGGGCTGTGCCGACGCCGCCTCCTGGACCGTCGACAAGCTCAGCGCCGCCGTCCAGGACACGGCCGACGTCGACTTCACCAACCCGAAGTTCCTCCAGCAGTACGCCGTCGTCTTCGCGGCGTCGACGATCCTCACGCTCGTCCTGTGGCTCCTCGCCGTGGCGAAGCGTGCCGTGCGCGGCGTCCCCCTCACCACCGCGCTCTCCGAGGCCATCGGGTTCCTCTGGCTCACCGTCCTGGCCTCGGCGTTCACGCCGCTGATCCTCTACACGGTCGTCTCCGCGACGGACGGCGTCACGGACGTCCTCGCCAACACGACCGGCGACCAGACGGACACCTTCTTCGGGACGTTCTCCGGCGCCCTGAAGAAGGGCGAGGACATCGGCGGCGGCCCGATCATGCTGATCGTCGTCTCCCTGGTGTCGATCCTCGCCGCCGGCGTCCTCTGGCTGGAACTGGTCATCCGCGCCGCCCTGCTCTACGTCGGCGCCCTCCTCGGCACCGTCGTCTACGCCGGCCTGGTCGACAAGAACCTGTGGGGCCACGTCCGCCGCTGGGCGGGCATCATGATCGCCGTGATCCTGGTCAAGCCCGTCATCGTCATCGTCCTGGGCCTCGCCGGGGCGCTCTCCGCCGACGACGGACCCGACGCCTTCTCCGCCGTCGTCTCCGGCCTCGCGATCATCCTGCTCGCCATCTTCGCGTCCGCGATGATCTACCGCTTCGTCCCCGGCTTCGGCGACGAGATCGCCGGCTCCCGCAACAACCGCATCATGCAGGGCGCCGAGGGCAAGGCCGCGGCCGTGATCAGCTCCCCGGCGAACCTGGTCGCCCAGGGCATCAGGACCCACAGCACCCGACACAACGGGGACGGCGGAGGCGGCCAGTCCGCGTCCTCCTCCGCGGCCCGTCCCTCGAACCCCGCCTCCGGCGGAGTCGCCGCGCACAGCTCACGCCCCTCGAGCGGCGGCGGCGGAAATGTCCCCTCCGCCGCACCCGCACCGCGCTCCGGCAGCCCGGTGAACACGCCCCACGCCAGCAACACCCGCAACAGCAGCACCAAGAGCACAGGAGGTGACGGGCGTTGACGACCGAGTCCCACGTGTCCCATCCGGTCACGCCCCGCCGCACGTATCTGATCGGCCGCGCCCGGCCGAACGCGATCGTCGGCCGCAACCGCGAGACCGGTGAGATCGCGCTGATCGTCGTCGGCGCGTTCCTCGGCATGATGTGCGGGCTCCTCGTCCCCGTCCTGACCCTGCGCATCGTGCTGCTCGTCGGCTTCCCCATGCTCGGGCTGGCGGCCGTCTACGTGCCGTACAAGCACCGCACGTTCTACAAGTGGTTCGAGATCAACCGCAGCTACAAGCGGACGCTGCGCAGGGGCACCACCTACCGCTCCGGCGCCGTCGAGGCCGGCACCCGGCTCGACGGGCGGGAGATCGAGGTCGGCCCGCCGCCCGGCATCGGCCGCATCACCTGGCTGGCCGCGCCCTTCGGCCCCGACGAGATCGCCGTCCTGCTGCACGCCGACCGCAAGACGGTGACCGCCGCCATCGAGATCGAGGGCCCCGGCGTCGGCCTGCGCGACTCCGAGGACCAGGAAGCCCTCGTCGACCGCTTCGGCACCCTGCTCAAGCACGTGGCCAACGGCGACGGCTTCGTCACCCGCATCCAGATGCTCGCCCGCACCCTCCCGGCCGACCCCGACGCGCACGCCAAGGACGTCGCCCAGCGCGGCGACGACAGGGCGCTGCCGTGGCTCCAGCAGTCGTACGACCAGCTCCAGTCGATGGTGTCCACCAGCAGCGAGCAGCACCGCGCCTACCTCATCGCCTGCATGCACTACACCCGGGAGCTGGCGGCCGAGGCCAACGCCATGGCCCGCGCCGCCCGGCCGCAGAACGGGCGCAAGCTGGACCGGGACGCGGGCCTCGCCGTCGTGATGGCGCGCGAGCTGACCGACATCTGCTCCCGCCTCCAGGAGGCGGACATCCGCGTGCGCCAGCCGCTCGGCCAGGGCCGGCTCGCCTCCCTCATCCACGCCATGTACGACCCGGACCACCCCATCGACCACATCCAGGCGATGACCAAGCGCAACGCCTGGCCGGCCGAGCTGGACGCCATGGAGCCCACCTACCTCCAGGCCAAGACCCGCGAGTCCTCCACCCGCGCCCCCTGGTGCCACGCCACCGCCTGGGTCAAGGAGTGGCCGATGACCCCGGTCGGCGTGAACTTCCTCGCACCGCTGCTCGTCCACACCCCGGACGTCATCCGTACGGTCGCCGTCACGATGGACCTCGAACCCACCGAGGTCGCCATCGAGCGCATGCTGACCGAGAAGACCAACGACGAGGCCGAGGCCTCCCGCGCCGCCAAGATGAACCGCACCGTCGACCCCCGCGACATCGCCGCCCACGGCCGCCTGGACCAGCGCGGCGAGGACCTCGCCAGCGGCGCGGCCGGCGTCAACCTGGTCGGCTACATCACCGTGTCCTCCCGCTCCCCCGAGGCACTCGCCCGCGACAAGCGGACGATAAGGGCCTCGGCCGGAAAGTCGTACCTGAAACTGGAGTGGTGCGACCGTGAGCACCATCGCGCCTTCGTGAACACACTTCCGTTCGCCACCGGCATCCGAAGGTAGGGGCTGAGCCTGATGCGGGACCCGCTGACCGTCCTCACCGACGCCTTCACGTCCTTCCTCTTCGGGAAGGTGGAGACGACCCGCCTCCCGGTCCGCACCTCCACGGGCCAGGCCCAGGCCGTCTACCTGCCCACCGCCGCGCCGGGCCTCGGCGACTCCGGCGTGATCATCGGCCGTGAGGTCTACTCAGGCAAGGGCTACATCTACGACCCCTTCCAGCTGTACGGCCAGCAGCTCCCCGCCCCGCACTGGCTGGTCCTCGGCGAGTCCGGCAACGGCAAGTCGGCGCTGGAGAAGACGTACGTCCTGCGCCAGCTCCGCTTCCGCGACCGCCAGGTCGTCGTCCTGGACGCCCAGGGCGAGGACGGGGCTGGTGAATGGAACCTCATCGCGCAACAGCTGGGCATAACTCCGATCCGGCTGGACCCGATGGCGGCACTCGACCAGGGCATCCGGCTCAACCCCCTCGACCCGGCGATCACGACGACCGGGCAGCTGGCCCTGCTCCGCACGATCATCGAGGTCGCGATGGGCCACGGCCTCGACGAGCGCTCCGGCTTCGCGCTCAAGGTCGCGCACGCCTACGTCAACGAGACCATCGTCGAACGCCAGCCGGTCCTCACCGACATCGTCGAGCAGCTCCGCCACCCCGAGCCGGAGTCCGCCGAGGCGATGAACGTCGCCATAGACGACGTACGGGCCTGGGGCCTGGACGTGGCGCTGGTCCTCGACCGCCTCGTCGACGGTGACCTGCGCGGCATGTTCGACGGCCCGACCACGGTCGGCATCGACCTCGACGCGCCCCTCATCGTCTTCGACCTGTCCCACATCGACCGCAACTCCATCGCCATGCCGATCCTGATGGCCATCGTCGGCGTGTGGCTGGAGCACACCTGGATCCGCCCCGACCGGAAGAAGCGCATCTTCCTGGTCGAGGAGGCCTGGCACATCATCAACAGCCCCTTCGTGGCGCAGCTGTTCCAGCGGCTGCTCAAGTTCGGGCGGCGCCTCGGCCTGTCGTTCGTGGCGGTGGTCCACCACCTGTCGGACGTCGTCGACGGAGCCGCGGCGAAAGAGGCCGCGGCGATCCTGAAGATGGCCTCCACCCGGACCATCTACGCCCAGAAGGCCGACGAGGCACGCGCCACCGGACGCGTCCTCGGCCTGCCCCGCTGGGCGGTGGAGATCATCCCCACCCTCACCCCCGGCATCGCGGTGTGGGACGTCAACGGCAACGTGCAGGTGGTCAAGCACCTGATCACCGAGACCGAACGCCCCCTGGTCTTCACCGACCGCGCGATGACCGAGTCCTCCTCCGACTTCAACGACGACGCCCTGCGCGCCGCCGAACTGGAGGCCGAGGAACGGGCGGCGGCCTTCGTGGAGCAGCACATCGGCGACTCGTCCGAATCGACGGTGGCGTAGGCGGAGGGGGAGGACGGAACGGATGAGACCGGACGACCGACGGCGGGACGGCGGCATCCCGGACGGCCTGCTGCTCGGCACACTCGCCTTCATCCTCTGCATGGCGCTGCTGGTGTGGACGGCGACGGGCCTCGCCGCCCTGCTCGCCCACGGCTCCTGGCCCGCGGGGGTCACCTTCGGCGGCACCCCGCCGGCCATGCGCCACCTCGTCGCCGAGCCCCACGACATCGCCGGTGCCTGGCCGGACGCCCCGGAGACGGCCCTGTCCGGGTACGGCCTGTTCTGGGGCCTGTTCATCGGCCAGCTGATGGTGCTGGTCGTCCTCACCGTGTTCGTGATGGGCACGGTGGCACGGTGGCGTGCGGTCCGCCGGCAACGGCGCACCGAGGCGCGGGCGGCGGCCCTCCAGAAGCGCACGCCCGTGGTGGCGCCGAAGGCGGCGCGGGAGCCGGAGCGTACGCCGGAGGCGGCGCCCGAGCCGGAGCAAACGGGGCAGCAGGCGCCCGTACCGGTGCACGAGGTACCGACCCCGCGCGCGCCCCGGCAGGAGGCGCCCCCGGAGGAGGAGCCCCTCCCCGTACCGCCCGGCGGCGGGCGGAGCGGCGGTTGGGAGGCACACCGTCCCGAGACCGCGGTGCACTACGGTCCCCCCGACACCCGTCTCTCGACCGCCGCGAACGCCCTGCGCGAAGCGGAAGGCGCCGCCCTCGTCATCACCTCCGGCCCGGCCCTCTGGGCGGAGACCAAGGACGCCCGCGCGAAGCTCGGGCCCTGCCACCTCTACGACCCGAGCCACCTCTGCGACACCCCGGCCCGCCTCCACTGGTCCCCGACCACCGGCTGCGAGGACAGGCCGACGGCCACGACCAGGGCGGCCGCCCTCCTCGCCCCCGTCCGCCCCACCGCCCGGCTCGACCAGGCGGTCGGCGACACCGCCGAGTTGCTCCTGCGCAGCTACCTCCACGCCGCCGCCGTGGACGGCCGCACCGTCCGCCACGTCCACCGCTGGTCCCAGGGTCTCCAGGTCCAGGACGCCGTCCGCATCCTCCGTACCAACCCCAAGGCCGCGGCCGGTGCCGCGGGCGAGCTGGAGGGCGCCCTCACCGCCCACCCCGAACGGCGGGACATGGCCCAGCAGCTGACCGCCCGGGCCCTGGCCGCCCTCTCGACGGTCAACATCCGTGAGGCCTGCACCCCGAACCGAACTGATGCCCTCGCCCTGGATTCCTTCGTCCACGAACAGGGAACGCTTTACGTGGTGGGTGAATCCATCGAAGACCCCCGTACGAGCCCGGGCGCGATGCCGCTGCTGACGGCGCTCGTCTCCAGCGTGGTCGAGCGCGGCCGGCGCATGGCCGAACGGTCATCCTCCGGTCGCCTCGACCCACCACTGACGCTCGTCCTGGACGACGTCGCGGCCGTCGCTCCGCTCCCCCAGCTCCCGGAGCTGCTGGCCGCCGGCGCGGACCGCGGCATGCCGACCCTGGCCCTGCTCCGCTCCCGCGAACAGGGCCGCGCCCGCTGGCCGCACGACGAACTGCCCGTCTAGCGCTCGAGCACGAACTCCAGCTCGTCCTCTCCGGGGCCCGGGCCCACCAACGGCACCGTCCGCCCGCTCGGCACGAACCCCGCCTTCCGGTAGGCGCCCTGGGCACGCTCGTTGTCCGGGTGCACGATGAGCCGCATCCGCTCCAGGCCGTTCGCCCACGCCCATTCCAGCCCCGCGTCGAACAGCGCCTTGGTCAGCCCGCTCCCCCGCCACTCGGGACGCACGAACACCCCCACCACATGCCCCTGCCGACGCTCCACCGGGAACCCGGCCCAGTCCGTCGTCCCGGCGTCCTCCACCAGCACGGTCAGCGTGCCCAGCCACATCCCGCCGGGCACCTCGGCGACGAACTGCCGCGCCCCCGCCGCTCCGTCGGCCGCCTGGGCCGCCCGCTCCCGCCAGTAGGAGTCCGGCCGCGCGACGGCGTCGTCGTACGTCTCCAGATACGCGAGGTGGGCCAGCGGGTCGCGCAGCGCGCGCAGCCGCAGCTCCTTCACGGCGGGCCACTCGTCGGCGCGTATGGAGCGGATCACGTAGTCACCGGGGACCGAGGCACTCATGCGGGCCACCGTAATACCCGGGTACTACGACGCTCACCCGATATACCGGCCCCGGGACGGACGCCCCTCGTCTCCGCAGCCCCGACCATGGTCGGATGGAGCCCGTGAAATCACCGCCGCAGGGCCGCGCGGCGGAGCCCCTCACCGAGTACGTGCACCGCGTCACCCGCCGGGTACGCGCCTTCGACCGGCGTCGGCCCCTCGTGTGGGACCTCCTCCTCACCGGCTTCTGGGTAGTGGCCGCCCTGATCGACGCCGCCGGCGGCTGGCGAAACGTCGCCCATGACGCCGACGTGCCCGCCGGCCTGGTCCTCGCCCTGAGCCTCGCCCTCACCGTCCCCCTGTTCTGGCGCCGCGGCCACCCGCGGGCCGCCCTCCTGGCGACGATGCCCGCGGCGCTGCTCAGCAGCTGGTCCGGCGCCGCCCTGCAGGCGGCGCTGCTCCAGCTGCTCCTCGTCCACCACATCGCGCTGCGGCTGCCGCTGCGCACCCTCTGGTGGGCCGTGGCCCTGGTGACGGCTCCGGTCTGCGTCACGGCGCTCCGCTACGGCGACGACGCGGGCTCCTGGAACCAACAGCTCGGCTCGCACCTCCTGTCCATCGGCGTGGCGGTGCTCATCGGGGTCACGGTCCGCACGCGCCGCGACTACACCGAGGTCCTGGAGGACCGCGCCCGCCGTCTGGAAACCGAGCGCGACCAGCAGCTCCGGCTCGCCGCCGCGGCCGAACGCGCCCGCATCGCCCGGGAGATGCACGACATCATCGGCCACAACCTCTCCGTCATCACCGGCCTCGCCGACGGTGGCCGCTACGCCGCCGCCAAGTCCCCCGAGCGCGCCACCCAGGCCCTGGAGTCCATCGCCACCACCAGCCGCCAGGCGCTGGGCGAGCTGCGCCGCCTGCTGGACGTCCTGCGCGACGAGGACCGGGCAGGTTCCCGGGCGGAGCTGGCCCCCCAGCCCGCCCTCACCGACCTCGACCGACTCCTCACCGGCGTACGCGGAGCCGGGCTCCCCGTCCGTACCACCGTCCAGGGCCGGGCCACCCTCCCCGAGGGCCGCCAGCTCACGGTCTACCGCGTCATCCAGGAAGCCCTCACCAACACCCTCAAACACGCCGGTCCCGACGCCACCGCCCACGTCGACCTCTCCTACGAGGCCGGTTGCGCCGTCGCCCTCACCATCACGGACACCGGACACGGTGGCCCGTCCCCCGCCGCGTCGGAAGGCCGGGGCCTGCCCGGAATGCGCGAGCGCACCTCCCTGTACGGCGGCACACTGGAGGCCGGCCCGCGGCCACGCCCCGAGCGGGGCTGGCGCGTCCACCTGCGTCTCCCGGAGGAATCCGCCCAGTGACCACCGTCCTCATAGCCGACGACCAGCCACTCCAGCGTTTCGGTTTCCGGATGCTGCTGGAGAGTCAGGACGACATGACGGTCGTGGGGGAAGCCGCGAACGGTGCCGAGGCCACCCGGATGACCGCCGCACTCCACCCTGACGTCGTCCTCATGGACGTCCGCATGCCGGGCCTGGACGGTATCGAGGCGACCCGCCGCATCATCGCCGCCGGCGGGCGCACCCGGGTCCTCATCCTCACGACCTTCGACCTCGACGAGTACGCCTACGCCGGGCTGCGCGCGGGTGCCTCGGGTTTCCTGGTCAAGGACGCCCAGCCGGAGGAGCTGCTCTCCGGTGTCCGAGCGGTGGCGACGGGCGACGCCGTGGTGGCTCCGAGCCTGACGCGCCGTCTGCTCGACGCCTACGTCCACCACCTGCCGGCGTCCACGTCCCCGGACGGCGCCCCCGACCCGCGTCTGGCCGCTCTCACCGACCGCGAGAACGAGATCCTCAGAGTCATGGGTCAGGGCTGGACCAACACGGAGATAGCCGAGCGCCTGCATCTCGCGGAGTCGACGGTGAAGACCCACGTGGGCCGCATCCTCGCCAAGACGGGCTCACGCGACCGCGTACAAGCGGTGATCCTCGCCTACGACACGAAACTAGTGACACCGACCTGAGCCAGCGCAAAAAAGGGGCTGAACGCAGAAAACCCCGCACCGTTCCCGGTGCGGGGTCTTCTCGCAATAATTGTTCGGCGGCGTCCTACTCTCCCACAGGGTCCCCCCTGCAGTACCATCGGCGCTGAAAGGCTTAGCTTCCGGGTTCGGAATGTAACCGGGCGTTTCCCTAACGCTATGACCACCGAAACACTATGAAACTGACAACCGCACCATGTGTGGCACATGGGGTTGTTCGTGGTTTCAGAACCAACACAGTGGACGCGAGCAACTGAGGACAAGCCCTCGGCCTATTAGTACCGGTCACCTCCACACCTTGCGGTGCTTCCAGATCCGGCCTATCAAC
>NZ_JBIDCI010000002.1:497827-615170 GCF_043204535.1 Streptomyces sp. NPDC047853 | reverse complement strand
GATCTTTCCGACCCGATTTCCTCGGTGCTTTCCAGGTTCCCGCTTTCGCGTTTCCCTTTCCGGCGGTTCCGACTCTATCAGATCCTTTCGGGCTCTGATTCCCCGTCAGAGGGGGTTGTCCTCGCGGCCGTTGGGCCGTTCCGACGTCTCAAACCTTAGCGGACTCCCTCGGCGATTCCCAATCGGGGTGATCGGGCCGCCGAGCCCAATCGGAATTGAATTCGGACATGCCGAATGCATTCCCAGAGGGGGTCGTGCTGGTGGTTTGGGTGCCGCTGATGCGGCGGAGGTGCTGCCGCAGAACCGTTACGGCCCCGTGGCAACCCGAAGAACCTTACGGACCCTCGCGGGCAGCTGTCAAGCACGCCTGTCAAGATCTTTAATCGAGGTCGCTGAGCCGACCGCCGGCGTCCGGCTGGGCGTGTTCCACCCTGCGCAGCAGGCGGGTGAGGACCTCGCCGAGCGCGGTCCGGTCGTCCGCGGAGAGGTCCTGGAGCAGGTCCTCCTCGAAGCCGGAGGCGAGGCGCATGGCTTCCAGCCACTTGCTCCTTCCCTCTGCCGTCAGCTCCACGATGACGCGGACCCGGTTGGACTCGTCCCGCTCCCGGGTGACCAGCCCCTCCGTCACCATGCGGTCGATGCGGTGGGTCATCGCGGCCGGCGTCAGCCCGAGCCGCTTGGCGAGGTCACCGGGGCCCAGGCGATAGGGGGCGCCGGACAGGACGAGCGCCTTCAGCACCTCCCAGTCGGTGTTGCTGATGCCGAGCTCGGCGGTCTGCCGGCCGTACGCGACGTTCATGCGGCGGTTGAGGCGGGAGAGCGCCGAGACGATCTTCTCGACCTGGGGGTCGAGGTCCTGGAACTCGCGCTGGTAGGCGGCGATCTGTTCTTCGAGTGTCGGCTCGCCGGCGCCGGAGGTGTCGCCCATGGCCGCAGTATCGCACGCGACTCCTTTGCCCTGAAGTCCTTCGCTGTGTACTCTTTAGCTTCGAACTTTAGCTTCTAAGTCTTCAGCTCTAACGGCTGGAGCGATCGACCCAGAGAGGGTGAACGTGACCAGGGCAAGGGGCGCGGCTATGCGCCGGATTCACGTGGGCAACGCACTCAGCGCGTTCGGACTCGGCTTCACGGTCCCCTACCTGTACGTCTATGTGGCGCAGGTACGGGGACTGGGTTCGGTGACGGCGGGTCTCGTACTCGCCGTCTTCGCCGTGGCCGCGCTGATCGTGCTGCCGTTCGCCGGACGGGCCATCGTCCGGCGTGGCCCGCTGCCGGTGCTGCTCGTCGCCCTGGTCACCGCCGCGCTCGGGGCGCTGAGCCTCGGGCTGTCGGCCTCCGCGGCGACGGTGCTGCTCTCCGCGGCCGCGCTCGGGGCGGGGCAGGCCGTGATGCAGCCCGCGCTCGCGACGATGATCGTGGACTGCTCCACCGCGGAGACGCGGTCACGTGCCTTCGCGATGCAGTTCTTCCTGCAGAACCTGGGGCTCGGCGTCGGGGGACTCATCGGCGGCCACCTGGTCGACACCACGAGCGCCTCCTCGTTCACCCTGCTGTTCGCGATCGAGGCGGCGATGTTCCTGCTGCTGGTCGCGGTGATGGTGACGGTGCGGACACCGCGCTCCCCTCTCATGGAGGGAGCCCCGGGGCAGTCCGGCGGCGGCTGGAAGCAGCTGCTGGGCAACCGGGCCATGGTGCAGCTGTGCGTGCTGGGCTTCGTGCTGTTCTTCGCCTGCTACGGGCAGTTCGAGTCGGGGCTGAGCGCGTACGGCGTCGAAGCGGCCGGCATCACCACGTCCGCGCTGGGGACCGCGCTGGCGGCCAACACGCTGATGATCGTCGTCGCGCAGTTCGCGGTGTTGCGGTTCGTGGAGCGGCGCAAGCGTTCACGCGTGATCGCCGCGGTGGGACTGATCTGGGCGGTCGCATGGGCCGTGGCCGGGTACGCCGGGCTCGGACACGGCAGTCAGACGATGGCCACGGCCGCCTTCATCTCGACGTACGCGCTGTTCGGGCTGGGCGAGGCGATGCTGTCGCCGACGCTGGCGCCGCTGGTGGCGGATCTGGCGCCGACCGGGCTGGCCGGCCAGTACAACTCCGCCTTCGCGCTGGTGAAGCAGCTCGCGCTGGCGATCGGGCCGGCGGTGGGCGGGCCGCTCGGGGCCTCGCTGCACGCGCCGTACATCGTGGCGTTCCTGCTCTTCTCGCTGGGCATCACGGTGCTGGCGGTGCGGCTGGGGCGGCAGCTCACGGACGTACAGAACCAGCCCTCGCTCGCGCGGAGCCGGGTGGTCACGCAGAGCGGGGCGCCGGCCGACACGGTGGGGGCCGCGCAGGCGTGAGCGCGGCCGCCGGCCCTCTCTCACGGTCGGCGGCTCACGGCTTCGGCAGGACGAACTCGCACCAGACCGCCTTGCCGCCTCCGGGCGTGCGTCTGGACCCCCAGTTGGAGGCGATCGTCGCCACGATGGCGATGCCCCGGCCGGACTCGTCCCCGGGCTCCGCGCGGCGACGTCTGGGGAGGTGGTCGTCGCCGTCGGTGACCTCGATGATCAGTCGGCGGTCGGTACGGCGCAGGCGCAGCCGCATGGGGGGCGTGCCGTGCTGGAGGGAGTTGGCGACCAGTTCGCTGGTCGCCAGGACGCCCAGGTCGCGCAGCTCGGTGGGGAAGCGCCAGCTGGCGAGGACACCGGAGGCGAAGGCACGCGCGCGGGGAGCCGCCTCGACGCCGCCCAGCAGCTCCAGGGCGGCGTTGCGGAAGCGCTCCGCCTCCGCGCCCTTGCGGGCGGGATGCTGGAGGACGAGGACGGCCACGTCGTCGTCGTGCTCCGGGGTGACGCCCGCCGAGCGGACCAGGCGGTCGCAGATCACCTGGGGGGTGCCGGTCGCGCCGGACAGTGCGCGCTCCAGGGCGGCGATGCCCTCGTCGAGGTCCTCGTTGCGGCGCTCGACCAGGCCGTCGGTGTACAGGACGGCCGTGGAGCCGGGGGCCAGGGGGATCGAGCCGGACGTGTGCATCCAGCCGCCGGTGCCGAGCGGGGGGCCGGTGGGTTCGTCGGCGCGCTCGACGGTGCCGTTCGCGTCGCGGACCAGGATCGGCAGGTGCCCGGCGGACGCGTAGACCAGCCGGCCCTCGTTCGGGTCGTGGATGGCGTAGACGCAGGTGGCGATCTGGTTGGCGTCGATCTCGGCGGCGAGGCCGTCGAGGAGCTGGAGCACCTCGTGCGGGGGCAGGTCGAGGCGGGCGTAGGCCCTGACCGCCGTACGGAGCTGGCCCATGACGGCCGCCGCGCGGACGCCACGGCCCATGACGTCGCCGATGACCAGGGCGGTGCGGCCGCCGCCGAGGGTGATCACGTCGTACCAGTCGCCGCCGACCGCGGCCTCGGTGCCGCCGGGGTGGTAGGTGGCGGCGACGCGCAGGTCGTCGGGCTCCTCCAGTTCCTGGGGGAGCAGGGAGCGCTGGAGGGTGACGGCGGTCTCCCGCTGGCGTCCTTCGCTCGCGCGCAGGCGGGCGGCGGCCTCGGCGTGGTCGGTCACGTCGGTCGCGAAGACGAGCACGCCGCGGTCGCCGCCGGTGTCGCCCTCGGTGACCGGGGCGCAGGTGAAGGTGTAGGAGCGGCCGTCGGGTGCCTTGCGGGACTTGAGGGTGCGGGGGCGTCCGCTGCGCTGGACCTGGTCCAGGAGCGGGAAGAGGCCGAGCTGGTCGAGTTCGGGGAGCGCCTCACTAGCCCGTCGGCCCAGGGGGCGGGTGCCGAAGGCCGCGACGTAGGCGTCGTTGACGTAGGCGAGGCGGTGGTCGGGGCCGTGGACGAGGGCGACGAGGGCCGGGACCCGGTCGAGGACGTCGCGCACGGGGAGGTCGTCGACGGCGGGGACGGGCGGGGCCTCGTCGGTCAGCTGTTCGGCGCGGGCGGCGGGTACGGAGCCGTCTCCCCGCCGGTCCGGAGAGACGGTCGTGTCGGTCCGCGCTGCGGCGCGGCGCTGCGTTCCGGGGAGTCGGGCGCTCCAGCGCGTGAAGTTCACGAATCTTTGCCTCGTGTAGTTGTCGACGGCCGGTGACCGGGACGGGCCGGGGCCGGCCGGGGCCCGGGGGCCGCGCGTGGGCGAGCGACGGCGCGCCCGCGGTGCGGGCCCAGTCTGGCAGGGTGCCGACCGGGCCGACATCCGTCAGACGCCGGGCCGCCCGGTGGAGTTCCTGAGTCCGGTCAGGACGACCCCTTCGGGTTGCGCGGAGGTTCCTGAGAAGGCTTTCCACCGGCCGCGAGTTCGAACTCCGCTCGCGGATGTTCGAGTGAACCGAGGGAGACGATCTCCCTCTTGAAGAGTCCGGCGAGGGCCCATTCGGCCAGCACGCGCGCCTTGCGGTTGACGGTGGGGACGCGGCTGAGGTGGTAGGCGCGGTGCATGAACCACGCGGGGTAGCCCTTCAGCTTGCGCCCGTAGACGTGCGCGACGCCCTTGTGGAAGCCGAGGGAGGCGACGGAACCGGCGTAGGTGTGCGCGTAGGTGTCCAGGGGTTCGCCGCGCAGGGCGTGGGCGATGTTGTCGCCCAGGACCCTGGCCTGGCGGACGGCGTGCTGGGCGTTGGGGGCGCAGTCCCGGCCGGACCGAGCGGCGGTGACGTCGGGGACGGCGGCGGCGTCTCCCGCGGCCCACGCGTGCGGGGCGCCGTCGACCGACAGCTGGGGGGTGCACCTCAGCCGGCCGCGGTCGTCGAGGGGGAGGTCGGTGGCGGCGAGGACCGGGTGGGGTTTGACGCCGGCCGTCCAGACGACCGTGCGGGTGGGGAAGCGGGAGCCGTCGCTGAGGACGGCGACGCGGTCGGCGCAGGACTCCAGGCGGGTGTCCAGGCGTACGTCGATGTTGCGGCGGCGCAGTTCGGTGACCGTGTAGCGGCCCAGCTCCTCACCGACCTCGGGCAGGATGCGGCCCGAGGCCTCGACGAGGATCCACTTCATGTCGTCGGGGGTGACGTTGTGGTAGTACCGCGCGGCGTAGCGGGCCATGTCCTCCAGCTCCCCGAGGGCCTCCACGCCCGCGTAGCCGCCGCCGACGAAGACGAAGGTGAGGGCGGCGTCGCGGAGGGCCGGGTCGCGGGTGGAGGAGGCGATGTCCATCTGCTCCAGGACGTGGTTGCGCAGCCCGATGGCCTCCTCGACGGTCTTGAAGCCGACGCCGTGGTCGGCGAGGCCGGGGACGGGCAGGGTGCGCGAGACGGAGCCCGGGGCGAGGACGAGTTCGTCGTACGTCAGCCGGCGGGATCCCGCGCCCTCCTCCTCGGTGGCGAGGGTGGTGACGGTGGCGGTGCGCGTCGTGTGGTCGACGGACCGCGCCTCACCGATGACGACGTGGCACCGGTCGAGGACACGGCGCAGCGGCACGACGACGTGCCGCGGGGAGATGGAGCCGGCCGCCGCCTCGGGGAGGAACGGCTGGTACGTCATGTAGGGGTCGGGCGTGACGACCGTGATCTCGGCCTCGCCCCGCCTCAGTTCGTTTCTCAGGTTCCGTTGCAGACGCAGGGCCGTGTACATCCCGACGTAGCCGCCGCCGACAACGAGAATGCGCGCACGTTCCTTCACCATCCCATGACGCACCCGACGCTTGCGTTTGTCCACAGGCTCGTCGATTTGTGTGACCGGAGATCACCGGGGCGCAGGGCGGTCGGGACCGGCGTGCCTCGCCACGACTGTGCAGGTCAGCGGTGGTGGGCTCGAGGGCGGAAGGCGGATCATACGGGGCGTATACGATCCGTACTCCGATCGGTGGGCGCTCCGTGCGGAACCTGCCCCTTCTGAATTGACCCCCGCTCAACTATGTTCTCTCCCACGGCGTGTAGGGAAATGCGCTCAGCGGGTCCGCGACGGGCGGAGCCAGGAGCCGAGCCGTTCCACGCACTCCGGCTTTCGATGGCGGGGAGAGTCTCCGGGGGGAGACGTCATTACCGGGGGATTGTCATGCATGTTCAGGACTCTCATTGGTCGTCCACGTCAGCCGTCGCGCCCGGTGGTGCGATGACTGCGACGACGGGCGGGGCACGCGGGGACGGGGCGCGGACCGCGCCGTTGCGCGTGGACGCCCAGCGGAATCTGGAGCACGTGCTGCGCGCGGCACGCGAGGTCTTCGGCGAGCTGGGGTACGGCGCGCCGATGGAGGACGTGGCGCGGCGCGCGCGGGTCGGTGTCGGCACGGTGTACCGGCGCTTCCCGAGCAAGGACGTCCTCGTGCGGCGGATAGCCGAGGAGGAGACGGCCCGGCTGACGGACCAGGCCAGGGCGGCGCTCGGGCAGGAGGACGAGCCGTGGTCGGCGCTGTCGCGCTTCCTGCGGACGTCGGTGGCCTCGGGCGCGGGCCGGCTGCTGCCGCCGCAGGTTCTGCGGGTCGGGGTGGCGGACGAGGCCGACAGCGGTGGCGCCGGTGTCGGCGCTCCCGCTGGTGTCGCGTCCGGTGAGCCGCGGGTGCCGCAGCAGCGGAACCAGCCGGGCTCCGGGGAACTGCGGCTGTTGTCCGAGGCGGCCGCGTCCGCCGGCGTCGCGGTCGGTGCGGTCGGTGCGATGGCTTCCGTGCCGGACGACGACGGGGCGGCGGCGCTGCTCGAGGTCGTGGGCCGGCTGGTGGAGCGTGCGCGGGCGGCGGGCGAACTGCGGCCGGACGTCTCGGTGTCGGACGTGCTGCTGGTGATAGCCACCGCGGCGCCCTCGCTGCCGGACGCCGCACAGCAGGCCGCGGCTTCGGCCCGGCTGCTGGACATTCTGCTGGAGGGGCTGCGGTCACGGCCGGCGTGAGCGCGGGGCCACGGGTGGGCGGGCCGCGACGGGCGTACCCGCGCGTCTCGCCCCGCGCTCGCCGGGACGGGGCGACCCTCCTTCCCCGAACGGCTGAGCGTCATCACCCCCTCGCCCGAAAAGCCCACGGACGAGTGACGGTCCGCTCCGCGGGGGCCTGGCCAACAGCCCGTATGCCACGCTGACCCGATGTTCGGGACTGGCTGGGCAGGTGGCGGAGGCCTTCCGCGATGAGTGATGACGGGTGGAACGGCTCACCCGGTGACGACCGCACCGGATCCGGCGGTCCGCCGCAGGTTCCCGGGCAGGGCGGACCGGCTCGGGTCCCGCGCCGCGGCACCCCTGCGGAAGGCGGCGTCCCATCCCAGCGCGAGGTGCACGAGGACAGCGTCCTGCCGCCGCTCGGCGAGCCGTACGACGAGGGCGTGCTGCCCCCGCCGCGCGAGCTGCCGTCGTCCGACGCGGTGCTGATCCAGCGGATGCGCGCGGGCGACGACACGGCCTACGAGGAGCTGTACCGGCGCCACGCGGACGCGGTGCGCCGGTACGCGCGCACCTGCTGCCGTGACGCCCACACCGCGGACGACCTGACCGCGGAGGTCTTCGCCCGCATGCTCCAGGCGGTGCGCGGCGGCTCGGGCCCGGAGCACGCCGTACGCGCCTACCTCCTCACCGCGGTCCGGCGCGTCGCCGCCGGCTGGACCCGGTCGGCGGGCCGGGAGCAACTGGTCGAGGACTTCGCGGTCTTCGCCGCGCAGTCCGCGCACACCCCCCGCACTCCGGACGACGACACGCTGGAACTGGGCGCCGACGTCCGCGCCCTGCACGAGGCCGAGCAGTCGATGGCCATGCGCGCCTTCCGTTCCCTGCCGGAACGGTGGCAGGCCGTGCTGTGGCACACCGAGGTCGAGGACGAGTCGCCGAGCGAGGTGGCCGTGCTCTTCGGGCTGGACGCCAACGGCACCCGTGTGCTCGCCAGCCGCGCCCGCGAGGGCCTGAAGCAGGCCTACCTCCAGGCCCACGTCAGCGAGACCCTCGCCGCCGACGAACAGTGCGCCCGCTACGCCGACCAGCTGGGCACCTACGCACGCGGAAGGCTGCGCACCCGGGCCGAACGGGGGCTGCGTAAGCACCTGGAGGAGTGCGCCAGGTGCCGACTGGCCGCCACGCAGATCGAGGAGGTCGCCGGCGGTATCCCGGCCGTGGTCCCGGTCGCGGTCATCGGCTGGTTCGGCGCCGCCGGGTACGCCAAGGCGGCGGGACTCGTCGCCGGCGGCGCGGGTGCCGGTGCCGCGGGTGCCGGTGCCGCGGGCGCGGCGGCCGGCTCGGGCGGGTCCGGCGCCGGGGGCGGTGCCGCGGCCTCCGAGGGCCTGGGAGCACCGGTGAAGGCCGGGATCGCGGCCGGTGTGGTGGCGGTGGCCGCCGCGGCCGCGCTGGTCTTCGCGCTGATCGGCGACGACGCCCCGGCCGGACAAGCGCCCCAGGCGGGCCCACCCGCCTCCTCCCCGGTGGCCGAGCCCGCCCCGGACACCCCCGCACCCCCGACACGCCCCCACCCACCGGCGGCCACCCCGGAACCCTCGCCTCCCCCACCCCCCAGCCCGACCACCCCGTCCCCCACGCCCGCCAACCCACCGCCCCCCACACCCACCCCGACCCCGAGCAGGACTCCCACCCCCGAGCCACCCCCCACTCCCACCCCTGCTCCCCCTCCGCCCCCCGAGCCTTCTCCCCCGACCCCACCGCCCGCCCCGACCGTCCACCAGTGGAACGAGCTGGCGTACGACCTCACCGGCGACGGCACCGGCCCCGAGATGAGGCTCGCCGGCAGCAGCTGGGTGTGGCAGCGGTCCGCCCTGTCGATCGGCGGCGAGCGGTACGCGCACGGGGTCACGGTGCAGGGCCGCTCCTCCGTGACCATCACCCTCAACGCCGCCTGCTCGTCGTACGACGCACTCGTGGGCACCGACGACCTCACGATGCGGCTGGGCAAGGTCCACTTCTCCGTCTACGCCGACGGCACCCGCCTGTGGACCTCGGGCGTGGTGGAGGGCGGAGCCCCGGCGGTACCGGTCCACGTGGACCTCACGGGCCGCGAGACCGTACGCCTGGTGGTCGAGCCGCACACCCCCGGCGACTCCCTGACACTCGCGGACTGGGCACAGTCACGGTTCACCTGCGCGTAGGCGCGCACGACGAGAAGGGGCGAGCCGGGAGACGAGGACCCGCACCCGCGCACGGCGAGAAGGGGCCGGGCCGGGGGGTGTCCGCCCGCAGCGGTTGGCGCGTCAACGAACGGCACCCCGTTCCCCGACCGATTCCACGCCGTTCCGAGGACGGACACCCCCCGGCCCGACCCCGACCCACAGACCACCGCACGCACAAACGCGCACCCCCACCGAACCCGCACAGGCCGCCGCAGGCACCCCGCCGAGGCGCCCGCAGGCACCCGCACCCCCCACCGAACCCCCCGAGGCCGCCGCAGGCACCCCCGCCCCGTCGCCGGAGGCCCCCTCACCCCCGCCGCACCACCGCCCCCGCCCCACCCAAGGCCCCCCGCTGCGGAGCGATCCCCGCCGGCACCGCCCGCTGCCGCGCCGGCGTCCCGGTCCAGCACGTCCCCCGCCGCGCGAGCAACCGCCGCAGCCACAGCTCCAGCGACACCAGGTCCGCCAGCCCCGCCAGCGGCAACGCCTCCCCCGCGGCCGCCCCCCGCACCGCCTTGCGCACGACCCGCGCCTCCACCAGCCCCGCCTCCGCGAGCAGCGGCGTGTCGAACAGCCCGAGCAGCGAGTCCGCGGCCACCCGCAGCCCGGTCCGCGCCGCGGAGGCCGCCACCGCCTGGGAAGGCGCCCCCCAGCCACTCGGCAACTCGCTCACCCCCGCCCCCTCCAGCACCGTCCGCAGGATCGCCGCCCGCGCCCCCGGCTGCACCCGCAGCGCCTCCGGCAGCGCGCGGCAGGCGCGGACGACCTGGTTGTCGAGGAACGGCGTGTGCAGCCGCTGGAAGCGGATCTCGGCGGCCTGCTCCAGCACCCGCACCTCCGCCGCCTGCCGGGCCAGCGCCGCCCGCGCCCGGAAGTCACCGGGCCGCTGCCCGGGGCCCACCCCGGACCGCTGCGAGGACGTCTGGAGGCGAACCGATACTTCAGCCAGCGCCTCCCCGGTCAGCCACCGCGCCGCCGGCCCGGGCCCCGCCCAGGCGAGCACGGCCAGCGAGGCCTCCATGGCCCCGCCCCCGTCCGTCGGGGCGTCGAAGCGCCGCCGCAGCAGCCGCTCGGCGAGCACTTCGAGCCCGGTGCGGTACGGCGTCCGCGCCAGCCGCCGGGCCGCGCCGTACACCCGCGCGGGGACCAGCACCGAGCCGTCCGCCTTGGCCAGCGCGGCGACCGGCCGTACGAGATGGCGCCGCTTGCGGTCCATCAGCAGGTCGGCCAGCCGTGCCGGGTGCGCGTCCAGCACCTGACGCGCCCCGTACCCGGTGAAGTGGTCCGCGCTGCCCGCGGCCAGCCGCGCCCGGTGCCGGGCGGCCGCGACCAGGACGGAGCCCGGTTCGTCCGTGAGCGGCCCGTCCAATGCGGCGTACGGCAGTACCTCCTCGTCGCCGGCGACGACGACGTGGTGCAGCCGCGGGTTGGCCGCCAGCGCGCCCGCCCGCTCCAGCTCGGCCTCCTGCCCGCCGACGGCCAGGTCGTTGAAGGTGACGGCCAGCAGCCGCTCGCCCGCCCCGGTGCCGTGCCCGAGCACGGTCCCCGGCATCCCGGGCAGCCCGGCGGCCAGCAGGGCCAGCGTTCCCGAGGCGGGTCCGCCGGACAGGTCGGCGCCGATCCCCGGGACCGGCATCCCGCGCGCGGCGCGCCGTTCCGCGGGGCCCATGCCGGGCACCGGGCCGGGGTCTATGCCGTCGCCGGGGACGTGCCGCGGCGCGGCGAGACGGGTGCGCACGGCCTCCACCAGGGCGTCCCGCACCCCGTCCACCGCACGATCGGGGTCGGCCGAGGGCGCCGCCACGGCGAGCGAGGCCACCGGCTCGTACCCGGCGATCTCACGCGCCCCGGCGCGCAGGATCAGGGCATGCCCCGGCGGAACGCGCTTCACGCCGTCGTACGGGGTGGAGTCGTCCAGCGCGGCCGGCACGTCGGGGGCGGCGAGCAGCGCGGCGAGGTAGCCGAAGTCGAGGTTGGCCTCGACGAGGTCGGCCAGGGGCAGCGCGGCCGTCGCGTACGCCGTGCCGCGCTCCCAGGGGGTGTGGAACACCGGGCGCGCGCCCGCGAGATCGCCGCAGACGGTGATCCGCCGCCCCACCTGGACGACGGCCGTGTAGCTGCCGGGCCACGCCGTCAGGTGCCGAAGTGCCCCTCCGCGCGCGGCGAACAGGCCGACGCGCAGCTGCTCGTCGCTGGCACCGCAGATACCGAGGACGGCGAGCCGGGTCTGCGGATCGACCGTGACGACGCGCACCTCGTCGGGGCGCCAGTCGCCGACCGCCCACAGGGGATCGGGGTCGCCCCACAACGGCTGGGCGCCCACGGGCTGTACGGTCTCGCCGTCGTACCCGGTGGCCCCCGCGGAGCCGGCCGCGCCGGCGATCCCCGCTGCTCCCACGGCGGCGCTGCTCCACCCCACCAACCACCGCATCGACGCCTCCACAGGCTGGGGACAACCAGTGCACCGTACGAACTGGTCCCATGCTGCCATGAAGGGCGCGCCGCAGAGCATCGGCGGAGCCGCATGTGCTCCCGTGAATGCGCCTCCACGGGTGTCCGCCCGAGGAGGGCAACTTCCTGTCCGGAGGGCGTGAAGACGACGCGAATGCGCCCCCGCAACGCGCCCCTTGGCTCCCCGACGCGCCCTCAACTCCCGTGGTGAGGGCCGCGGAACCCCGGAAACGACAGGGGCGCTTTTCAGCCAAATCGGCGTCACGCGGACACGTTCGAACACGCTCCGTACAGGCTTTGCGCACCGACCGGCGGTGCGCGGTCCGGGAGGCGAGGCACACCCCCCGGACCCGTCCGCCGCCCGCGGGGATGTAGGCGGCGGTGTCCCCCAGCCCACTGGATCCAGTACAGCGGGCCGACCCACGCGTCAGCCATGGAACCGCTCCCCCGGTGGCCGGAGAAGAGCGCACGGGCGGGCGCACGGCCACACACCGGGAGCACGCGGCAACGGACCGTACAGGCACCGCACTTCCGTACGGACCACAATCCCGCCATCCGGAACAATGCCTCTTAACGCATGGGATCCGGCGAACTACGCTGGGTTTACGAATGCCGCGTGGTTATGCCAGCACGGCAGCCGTCTGTGTCGAGGGGTGGCGCATGTCCAGGGAGCAACGCGGGCCGAACGAAAAGCTCGGCGCCGTTCTCGCCCTCGCGGGAATCAGCAACGCCGGCCTCGCCCGGCGGGTCAACGACCTAGGCGCCCAACGCGGGTTGACGCTGCGCTACGACAAGACGTCGGTGGCGCGCTGGGTGTCGAAGGGCATGGTGCCGCAGGGTGCCGCGCCGCACCTCATCGCCGCCGCCATCGGCCAGAAACTCGGCCGCCCGGTGCCGCTGCACGAGATCGGCCTCGCGGACGCCGATCCCGCCCCCGAGGTGGGCCTCGCCTTTCCCCGGGACGTCGGGCAGGCCGTCAGGTCCGCCACCGAGCTGTACCGCCTCGACCTCGCCGGACGCCGCACGGGCGGCGGCATCTGGCAGTCCCTCGCCGGATCGTTCGCCGTGAGCGCGTACGCGACACCCGCCTCGCGATGGCTGATAACCCCGGCCGACAGCTCGGTGGCGCGCGACGCGAGCCCGGCCGAGGGCTCCGGCGCACCGCTCAGAGTCGGCCACAGTGACGTACGGAAGCTGCGGGAGGCCGCCGAGGACGCGCGCCGCTGGGACTCCAAGTACGGCGGCGGCGACTGGCGTTCGTCGATGGTCCCGGAGTGCTTACGCGTGGAGGCGGCCCCGCTGCTCCTCGGCTCCTACTCCGACGAGGTGGGCCGCGCCCTGTTCGGCGCCTCGGCGGAACTGACCCGCCTGGCCGGCTGGATGGCCTTCGACACCGGCCAGCAGGAGGCGGCCCAGCGGTACTACATCCAGGCCCTGCGCCTGGCCCGCGCGGCGGCCGACGTGCCTCTGGGCGGCTACGTGCTCGCCTCCATGTCGCTCCAGGCCACCTACCGCGGCTTCGGCGACGAGGGCGTGGACCTGGCCCAGGCCGCCCTGGAGCGCAACCGCGGCCTCGCCACGGCCCGCACCATGAGCTTCTTCCGGCTGGTGGAGGCACGCGCCCACGCGCGCGCGAGCGACGCCCCGGCGGCCGGGGCCGCCCTCAAGGCCGCCGAGAGCTGGCTGGAGCGCGCCCGGCCCGGCGACAGCGACCCGTCGTGGCTGGGTTTCTACTCCTACGACCGGTTCGCCGCCGACGCCGCCGAGTGCTACCGCGACCTGAAGGCACCACGCCAGGTCCGCCGCTTCACCGAGCAGGCCCTGTCGCAACCGACGGAGGAGTTCGTACGCTCGCACGGCCTCAGGCTCGTCGTCTCGGCCGTGGCCGAGCTGGAGTCGGGCAATCTGGACGCCGCCTGCGAGCAGGGCGTGCGGGCGGTGGAGGTCGCCGGCCGCATCTCCTCGGCCCGCACCACCGAGTACGTCAAGGACCTCCTGCACCGCCTCGAGCCGTACGGCGACGAGCCGCGCGTGGTCGAGCTGCGCGAGCGCGCCCGGCCGCTCCTGATGACCACGGCCTGATCCGCCGCGCCTCCCGGGTTTGAGGGCATTGTCAGTGGCGCAGTGCACTATCGGAGGCGGGAGGTGGACCGGGAGATGGAACGAGTGCGGACGGCGGCCGCGCGGCGCGTCGCGTACGACTGCGACGTGCTGGTGATCGGCGGCGGGATCGTCGGCCTGTCGACGGCGTACGCGATCACGCGCGCCGCGCCCGGCACCCGGGTCATGGTCCTGGAGAAGGAGCCGGGCCCGGCCCGGCACCAGACGGGCCGCAACAGCGGCGTCATCCACAGCGGCGTCTACTACCGTCCGGGCTCCCTGAAGGCCCGCTACGCGGTGCGGGGCTCCGCCGAGATGGTCAAGTTCTGCGCCGAGTACGGCATCGCGCACGCCGTCACCGGCAAGCTGATCGTCGCCACCCACCGTTCCGAGCTGCCCCGCCTGCACGCCCTCGTCCAGCGCGGCCGGGAGAACGGCATACCGGTCCGCGAGCTGGGCGCCGCCCAGATCCCGGAGTACGAGCCCGAGGTGCGCGGCCTGGCCGCCATCCACGTCGGCACCACCGGCGTCTGCGACTACGTGGCGGTGGCCCGGCAGCTGGCCCTGGCCTCGGGCGCCGAGATCCGCTACGGCGCGCGGGTCCGGCACATCGACCGGCGCCCTGGCCTCGGGGTGGCCGTGCGCACCCGCTCCGGAGACGTGCTCCGCGCCCGCGTCCTGGTCAACTGCGCCGGGCTGCAGTGCGACGAGATCGCCCGCCTGACCGGCGACGACCCGGGCATGCGGATCGTCCCCTTCCGCGGCGAGTACTACGAGCTGGCCCGTCCGGAGCTGGTGCGGGGCCTGGTGTACCCGGTGCCGGACCCGGCGTTCCCCTTCCTCGGGGTGCACCTGACCCGAGGCATCGACGGCAGCGTCCACGTCGGGCCGAACGCGGTGCCGGCCCTCGCCCGGGAGGGCTACGGCTGGGACGTGGTGCGGCCCCGCGAGCTGGGCGCCACCCTCGCCTGGCCGGGCTCGTGGCGGATAGCCCGACGGCACTGGAGGTACGGCGCGGGCGAGCTGCGCCGGTCACTGTCCAAGGGAGCCTTCACCACGGCCGTGCGCAGGCTGCTGCCCGCCGTGACGGAGGGCGACCTGGTGGCGTCGCCCGCGGGAGTGCGGGCGCAGGCGGTGCTGGCGGACGGGACGCTGGTGGACGACTTCCTCATCCGCGAGGGCGCCCACGCGGTCCACGTGCTGAACGCGCCGTCCCCCGCCGCGACGGCGGCGCTGCCGATCGGGCGGGAGGTGGGACGCAGGGCCCTGGCCGCGCTGGGAGCGTCGTGACCGGCGCGACCGACCGTAAAATCGAGGGCACTGTGTCTGATTTCCGCAGCGCCTCCGACGCTTCCCAGCCCGCCGCCCCCCACGCCGGTGACGACCTGAGGCACACCCGTGCCAGGGGCGAGCCCCGCTTCCCCGACGGACCCAAGGCCGACCCGGCCGGATCGCACTTCGAGCGGCGGATCCGGAGCTTCCAGCCCCGGCGGAGCCGGGTGACCACCGGGCAGGCGGACGCGCTGCAGCGGCTGTGGCCCCAGTGGGGACTGGACATCGACGGGCAGCGGGTCATCGACCTCGCCGAGCTGTTCGGCAACGACCGGCCCGTCGTCCTGGAGATCGGCTTCGGCATGGGCGAGGCCACCGCCCGGATGGCCGCCGCCGACCCGGGGACCAACATCCTCGCGGTGGACGTGCACACCCCCGGCCAGGGCAATCTGCTGGGTCTCGCGGAGCGGGAGGGCCTGTCCAACATCCGGGTGGGCAACGGCGACGCGATCATCCTCCTGCGCGAGATGCTCGCCCCCGGCTCGCTCGCCGGGCTGCGCGTCTACTTCCCCGACCCCTGGCCGAAGAAGCGGCACCACAAGCGCCGGCTGATCCAGCCCGAGTTCCTGACCCTGGCGGCGACGCGGCTGGCCCCGGGGGCCGTCCTGCACTGCGCCACCGACTGGGAGCCGTACGCCGAGCAGATGCTGGAGGTGCTCACCGCGCACCCCGGCTTCGAGAACACCGTGCCGGACGGTGGTTTCGCGCCGCGCCCCGCCCACCGGCCCCGGACCCGTTTCGAGGGCCAGGGACTGGACAAGGGACATGTGGTGAACGACTTGCTCTTCCGCCGCGTACAGCAGCGCGATCAGCACAAGGAGCAGCAGCCCCCCACCGGTTAGGGTCCATGCCGTGGCCACCTGTCCCCCGTACCCGACGCGTCCGCCCGCCCGTCCCCGGACGCATCCGCACTGGTGGCAGCGCGCCTGGGTGCGTTACGGCGCGCTCGTCACCCTGCTCGCGCTCTCCGGCCTGGTCATCCTGGCCCTGGTGCGCGAACAGACCGGCACGCAGGGCTTCCTGGTCGGGCTGGGCCTCGCGGTGCTGCCGGTGCCGCTGCTCCTGGCCGCCTTCCGCTGGCTGGACCGGGTCGAGCCCGGGCCCTGGCGGAACCTGCTGTTCTGCTTCGCCTGGGGCGCCTGCGCGGCGGCGCTGATAGCCATCGTCGCCAACAGCTTCGCGACGCGGTGGATAGCCACCGCCACCGCGGACCCGTCCGGCGCGGACACCCTGGGCGCCACCGTCATAGCCCCGGTCGTCGAGGAGTCCGCCAAGGCCGCCGCCGTACTGCTGGTCTTCCTCTTCCGCAGGCGCGACTTCAGCGGCATCGTCGACGGTGTCGTCATAGCCGGCGTCACCGCCACCGGCTTCGCCTTCACCGAGAACATCCTCTACCTGGGCACCGCCTTCGGCACCGACCAGCTCACCGGCGGCAGCGGCATCGCGTCGGTCACCGCGGCGACCTTCTTCGTCCGCATCGTGATGTCGCCCTTCGCCCACCCTCTCTTCACCGTGCTCACCGGCATCGGCTTCGGCATCGCGGCGCTCTCCGCGGGCCGGCACCGCCTGCGCCGGGCCCTGCTCCCGCTGGCCGGCCTGCTGCTCGCGATGGGCGTGCACGCCCTGTGGAACGGCTCGGCCGCGTTCGGCGAGTACGGCTTCTTCGCCGTGTACGCGGCCTTCATGGTCCCGTCCTTCGGCCTGCTGACCTGGCTGGCGATCTGGACCCGGCAGCGCGAACTGGGCGCCGTGCGTGCCGAGCTGCCCGTGTACGTCCTGGCCGGATGGCTGTCGCCCGCGGAACCGCACGCGCTCGGCTCGATGCGCGCCCGCCGTATCGCCCGGCAGCACGCGCGCCGGCACGCCGGGAAGGAGGCGGCGCGGACGGTGGCGCGGTACGAGGCGTACGCGACCTCGCTGGCGTTCCTGCGGCACCGCGGACGCCGGGGCAGGGCGGGCGCCGATTTCGCCGTACGGGAACGGGAGCTGCTGGAGGCCCTGTGGCAGCGGCGCGCCGTGGCCCGCCCGGCGCTGGACTACGCGGCCCGGGCCACCGCGCCGCCCGTACCGCCCCTACCGCCCTGGCCGGGCTACGGGGTGTACGGGACGTACGGGGCGTACGGGGCGCACCCCGGCCACGGGCCCTACGGGTACGCCCCCGCCGCCCCGCTCCCCGCGCCCTCGCCGGGGCAGTACCACGCCCCTCACGGCTACCTTCCGTACGCCCCGCCCCACCCCCACCGCGGGTAGCCCCGGTCCGCCCCACCGGCCGCGGGGCCCCGGGTTCCGGCCGTCAGAGCGACGCCCGCTCCAGCCGGGCGACCTCGTCCGGGGTGAGGGACAGCTCGGCCACCCCCAGCAGCGCCGGGAGCTGCTCGACCGTGCGGGCGGAGGCGATCGGTGCGGCCACCGTCGGCTGCGCGGCCAGCCAGGCCAGGGCGACCGTGGCGACGGGAGCGTCGTGGGCCTCGGCGATCTCGTCCAGGGCCGCCAGGACCCGCCGGCCCCGCTCGGTCTCCAGGTGCTTCGCCGCGCCGCCCGCACGGGGGCTGTCGACGGCCGAGCCGGCCCGGTACTTGCCGGTGAGGAATCCGGAGGCGAGGGAGTAGTACGGCACGGCGGCCAGGCCGGCCCGCTCCGCGAGGTCGCGCAGCCCGCCCTCGTAGGTGTCCCGCGAGACGAGGTTGTAGTGGGGCTGGAGCGCCACGTACCGGGCGAGGCCCTCGCGGTCGGAGAACTCCAGGGACGCCGCGAGCCGCTCGGCGGAGATGTTGGAGGCGGCGATGTGCCGGACCTTGCCCGCCCGCACCAGCTCGTCGAGCGCGCCGACGATCTCCTCCACCGGCACCTCGGGCTTGTCGAAGTGGGTGTAGTAGAGGTCGATGTGGTCGGTGCCCAGGCGGCGCAGCGAGGCGTCGGCCGCCGCCTTGATGTTCGTGGCGGACAGGCCCGGGTACTCGGGGTGCTGGCTGACCTTGGTGGCGAGGACGACGTCACCGCGGTTGCCGCGGGAGGCGAGCCACTTGCCGACGATGGTCTCGGACTCCCCGCCGCTGTTGCCGTCGACCCACGCGGAGTACGAGTCGGCGGTGTCGACGAAGTTGCCGCCCGCGGCCGTGTAGGCGTCCAGGACGGCGAAGGAGGTGTCCTGGTCGGCGGTCCAGCCGAAGACGTTGCCACCGAGGGCGAGGGGGAAGACCTCGAGGTCCGAGGAGCCGAGCTTGCGCAGAGAAGTCATGTCCTGCGTCAACGGCCACGACGGAGCCGGTGATTCCGGGAGCGGGGCAAAAATCCCGCAAACCGGCAGCCCTGGCGTCGGGGGGTCGCCGTCAGGACCGCCGGGGACCGGCGGGGCCGTGCACGGCCTCGGTCAGGGGGTCAGGCCCTTGCTCTGCAGCCAGGCCATCGGGTCGATCCCGCCGCCGTCGCTGGTGTGGACCTCCATGTGGAGGTGGGCCCCGGTCACGTTGCCGGTGGCGCCGACGCGGCCGATGACATCACCGGTGGTGACCTTCTGGCCGACGCTGACGCTGATCGACGACTGGTGGGCGTACCAGATCTCGGTGCCGTCATCGAGGGTCAGCACGGTCTTGTAGCCGTAGGAGCCCTCGTAGCCGGCCGACGTGATGGTGCCGCTGTGCACCGCCTTGAGCAGCGTGCCGGTGGGCGCGGCGAAGTCGAGGCCGGTGTGGTAGCCGGAGGACCAGTAGGCGCCGGCCTGGCCGAAGCTGGAGGAGATCGTGTACGAGGAGGTCGGCAGGGTGTACTGCTTGGCCAGCTTCGCGAGCCGCTCGGCCTCGGCCTTCTTCGCGGCCTCCTCCTCCGCCTTCTTCTTGGCGGCGGCGGCCTTGGCCTCGGCCTCCTTCTCCGCCTTGGCGGCGGCTTCCGCGGCCTTCTTCTCGGCGGCGGCCGCGGCCTCGGCGGCGGCCTTCGTCTCGACCTGGGCCTGCTGCTGCTCGGCCTGCGCCATGATCCGGGCGCGCAGCGTCTCACCGGCGTCGGGGGCGTCCTGCGCGGTGTCGGCGGTCGCGGCCACGCCGATGCCGCTGAGCGGGGCGGTGGAACCCTGCGGCTCCGGCTCCTCGTCGTCCGAGATGAGCGAGCCGACGTTGGGCAGGTCGGGCATGGAGATGGACACCGGCGGCTTGCCGGTCTGCGCGCTGGCCATGCCGCCCGCGCCGACCGCGGCTATGACACCGACGCCGAGGACGGTGGAGCTGCGGGCGAGTCCGCCGCGCTGCTTGGCGACGCGGTGCCGGCCGCGCACGGGGCGGATGGATTCCGCGGTGGGATTCCACTCCTCCCAGGGGCCCTCTTCGGTGCGGTGGCCGTCGTAGCCGAAGGTGTCGGTGTCGTGCGCGCTGGGCACGAACGGGGCCTCGGGGGCAGGCCGGTTGGACGCCACGTGGGCGTACTCCTTTCCTTCCTTCCGCCTACCGGGTTAGCTGACGGGTTCGGAGCAGGAAGGTCTCCTACGCGCGTATATCCACCGTGTCTCCACGGCGTCGTACGAGCGATTCACCCCAAGGTGGTGGTTCCCCGGTTCCCTCGCGGGATTCGGCGCGTGCGCACGGAGCCGCCTTCTGTGACGGCTGGGACGACCGCGCTGCGTTATCGAACGTTAATAGACGCGGGGCGGGGATTCCAAGCTGTTCCTCTTGATCATTAACGAATCCGGACGGGACGTACGCCTCAGGATCGGTGAAATCCGGGCGAGTTGACCGCCCCTCAGTATTCCCCTTCACACCACAAGTTTCTGACAGAGTGTCAGTCGTTATGCGCAGGGCGCTCGCCGGGTCACCGTTCGTGACAATGATCAAGGTCTTCGCGCGCGGGACGGCGTACGGCGAGCAGTGCCATGTCGTCCGCCATCCCGCCCCCGGAGTGCCGGCGCACGTCCTCGGCGAGGGCGGCGAGCAGCTTCCCCGGGTGCCGGAAGACGCAGCCGGCGAGCCGTTCGTGCGGGTCGTAGAACTCGCCCCGCGCGTCCCGGGCTTCGGACAGGCCGTCGGTGTGCAGCAGCAGCGTGGCTCCGCCCGGGAAGGCGTCCTCCTGGGCCCGGTCGGGCCACACGCCCAGCTCGCCCATCCCGAGCGGCAGCGCCGCCTCCCGGGCGGGGAGCGGACGCAGGGTGCCGTCGGCGTACAGCAGCAGCGGGGGCGGGTGACCCCGGTTCACGATCCGCACGACCCCGTCGCCGTGCGGGAGTTCGGCGAGGACGGCGGTGGTGAACCCCTCGAAGGCGTCCAGTCCGTTGCGCCGGGTGCCCTCGCGCGCCAGCGCCCGTTCCAGGCGCTGGGCCACCGCCTCCAGGGTGGCCTCCTGCTCGGCGGCCTCGCGGAAGGCGCCGATCACGACGGCGACGGCGGCCACCGCGCCCATGCCCTTGCCGCGCACGTCCCCGACGATGAGCCGGACGCCGCGCGCGCTGTCCTGCACCGCGTACAGGTCCCCGCCGATGAAGGCGTCGGCCTGCGCGGCTTCGTAGCAGGCGGCGATCTCGAAGCCGCCGATCCGTTCGGCGGGCTCGGGCAGCACGGCGCGCTGGGCGGCCTCGGCGATCTCGCGGACGCTGACGAGGCGCTCACCGGTGCGGCGGACGAAGGCGTTGACGAAGACCGCGAGGGCGGCGACCGTCGCGATGGTGATCAGCTCCGTGAGGGAGTCGACGTAGTGGGCGACGCCCTTGCTCAGTTGCAGCCCGACGACGGCGGCGACCACGGCGACACCGGTGAGCGCCGTGCCCCGCCGCGAGTAGAGGGGGGCGGCGACCAGCGGCGCGGCCGTGTAGAGCGGGCCGGCCGTGAAGTATCTCGGGGTGAAGATGTCGTACAGGATGGCGACGACGATGAGCAGGACCGGGAGCAGGCGCACCAGGCGGCGCCCGTACGGGGTCCGCGGCGGGCGTTCGGCCGGGGTGGGCGGCGCCATGGCCTCGGTGCCGAGGCCCGGGTCGGGCGCGGGGTCGCCGGGGAGCCGGCCGCCGGCCCTGGCGTACGCTCCCTCGTCGTCCACGTGACCTGGCCGCACCACTCGTCTCCCGCCGCCCCGAACCTCCGCGCCGCTTGCCGTCCCGTCTCCAGGTTTCCCGGATCGGGGGCGGGCGGCGAGCCGTGAGGGCCGACCGGGTGAACACACCTGAACGCACCGAAGGCCGGAATCCTCAAGGGATTCCGGCCTTCGGTTTCAGTAGCGGGGACAGGATTTGAACCTGCGACCTCTGGGTTATGAGCCCAGCGAGCTACCGAGCTGCTCCACCCCGCGCCGTTGTGTCTCCACTGTACGTCATCGCGGGGGCTGCATGCACATCCGTATCCCGCTACCCCTCCAGATGGCGGTTGGGAGCCTTCGCGCGCTCCTCGTACTCGGGCAGGACGACGACGGTGGCGCCCCCGGCGGTGAGCACCCCGCCGCCGTCCGCGCCCGGCACGAAGGTGTCCGGTTCCCGCCAGGCCGTGACCACGCGGCGTACCCCGGCGTCGAGGATCAGCCGGGCGCAGGGCGCGGGCCGGGAGGCGCGGCGGGCGCAGGGTTCCAGGCTGCTGTACACCGTGGCGGTCGACAGCCGGGCGTCGGCGGGGTCGGCCTTGGCGAGTGCGGCCTCCTCGGCGTGCACGACGGGGTCGCCGCCCTCGCGGGAGTGCCCCCGCGCCAGCTCGGTCCCGTCGGCGGCGACCACCACCGCCCCCACGCTGAACGCCGTCCCGGACGGCGGGCACAGCTGCGCCAGCTCGCAGGCGAGGGCGAGCCAGTGCCGGTCGGCGGCGGTCACCCGGCCTCCGGCGCCCGGGGCGGTCGGCAGGTACCGCGCCAGTACGACGTCCTCGATGCGCCGCGACTCCACCAGCCGCAGCCGGCCGCGCTGGTAGGCCCCGGGACCGAACAGACGGGGCGCGTCCGGGTCGCCGACCAGCAGAGGGGCGAGGACGAGCTGGAGTTCGTCGGCGAGTTCCTGGCGCAGCAACTGGGTGTGCACGGTCCCCCCGCCCTCGACCATGAGCCGCCGCACTCCCCGCTCGTCGTGCAGGTGCTCCAGCGCCGCCCGCCAGTCGAGCGCCTCGCCGAGCGGCACCACGTCGGCGGCGAGTCCGAGGGCCCGGGCCCGCCGGGCGCCCCGGTCCGTCGTGAGCAGCAGCTTCTCGCCCCCGGTGTGCCAGAACGCGGCCGCCGGGTCCAGCTCCCCGGTGGCGCTGACCGTCACCTTGAGCGGGTACTCGGCCTTCCCTGCCGCGATCCGGGCGCCTCGCCGCTCGGCCGAGTTCACCAGCAGCCGCGGGTTGTCGGCCCGGATCGTGCCGGCACCGACCAGGATCGCGTCGACGGACGCCCGCACCTCGTCGACCCGGTCGAAGTCGGCCGGGGAGGAGAGCAGCAGCCGTTCGGGGCCGGTGTCGTCCAGGCAGCCGTCGAGGGAGACGGCGGCGGAGAGCAGGACGTACGGGAGGGGCATGGGCGTACTCCGGTGGGGCGGGGCGGCGGGTTCCGGCGGGGCAACCCTAGGCGCCGCGTCGCTCTCCGCCGGGCGGCCGGGGCACGTTGATGGCGAGGACGGCGGTGTCGTCGTCCACGCCGGTGCCGAGGGCGTCGAGCAGGTCGCTCAGTGCCTGGACCGTGCCGGAGGCGGTGGTGGGGGCCAGTGATCGGGCGAAGTCCACGAGCGCCTCGTCGCCGTAGCGTCCACCGGGCTGGTCGGTGTGGGCCTCGGTGAGGCCGTCCGTGTAGAGGAGCAGGGTGTCGCCGGGGTCCAGGCGGACGGTGGTGGTGGCGATGTGGGCGTCCGGCAGGACCCCGACGAGCTGGCCGCCGGGGGTGGGCAGGTAGTCGGCGCTGCCGTCGGCGCGCAGCAGGAGGGCCGGCGGGTGCCCGCCGCTGGCCAGGGTGATCCGGAAGGCGCCCTGCTCGCCGACGGGGGTCAGCAGCCCGAAGATCACGGTGCAGAACCGCGGGTCGTAGCCGTTGTACTCGTGGTTCAGGACGGTGTTGAGGTTGCGGAGCACGGCCGCGGGGTCGGGGTCGTAGACCGCCGCGGCGCGCAGGGTGTAGCGGGCCAGGGAGGTGATCGCGGCGGCGGCGGCGCCCTTGCCGCACACGTCTCCGAGGAACAGACCCCAGGTCCCCTGGGTGAGGGGGAACAAGTCGTAGAAGTCGCCGCCGACTTCGTCGACGGAGGCGATGTGGTAGTGGGCGGCGACGTCCAGACCGGGCACGTCGTCCAGGGCGGGGGGCAGCAGGGTCCGCTGGAGCGTGGTCGCCAGGGTTCTGAGGCGGTCGCGTTCGGTGTCGGCCTCCTGCCGGGCCCGCAGCAGCTCGTCCTCGTAGGCACGCCGGTCGCGGGCGTCGAGGAGGGTGGTGCGGATCAGCAGCGGCCGCCCGTCCTCGCCGGTCCTGACGGTGGAGGTCACCAGGACCGGCAGGCGCGAGCCGTCGGCGGCCTTCAGCTCCAGCGCGATGCCGCGGACCTCCCCCTGCATGGACAGCAGGGGAGCGAAGTGGGTCTCGTGGTAGAGCCTGCCGCCGACGGTGAGCAGGTCGGCGAAGCGCAGGCGCCCGACGAGGTCGTCGCGCCGGTGGCCGAGCCAGTCCAGCAGCGTCTTGTTGACCTTGGTGATCCGCCCGTCCGGCAGCGTGGAGAGGTAGCCGCAGGGCGCGTTCTCGTAGAGGTCCTCCACGCTGTCCTCCGGCAGCTCGGAGCCGGGCGGCCACGCACCGCCCGAGCCGCCGCCGTCGCCGGAGCCCTTGCCGACGCCCGAGCCGCCGCCGTCGCCGTGCCCGTCGTGGCAGGCGCCGGTCACCGGCCCACCTCGGCGGCGAAGGAGGCGATCGGCGCGGCGGTCGCACCGGGTGCGCTCAGCCGGGGGCAGTGCCCGGGGGCGGGGAGGGACTCCATCGACCCCATCGGCCCCATCGGCCCCATCGGTTCGTCGAGGTCGCCGGCGCCGGCGAAGCGCTCGGGCTCCCGGGCGGCGGCCGGCACTCCCGTCGTCGCGTTCACCGAATGCCCCACGAAGACCACCGGCCCCAGCTCCTGCCCCTGCCCCTGCCTCCAGCTCACGGCAGATCTCCAGCCCGTCCTCCGCTGAGCGTCGAGGCGTCGGGCTCCAGGACCGGCACCACCAGCCGCCCCATGGTCTGCTCACACCCGAACCCGTGCCTCGGCATCACCACAGGCCGGTCCGCCCGGCCCGTGACGATCACGTGATTCCTGGCTCGCATATCCATATAAACCATAGTCACACCACCAGGCCCTGTTCTCCGCCGAAGACGGGGAGGCGGAGGCGGTCCGGGCCGAGAACGCGGCAGCGTCCGAGCGGACGGTGCCGACTCGGACGCTGCGTGATCGGGCAGGGGGCTCGCGGCCCGCCCGCCACCGGTAGGCCCTGTGGGACTCGAACCCACAACCAATGGATTAAAAGTCCACTGCTCTGCCAATTGAGCTAAGGGCCCAGGGGGTGGTGCACGGTGATGCGTGATGTTGCCACACCGAGCATAGCCCGACGCGGCCGGGACGCCGATCGGGTATCGGAGACACGGCCGCGTCGGCCTCGGTCGCGCGGTCCGGCGGCTACGGGTCCACCGGCTCGGGGGTGTTCGCCCGGGCCGCCGTACGGGCCCGGGTGCGTGCGTGGTCGGGGTTGAGGAACCAGTGCCGGGCCGAGGCCAGCCACCAGGTCGCGGCGAAGCCGAGGACCACCAGGACGGCGACGGGCGCGTAGTTGAAGGTCTCCCAGGTCACCGGGGAGACCTGGGGAAGCATGAACAGGACCGTGATGACGCCGACCCACGTCACCGCCACCACGCCCACCGCCCGCGACCAGCGGCCCAGATGCCAGGGCCCGCGCTCGAAGTCGTCGCCCTTGCGCAGCCGCAGCAGGGTCGGGATGACGTAGGCGATGTAGAGGCCGATGACGGCGATCGACGTCACCGCCGCGTACGCCGTGACGTTGATCAGATAGGGCAGGCCGAGGACCAGCGCCGCCAGCGCCGCCAGCCAGACGGCCGCGACCGGCGTGCGGGTACGCGGGTTCACGGTGTGCCAGAGGTGGGAGAAGGGCAGCGCGCCGTCCCGGGAAAAGGCGTAGATCATGCGGCTGTTGGCCGTCACCGAGGCCATCCCGCAGAAGAGCTGAGCCCCGATGACGACCAGCAGCAGGAGCTTGCCGGCGGTGGCGCCGAGCGCGTCGAGCAGGATCTGCGCGGGCGGCGCCCCGGTCGGGGAGGCGAGGGCGCCGTCGTAGGACTGGATGGCGAAGGTGAAGCCGAGGAGGAGGACGAAGCCGGCGATCCAGGAGGTCCAGATGGAGCGGACGATGCCCTTCGGACCGGCCGTGGACGCGTCGTGCGTCTCCTCGGTCATGTGGGCGGAGGCGTCGTAGCCGGTGAAGGTGTACTGGGCCATCAGCAGGCCGATCAGGACGACGTAGACGCCGCTGCCCCAGCCGGTGTTGTTGACGAACTCGCCGAAGACGAAGGACGCCGACTGGTGCTGGTCGGGCGCGAAGGTCAGCGCGCCGACGATGACCGCCACACCGACGACGTGCCACCAGACGCTGACGCTGTTCAGCAGGCCGACGATGCGGACGCCGAAGGTGTTGAGCAGGCCGTGCAGGACCAGGATGGCGGCGAAGAGGAGGATCGTGCGGCCGGGGGTGACCTCGAAGTCGAACTGGAGGTTCAGGTAGGCGCCCAGGAAGGACGCGGCGCCGAAGTCGATGCCGGCGGTGACCGCGACCTGGCCCAGCACGTTGAACCAGCCCGTGAACCAGGCCCAGGCGGCGGCCGTGCGGGGCGGCGCGAGACGGTGCGCCCAGAAGTACAGGCCCGCCGACGTCGGGTACGCCGAGCAGATCTCGGCCATCGCCAGGCCGACGAAGAGGGTCATCAGTCCGACGGCGACCCAGCCCCACGTGATGACGGCCGGACCGCCCGTGTTCATACCGAACAGGTAGAGGGTCAGGCAGCCGGAGAGGACCGAGATGATGGTGAAGGAGACCGCGTAGTTGGAGAACGCCGACATGCGGCGGGCCAGAACCTGGGTGTAGCCGAGCTGGGCCAGCCGTTCCTCGTCCGACAGCCCACTCACCTTGGCGTCATCTGTCATGCCCCCAGCAATTCCCTTCGGGGCGACGTGACATGCGTCACTCCATGGCGGGAAGTGAGGCGCCGGGAACAAAGCGCCGTGGCCTCCACCCCAGGGGGTGGAGGCCACGGCGCTCAGTACTGCTCGGCGTCAGCCGTTGCGCTTCCAGCGCGGCTTGTCGTCACGGCGGCCGAAGGAGGAGGAGGAACCGCGGTGGTCGTCACGACGGCCGTACGGGCGGTCGTGGCCGCCGGAGCGGAAGCCGGGGCGGTCGCCCTGGCGGTCACGGTTGAACGGACGGTCGCTGCCGGGGCGGTCGCCCTGGCGGTCGCGGTTGAACGGACGGTCGCTGCCGCGGTGTCCGCCGCGGTCGTCACGGCGGAAGCCGCCACGGTCGCCACCGCGGTCGTCACGACGCTCGAAGGAACGCCCACCACGGTCGCCGCCCCGGTCACCCCGGTCGTCACGGCGGAAGCCGCCGCGGTCACCACCGCGGTCGTCGCGACGCTCGAACGAACGGCCACCACGGTCGCCGCCCCGGTCGTCACGACGCTCGAAGGAACGCCCACCACGGTCGCCGCCCCGGTCACCCCGGTCGTCACGGCGGAAGCCGCCACGGTCGTCACGGCGCTCGAAGGAACGGCCGCCCCGGTCGTCACGACGCTCGAACGAACGCCCACCACGGTCGCCGCCCCGGTCACCCCGGTCGTCACGACGGAAGCCGCCGCGGTCGCCGCCCCGGTCGTCACGACGCTCGAACGAACGGCCACCACGGTCGCCGCCCCGGTCGTCACGACGCTCGAAGGAACGGTCGCGGTCGGCGAAGCGGTCGCGGCCGTTGCCGCCGCTCCGCTCGGCCCTCTCGACCTTCTCGACGTCCCGCGCGCCCGGCTGCTCGGGCAGCGAGACCTCGGCCTCGGTCACCGCCGCGGCCACCTCGGCCAGCACGGTCTCCGGGTCCTCGCCACGCTCCCGCGCGACGCGGGCGACCAGCCGGTCCGCCTCCTCGCGCAGCTCGGTCGCGCGCCGCTGGGCCCGCTCCAGCTCCTTGTTGAGCTGGGCGACCTCGCGCTCGGCCTGCTGCGCCGCGTTGCCCGCGGACTCGGCCTGGACCTCGGTCATCGACCGGGCACCGGTGATCTCGGCGACCTCCGGCTCGAAGGCCGCGCCGCCCTGGATGATGTGGCGCGTGGCGTCGACGCCCGCGTCCTCCATCAGCCGGAAGATCTGACGCCGCTGGTGCGGCAGGGAGAGGGAGACGACCGTGCCGGTACGGCCGGCGCGCGCGGTGCGGCCCGCGCGGTGCAGGTAGTCCTTGTGGTCACCGGCCGGGTCGACGTTGAGCACCAGGTCGATGCCGTCGACGTGGATGCCGCGCGCGGCGACGTCGGTGGCGACGAGCGCGTTGACGTAGCCCTTCTTGAAGTCCTCCAGGACCCGGGTGCGCGCGCCCTGCGTCATGCCGCCGTGCAGCGCGTCGGCCTTCACACCGGCGTCGCAGAGCTGTTCGGCGATGCGGTCGGCGCCGAGCTGGGTGCGGACGAAGATGATCGTGCGGCCCTTGCGGGAGGCGATCGCGGCGGTGACCGGCGCCTTGTCCTTGGGCTTCACGACCAGGATGTGGTGCGACATGGTCGTCACGTTGCCCTGGGCGCTGTCGACCTCGTGCGTGACCGGGTCGGTCAGGTAGCGCTTGACCAGCGTGGAGATCTCGTTCTCCATCGTGGCCGAGAAGAGCATGCGCTGGCCGCCCGCCGGGACCTGGTCGAGCAGCTCGGTGACCTCGGGCAGGAAGCCCAGGTCCGACATCTGGTCGGCCTCGTCGAGGACGGCGATCTGCACGTTCTCCAGGGAGCAGGCGCCGCGGTTGATGATGTCGCGCAGGCGGCCCGGGGTGGCGACGAGGACGTCGACGCCGCGCTCCAGGGCGTAGATCTGGTTGCCCATGGAGGTACCGCCGCAGACGACCTTCATCTTCAGGCCGAGGACGTCGCCGTACGGCTGGAGCGCGTCGGCGACCTGCATGGCCAGCTCACGGGTCGGCGTCAGGATGACGGCGCGCGGCTTGTGCTTCTCGGTGCGGCCGCCGGCCAGCGTGGCCAGGGTCGGCAGACCGAAGGAGAGGGTCTTGCCGGAGCCGGTGCGGCCCCGGCCGAGGATGTCCTTGCCCGCCAGCGCGTCCGGGATGGTCGCGGCCTGGATCGGGAAGGGGGTGGTCACGCCGTTCTGCGCGAGCTTGCGCACGACGCCCTCGGGCAGGCCCAGGTCGGCGAAGGTGGCCTCGGGAGCCTCGGGGGTCGTGGGGGCCTCGACGGCCTCCGGCGTGCCTTCCACGCCTTCGGCGTTCTCGGGCACGACGACGTGATCAGTACTGGTGATGGACATGCGAATGCGAAACCTTCCGGAGTCTCTCGTCGGCACGCGCCCGTCAACTCCGTGAATCGCGATTCGCAATACGACCGCCTCGATGCGGTCCACCACGGCAAAGGAGAGTACGCGCCACACGGCGCGCTCTGCGGTGGCGCCGGGCAAATGGGATCAAACGATCTACCACCATACGCACCCTCCACCCCCGAAGGCAAACCGGGTAGCACATGCCCAGCTCAGCCCGGTTGCCGACCCGGCCGCGGCCCCGGTTGCCGACCCGGCTCCGGCCCCGGTTGCCGACCAGCTCGCAGCCCCGGTTGCCGACCAGCTGGCCCACCCGTCCGCGGCCCCGGTGACGCTGTCGCGTCCGTCCTCTGGCGCCACCCGTGTCCCCTACGCCGGTGCCCCGGCCTCGGGGGCCGGCTCCCGCTGCGCCAGCTGCGTCCCCGGCGGCTCGTGCGCCGACGAGGACGGCTCCGGGGTCGGCTCGGGCGTCGGCGAGACCGGCGGCTCCGGGGTCGGTGTCGGCTCCGGCTCGGCCGTGCGCGTGGGTTCCGGGGGCGGCGTCCGGGTGGGCGCGGGCTCCTCGCCCCCGCCCTGCGCGGGCGGAGCCCCGGTCGCCCGTCCGGGCGGCACGGTCGCCGAGGAGGCGTCCGTACCCTTCCGGCCCTTGTCCCCGCTCTTGCCCCCGCCCGCGTCCGCGCCGTCGCCCTTGCCCTTCTTCCCCTTGCCGCGCCCACGCCCCTCGTCGGCCGCCGCCGCGCCGTACCCGGCGTTCCCGCCCGTCAGCGCCGGACCGCCGCCGGGTGCCTCGTCGCCCCGCTCCCCGGTGGAGTGCGACGGCCTGGCGCCCCCGCCGGACGCGCCGTCGCCGACACTCATGCAGCCGGCGGCGGCGGCGACGGCCACGGCCGTGGCGGCCAGTCGGACGGGAACGTTCAAGGGGCGCACGGGCGGCCACCTCCGGGGGTCAGGAGTCGCCGTGCCCAACTCCCGTCACCCACAAGAGGACACGCGCCGCGCACCGTGGACCTTGACCCGAGCGCGTCACCCGTACCCGAGGGCGTGCAGCCGCGCGTCGTCGATCCCGAAGTGGTGCGCGATCTCGTGGACCACCGTCACCTCGGTCTCCGCCACCACGTCCTCACGGGTCTCGCAGAAGCGCAGCGTCGGCCCCCGGTAGATGGTGATCCGGTCCGGCAGCACGCCGGCGTACCACTCCCCGCGCTCCGTCAGCGGTGTCCCCTCGTACAGCCCGAGCAGCTCGGGGTCGTCCGCCGGCGGCTCGTCCTCGACGAACACGGCGACGTTGTCCATCAGCCGCGTCAACTCCGGCGGAATCCGGTCCAGGGCCTCGGCGACCAGTTCCTCGAACTCCTCGCGCGTCATCTCCAGCACAGGCCCATTGTCGGGTACGACCGTGGAGTACGACACAGCCGTCCGCGGCCGCCCCGCGCGGCGGCCGCGAGCCGGCGTCCGCATACCCGCCCCGGGGCTTGGGCATACGGGCCCAATGGCTCGCGTCCCCGCCGCCGTCCTGCACGTCCTGGCCGAGGTGATGAACTCCATCCGCAACGCCCCGCGCGCCCTGTTCCGCCGCCGCCCCCGGACCCGCCGGGCGGCCGCGGCGCCGGAACTCGCCCCCCGGTCGCGTCCCTGGACCCGCGCCGCCGGTCTCGTCGCCGTCGTGCTGCTCGGTGCCTGGCTGGGCCTGCTGGTCGTGGGGGACGTCCGCGTCCCCGTCGGCCCCATGAACACGACCATGACGCTGCGCCCCTCCGTCAGCGGTGGCACGAAGATCAACGTCTCCCCGCTGGGCGCTCTCCGGCTCGACAGCCACATCGCCCCGGTCCGCCTCGACGTCAACGTCGACCAACTCGACCCCGACCGCGCCCAGGCCCTGGTCGACCACCCCGAACGCCTCTCCGGTCTCCAGGACGAGGTCGCGCGGGACGTCGCGCACGGCACGCTCGACCTCGCCGTCCGTTCCTGCGTCGCCGTGGTCACCGGCGCCACCGCCCTAGGACTGGCGGTCTACCGCCGCCCGCGCCCCGCGCTGGCCGCCGGCGGCATGGCCCTCACCCTGCTGGTCGCCTCCGGCGGCACCGCCTACGCGACCCTGAACCCCGACTCCGTCCTGGAGCCGAAGTTCTCCGGCCTGCTCTCCTCCGCGCCCTCCCTCGTCGGCAACGCGCGCAGCATCGTGACCGAGTTCGACATCTACCAGAAGGAACTGGCCCGCCTGGTCACGAACGTCACCAAGCTCTACGACGTCACCTCCACCCTCCCCGCCTACCAGCCCGACCCGACCACGATCCGCGTGCTGCACGTGTCGGACATCCACCTGAACCCGGCGAGCTGGAAGATCATCGCCTCGCTGGTGGAGCAGTACGAGGTGAACGTGATCGTCGACTCGGGCGACACCATGGACCACGGCACCGCCGCGGAGAACAGCTTCCTGGACCCCGTCGAGGATCTCGGCGCCCCCTACGTCTGGGTCCGCGGCAACCACGACTCCCGCGTCACCCAGGAGTACCTCAAGGGCCTGAAGAACGCGCACGTCCTGGACGACGGCCTGGCGCGGAACATCGCGGGGCTGCGCTTCGCCGGCATCGGCGACCCCCAGTTCACCCCCGACCGCTCCCGGCCGGAAGGCGCCGAGGCGTCCCAGGAACTGGCCGGCGCCCGCCTGGCCTCGGCCCTGCGCGACCAGCGCGCGGCCGGCACCCCCGTCGACGTGGCCGTCGCCCACGAACCGTCGGCGGCGCGCCAGGTCGACGGTGAGGTCCCGCTGGTCCTCGCCGGGCACGTCCACCGCGAGGACATGGAGGTCATGAAGTACGGCACCCGCCTGCGCATCGAGGGCTCCACCGGCGGCAGCGGCCTGCGCGCGGTCGAGGGGAAGCACCCCGACCCGATCCAGGCGTCGATCCTGTACTTCGACCGGGACAGCCGGCGGCTCCAGGCCTGGGACGAGATCGAACTGGGCGGCCTGGGCCTGACGACGGCCGAGGTCAGCCGGCACCTCCCCAAGGAGAACCAGCCCGGCGCGACCCCTTCACCCACCGGCACGGGCCCGTCCGCGAGCGGCACGAGCCCCTCGCCCTCGCGCACCGGCCCGTCCCCGACCGGCCCCACCCCCACCCCGCCGTAAACCGTTTTGGCGATACCTCCCGCCATCCCATATGCTTCTCACGTCCCCGACGCGCTGCGAAGCGCCCAGGCGGGCCGATAGCCCTCATCGTCTAGCGGCCTAGGACGCCGCCCTTTCAAGGCGGTAGCACGGGTTCGAATCCCGTTGGGGGCACGCAGTACGGTGTGCGACACTGTCGTACACGAGCTTGGTCCTGTGGAGCAGTTTGGAGTGCTCGCCACCCTGTCAAGGTGGAGGCCGCGGGTTCAAATCCCGTCAGGACCGCTGAGGTTTCACGTGAAACCTCTCGGCTGGGTAGCTCAGTTGGTACGAGCGATCGCCTGAAAAGCGATAGGTCGCCGGTTCGACCCCGGCCCCAGCCACATTCAACCCCCGTCGAGATCATCGACGGGGGTTTTGTGTCGCCGCCACGGGTGGACGACGGAGACCGGGCGGAAATCGTTCGCCAGGTTTTTCTCGGGGATGAGATCCTGGAACCCGTATGTCTACGCACCCCGCCCCCGCCCTCGGCACC
Source organism: Streptomyces sp. NPDC047853 (assembly GCF_043204535.1). Classification (NCBI taxonomy): domain Bacteria; kingdom Bacillati; phylum Actinomycetota; class Actinomycetes; order Kitasatosporales; family Streptomycetaceae; genus Streptomyces; species Streptomyces sp. NPDC047853. The sequence continues at coordinate 583,183 of NZ_JBIDCI010000002.1, read as the reverse complement.
CTCGCCCCTCGGCTGACCGAGCTGTCCCTGCGCGACGCGCACCGGCTCGGCCGGCGGCTCGAAGGTGCGCGGAAGATCCGCAAGCCGGAGGCCCGCGCCGCGGTCCTCGCCGAGATCGACGCAGAGGTGGCCAAGGCCGAGCAGCGCATCGGTGAACGCCGGTCCCGTGTGCCCGCCGTCAGCTACCCGGAGCAGCTGCCCGTCAGCCAGAAGAAGGACGTGATCGCGGAGGCCATCCGTGATCACCAGGTGGTCATCGTCGCCGGTGAGACCGGGTCCGGCAAGACGACCCAGATCCCGAAGATCTGCGTGGAGCTGGGCCGGGGTGTGCGCGGCATGATCGGCCACACCCAGCCGCGGCGGATCGCCGCGCGCACCGTCGCCGAACGCGTGGCGGACGAGCTGGACACGCCCCTGGGCGAGGCCGTCGGCTGGAAGGTGCGCTTCACCGACCAGGTGAACCCGGACGCCACGTTCATCAAGCTGATGACGGACGGCATCCTGCTCGCCGAGATTCAGACCGACCGTGAGCTGCGCGCCTACGACACGATCATCATCGACGAGGCCCACGAGCGGTCCCTCAACATCGACTTCCTGCTGGGCTACCTCGCCCAGCTGCTGCCGAAGCGGCCGGACCTGAAGGTCGTCATCACGTCGGCGACGATCGATCCGGAGCGCTTCTCGCGGCACTTCGGCGACGCGCCGATCATCGAGGTGAGCGGACGGACGTACCCGGTGGAGGTGCGGTACCGGCCGCTGCTGGAGGAGGACGGCGACGACGCCGACCGGGACCAGATCACCGCGATCACCGACGCCGTCGAGGAGCTGATGGCGGAGGGGAAGGGCGACATCCTCGTCTTCCTCTCCGGGGAGCGGGAGATCCGGGACACCGCCGACGCCCTGGAGAAGAAGAAGTACCGGTTCACGGAGGTGCTGCCGCTGTACGCGCGGCTGTCGCACGCCGAACAGCACCGGGTGTTCCAGCAGCACACCGGACGCAGGATCGTTCTGGCGACCAACGTCGCCGAGACCTCGCTGACCGTGCCCGGCATCAAGTACGTGATCGATCCCGGGTTCGCCCGGATCTCCCGGTACAGCCACCGCACCAAGGTCCAGCGGCTGCCGATCGAGCCGGTCTCGCAGGCCAGCGCCAACCAGCGCAAGGGCCGCTGCGGGCGGACCAGCGACGGCATCTGCATCCGGCTGTACTCCGAGGACGACTTCGAGGCGCGGCCGGAGTTCACCGACGCGGAGATCCTCCGCACCAACCTCGCCTCCGTCATCCTGCAGATGACCGCCGCCGGCCTCGGTGACATCGAGAAGTTCCCCTTCATCGACCCGCCGGACCACCGCAACATCCGCGACGGCGTGCAGCTCCTCCAGGAACTGGGCGCGCTGGACCCGGCGCAGAAGGACGTACGCAAGCGGCTCACCGACACCGGCCGGAAGCTGGCCCAGCTGCCCGTCGACCCCCGGCTGGCCAGGATGGTCCTGGAGGCCGACCGCAACGGCTGCGTCCGCGAGGTCATGGTCATAGCGGCGGCGCTGTCCATCCAGGACCCGCGGGAGCGGCCGTCCGAGAAGCAGGCCCAGGCCGACCAGCAGCACGCTCGCTTCAAGGACGAGACCAGCGACTTCCTGGCCTTCCTGAACCTGTGGCGCTACGTGCGGGAGCAGCAGAAGGAGCGCGGCTCGTCGTCCTTCCGCCGGATGTGCAAGCAGGAGTACCTCAACTTCCTGCGCATCCGCGAATGGCAGGACATCTACACGCAACTGCGCACGGTCGCCAAGCAGATGGGCATCCACCTCAACGAGGAGGACGCCCCCGAGGACCGCGTCCACGTGTCGCTGCTGGCCGGGCTCCTCTCCCACGTCGGCATGAAGGACGTGAAGGAAACCGGAGGCGAGGCCGGGAGGAGCACGGGCAAGAACGAGTACCTGGGCGCCCGGAACGCCAAGTTCGCGATCTTCCCCGGCTCCGCGCTCTTCAAGAAGCCCCCGCGGTTCGTGATGTCCGCCGAGCTGGTGGAGACCTCCCGCCTGTGGGCCCGCGTCAACGCGAAGATCGAGCCGGAGTGGGTCGAGCCCCTCGCCGAGCACCTCCTCAAGCGCACCTACAGCGAGCCGCACTGGGAGAAGGACCAGGCGGCCGTGATGGCCTACGAGAAGGTCACGCTGTACGGCGTGCCGATCGTGGCCCAGCGCAAGGTGAACTACGGGCGCATCGACCCGGAGGCCAGCCGGGAGCTGTTCATCCGCAACGCCCTGGTCGAGGGCGACTGGCGCACGCACCACAAGTTCTTCGCGGACAACCGCCGGCTGCTCACCGAGGTCGAGGAGCTGGAGCACCGCGCCCGGCGCCGGGACATCCTGGTCGACGACGAGACCCTCTACGACTTCTACGACCAGCGGGTGCCCGAACACGTCGTCTCCGGCGCGCACTTCGACTCCTGGTGGAAGCACAAGCGGCACGAGCAGCCCGACTTCCTCGACTTCGAGCGCGAGATGCTCATCAACGAGAAGGCGGGGGCGGTCACCAAGGACGACTACCCGGACTCGTGGCGCCAGGGGCAGCTGAAGTTCCGGGTGACCTACCAGTTCGAGCCGGGCGCGGACGCCGACGGCGTGACCGTGCACGTTCCGCTCCAGGTGCTCAACCAGGTCACGGACGAGGGCTTCGACTGGCAGATCCCCGGTCTGCGCGAGCAGGTCGTCACGGAGCTGATCCGCTCCCTGCCCAAGCCGGTCCGCCGCAACTACGTACCGGCGCCGGACTACGCGCAGAAGTTCCTCCGGCGGGCCGTGCCCCTCCAGGAGCCGCTGACGGTGACCATGGCGCGCGAGCTGCGGCGGATGGTCGGAGTGCCGTTCGACGCGGAGGACTTCGACTGGTCGAGGGTCCCGGACCACCTGAAGATCACTTTCCGGATCGTCGACGAGCGGCGCCGCAAACTGGCCGAGGACAAGGACCTGGAGGCCCTGAAGCTGCGGCTGAGGCCCAAGGCGCGCAAGGCGCTGTCGCAGGCCGCCGCGGCCACCGCGGAGCGCAGCGGCGGCGAGTCCCTGGAGCGCACGGGGCTGACGGACTGGACGATCGGCACCCTGACGCGCGTCTTCGAGACGCGCCGGGCCGGACAGCCGGTGAAGGCCTACCCGGCCCTGGTGGACGACGGACCGACGGCGAACACCGTCTCCGTACGCCTCTTCGACACGGAGGCCGAGCAGGCGCAGGCGATGTGGAAGGGCACGCGCCGGCTGATCCTGCGCAACATCCCGGTGAACCCGGCGAAGTTCGCGTCCGAGAAGCTGACCAACCAGCAGAAGCTCGGGCTGTCCGCCAATCCGCACGGTTCGATCCAGGCGCTGTTCGACGACTGCGCCACGGCGGCGGCGGACCGGCTGATCGCCGACTTCGGCGGACCGGCGTGGGACGAGGAGTCGTACCGGAAGCTCTACGACAAGGTCCGCGCGGAGATCGTCGACACGACCGTCCGCACGGTGGGCCAGGTGCAGCAGGTACTGGCGGCCTGGCAGGCCTGCGAGCGCCGCCTGAAGGCCGTACGGAGCCCCGCGCTGCTGGCCAACCTCCAGGACGTGCGCGGGCAGCTGGACGCGCTGGTGAAGCCCGGTTTCGTCACGGAGGCGGGCATCAAGCGCCTGCCGGACCTGATGCGGTATCTGGTCGCCGCGGACCGGCGGCTCCAGCAGATGCCGACCGGGGTCCAGCGGGACACGTCCCGGATGGAGAAGGTCCACGAGATGCGGGACGAGTACGCGTGGCTGCTGGAGCAGATGCCCCAGGGGCGGCCGGTGCCGCGGCAGGTGCTGGAGATCCGCTGGATGATCGAGGAGCTCCGGGTCAGCTATTTCGCGCACGCGCTGGGCACGGCCTACCCCGTCTCCGACAAGCGGATCGTCAAGGCCATCGACGCACTCGCACCGTGACCACGGCCGTACGGAGGGTGAGTTCGACCCAGGGGCTCGCCCTCCTGTAGAGTCTCTTCTCGCAGCGCAACGCAAGAAAAAGCGCCGCAAATCCTGGTCCTGTGGAGCAGTTTGGAGTGCTCGCCACCCTGTCAAGGTGGAGGCCGCGGGTTCAAATCCCGTCAGGACCGCAGCAAGGGCCCGCACCGATCGGTGCGGGCCCTTTTCGTTGCCCCGGATCCGGTCCGGTCCGATGCGGTCCGGTCCGGTCCGGGCGAGGGCCACGCGCCCGCGGCGCCCAAGGGCCCCGTGGGACCGCCGCCGGTCCTCATCACTCGTCCCGCCCCGCCCCACGCCCACCGGGGGCCCTCAGCGCCCCCTGGCGGCCTTGACGGCGTCACATTCCCTCGGTACTTCAGAGACAGGGCACGTTCTCCGCGCGGTTCCCGGAGGTGGCGTATGGCGGCATCGGTCAGGCACGAGACGCGGGCCCTGCTCCGCGCGCATCTGGCGGCCGCGTCGTCGTACCGCCACCGGACGCGCCACTGCCCGATCTGCCACCGGCTGCTGCGACTGGCGCTGGACTCGTCCGCCCCACAGTCTCCGACGGAGCGTCAAGAGGGCCTCGAGGAGGAGAGCGCTCCCACCGCCTGAGGGGCGCCGCTCCCAACACCCTTGCCACGCCGCCCTGCTGGAGCTCACGTCTCCTTTAGCGCACGGATGCCGGGACCAACAAGCGGGGAACCGTGTGACGGGTGTCACCGCATGAGTTTCTGGAACCGTGGCACTTATGGCTCCCCTACAACAGCTCCATTTAATATGTGCAATTGTACCACCTCTACGCGGCCCTCGCGCAGATGATCCGACACCCCTCCCCAGACTCCGACATGGCCGCTCACAGAGCCGGCCGACGGCCCTCCCCCAGCCACAGGACCGCACACAAAAAAGATCGCGCTGGACCCGGCGGAGTCCAGCGCGATCCACGACGCACCCCTGTTGGGGCAGGAACGGCATCGTGTGGAGCTGTGGTTCCGAGCACCTCGGCGGGTTGGGGGACCTGCCGTTCTGCCCGGTTATTCAGTTGTTCAGGCCTCGCTGCGCTGCTGCGGAATGCCCGCGAGCAGAGCGCGGACCTCGGCTTCGCGGTAGCGGCGATGCCCGCCGAGCGTGCGGATCGACGTGAGCTTGCCGGCCTTCGCCCAGCGCGTGACCGTCTTCGGGTCGACGCGGAACATGGTGGCGACCTCAGCCGGGGTCAGCAGCGGCTCGGCATCAGGGGTGCGAGCGGTCATGAGCGGCCTCCTCGGGAGAACCGAACCTTCTCGGTTCTTTCCTTTAAATTCTGCACCTTGACCCGCGTTGCCCGAAATGGCGGACACGGGTCGAGTCGGTTATAGGACGAACGGCTTGTCCTCGGCACTACAACTACACCATCCGTCCAGCCGCGTCGGCCAAACCGATGGAATTGCCCTCCCAGGTGTTCATCAGCGACGGAAGCCGATGGACCATGCCATAGCGGACAGTCACGCCGCTGTGACGATCAGTCACAGGGCGATCAGGAGTCACCAGACCCCCCAAAGCGTGCAATGCTGCGATTCCGCCCACAGTGCATCACAGCAGGACGGACGGAGCCCTCCCCGGACTCCTTGTCCTATTTTGGCATGAGGAGGGGGAAGGGGCGCAAGAGTGATGTACGTGCGGTCCGTCACGCTTGACGCTTACGCCCGGATCGGGACCTACGTCCCTTGTTGACGAAACATCAGCCCACCCCGGGCACGTGTCGGAGCGGAAGACGAAACCCCACATCGGGCGGTACGTCAAACGTCAGTTCGCGGACCGCCGGTCCCGCACCGCCCGCCAGCGCTCCACGAGCCGCCCGTACGCCGCCCCCGCCGCGGCCCCGTCGCCGTGGCGCAGCGCCTCTATGCCCTCGGCCACGTCGGCGGCCGAGTGGTCGTCCTCCAGCTCACCGGACGGCACCGCGTGCACCAGCCCTCCGTAGTCCAGCTCCACCAGGGAGCGCGGGTGGAACTCCTCCAGCCAGCGCCCCACGTCCACCAGACCGTCGATGAGCGGCCCCTCGTCCATGGCCTCGCGCAGCGCCCGCAGGCCCCGGGCGACCCGGCGGCGGGCCTGCACCATCGGCGTCCGGTAGCGCAGCACCGGCGCGGCCGCCCCCTCGCCGTCGCCGGCCTTCTCGTACTCCCGCTCCGCGTCGGAGACCAGGACGAACCAGTTGATCGGCACCTGCCAGGTGGCGGTGCGGATCCAGGGGCGGGCGTCCGGGTTGCGCCGCAGCCAGCGCTCGTAGTCCTGGGCGCTCTGCCGGCGCACGACCGGGGGCAGCAGGGCGTCGAGGACGGGCTCGGGGAAGTCCTCGGACAGCTCCTCCAGGGCCTGCCAGCCGCGCAGCCGGGTCCGCCACGGGCAGACGCAGACCACCCCGTCGACCTCGGTCACGAACGCGTCCGCGCTCTCGTGCACCGGCACGGGGACCGGCGGGACGGGCAGCAGGTCCGCGAGGGAGCGGCGCAGCTCGTCCTGGTAGGTGGGCAGGTCGGTGCGGCGGGCGTACCGGGTCCAGTGGCCGCGCTCCTCCTCCGGGAAGGCGGTCAGCGGCTCGTACACGCGCAGGTACGCCGCGTACGGGACGATCACCGAGGACACCTTGGGCACGCCTGCTCCCTCCCCCGCGCGACGCTGGGAAAACCTGCGTCAGTCGATCACAAACGCGCGGGAACCTCTGCAAATCGTCGCACGCGTGTACTCCGTGCGGAGGTGATCCTGAGCACTGTGCGGCGGGCGGCCACCGTCAGGCCCTAATCTCGTGCCACAGTCCCCGCCACCCGCACGGGGACCCGTCTCCACCCGCCGCACCTACACAGGAGTCACCACCGTGACCGACGTAACCGGCGCACCTGCTGATGTCCTCCACACCCTGTTCCACTCGGAGCTGGGGGGCCATGAGCAAGTCGTGCTCTGCCAGGACCGTGCCAGCGGCCTGAAGGCCGTCATCGCCCTCCACTCCACCGCCCTGGGCCCCGCGCTCGGCGGTACGCGCTTCTACCCGTACGCGAACGAGGCGGAGGCCGTCGCCGACGCGCTGAACCTCGCCCGCGGCATGTCGTACAAGAACGCCATGGCCGGCCTCGAGCACGGCGGCGGCAAGGCCGTGATCATCGGCGACCCGGAGCAGATCAAGTCGGACGAGCTGCTGCTCGCCTACGGCCGGTTCGTCGCCTCGCTCGGCGGCCGGTACGTCACCGCCTGCGACGTCGGCACGTACGTCGCCGACATGGACGTCGTGGCGCGCGAGTGCCGCTGGACGACGGGCCGCTCACCCGAGAACGGCGGCGCGGGGGACTCCTCCGTGCTCACCGCCTTCGGCGTCTACCAGGGCATGCGGGCCTCGGCCCAGCACCTGTGGGGCGACCCGACGCTGCGCGACCGCACCGTCGGCATCGCGGGCGTCGGCAAGGTCGGCCACCACCTGGTCGAGCACCTGCTCGCCGAGGGGGCCCACGTGGTCGTCACCGATGTACGCAAGGACGTCGTGCGGGCGATCACCGAGCGGCACCCGTCGGTGATCGCGGTCGCCGACACCGACGCCCTGATCCGGGTCGAGAACCTCGACATCTACGCCCCCTGCGCGCTCGGCGGCGCGCTGAACGACGAGACGGTGCCGGTGCTGACCGCCCGCGTGGTGTGCGGCGCGGCCAACAACCAGCTCGCCCACCCGGGCGTGGAGAAGGACCTGGCCGACCGCGGCATCCTCTACGCGCCGGACTACGTGGTGAACGCCGGCGGTGTCATCCAGGTCGCCGACGAACTGCACGGCTTCGACTTCGAGCGGTGCAAGGAGAAGGCGGCGAAGATCTTCGACACCACGCTGGCCATCTTCGCACGTGCGAATGAGGACGGTATCCCGCCGGCCGCCGCGGCCGACCGGATCGCCGAGCAGCGGATGGCGGAGGCACGCTCCCGGGTGTGATCCCGCGGTGATCGGGAAGGCGTTTCGACGCTGTGAGCGGTACCTGCCGGGGGGCACTTGGAGAGAACTCTCACTTCTCCCGGCGGGTCGACCGCCGAAAGGTGGTTAAAATCGCCTTTGACCAGCGAGGACGGGGCGCCTCGAAGGTCCTGGGCGTAGCCACGTCCCACGGGCGACGTACCGTATGGGCGTGGGCTCAGGTACCGTGGAAGCCCTACGGACCGGACTCTCCGCGGAGAGTCCGTGCCGGACCATGAACGCGTGTCAAGACTCTGGGGCCGTCGAGCCCCGTCGTTGAGGGGGTCGAGCCATGGGGCGCGGCCGGGCCAAGGCCAAGCAGACGAAGGTCGCCCGCCAGCTGAAGTACAACAGCGGTGGGACTGATCTCTCCCGCCTGGCCGAGGAGCTGGGCGCATCGCCGTCGAATTCGCAACCGCCGAATGGCGAGCAATTCGAGGACGATGAGCAGGACGATGACGTGTACGCGCGGTACGCCGACCTCTATGGGGACGACGACCAGGACGAGGACGGCCAGTCCCCGCAACAGCGACGCGGCGCTTGACCCTGCACGGAACACTCACCCGGTCGGTGACTCAGGTCACCGACCGGGTTTAGTGCTACCCGCACGGTCGTCGGGCTCTCAGCCGGCGTAGTCGCCGACGAGCGCGGCGCCCGTCGCGTGGTCACCGCGGTCGGTGATCTCACCGGCCACCCAGGCGTCCACACCGCGGTCGGCCAGGGTCGTCAGGGCCACGTCCGCCGACTCCTCGGGCACGATCGCGATCATGCCCACGCCCATGTTCAGGGTCTTCTCCAGCTCCAGGCGTTCCACCCGGCCCGTCGTACCGACGAGGTCGAAGATCGCGCCCGGGGCCCAGGTGGAGCGGTCCACGACGGCGTGCAGGCCGTCGGGGATCACCCGGGCCAGGTTGGCGGCGAGACCGCCTCCCGTGACGTGGCTGAAGGCGTGGACCTCGGCGGTGCGGGTGAGGGCCAGGCAGTCCAGCGAGTAGATCTTGGTCGGCTCCAGCAGTTCCTCGCCGAGGGTGCGGCCGAGGCCGTCCAGGTGCGCGTCCAGGGCCAGTCCGGCCTCGTTCAGCAGGACGTGGCGGACGAGCGAGTACCCGTTCGAGTGAAGCCCGGAGGAGGCCATGGCGATCACCGCGTCACCCGTACGGATGCGATCCGGGCCGAGCAGCCGGTCGGCCTCCACGACGCCCGTGCCGGCGCCGGCGACGTCGAAGTCGTCCGCGCCCAGCAGGCCGGGGTGCTCGGCCGTCTCGCCGCCCACCAGGGCGCAGCCGGCCAGTACGCAGCCCTCGGCGATGCCCTTGACGATCGCGGCGACACGCTCGGGGTGGACCTTGCCGACGCAGATGTAGTCGGTCATGAACAGCGGCTCGGCACCGCAGACCACGATGTCGTCCATGACCATGGCGACCAGGTCGTGGCCGATGGTGTCGTAGACGCCCAGCTGCCGGGCGATGTCGACCTTGGTGCCGACGCCGTCGGTGGCGGAGGCGAGCAGGGGGCGCTCGTAGTTCTTGAGGGCGGAGGCGTCGAAGAGACCGGCGAAGCCGCCGAGGCCGCCGAGGACCTCGGGGCGCTGCGTCTTCTTCACCCACTCCTTCATGAGCTCGACGGCGCGGTCGCCCGCCTCGATGTCGACACCTGCGGTCTTGTAGGAGGCTGCTGCGCTGCTGGCACCAGTTGTGTCAGGCATGACGATGAGAACCTTCGTGTCGTACGGCAGGTATTGCGGACGGCTACGGGCGACGGATGGCGTCGGCGGCGGCCGTGGCGGCGGGCCCGGCGGCCAGCTCGGTCTCCAGGAGCTGCTTGCCGAGCAGCTCGGGGTCGGGGAGCTCCATCGGGTACTCGCCGTCGAAGCAGGCGCGGCACAGGTTCGGCTTGGCGATGGTGGTCGCCTCGATCATGCCGTCGATGGAGATGTAGGCCAGGGAGTCGGCGCCGAGCGAGGTGCCGATCTCCTCGATGCTCATGCCGTTGGCGATCAGCTCGGCGCGGGTGGCGAAATCGATGCCGAAGAAGCAGGGCCACTTCACGGGCGGGGAGGAGATCCGGATGTGGACCTCGGCGGCGCCTGCCTCGCGGAGCATGCGGACCAGGGCCCGCTGGGTGTTGCCGCGGACGATGGAGTCGTCGACGACGACCAGCCGCTTGCCCTTGATGACTTCCTTCAAGGGGTTCAGCTTCAGGCGGATGCCGAGCTGGCGGATGGTCTGCGAGGGCTGGATGAAGGTGCGGCCCACGTAGGCGTTCTTCACCAGGCCGTTGCCGAAGGGGATGCCGGAGGCCTCGGCGTACCCGATCGCGGCGGGGGTGCCGGATTCCGGGGTCGCTATGACCAGGTCGGCGTCGGCGGGGGCCTCCGCGGCCAGCTTGCGGCCCATCTCGACCCGCGAGAGGTACACGTTCCGGCCGGCGATGTCGGTGTCCGGGCGGGCCAGGTACACGTACTCGAAGACGCAGCCCTTGGGCTTCGCTTCTGCGAATCGCGAGGTGCGCAGGCCGTTCTCGTCGATGGCGACGAACTCGCCCGGCTCGATCTCGCGGACGTAGGAGGCGCCGCAGATGTCGAGGGCGGCGGACTCCGAGGCGACCACCCAGCCGCGCTCCAGCCGGCCGAGGACCAGCGGGCGGATGCCCTGGGGGTCCCGGGCGGCGTAGAGGGTGTGCTCGTCCATGAAGACGAGGGAGAAGGCGCCTTGCACCTGGGGCAGCACCTTGCCGGCCGCCTCCTCGATGGTCAGCGGCTTTCCGTCGTCGTCGACCTGGCCCGCGAGCAGCGCGGTGACCAGGTCCGTGTCGTTGGTCGCCGCGACCCGGGTGGAGCGGCCGTCCTGCTTGGGCAGGTCGGCGACCATCTCGGCGAGCTGGGCGGTGTTGACGAGGTTGCCGTTGTGCCCGAGCGCGATGGAGCCCTGCGCGGTGGCACGGAACGTCGGCTGGGCGTTCTCCCACACGGAGGCACCGGTGGTCGAGTAGCGGGCGTGTCCGACCGCGATGTGACCCTGGAGCGAACCGAGCGAGGTCTCGTCGAAGACCTGGGAGACCAGTCCCATGTCCTTGAAGACGAGGATCTGTGAGCCGTTGCTGACCGCGATTCCCGCGGATTCCTGGCCTCGATGCTGGAGGGCGTAGAGCCCGAAGTAGGAGAGTTTTGCGACCTCTTCACCGGGAGCCCAGACACCGAAGACGCCGCATGCGTCCTGGGGGCCCTTCTCGCCCGGAAGCAGATCGTGATTGAGTCGACCGTCACCACGTGGCACGTCTCCGAGTGTAGGCGAGGTCGACCACTGGTCCGAATTGGGTACGGCGGCTCACCCGGGGATCACCGATCGGCGAAGGCCCGGACGGTCACGCCGTCCTTGCTGGTCAGCGTGAGGGTCTCGTGGTCGATCCGGTACTCGACCGTCCCGCCGAAGAGCCCCAGCAGGCGCTTCTCGGCGGCCATGAGTGAGCCTTCGCACATCATTCGGGTGGTGGACGGGGCGCCGAGGGTGATACTGCCGTCGCTGACGGTGGCCTTGGCGTTGACGTGGTTGCAGGGGAGCCGGCCGGCGACGGTCTTCGCGTCCCGGTCGAAGGTGAGGTGGGCGGGGCCCCGCTGGCCGGGGGCCGTGACGGTCCACTTGGTGCCGTAGAGGGACGCCTCCTCGGGCCGGCTCAGCTTGACGGTGTCGCCGTCGGAGGTGGTGAGCGTCAGGCGTTCGCCCTCGTTCTCGGTGGTGAGGGAGCCGTCGGCGAGAGCGCGGCCGAGGGACTTCTCGAAGTCCGCGGGCGTCTTGTCGCAGGCCTTCTCGGTGAACATGGCGTCGCTGACCCGCACGCGCCCGCCCTCGACCGCGGCGCGGGCGCCGAAGGTGTTGCAGCCGGTGCTGCCCACCGCCTCGCCGCTCTCCTCGATCCGGACGTGCGCCGAGTCCGGCGCCTTGTGGGTGGTGCCGTCGACGGTGACGCTGTCGATGCTCCAGCGGACGCCGGTGATGGGCTCGCCGGCACCGACGGAGCCGCTGCCACCGTCGGCCTTCTCGCCGCCGCAGGCCGCCGCGAGCGGCACGAGCGCGGCGAGCGCCACCACGGTCAGGGTCACGTTGCGCTGCTGCTTCTGCCTGTACATGCCGATTCGACGGACGTGCGGAGGGTTGGGTTCCCCTCGGCAGCGATCCGTTCTCAGCCGAGGAGGGGCAGCAGCGCCCCGAGGTCGGCCCGCTCGCCGCTCGCCCGCACCTGCGCCCCGGTCACCGCGTCCTTCCAGGCGAGCCGGCCGGACGCCAGTCGGACCCAGGTCAGCGGGTCGGTCTCGACGACGTTGGGCGGGGTGCCGCGGGTGTGCCGGGGCCCCTCGACGCACTGCACCACGGCGTACGGCGGGATCCGCACCTCGGTCGAGCCGCCGGGCGCCCTGGCGGCGAGCGCGTCGGCCAGCAGCCGGGTCGCGGCGGCCAGGGCCTGCCGGTCGTAGGGGAGGTCGAGGCCGGGGACGGCCGCGGCGAGGTCGTCGGTGTGGACGACCAGCTCCACGGTGCGCGTGACGACGTAGTCGTCCAGCGGCAGGGCGCCCGCGCGGGTGGCCAGCAGCCGGGTGCCGGGGTGTGCGGCGAGGCCGTCGGTGAAGCGCCGCTCCACGTCGGCGAGGTGGGCGTCGAGGTCGGGGTGGTCCGCCGCGAGGCGCCGGGCGGTGGCGGCGACGGTGTCCGCGGCGGCGGCGGTCGCGAACGGCCAGTCGAGCAGGCGGGCGTCCTGGCGCGCGGGTTCGGGCTCGTCGAGCAGCCGGGGCACGGCGGAGAGCGCCGTGCCGATGTGCGCGAGCAGTTCCCGTACGGTCCAGTCGCCGAGCCGGGTCGGCAGGGCGAGCTGTTCGGGGGTGAGGCCGCGGGCGGCCGCCCGTACGTGGGCGAACTGGGCCAGCACGGCGGTGCGGGTCCGGGCGGGGTCGTAGGCGCGGGCGCGTCTCCTGGCGGGCGGCATGGCGGCGAGCCTAGTCGGCGCGGAAGGCGGAGCCCTCGGGGAGGACGAGGTCCGTGCAGTGGCGGCGGGCGGTGACGTCGTCGACGTAGGCGCGGAAGAGCTGCTCCGCCTGGGGGGTCACCAGCCTGTGGTACCCGAGGGCGAGGGTCATGGTGTGGATCTGCGGTCGGCCGTCACAGACGGAGGAGGCCCGACGAAGCTAACAGCCGCGGTGCGCCGCGTGGTCCGCCGGTTCGGGTACGTCGAGGATCTCGCCGTTGCGGGGGACGCCGATGCCGCGCCAGGTGAAGGGAACGCCCCGGGCGGTGTCCGGGTCGGGGCCGTCCATCAGCTGGAAGTGGACGTGCGGCTCGGTGGAGTTGCCGGAGTTGCCGCACCGGGCCAGCACCTGGCCGGCGCGCACCCGCTCGCCCTCGCGCACGGCGAACGAGCCGCGCCGCACATGGGCGTACAGCGCGTACGTGCCGTCGCCGAGGTCCAGCACGAGGTGGTTGCCGACGATCCGGCGGACACCGCCCATCTCGCGCACCGAGCCCTCGACGAGCATCAGGTACAGCAGCGCGGGCAGCGAGGTGCGGCTGAGGTGGTCGCGCTGGCCGTCGTCGGTCCGGACGACCGTGCCGTCGGCCACCGCGTGCAACGGGGCGCCGAACGCCGGGAAGTCGCGGTTGCGGCGGGCCGGCGGCCACAGGAGGCGGAAGCCGGGGCGTGCCCCGGGCTCCGGTTCGGCGACCAGGTCGATGGCGTAGGTCTGGCCGTAGGCGTGGACGCCGTGGCTCGGAGTGCGGTTCGCCGGACTGTTCAGCGCGGACCAGCGGCCGGTCACGGGCGGGCCGACCTCGACGGGCTCGCGGGCGGTGCGCGGGGTGCCCGGGGCGCCGCCGCCCCAGCGGTTGACGACGGTGATCAGGCCGTAGGCCGCGGCCAGTGGCAGGAGGTTCCAGAGGATCGGATACCCGAAGCCGAAGATGATGTGGGCGGTCACCAGGGCGATGAAGCCCAGTTGCAGGGCCCGGAAGGTGATCATGGCGAGCTTGCGTGCGGACATGGTTCCCCCTTGGTCGCGTGTGCCGGTTCCGGTCAGCCGCGGGCCGCCGACAGCACCACCAGCAGCGGTACGACCCGTCCCGGCGGCACCTCGTGGCGGCCCCGGCCGGCGGCGTGCAGCCAGCCGGCGCCGGTGAGCTGGCGCAGGTGGTGGTAGATCTGGCCGGTCGTGCCCACCTCCTCCAGCTCGGCCAGTTCGGTGGCGGTGCGCCGGCCGCCGAGGATCTCGCGCAGCAGCCTCAGCCGGACGGGATGTCCGAGCGCGGCGAACACGTCGGCCGATTCGGCCCAGTCGGCGTCCATCAGGCCGTCGGTGAGCGCGCCGTGCTGCCATTCGTACTGCTCGCCCGCCGGCAGCCGGACGGCACCCGTGAACAGGACGCCGCCGTCGGCGGCCCGCATCCGGGCGAGCTGCTCCTTGAGGCCCTCCAGGGCCCAGAAGTCGCCCGCGCCCAGGTGGGGTGCGGGCCGGTCGGCGGACTCCAGCGCGGCGAGGCGCCGTTCGAGATCGGCTACGCGGTGCTCCAGTTCCTCCACTTGGATGAGATTACGTAATTACGTAATCCCGCGCAAGCGTTCCGCACCGGAACGCCGAAGCCCCCGCCCGTGGACCGGGCGGGGGCTTCGGTGCGGAGGGACGACGTCAGGCCAGCAGCGCCGGGATCGTGCCCTCGTGGGTCTCGCGCAGCTCGGTCAGGGGGAGCGAGAACTCGCCCTGGACCTCCACCGCGTCCCCGTCCACGACACCGACGCGGGTGGCGGGCAGGCCGCGCGCGCCGCACATGTCGGTGAAACGGAGCTCCTCCGAGCGCGGGACGGCGACGACCGCGCGGCCCGCCGACTCGGAGAACAGGAAGGTGAAGGCGTCGAGCCCGTCCGGTACGACCAGACGCGCGCCCTTCTCCCCGAGCAGCGCCGACTCGACGACCGCCTGGACGAGACCGCCGTCGGACAGGTCGTGCGCGGAGTCGATCATGCCGTCGCGTGAGGCGGAGATCAGGATCTCGCCGAGCAGCCGCTCGCGCTCCAGGTCGACCTTCGGGGGCAGGCCGCCGAGGTGGTCGTGGATCACCTGGGACCAGGCCGAGCCGCCGAACTCCTCACGCGTGTCGCCGAGGAGGTACAGCAGGTGCCCCTCCTCCTGGAAGGCGACCGGCGTGCGGCGCGCCACGTCGTCGATGACGCCGAGCACCGCGACCACCGGCGTCGGGTGGATGGCGGCCTCGCCGGTCTGGTTGTACAGCGAGACGTTGCCGCCGGTCACCGGGGTGCCGAGCTGGAGGCAGCCGTCCGCCAGACCGCGCACGGCCTCCGCGAACTGCCACATGACCGCCGGGTCCTCCGGCGAGCCGAAGTTCAGGCAGTCGGAGACGGCGAGCGGCTTGGCGCCGGTCGTCGCCACGTTGCGGTAGGCCTCCGCGAGGGCCAGCTGGGCGCCCGTGTACGGGTCGAGCTTGGCGTAGCGGCCGTTGCCGTCCGTGGCGATCGCGACGCCGAGGCCGGTCTCCTCGTCGACCCGGATCATGCCGGAGTCCTCGGGCTGGGCGAGGACGGTGTTGCCCTGCACGAAGTGGTCGTACTGCTGGGTGATCCACTTCTTGGACGCCTGGTTCGGGGAGCCGACCAGCTTCAGGACCTGGTCCTTCAGCTCCTCGCCCGTCTCCGGCCGGGGCAGCTTGTTCGCGTCGTCGGCCTGGAGGGCGTCCTGCCACTCGGGGCGGGCGTAGGGGCGCTCGTAGACCGGGCCCTCGTGGGCGACCGTGCGCGGGTCGACGTCGACGATCTTGCCGCCGTGCCAGTAGATCTCCAGGCGGTCGCCGTCGGTCACCTCACCGATGACGGTGGCGATGACGTCCCACTTCTCGCAGATCTCCAGGAAGCGGTCGACCTTGCCGGGCTCGACGACCGCGCACATGCGTTCCTGCGACTCGCTCATGAGGATCTCCTCGGGCGAGAGCGTGGAGTCGCGCAGCGGCACGTCGTCCAGGGTGACGCGCATGCCGCCGGAGCCGTTGGAGGCCAGTTCGCTGGTCGCGCAGGACAGGCCCGCGGCTCCCAGGTCCTGGATGCCGACGACCAGCTTCTCGGCGAACGCCTCCAGGGTGCACTCGATGAGGAGCTTCTCCTGGAAGGGGTCACCGACCTGGACGGCCGGGCGCTTGGAGGGCTTGGCGTCGTCGAAGGTCTCGGAGGCCAGGATCGAGGCGCCGCCGATGCCGTCGCCGCCGGTGCGGGCCCCGTACAGGATGACCTTGTTGCCGGCGCCGGACGCCTTGGCGAGGTGGATGTCCTCGTGCCGCATCACGCCGATGGCACCGGCGTTGACCAGCGGGTTGCCCTGGTAGCAGGCGTCGAAGACGACCTCGCCGCCGATGTTGGGCAGGCCCAGGCAGTTGCCGTAGCCGCCGATGCCGGCGACGACGCCGGGCAGGACGCGCTTGGTGTCGGGGTGGTCGGCGGCACCGAAGCGCAGGGGGTCCACGACGGCGACCGGGCGGGCGCCCATCGCGATGATGTCGCGGACGATGCCGCCGACGCCCGTGGCCGCGCCCTGGTAGGGCTCCACGTAGGAGGGGTGGTTGTGCGACTCGACCTTGAAGGTGACCGCGTAGCCCTGGCCGACGTCGACGACACCGGCGTTCTCGCCGATGCCGACGAGCATCGCGTCGGACTCGGGGGCCTTCTCGCCGAACTGGCGCAGGTGCACCTTGCTGCTCTTGTACGAGCAGTGCTCGGACCACATGACGGAGTACATGGCCAGCTCCGCCCCGGTGGGGCGGCGGCCGAGGATCTCCACGACCCGCTCGTACTCGTCCTTCTTCAGGCCCAGCTCGGCCCAGGGCAGCTCGACGTCGGGGGTCTCGGCCGCGTGCTCGACCGTGTCCAGAGGCGTCCGGCTCATGCGTTGACCAGCTTCTTGAGGATCGACGTGAAGAACGGGAGGCCGTCGGTGCGGCCGGTGCCGATCAGCGGCTCGACGGCGTGCTCGGGGTGCGGCATGAGACCGACGACGTTCCCGGCGGCGTTGGTGATGCCGGCGATGTCGTTGAGCGAGCCGTTCGGGTTGAAGTCGACGTAACGGAAGGCGACCCGTCCCTCGGCCTCCAGCTCGTCCAGCGTGCGCCGGTCGGCGACGTACCGCCCGTCCATGTTCTTCAGCGGGATGTGGATCTCCTGACCGGCGCTGTAGTCGCTGGTCCAGGACGTGTCCGCGTTCTCCACCCGCAGCTTCTGGTCGCGGCAGATGAAGTGCAGGTGGTCGTTGCCCAGCATCCCGCCGGGCAGCAGGTGGGCCTCCGTGAGGATCTGGAAGCCGTTGCAGATGCCGAGCACCGGGAGGCCGGCCTTCGCCTGGTCGATGAGGGTGTCCATCACCGGCGAGAAGCGCGCGATGGCGCCGGCCCGCAGATAGTCGCCGTACGAGAAACCGCCGCAGAGCACCACGGCGTCGACCTGCTTGAGGTCCTTGTCCTTGTGCCAGAGGGCGACGGGTTCCGCGCCGGCGACGCGGATCGCGCGCTGCGTGTCCCGGTCGTCGAGACTGCCGGGGAAAGTGACGACGCCAATACGAGCGGTCACTTCGCGGCTCCCGCGACTACGTCATCGGACTCGACCTTGACGGTGAAGTCCTCGATCACGGTGTTGGCGAGGAAGGATTCCGCAAGATCATGGATGCGGACGAGGGCGGCGTCGTCGACCGGCCCGTCCACTTCCAGTTCGAATCGCTTTCCCTGACGTACGTCCGAGATCCCCTCGAAACCCAGCCGCGGCAGTGCGCGCTGCACCGCCTGGCCCTGGGGGTCGAGGATCTCCGGCTTGAGCATGACGTCGACTACGACGCGTGCCACTGGCACTCCCGGTGTGTGGTGCTGAGCAGGTCCCTTCAGACTACCCGTACAAAATTTCTACGCGCGTAGCATTGTAGGAAACTACGTGAGCCCCATCACGATCGAGCATCGGAAGGAGGCGTCTTCGAAAAACTTCGGGAAAGATCCCGGATCGGGCTCGGTGGCCTATTGCGCGGGGACACGCGGGAGGATTTAGTCGAGCTTCCCATTGCAATGCCGGGCACTGTACAAATGAAATGTGATTAGCCGATACTTTGCCCAATTACAGGCGAACAGTCGGCATCATCGCGACGTCCTGGCACGTCACCGCGGAGATGCCGCACGAAGGGACCGATATTCGTGGCGCAGCGTGTCGTGGTCACTCTCTTTGACGACATCGACGGCTCGGAAGCGGCGGAGACGATCGCCTTCGGTGTCGACGGCCGGATGTACGAGATCGACCTGAACGAAGCCAATGCCCGGAAACTGCGCACGGCCCTCGAGCCGTACGTGTCGGCCGGCCGCAAGCGGTCGCGCTCCGGCAAGGCGTACCGGCAGACGGAGGTCGCCCCCGACCCGGCGGCGGTCCGGGCCTGGGCCCAGGCCAACAAGATGGACGTGCCCGCGCGGGGCCGGATCCCGAAGAAGGTGTACGAGGCGTTCGCCGCGGCGCAGTGAGCCGGGCGCGGCGCTCGCGCCGCTTTCGCCGGGGAGCGGGTCGCGGCCGCTCCCCGCGCGCGGGCCGACGGCCGCTCAGCCGCCCCTCGCGGCAACCGACTTGCGCAGCACCCCGGGTGATCAGCTAAAGTTCGGAGCACGCCGAGGGGCGAGGCCGAAAGGCCCAGCTCACGGAACATGCGGGTGTAGTTCAGTAGTAGAACATCCCCCTTCCAGGGGGAAGGCGCAGTGTGCAATTCCTGTCACCCGCTCTGCATCGCCGTACCGATCAGCGTATTCGATCAGGTAGGCTGGTGCTCGCACCGATCGGTGAAGGCCGGTCGGAGGCAATGCGGACGTAGCTCAGTTGGTAGAGCGCAACCTTGCCAAGGTTGAGGTCGCGAGTTCGAGCCTCGTCGTCCGCTCGGGAATCAGACCCCGGTCCTCCACGGACCGGGGTCTTTTCGTGCGTCCGCGCTCGGGTCGCGTGTCCGCGTCCGGGAGCCGGGCGGATCCCCCACCCGGGCCCCGCCCTCCTGACATTTGTCATGCCGGGTGATGACGCGCCGCACTGCCGCACGGCCCGGGGCGCCGGAATGCTTGAGCCATGCGATCAGACGGACACGAACACGTGATTGAGGTCACCGGCCTGCGGCGTGTGTACGGGGGCGGGTTCGAGGCCGTGCGCGGAATCGACTTCTCCGTGCGCCGCGGCGAGGTCTTCGCGCTGCTCGGCACCAACGGCGCGGGCAAGACGTCGACGGTGGAACTGCTGGAGGGCCTCGCCGCTCCGGCGGGCGGGCGGGTGCGCGTCCTCGGGCACGACCCGTACACCGAGCGGGCCGCCGTGCGCTCCCGCACCGGCGTGATGCTCCAGGAGGGCGGCTTCCCCTCCGAGCTGACCGTCGCCGAGACCGCCCGGATGTGGGCGGGGTGCGTCAGCGGGGCCCGGCCGCCGGCCGAGGTGCTGGCCGTGGTCGGCCTGGAGACGAAGGCCGGCACCCGGGTGAAGCAGCTCTCCGGGGGCCAGCGGCGCCGCCTGGACCTGGCGCTCGCGCTGCTCGGCGACCCCGAGGTGCTCTTCCTGGACGAGCCCAGCACCGGACTGGACGCCGAAGGCCGCCGGGACACCTGGGAGTTGGTGAGCGCGCTGCGCGACGGCGGCACCACCGTGCTGCTGACCACGCACTACCTGGAAGAGGCCGAGAACCTGGCCGACCGGCTCGCGATCATGCACGAGGGCCGGATCGCCGCCACCGGAACCCCTGCCGAGGTGACCGCCGCCCAGCCCTCCCGGATCTCCTTCGAGTTGCCCGCGGGCTACTTCGTGGGTGACCTGCCGCCGCTCGGCGAGCTGGGAGTGAGCGACCACGAGATCGACGGCCGGATCGTCCGGCTGCGCACCCGTGAACTGCAGCGCGCGGCCACCGGGCTGCTCGTGTGGGCCGCACAGGCCGGCGTGGAACTGCACCGCCTCGACGTCCGGTCGGCATCCCTGGAGGAGGCGTTCCTCGGGATCGCGCGGGAGGCGTCCGCGAGGACGGCCGAGGGAACGACGACCAAGGAGTACGCGGCATGAACACCACGGCCACGGAGCACCCCCCGGCACGCGCCGCGCATGCGCCGGCCACCACGCCGACACGGCGCATGGCCGCCCTCGCCCGCGCCGAGATGATCCTGCTCGGACGGAACAAGGGCACCCTCTTCGCCGCCCTGTTCGTACCGCTGATGCTGCCGTTCAGCGTGCAGCAGGCGTCCAAGGAGATGGACCTCGCGTCGGCCGGGCTGACCACCGGCACCCTCGTGCTGCCCGCCGCGATCGGCTTCTCCCTGCTCTTCGCCGTCTACTCCGCCCTCGTCGGCGTCTTCGTCGTCCGGCGCGAGGAACTCGTCCTCAAGCGGCTGCGCACCGGCGAGCTGCGGGACGTGGAGATCCTGAGCGGGTCCGCGCTGCCGGCCGTTCTCAGCGGGCTCGTCCAGAGCGTGCTGCTCACGGTGGGCTGCTTCGTCCTGCTGGACCTCTCCGCGCCCTCGGCCCCCCACCTCGCCGTCCTCGGACTGCTGCTGGGCCTCGTGATGTGCGCCGCGCTCGCGGCGGTCACCGCGAGCTTCACCCGCACCGGCGAGAGCGCGCAGGTCACCCCGCTGCCGTTCATGTTCGTCGCGCTGTTCGGCTCCGGCCTGTTCATCCCGCTGGAGCTGCTCCCGGACCGGCTCGCCTCCGTGTGCGAGCTGCTGCCGCTGACGCCCGTCATCACGCTGGTGCGCGGCGGCTGGACCGGTGACCTGTCGGCCTACGAGGCCCTGGGCGCCGTGGCCACGGCGGTGGCCTGGACCGTGGTGTCGGTGTTTGCTGTACGGCGGTGGTTCCGCTGGGAGCCGCGGCACTGACGTACGGGAGGACCCGGACCGGGGCCAGGACCAGGGAGAGCGGGGCGAACGGGGACATGCGCAGGCCGACGCGCTGGTGGGGCCGGAAGAGCACACCGGCGAAGGTGGAGACGTACACGCGGTGGTCGTTCCACTTCTTCGGGGTCATCGAACTTCTCGTGATCCTCCTGACCGGCGTCGAACAGGGTGGACCGCGGCTCGCCGCCGGGGCGTCCCTGGTGGTCGTGGCGCACGCCTCGGCCTGCATGCTGGTCGCCTCCCGGTCCCTGGACTGGACCCTGGGCCGACGGGCGCAGCCGGTGCGGCTGCTGTGGGGGCTGGCCGCCTTCACCTCGGTGATCGCCCTCGGCGCGATCGGTCTCGCGGAACGCGGTCCGGGGGGCGACGCGGTGGAGACCGTGGCCGGCACGACCTTCAGCGTGGTGCTGTGCTTCGGGGCCGGCGTCATCTCGCTCGGGGTGCGGAGCCGGCTGCGGGTGGCCGCTGTCGTCGGCGGCTTCGCCCTCGGCGCCGGGCTCCTGTCCATCGCGGTGGGCACGCCCGCCCTCGCCGCGCTCGCGATGGCCTGCGCCGTGCTGGTGGCCGGCGCGTTCATGGCCTTCACCTCGGTCTTCTCGGTCTGGCTGCTCAACGCCGTCTACGCGCTCGACGAGGCCAAGGAGACCCGAACCCGGCTCGCGGTCGCGGAGGAACGGCTGCGCTTCGGGCGGGACCTGCACGACGTGATGGGGCGGAACCTGGCCGTGATCGCCCTCAAGAGCGAGCTGGCCGTGCAGCTGTCCCGGCGCGGGCGGTCCGAGGCGGTGGAGCAGATGATCGAGGTGCAGCGCATCGCGCAGGAGTCGCAGCGCGAGGTCCGGGACGTCGTCCGGGGGTACCGGGAGGTCGTGCTCGAGGTCGAACTGGCCGGCGCCCGGGGTGTGCTCTCGGCGGCCGGCATCGACGCCCGGGTCACGGGTGAGACGGCGGGCCTGCCCGCCGAGGTGCAGTCGGCGCTCGGCTGGGTGGTGCGGGAGGCGACGACCAACGTGCTGCGGCACGGTGACGCGGAGAGGTGCTCCGTGACGGTGAGGCTGTCGGAAGGACGTGTGGTGCTGACGGTGGAGAACGACGGGGTGGCCGAGGGGGCCGGGCCGGTTCCCTCCGGCGGGGGGTCCGGGCTCGCGGGGCTGCGGGAGCGGCTGTCCGCCGTGGACGGCACCCTGCGGACCGGGTCGCCCGGCAAGGGCGTGTTCCGGCTCACGGCCGAGGTGCCGCTGCCCCCCGCCGCCGCGACCGTGCGGGAGGCCGCGTCGTGACGACCCCGGTGCGGGTGCTGCTCGCCGACGACGAGCACCTCATCCGCGGGGCGCTGGCCGCCCTGCTGTCCCTGGAGGAGGACCTCACCGTGGTCGCCGAGGCGGCCACCGGTCCGGAGGCGCTGGCGATGGCCCGCGCCCACGCGCCGGACGTGGCCGTCCTGGACCTCCAGATGCCCGGCGCGGACGGTGTGAAGGTCGCCACATCCCTGCGGGCCGAGCTGCCCGGCTGCAAGGTGCTGATCGTGACCAGTCACGGACGGCCCGGCCATCTGAAGCGGGCGCTCGCGGCGGGGGTGCGGGGGTTCGTCCCCAAGACGGTCAGCGCCCAGCGGCTCGCCGAGCTGATCCGCACGGTGCACGCCGGAAACCGGTACGTCGACCCCGAGTTGGCCGCCGACGCGATCTCCGCCGGGGACTCGCCGCTGACCGCGCGCGAGGCCGAGGTGCTGGAGCACGCCGCCGACGGGGCGTCCGTCGCGGAGATCGCCGAGCGTGCCGCGCTGGCCGAGGGGACCGTACGGAACTACCTCTCGTCGGCCGTCGGCAAGCTCGGAGCCGAGAACCGGCACGCGGCCGTGCGGCTCGCCCGGGAGCGCGGTTGGGTATAGTGGCTCTCGCGCCACGGCGAAGCCCGCGACTCCGGTCGAGGACCCGCACGGCGCAGTGCGAACGTAGCTCAGTTGGTAGAGCGCAACCTTGCCAAGGTTGAGGTCGCGAGTTCGAACCTCGTCGTTCGCTCCGTATGAGGAAGCCCCCGGTTCCGGCCGGGGGCTTCTTCGTGTGCGCGAACCGGTGCCCTACGACCAGCTGAGTCCGGTCAGGCGCTCGTAGGCCTCCACGTACTTGGCGCGGGTGGCGTCCACGACCTGCTCGGGCAGCGGCGGCGGGGGCTGCTCGCTCTTCCGGTCCCAGCCGGACTCCGCCGAGGTCAGCCAGTCCCGCACGAACTGCTTGTCGTACGACGGCTGCGCGCGGCCCGGCTGCCACTGGTCGGCCGGCCAGAAGCGGGAGGAGTCCGGGGTGAGGACCTCGTCGGCGAGGACCAGGTCCTCGCCCTCGAAGCCGAACTCGAACTTCGTGTCGGCCAGGACGATGCCGCGCTCGCGGGCGATGTCCCGGGCCCGGGAGTAGACGGCGAGCGTGGCCTGGCGCAGGGCGGCCGCGGTGTCCGCGCCCACCTGGCGGGCGACCTCCTCGTAGGAGACGTTCTCGTCGTGCTCGCCGACCTCGGCCTTGGTGGCCGGGGTGAAGATCGGGGCGGGCAGCTCCGAGCCGTCGACGAGGCCCTCGGGCAGGGCGAGGCCGCAGACGGTGCGGGTCTGCTGGTACTCGGCCAGGCCCGAGCCGGTGAGGTAACCGCGGGCCACGCACTCCACGGGGACCATCCGCAGGGACTTGCAGACCAGGGCGCGGCCCTCCCAGTCGGCGGGGGCGCCGGGGGGCAGCTCGGTGCTCAGGACGTGGTTCGGGGCGAGGTCGGCGAGCTGGTCGAACCACCACAGGGAGAGCTGGGTGAGGACCCGGCCCTTGTCGGGGATCTCGGTCGGCAGCACCCAGTCGTAGGCGGAGATGCGGTCGCTGGCGACCATCACGAGGTCGCCCGCCTCGTTCCGGTACAGCTCGCGCACCTTGCCGGTGTGCAGATGCACCAGACCCGGAACCTGGAGCGGCTCGGGCTTTTCGACGAATCCGGACACGGTTCCTCCCCGTGGTTCTGTCCAATGCCTCCGATTGTCCCGTACGGAGGGGTCGCCGGGGACAGCGGGGCGGTCGCGTCCGCCGTCAGTCGCGTTTGCAGATGCGGTCCAGGAGATTGGCCGTGGCGCGCTGGACACGCGGGTCGACGTGGCCCGGACGGTCCAGGGCCGGGGACCAGGCGAACGTCCCGGACGCGAAGACCCAGGCGCCGGACGGCGCCCGGTACAGCGACGTCTCCTGGTGGCGCCGGGCGCCGTCCACGTCGGTGTACGGGGAGTGGGCGAGCAGGACCCGCTCCTCGTGCTCGGGCAGCGGGGTGCGCGGGAAGTAGCGGTCGGCCTCGCCCGCGACCAGGTCCTCGATCTCGTCGCCCTCGTGGGCGCCGGTGGCGTCCCAGAGCCAGTGTCCGGCGTTGCGGACGATCATCGGGTGCGGGTCGGGTACGCGGCCGGCGTACTGGATGCCGAGCAGTTGCTGTTCGGCGCGGTCGACCTCCCGCCACAGCGCCGGCCGGCCGGGCCCCCGGCGTTTGCGGCAGGTCAGGAGGCGGTCGGGGGCTCCGGACGGGGAGGGGGCCAGCTCGACCTGCCAGTACATGGTGTTGGCGGAGAGGAAGACCAGCGACGTGCCGTGCTCGCGGGCGGCTTCCGTGGTGCGGCGCATGGCGGCGGACCAGTACTCGTCGTGGCCCGGGAAGACCAGGCCGCGGTAGCGGGTCGGGTCGATGCGGCCGGAGTGCAGGTCGCGGGCGTCGGCGTAGGCGAGGTCGTAGCCGTAGCGCTCGGCGAAGCGGATGAAGTCGTAGGCGTGGCCCACGTGCAGGGGCAGGCCCGCGCCCGCGTAGGGCCGGTCGAAGGAGACGGTCGTCGCGGCGTCCGACTCGCCGAGCAGCCGGCCCTCCTCGTCCCAGGCGTGGTAGAGGCTGGCGCCGGTGCGGCCGTCCTCCGGGTAGAGGTTGTACGCCTGCCAGGTGATGTCCGGCAGCAGGAGCAGCAGGTCGGCGGGGTGGCCGTCGCGGACCGTGAACGGCACGTGGGAGCGGTAGCCGTCGGCCGTGGTGAGCACGGCGACGTACGCGCCGATGTTCCAGTACGACGGGATCTGCAGCCGCCAGGACAGCCACCAGTGGTGGCAGGAGACCGTGCGGTCGGCGGTCAGCGGCGGGGGCTGGACGATGCCGGACAGGCGGGGACTGGTGGTGATCTTGGCGGCGCCGTCACCGCCGTAGTGGCCGATCCGGTAGACGTCGACGCTGAACTCCTGCGGCGGGTCGACGGTGATGTGGAAGTCGATGGCCTCGCCGGGGGCGGCGGCTCCGGTCGCGGTGAAGCCCTTGATCTGGCGGCGGACGTCGTCGGCCGCGCGCGGGCCGCCGCCGTCGGCGCGCGGGCGGGTCCGCGTGCCGGGCCTGCCGTCCGGGTCCGGTACGGCGTCCGGGTCCGCGTACCAGGGGACGACCTGGCCGGTGTCGCCGAAGTAGGTCTCGCCGCCGCGCAGCCAGGGGACGGGCCCCTGTCCGAAGGGGTCCGTCACGGCGTGCGCGAGTGCTCCCGACTCCCAGCGGCGGATCTGCTCGGGCCCCATGGGACAGTCCCCTCCCTCGTGCCCCCGTGGTCGTGCGTATGACGAACGCCTTTGCCATGTGCGCGATTCGGTCTCCAGCACATCACATTTCGCGCGCGTGCTGTCACTGTTCGTTGCGAAGTGGCCGAAAGTGGAATCGCGGTGTCCGCTTCGTTGATGGGCGGGGGTCGCACGGCGTGCCGAGCCGGGGGCAGGGGGCGGGGGCACCGGGCAGGGGGCAGGGGTCAGGGCTCAGGGCTCAGGGGTCAGGGGTCAGGGCTCAGGGGTCAGGGGTCAGACCAGACGCACCGGCTTCTCCGGACGGATGCCGCGCTCGGTCATCCAGGTGCGCAGGGGGCCCGGGTCGCCCGTCTCGACGAGGCTCCTGACGCAGGGGGCCACTTCGGCGGCTCGGGCGCCGTCGATCAGCAGGGAGGGACCGTCGAGCCAGTCGAGGCCCGGGGCCGCGCCGGCGGTGTCCATGGCCGCGCAGCACACCATCGCCGTGACGTGGGCGGTGAGGATCTCGCGGGCGGTGCGCGGGGGTTGCAGGGGGAGGAGCGGGAGCGCGCGGTCGTCCCAGAGGGCGGCCGCGTCGGGGCCGGGGGGCGCCACGGCTGCTCCGGGGGCGGTGGCCGCGGGCCCTGCTCCGGCCGGCCGGGCTTCCGCCTCCTCGCGGGCCAGCTGGGCACTGAGCCCGGCCGCCAGGGCGGCGCCGCGGGCGGTGGTGCCGGCGAGGTCGTCATCGTCGTCGGGGGTGGCGAGGTTCGGTTGGTCCGGATGCGGCGGGTGGTGCGGATGGTGCGGATGATCCACGTGGTCCGGGCTGTCCGGGTGGCCGCCGGGGCCTGGGGTGCGGAGGTCGGGGTGGTCGGGATGGCCGGGATGGCCCGGGTGCGTGTCCCGCTCGGTGTGCGCCGGGTACGGGCCGTCCGTCCCGTCACGGGGGCCGGGTCCGGCGTGCGGGGAGTCGGGGGGCGGGGCCGGGGTGGTCGTGAGGTGGTCCAGGACGCGGGCCAGGGTCGGGCCCTCGGCGCCCGGTGCGGCGTCCTCGGTGGCGCGGCGGACGCCCAGGGTGTCCAGCACACGGTGGAGGCGGGCCGCGTCGGTGCGCCAGGTGCGGTCGACGACCTCCTCGGCATACTCGTCCCACCCGACCGGCGACCAGTCGGCGCCGGTCTCGGCGGGCCCTCCGTGGAAGAGGCGCGCGGCGAGGAGGGAGACCGCCTCGTCCATCACCCCGGGCTCCTCCAGCAGGTCGCAGGCGGGGCGCTCGCCCAGACGGGAGGCGAAGCCCTCGGCCAGACGGTCGCGGCGGGACAGCTCCGTGAGGGCGGCGACGACGCCCACGTCCAGCCGGGAGGGCCAGCGGCCCATCCGCCAGGCGGGCAGCGCCACCCGGGTCAGCAGCCGGTCCCAGCCCGCGTAGGCGAGCCCGACCTGGTCCTGCGCGACGATCCGCAGGCCGTAGTCGACGGCCTGCGCGCGCTCGGCGGCCGCCGCGGCGACTCCGCGCTCCATCTCCGCCGCGTGCACGCGACAGCTGCGCAGCAGCAGCCGGCACACCCGGCCGATCCCCGCGCACACCGCGCGGGAGAACGGCTCGCGCCGGTCCGCCGAGGCCACCGCGACCGCGGCGTCCAGGCCCCGTATGAAGCGGCGGGCCGCGGCTATGTCGGGGTGCGCGGACGGTCCCGTGCCCGCGACGACCGGGGCGAGGACGGCGCGCAGCTCGCCGACGCGCATCCACCAGAGGAAGGGCGAGCCGATGACCAGCACGGGGGCGGCGACGGTCCGGCGGGAGGCGGACGCGTCGACACCGGTGACGTCGTCGTGCTTCTCGGCGGGGGGCGGGCCGTGGGCCGGGTGGGTGCGGTCCTCCAGCCAGCTGTCGCAGTCCGGTGTGAGCGCTATCGCCGAGGGGGCCGGCACGTCCAGCCGGTCGGCCAGGTCACGCACCATCCGGTAGAGGTCCGGAGCGGACTCCTCGGCGATCGTGACCGTGGGGGTCACGGCGGGCCGGGAACGGGCCACCACCAGCGCGACACCGGCGGCGGCCGGCAGGACGAGAAGCGTGAGCACGAGGGCGGCCCAGCGGACGACCGCCCAGCCACCGCCCGTGAGGTGCCCGGTGGAGTCGCCGACGAACAGGATCACGGCGGCGGCGGCCGGCAACAGGGCGACGGCCAGCGCACGGCTGCGGACGCGCAGCACGGCAAGAGCCCGGGAGCGCGCGGCCTGCGCGCCCATCTCCACACCACCGGTGACGGTCACGGCCGGACCTCACCCCCTCCTCGCTGTCCTGTCTGTTCCGGGCTGTCCTGCTGTTCTTCCGTGCTTGCTCACTTCCCCACTGTGGCACCCGCCACTGACATCGCAATGCCGGTGGGCCAAGTGCCGGAACGCTTGCGCGGCACCATAGTTGGGGCCTTCGCGCCCGTCAGCCGTATGGACCATCGGTCACTCGATGGAATGGCTTTGGGGAAAGGTGGATGACGGACAGCAACGATCAGGCCCCGGTTCCTGAGACGGAACCGGGGCCTGTCGGGTTCTGCGCGGAGGGCGTCCTCCGGGACTGGGCTAGGCCCCCGCCGCGGCTTCCGCGGCCGCCTTCGCCGCGATGTCCGTACGGTGCTGGGAGCCGTCGAGGCCGATGCGGGCGACGGCCCGGTAGGCGCGGTCGCGGGCTTCGGCGAGGTCCGTGCCGGTGGCCGTGACGGACAGCACGCGGCCGCCCGCGCTGACCACGGCGCCGCCCTCGCCGCGGGTGCCGGCGTGCAGGACGTAGGCGTGCGGGGCGTCCTCGGCGGCCACCTCGTCGAGGCCGGTGATCGGGTCGCCGGTGCGCGGGGTGCCCGGGTAGTTGTGCGAGGCGACGACCACGGTGACGGCCGCGTCGTCGCTCCAGCGCAGGGGTTCCAGGTCGGCGAGGTTGCCGGTGGCGGCGGCCATCAGCAGGCCCGCGAGCGGGGTCTTCAGACGGGCCAGTACGACCTGCGTCTCGGGGTCGCCGAAACGGGCGTTGAACTCGATGACGCGGACGCCGCGCGAGGTGATCGCGAGGCCCGCGTAGAGGAGCCCGGAGAACGGGGTGCCCCGGCGGCGCATCTCGTCGACGGTCGGCCGGAGGACGCTCTCCACGACCTCGTCGACCAGCTTGGGGTCGGCCCAGGGCAGCGGCGAGTACGCGCCCATGCCGCCGGTGTTCGGGCCCTCGTCGCCGTCGAGCGCGCGCTTGAAGTCCTGGGCGGGCACGAGCGGGCGGACGTTCTCGCCGTCGGTGATGGCGAAGAGGGAGACCTCCGGGCCGTCCAGGTACTCCTCGATGACGACGCGGTCGCAGGCCGCCGCGTGCGCGCGGGCCGCCTCGATGTCGTCGGTGACGACGACGCCCTTGCCGGCGGCCAGCCCGTCGTCCTTGACGACGTACGGGGCGCCGAAGGCGTCGAGGGCGGCGTCGACCTCGGCCGCGTTCGTGCAGACGTAGGAGCGGGCCGTGGGGACGCCGGCGCCGGCCATGACGTCCTTGGCGAAGGCCTTGGAGCCCTCCAGTCGGGCGGCCTCGCCGGACGGACCGAAGACCGGGATGCCGGCCGCGCGCACGGCGTCGGCGACCCCGGCGACGAGGGGCGCCTCCGGACCGACCACGACCAGCTCGGCACCGAGCCGGTTGGCCAGCGCCGTCACGGCCGCGCCGTCGAGGGCGTCGACCTGGTGCAGTTCGGCGACCTCGGCGATACCGGCGTTGCCGGGGGCGCAGTGCAGCGCGGTGACGTCGGGGTCGAGGGACAGGGAACGGCACAGGGCGTGTTCGCGGGCGCCGCCGCCGATGACAAGGACCTTCACGGGGTCAGCCTAATGGGAACGGGGCGGGCCGGTTTGTGCGGCCTTCCGAAGGGAGGGGGCAGGAGGGCTTGTGGCTTCCTCCAGCGCACCTCCGCGACCGGGTCGGCCTGCCCGGCTCGGACCGGCCACCCGGCCGGTCAGCCACCCGGCACCCGGCCACCCCGCTACTCGTGCGCGATCTCCTCGACGACGGTCGCGCCCAGCTCGCGTACCAGCAGTTCCTTGCCGGAGAGGGCCGACTCGTCGAGGTCCGGGTCGTCGTCCTCGGGGATGTCGTCCTCGGGGGAGACCGGACGCCGCTCGGGGGACGGGGGCCGGGGTGCGGGAGCCGGGGCCGGGCCGGGGGCCGGTGCGGCGGGCGCGGACGACGGCGCGGGTGCCGACGACTGCTCCGCGGGCGCGGGTGCGGGACGCTGCGCGGACGCGCCGCCGCCCCCGCCGCTCCCGAAGCCGCCGCCCCCGAAGCCGCCGCCGGGTCCGCCGTAGCCACCGGAGGGGCCGGCCGGGGGCGGGGGCGCCGAGCCGCCGGAGGGGTCGACGACCGCCTCGATCTTCCACTGCACGTTGAACTGCTCGGACAGGGCCTGGCGCAGCACGTCCTCGCTGCCGCTGCTCAGGAAGTTGTCGCGAGCACCGGCGTTGACGAAGCCGATCTGGAGGGACGTGCCGTCGAAGCCGGTGACCTGGGCGTTCTGGCTGAGCAGGATCCAGGTGAACCGGCGGCGGTTCTTGACCGCCTCCAGGATGTTGGGCCAGATCGTGCGCGGGTCGACTCCGGAGCCCGGCGGCGGGGAGGCGAGGGGCGCGGCGGCGGCCGGGGCGGGTGCCGGGGGCGTGGACGGGGCGGGGGCCGACGGTGCGGCGGGAGGGGGGTCGGCCGGTGTCGCGGGCCGACCCCCGCCGGTGGGCGTCGCCGTGGGCCATCCACCCGGGCGGCGCCCGCCCCCCGCGGGAGCCGCGGTCGGCCAGGCACCGGGCGCGGCGGCCTGGGCAGGCGCCGCAGCCGGAGCCGGGGCCGAAGCCGGGCGGGGGGCAGCGGCGGCCGGGGAAGGCGTCGGGGCGGTGGGCGGCTGTGCACCTCCGCCGGCACCGCCACCTTCGTACGAACCGGAACCGGAACCGGAACCAGCACCAGCACCAGCACCAGCACCAGCACCAGCACCAGCACCAGCGTCGGGTCCCGACGGCGGTTCGCCCTGTCCCGGTGCTCCCGGTGCTCCCGGTGCGCCTGCGCCGGGGCCGGGAGCCCGGACCGCCGCCCGGGCGGCGGCGGGCCCGCCGCCCGGCGCGACCGGAGCCGCGGCGGCCGGGGCGTGCCCGGCCGGGACGTTCCCCATCGCGCCGTGGGCCTCGGGCCCGGGCGCGTACCCCATGGCGGGCGCCCCCGCGCCCGCGGAGAACTGCACACCGCGCTCGATCCGGTCGAGGCGGGCCATCACCGAACGCTCGTCGCCGTACGCGGCGGGCAGCAGCACGCGCGCGCAGATCAGCTCCAGCTGGAGGCGGGGCGAGTGGGCACCGCGCATCTCGGTGAGCCCCTCGTTCACGATGTCGGCGGCTCGGCTCAGCTCGGCGGCGCCGAAGGACCGCGCCTGGGCCTGCATCCGCTCGACGACGTCGGCCGGGGCGTCGATCAGCCCCTTCTCCCCCGCGTCGGGCACGGCGGCGAGGATCACCAGGTCGCGCAGGCGCTCCAGCAGGTCGGTGACGAAGCGCCGCGGGTCGTTGCCGCCCTCGATGACCCGGTCCACGACCCCGAAGGCGGCCGAGCCGTCCCCTGTGACGAACGCCTCGACGACCGAGTCGAGCAGCGAGCCGTCCGTGTAGCCGAGCAGGGCGGTCGTCATGTCGTACGTCACACCGTCGGCACCGGCGCCCGCGAGGAGCTGGTCCATGACGGACATGGAGTCACGGACGGAGCCCCCGCCGGCCCGGACGACGAGCGGCAGCACGCCGTCGTCGACGGGGATCTGCTCCTTGCCGCACACCTCGGCGAGGTACTCGCGCAGGGTGCCCGGCGGCACGAGCCGGAAGGGGTAGTGATGGGTACGCGAGCGGATGGTCCCGATGACCTTCTCGGGCTCGGTGGTCGCGAAGATGAACTTGAGGTGCTCCGGGGGCTCCTCGACGACCTTCAGCAGTGCGTTGAAACCCTGCGGCGAGACCATGTGGGCCTCGTCGATGATGTAGATCTTGTACCGGCTGGAGGCGGGCCCGAAGAAGGCCTTCTCGCGCAGGTCACGGGCGTCGTCCACGCCTCCGTGCGAGGCGGCGTCGATCTCGATGACGTCGATGGACCCCGGGCCGTTGCGCGCGAGGTCCCGGCAGGACTGGCACGCGCCGCAGGGCGTCGGGGTGGGGCCCTGCTCGCAGTTCAGACAGCGCGCCAGGATGCGGGCGCTGGTCGTCTTGCCGCAGCCGCGCGGCCCGCTGAACAGGTACGCGTGATTGACCCGGTTGTTCCGCAGCGCCTGCTGCAGCGGGTCAGTGACATGCCCCTGACCGATGACCTCGGCGAAGGACTCCGGGCGGTAACGGCGGTAGAGCGCGAGAGACGACACGCATACGAGGTTATAGGCGCCCACTGACAACCGGAGCGCCCTGTGAACCCGGCCACCCCGTGACGCAAGGCGCCCCCCACGCACCCGCCAGAGCCGACCTACCCTTGCTGCCTTCCGGCCCTGGGGGAGTTCAGTCAGATAGCGCCGCGTGAGGGGCTGGGGCACACGTTACCCGATGCGGGGGGCCCAGAACGAGTTCGCAAGCACTCTCCGACGTCATGTAATGTTTGCCGCGGAGGATTCGCCTAGAGGCCTAGGGCGCACGCTTGGAAAGCGTGTTGGGGGCAACCCCTCACGAGTTCGAATCTCGTATCCTCCGCCAGTGCCTCACCGGGCACGATGTCGAAGGGCCCGCTGCTTGCAGCGGGCCCTTCGACGTGTCTCGGTCCCTCGGCGTTGCCGTACCGCTAGCGCTCGATGCGTATCCGTCTCGTCTCGGTCACCTGGTCGATCTCCGAGACCCGGATCGTCGTCCTCATCGTCCAGGTGCCGGGGAGGGGGAGGGTGAGGCGGTTGGCGCTCCAGTAGCCGCCCCGGTCGACGAGCTCCGCGTGGAGCGGGCCGACCCCGGGGTCGGGCAGGGTGAAGGACAGGCGCAGTTCGGGTACGGCGGCCAGGCTGCCGTCGGGGCCGAAGACGACGGCCTGCACGGCGTTGTCGCCGGTGCGGCCGGGGTCCAGGGTGATCTGGACGGTGCCCCGGCCGGAGGGGCCGATGTCGAAGGGGATCGTGGTGACGGACGCGGGCAGCACGCCGCCCGCCGGTACGGACCGCGCGGCCTCGTCCGCCGCCCGGCCCGGCTGGGTGGCGGTGAGCACGGTGGTGACCACCAGGACGACGCCCGCGACGACGGCCTCCGTCAGGACGGACCTGCGCAGCCCCCGGTAGTGGGCGGTGTCCCGGGCGGGGAGCGGATCGGGGTCGGGCAGCCCGTCCTCCGGCAGGATCGGCTCCGAGAGATCCGAGAGATCCGGCGGCTCCGAAAGATGCGACGGCTCCGAGAGACGCGACGGCTCCGGCGCCCGCGGCGGCGGTCCGCCCGCCGGGACCGGAACCCGTACCCCTACCCGTACCTTCGCGGACACGGCCCGCTCGGGAAGGCGCTGACCCGCCGCCAGGGCCGCGGTCCACCGCCGGGAGAGCGCCGCCGCGGTGAGCAGTACGGCCACCAGGGTCAGTTTGGCGAGCAGCAGCCTGCCGTACGGCGTCCCGGTGAGCGCCGTCCAGGAACCGAGACCGCGCCAGGACTGGTAGACGCCGGTGACGACCAGGACGGTCACGGACGTGAGGGCGACCCGGGAGAAGCGGGCGACCGTGGCGCCGTCCGGGCTGCCGCGCAGGGTCATGAGCAGGGAGACCAGACCGCCGAGCCACACCGCGGTCGCCAGCAGGTGCAGCACGGACGACGTCATCGCCAGCGGTACCTGGATCCCGGCGGACGCGTGCTCCGCGCCGGCCCAGGTCAGCGCGAGGCCGACGGCGGTCACGGCGCCGAGCGCGGCGGGCAGCGGGGCGCGTTCGGGGTGGCCCTCCGTCCGGGACGCGCGCAGCAGGAGCAGCGCGACCGGCACCAGCAGCGCCAGCCTGACCAGCAGCAGCGCTCCGGGCCGGGAGGTGAGGGTGGCGCCGAGGGCACCGGCGTCGAGGGCGGCCGAGGGGCCCCGCCCCGCCTCGTACGGCGCCCGCAGTACCAGCAGGGCGACGGTGGCCCCCAGCAGCGTCCACCAGCCCGCCAGCAGCGGCCGGCGCAGCGGGGCGCGGTCCGGCGGGCGGCACAGGACGACGAAGGCGGCGGTGCCGATGAGCAGGGTGGCGGCCAGGTAGGAGAGGAAGCGGGCGATCTGGTGGAGGGCGGCGGTCAGCGGGTCCTCGGCGGGGCCGGCGTCCAGCGGCGCCGTCGTCGCGGAGGGCTTACCGACCGAGAAGGTGAAGGCGCCGGAGACGGGGTGGCTGTCCGCCGACACCACGCGCCAGGCCACGGTGTAGGTGCCCTCGCCCAGTTCTCCCGAGAGCGGGACGCGGGCCGTGTCGGCGCGGCCGTCCGCACGTTCCGCCCGCGCCGTGCGCACCCGGTGGCCGCCGGGGTCGAGGACGCGGAAGGAGTCGTCGCGCAGGCCGACGGACTCGGTGAAGGTCAGGGTGACGTGGCGCGGGGCCCGCGGGAGGACGGTGCCGTCCCCGGGGTCGGTGGAGCGCAGGGCGGCGTGGGCGGACGCCGGTCCCGCGCCGGCGAGGACGAGCAGCACCAGCACGGCACCCAGCAGCGCCGCCACCCCCGCCCGCCGCCGGACCGGTCGCCACCGGGCTCCAGCTCCAGCTCCGGCTTCTGCACCGCCACCACACCGCACGTCGCGTCTCCGTCGTCGGGGCCTACTGCCTCGGCGATGTGTACGGACGCGGCGGCCGCCGTGCTCACCGCCGGGCGCGACGGTTTCACCCGCAGCGGCCCGCGTGCGTCACGGTCCGCCGGGCGGGGTCAGGGGCGGGACAGGTCCGCGATGCGCGCGGCCTCGGCCGGGTAGCGGGCCGTGAGGGCGGACGCGTCGCCGTGTTCGTAGTCGCCGAAGGTGAAGCCGGGGGCCATCGTGCAGCCGAAGAGCGACCACGCGCCGCCCGCCGCGACCCGGCCGCCCATCCAGGTCCCGGCGGGGACGGTGAACTGCACGTGCTGTCCGCCGAGGACATCCGCTCCGAGCACGGCCGTACGCGCGCCGCCGCCCGGGTCGAGGAGCAGCAGCTCCAGCGGATCGCCGAGGTAGAAGTGCCAGACCTCGTCGGTGGGCAGGCGGTGCAGGGCGGAGTAGTCGTCCGGGCGGGCGGTCAGCAGGGCGACGATGGCCGAGCCCGTGGGGCGCCCGTCCGGGCGTTCGGGCCCGGCCCAGGTCTGCCGGTACAGGCCGCCCTCCCGGGGGAGGGGCTCCAGCCCGTAGTGCGCGATCAGGTCCTCGGCGGTCGGCGGGGGCGGCGTCACGCGGGGAAGGCTACCTCCCGGCGGAGGAAGGCGAGTTGCGCCTTCTTCTCCGGCAGGTGGACGTCCGGCAGGTCTATCTCGGGCAGGACGACCGCCGGCCCCGCGGTGAAGCCCTGCTTGAGGAAGCGGGCGATCGCCTTGTCGTTGGCCACGTCCGGGTCGACCACGATCCGCTGCCGGTCCAGGCCCAGCAGGACGTACGCCATGAGGGACGCCGCCAGCGCGGCGGTCCAGCCGGGCCGGGCGCCCTCGGCCCCGGCGGGGGCGAGCAGCAGGTGGACGCCGATGTCGCCGGGCTCGACGTCGTAGCACTCGCTCACCCGGTCGGCCTCGGGGTCGTAGGTCTGGAGCAGCGCGACCGGTTCGCCGTCCTTGACCACGAGGAAGGCGTGGTGCGTGTCGAGCGTGTCCATGTGGGCGTAGACGTCCGCGACCTGGTCGCGCGTCAGGCCGCTCATGCCCCAGAAGGCGGCTCGCTCCTCGCTCACCCAGTGGTGCAGCACGGCGGCGTCCGCGGCGGCGTCCAGGGGGAGGACGCGGACGGTGCCGAAGCCGTCGAGGTGCTGCTCGTGGACGGCGGTGCGGGAGGCGTACGGATCAGACATCGGTCTCCTTCGTGAGCCGGTCGAAGTCGGTGACCACCGGGGCGAGCGCGCCGGCGAGCCACAGGGGCTGCTGGTCGCGGTGGTGGGGTGAACCGGGGACGCCGCAGGCGCCGTGGGGCACCACCCAGCGGCTGTCCTGCCGGTCGGCCAGGTCCCATACGTAGCGGGCGGCGGGGCCGCGCGCGGCCCGGTCGGTGAGGCCGGGCACGGCGGAGGTGCACAGCACGCAGTCGTGGTCCCCGGACAGGCCGGGTTCCTCCCCGGACGAGCCGGTCGGCAGCGCCCGCCAGGGGGCGAGGCGGTGGGTGTCGCCCCAGGTGCCGGCGGGCGGCCGCACGGCCACCTCCTCCAGTGCGGCACGGACCTCGGCGGCGCGGTCGATGCCGTACAGGTCCTCGGCGCGCAGCAGGTGTTCGAGGGCGTACCCGACGCGCGGCAGCAGCGCCAGCCACGGCTGGAGCACCTCGGGGTGGGCGGGCGGCACGGCGGCCCGGGTGAGGGACGGGTGCGCGGTCAGTCGGCGTACGACCGCTCCGCGCAGGGCCGCGTAGAGCGCGGCGTCGGTGCTGCCGGCGTCCATGTGCCGGTCCCAGGCGAGGAGGCGGTCGCGCAGGGCGCCGGCCTCGGGACTCAGGTCCTCCAGGGCGGCGAGGCGGTCGAGGAGGGGGCCGGCCGAGCCGAGGTGGGTGTCGGTGTGGAGGGCGGGCATGTCGGCCGCCGACCAGCGCTCCTTCCCCGCGAGCAGGGCGGCGATGCGGTCGGCGCGGTGCGGTGGGGCGAACTCGACGCCGAGCGGGCCGGCCGGGCCGCGCTGGTTGGCCATGACGGCGACGCCGTCGGTGAGTCCGGCGCGGGGCGGGGTGTGCCAGCCCTCCCAGTCGTGGCCCGGCACCCAGGCGGGCACGGGACGCAGGCGGTTGGCCTCGGACCGGACCGGCACGCGCCCCGCGACCCGGTGCAGCAGTCCGCCCTCGGTGTCGGCGGCCTGCACGACGTTCACCGGTTCCGTCCACGCGTCCAGGGCGCGGTCCACGTCGGCGACCCGGCGGGCCCGCAGCAGCGGCAGCAGCGCGCCGAAGCCGAGGTCGCCGGTGACGCGGGGCGGGTAGCGCAGGCTGAGGGCGGCCGGGGTGCCGTCGTCCAGGCCCTCGGGGCCGCCGGCGATCACCGGGCCCCGGTCCGTCTCGACGACCTCGACCTCGACGGTCCCCTCCCCCGCGACGGCGATGGTCTCGGTGTGCCGGGCGGCGCGGTGCCAGGTGCCGTCGGGGCCGAGCGCCTCGACGCCGGCGCCGGTGCGGCGCAGCCGCTCGTGGTACAGGTCCTGGTAGTCGGCCATGGCGTTGGTGATGGCCCAGGCGACCGTGCCGGTGTGGCCGAAGTGGGCGATGCCGGGGACGCCGGGCACGGCGAGGCCGACGACGTCGAACTCCGGGCAGGACAGGTGGATCTGCTGGTAGACGCCGGGGTCCTCGATCCAGCGGTGCGGGTCGCCGGCGATGACCGCGTGCCCGGTGACGGTCCGCTCGCCGCTCACCAGCCAGCCGTTGCTGCCGGCGGTGCCGGGGCCGTCGGTGGCGAAGAGCGCGACGGCCTCCGGGCCGAGGTGCGCGGTGATGTGCTCGCGCCAGAGCTTGGCGGGGAAGCCGGCGAAGAGGATGTGTGTGGCGAGCCAGACGCCGAGCGGCGTCCAGGGCTCCCAGCGGCCGGGGGCGAGGCCGGTGCGCGCGAACTCGGGGGAGGGTTCCTTTTCGGCCAGCCCTTCGTTGACGCCGTCCA
The DNA here is from genome assembly GCF_043204535.1 of Streptomyces sp. NPDC047853. Classification (NCBI taxonomy): domain Bacteria; kingdom Bacillati; phylum Actinomycetota; class Actinomycetes; order Kitasatosporales; family Streptomycetaceae; genus Streptomyces; species Streptomyces sp. NPDC047853. The sequence goes on along the minus strand of NZ_JBIDCI010000002.1, from coordinate 546,027 downwards.
CGTACGCCCGTACCCAGGCGGCCGTCTCCGGGTCGTGCTCCGCCAGGGCGGTGTAGCAGCGGCGGGCGGTGTCGGCGAGCCGGGCCCGCCGGGCGAACCGGTCCCAGGACAGGGCCTCGGCCCCGAGGAAGGACGCGGAGGTGCCCTGGGCGCGGTGCCGCTCGACCTCCAGTTGCCAGGCCCGGTCGCGGGCCGTCACCCGGCCCTGGGCGCGGGCGAGTTCGTCCGCGCTGTCCGCGCGCAGGTGCGGGATTCCCCAGGCGTCGCGGTAGGTCTCGGCGCTCACCCCTGTGCCTCTACTTTCCTTTAGGTTAGGCTCACCTAAGTCTTCAGTCGTGGCCGAATAGTACGTGAAGGGTGAAGAAACGATGAGGCAGGGGCGGGGTTGGGAGGGCGCGGTCCTCAAGCTGATGCGGGGCAAGGACTTCGCATTCACGGTGACGGAAGCGGAGGACGTGACTCCGGACTTCCGGCGGCTGCGCCTGGCCGACGGCGGCATGCTGGCGGCGACCGGCGTCCACCCCACGATGTGGGTGCGGCTGTGGTTCGACGACGCGGGCAAGCCGCACCAGCGGGCCTACACGCTGGTCGACCCCGACCCGGCGACCGGCACCTTCGGCATGGAGTTCGCGCTGCACGAGGGGTGCGCCAGCGACTGGGCCCGGGCGGCGAAGCCGGGCGACACCATCGAGGCGACGGTCCAGGGCACCGGCTTCGAGGTGCCGCAGCCGCCGCCCTCGCGCCTCTTCGCGGTCGCGGACCCGGCGTCGCTGCCCGCCCTCAACTCGCTCCTCGACGCGCTGGGGCCGGTCCCGGCGACGATCTGGTTCGAGGGCGGCGGCGCGGACGACGGCCTGCCCTTCCGCACCGACCCCGCCCGGCACGAGGTCCGCACCGTCCCGCGCCGCGACGCGGGCGCCCACCTGGTCGCCCGGGTGAAGGAGGACCTCCCGGAGCTGCTGCGGGCCACCCCCGAGCCGTACGTGTGGATCGCCTGCGACACGGCTACGACGCGGGCGCTGGGCGCGTACGCCCGCAAGGAGCTGGGCGTGCCCAAGCAGCGGGTGAACGCGCTGGGGTACTGGCGCGCGACCTGAACCCGCGGGCGCGGTCGCCCGGGGGGGCAGCGCGGGACGCACGGCGGCCCCGGGGGGCCACGCTCACCCCGGGGCCACGCTCACCCCGGGGACCGGCGCGCGCCCCCGACCCGCACGCGCGATCATCGGGGCATGGACGTCACACTTCACCTCGCCCAGGACCCGGAGGCCGACGAGCTGCTCGGCCGCAGTCCGCTCGCCGCGCTGGTCGGCATGCTGCTCGACCAGCAAGTCCCCATGGAGTGGGCGTTCAAGGGCCCGTCGACCATCGCCCGGCGGATGGGGGCGGAGGACCTGGACGCGCACGACATCGCGGCCCACGACCCGGAGGCCTTCGCCGCGCTCCTCTCCGAGAAGCCGGCCGTGCACCGCTACCCGGGGTCCATGGCGGGCCGGGTCCAGCAGCTGTGCCGGTACCTCGTCGACACCTACGACGGTGACGCCGAGGCGGTCTGGCGGGGCGTCGACAACGGCAGGGAGCTGCTGAAGCGGCTCCAGGACCTGCCGGGCTTCGGCAAGCAGAAGGCCCAGATCTTCCTCGCCCTGCTCGGCAAACAGCTGGGCGTCCGTCCCGAGGGCTGGCGGGAGGCGGCGGGGGCCTACGGCGACTCCGGCTCCTTCCGGTCGGTCGCCGACATCACCGGGCCGGAGTCCCTGACCAAGGTGCGCGCCCACAAACAGGAGATGAAGGCGGCGGCCAAGGCGGCGAAGGCGGCGAAGGCCGCCGACGAGTAGCCGGGCCGCCGACGAGCAGCCGGGTCGCCCGGGGCACCCCGGGCGGTCACGGCGCCGACGGCTCGGTCCCCGGCGTCGGCCGCGCCCGCGCCGTCAGTCCGCTGGACCGTCTCGAGTGGCAGGGCCCGTGGGGGCGCTCCCAGCATGGAGCATGACCGAGCCACACAGCGGATCCCCCGGGGGACAGCCGTACGACGATCGCGGGGTGCACGCCCGGCACGGCACGCGCACGCCGGCCGCCGGGCCGCACGAGCCCGAACCGGCCCTGGAAGGGCCCCTGCACCTGCTGTCCCGCACCGCCTGGCGGACCGTGCTGCTCACCGGGGCCGCCTCGCTCGTCCTCGGCGTGCTGGTCCTGGTCTGGCCGGGTGCCTCGCTGCGCGCCGCCGGAGTGCTCTTCGGTCTCTACCTCGTCGTCAGCGGCATCCTCCAACTGGCCGCCGCCTTCGGCACCCACCGGACGACCGCCCTGCGGGTGCTCGCCTTCGTCAGCGGCGCCGTGTCGATCCTGCTCGGCCTGTTCTGCTTCCGCGGCCCGCTGCAGTCGGTGCTGCTCCTCGCCCTGTGGATCGGCATCGGCTGGCTCTTCCGGGGCGTCACGCAGATCGTGGCCGCGGTGCACGACCCGGCGATGCCCGCGCGCGGGTGGCACCTGTTCCTCGGCGTGGTCACGGTGGCCGCCGGCGTCGTCCTGATCGACTCGCCGGTCGAATCGGCCGCCGTCCTCATGCTGGTCGGCGGCTGGTGGCTGGTCGCCGTCGGCGTGGTCGAGATCGTCACGTCGGTGCGTCTGCGCGGGCGCGCCCACCAGGTCCCGCACGCCCTGTGAACGCCGCCCGCGCCAGGTGGCCGCGCGCCGTGCGAGGGGTTCCCGGGCCGGCCCTACGGCCGGTGAGCCGCCGGAGGGACACGACCTGACGTGAGTCCCGCACCGCATGCCGCCACGAACGCGCGCGCCACCCGAAGCGCCACGAACGCACACACCACCCGCACCGTCACCACCGCCCACGCCACTCCGACCGCCACCACCGTCACCACCGCCCGCGCCGGACGCACGGCACGCGCCGGAAGGGCGGCCCGCACGCTACGGCCGACCCGCGCGGTACGCGCGATACGACCGGCCCCCGCGGCCCGCACGATACGGCCGACCCCCGCGGTACGCGCGATACGACCGGCCCGCGCGCACAGGCCCGTGCCCTCGTCGTGGGCCCGCGCGCACAGGCCCGCGCCCTCGTCGCGCCGCCGCGCAGCCTGGCTGCGGGCCCTGGTCCTGCTGCTCGTCCTGCTCGTGCCCTGCACGCACGCGTCGGCCCAGGCCACGCCGGTGGCCGCGGCGGCCGGTGCGAACGGGGGAGCCACCGGCGGCGGCGCGGCCGGCGAGTACGACCACCTCGACACCGCCCTGCGCGCACCGGCCCGCGGCGGCCGTCGCGCCGTCGTCACCCGGTCGGCCCCGGCGGCCCGCCCCCGCGTCCGTGCCGACCGCGTACCCCCGCCCCCCGTTCCGAGCGGCCCGTCACCCGCCTCGCGCGCACCGCGCTCCGTGGTCCTGCGCTGCTGACGGGACCGGGCCGGCCTCCCGCGCCGGTCCACCGGCCCTCCGCGCGCCCGCGGAGCGCCCCGCCACGGGAACACGGAACCAGGAACGAGGAGCCCACCCATGCTCAACGACCCCTACGCCGTCCTGCGCGCCCTGATGCGCGCCGAGGGCGCCCGCCGCACCCCCGAGCCCGGTACCGGCGGCCCGCAGGCCCCGAGCGAACCCCGGCCGCCCGCGCGAGAAGGGGGGCGCGACCGAGAGAGGGGACGCGGCTGACGCGACGCCCGCGCGGCGGGGCGGGGCCGCGACCGGTCCCGCCCCCGCCGGCCCGCCGACCGCGCACCGCACGCACACCGCACGCACACCGACCGCTCGCCGACAGCGGGCCCGGAGCGTATCGACGACGCGCCGACGGCTTGGCCCCTCGCCGGCCACCATCCCCGTTTGCCCCGTTTGCGGCGTCATTTCCGGCGCCGTACTGCCCCGCCATGGCTGCGCCCGCCGCGTCCCGGCCGGTAGGCTTTCCGTGTGATCTTCAAGCGCATCGGAAACGGCCGGCCGTACCCCGACCACGGCCGGGAGAGCACCCGGCAGTGGGCGGACGTCGCGCCGCGCCCGGTCCGCCTCGATCAGCTCGTGACGACCAAGGGCCAGCTCGACCTGGAGACCCTCCTCGCCGAGGACTCCACCTTCTACGGCGACCTCTTCGCGCACGTCGTGAAGTGGCAGGGCGACCTGTACCTGGAGGACGGCCTGCACCGCGCGGTGCGCGCGGCGCTCCAGCAGCGTCAGGTGCTGCACGCGCGCGTGCTCGAACTCGACTGACCGGCGCCCTCGAAGGCCCTCTGACGCCGCCGCTTGACCCTTTCGGGTTGCATTGCGGTGAACCTCGGAACGCCGACTGATCATCTAATAGGCATCGCCGCCCGGGCGCACTACGCTGCGCTCATGAGCATGCTCACTCCCCCTGGCATGGGCGGCCAGTACAAGATCACGGGGGACAAGTACCCGCGGATGCGACCGGCCCGACGGCGCGGCCGGTTCGCGGTCGCCGCCGTCGCCTGCGTCACCGTGCTGGGACTGCTCGGCTGGGGCACGCTGCAGCTCATCGACGTCTTCACCGGCGGCGACAAGGCCTCCGCGATCGGCGCCGGGGCGGACTGCCGGACGGTCGCCGCGAAGGCGAGCCCCTCACCCGCCGCCGTGGCCGTGCCCAAGCCGGCCCAGGTCACCGTCAACGTGCTCAACGCCACCACCCGCGGCGGCCTGGCCCAGAAGACGGCCGACGAGCTGAAGAAGCGCGGCTTCCGCGTCGGCGAGGTGGGCAACGCGCCCAAGGAGTACGACAAGAAGGTCAAGGGCGCCGGTGTCCTGCTGGGTCCGGCCGCGTCCCTGAAGGGCGCGCTGCCCGTGCTCGGCACCCAGCTCCCCGGCGCCGAACGCCGTGGCGAGGCGGCCCGCAAGGGCACCGCCGTCGACCTGATCATCGGTGACGGCTTCAGGGAACTGGCGAAGCGGCCGGACGCCGACGCGGCGCTGGCGAGGCTGAGCGCGCCGCGCACGACGACCGCCGCAGAGAAGAAGAGCTGCTGAGAAGAGGAGCTGCTGAGGCGGGGCCGGGGGCGGGAGGGGCCTACTCGGCCGACCCGTACATCCGGTCACCCGCGTCGCCGAGGCCCGGCACGATGTAGCCGTGCTCGTTGAGCCGCTCGTCGACCGAGGCCGTCACGACCGTCACCGGGGTGCCGGCCAGCTCGCGCTCCATGACGTCGACGCCCTCGGGGGCGGCGAGCAGCACCACGGCCGTCACGTCGTCGGCGCCGCGCTTGATGAGCTCCCGGATCGAGGCGACCAGGGTGCCGCCCGTGGCCAGCATCGGGTCCAGGACGTACACCTGCCGGCCGGAGAGGTCCTCCGGCATGCGCGTGGCGTAGGTGGAGGCCTCCAGCGTCTCCTCGTTGCGCACCATGCCGAGGAAGCCCACCTCCGCGGTCGGCAGCAGCCGGACCATGCCGTCGAGCATGCCGAGACCGGCGCGCAGGATCGGCACCACCAGCGGGCGCGGGTGGGAGAGCTTGACGCCGGTGGTCCGCGAGACCGGCGTGTGGATGTCGACCTGTTCGGTGCGCACGTCGCGCGTGGCCTCGTAGGCGAGCAGGGTGACCAGCTCGTCGGCGAGACGACGGAAGGTCGCGGAGTCGGTGCGCTGGTCGCGCAGCGTGGTGAGCTTGTGAGCGACCAGGGGGTGGTCGACGACGTGGAGACGCATGTCCCCCACAGTAACCGGGCCCCGTGGGGCCGGCGTCCCCGCGGCCGCGGACCGGCCCGCGCCACGACCGCGCTCTCCCGCGGGCGTCAAACCCCCCGGCCGGGGGAAGGTGGGAGGGACGGACGCTGGGTGGTGAGACTGTGCCTGACCGGGACTTCCACAACACGCCGTCCCCCGGCGAGGGGCCGGGGACGACGCGCGGGACGGAGCGAAGCACGGAGCGGAGTACGGAGCCGGAGCGGAGTACGGAGCCGGAACGGGAGGCCGAACGCCGTCGGCGGCGGGCCCAGTTCCTGCGCGACCTCGCGGAGGCCCGGGAGCTGCGCGACCGCGTGCAGCCACGCCGCGCCAAGACCGCACGGCTGCGCCACGCGATGCGCATGCGCACCTTCCGCTGGTAGCCCCCGCCCGGCCGGGCGGAGCACGCGGTGGCCCCGTCCGGCCGGGCGGAGCACGCGGTGGCCCCGTCCGGCCGGGCGGAGCACGCCGCGCCGACGTCACGGCGGCGGCGTACGCGGGCGCGGCGGGAATCCGCGTACGATCCGCACGTGGCGGTGACGAGAGCGCTGATGGGCGGCCACCCGGGTATGTACTTCCGGGAGACGGGTCGAAACTGCCGGACACAGGGCGCCGAAGACGTCCCCTGAGGGCCTTGTTTCTGCCACGATTCCGAGTGGGTGGGCTCGGAGCACCGCTCCCCACCCGCAGCCTCCGCCGGGGGGACCCCCAACCGGCACGCCTAGGACCAGTGGGAGAGTCACGGTGTACTTCGCCGCACTGCTCGCGCGCACCGAAGACGGATGGGTAGCGAGCGACACTGAGCTCGACGATGTGGAGACCCTGTCGGATCTGGCCGACCTGGCCCGGGAAACCTCTCCCGACGAGGACACGGTGCTCGTGCTGATCGAGCAGGAGGACGCGTGGTTCGGAGTCGTCCGGGTGGACGGCGAGGAGGACCCCCGTATCTACGTCTCGGACGCGGCCGCGGCCGCCCGCAGCAGCTACGGCGAGATCCTGCTCACCGACGAGCTGCTCGGCCGGGACCCCGGTGACGAGGGCGACGACCTCGACGCCCTCGACCTCGACGGTACGGAGGACGGCGAGTCCGATGACGAGGACGAGGACGCTGCCGACGGCGGTGACGCGGCCGCCGGCAGCGCGGAGGCCGTGCCGCACGGACCGGTCGGTGACGCCGAGGTCCTCGACGACCTCGGCCTGAGCGAGAAGGAACTGCGCGCGATGTCCGGGGACGCGGTCGGCGAGATCGCCGAGGCCCTGGGCGCCTCCGAGGTCCTGGAGACCGTCCGCTGACCGCGCCGGCCGGGGAGGGCCCGGGAAGCCCGGCACCGGGAACGGCACCGCCCGACCACTCCGTACCGCCCGATCCCGTACGTGACCGGTGGCGGGCCGCGATGCGGCTCGCCCTGGCCGAGGCCGGACGGGCGGCGCGGGGCGGGGACGTCCCGGTGGGCGCCGTGGTGCTGGCGCCGGACGGCCGGACGGTGCTGGCGAGCGGGCACAACGAACGCGAGGCCACCGGCGACCCGACCGCCCACGCCGAGGTCCTCGCCCTCCGGCGGGCCGCGGCGGAGGCGGGCGAGTGGCGGCTGTCCGGCTGCACGCTCGTCGTCACCCTGGAGCCGTGCACGATGTGCGCGGGCGCGCTGGTGCAGTCCCGCGTGGACCGCGTCGTCTACGGCGCCCGCGACGACAAGGCGGGCGCGGCCGGCTCCCTGTGGGACGTAGTGCGCGACCGCCGGCTGAACCACCGTCCCGAGGTGATCGAGGGCGTGCTGGCCGACGAGTGCGCCCGGCGGCTCACGGACTTCTTCCGCGAGCGCTGACGCCCCCGGATTCCGATTTCTGAGCACGCCGCACCGTGCTGTAAGGTCTCCCTCGGTAGCGTGTCCGAGCGGCCGAAGGAGCTCGCCTCGAAAGCGAGTGTGGCGCAAGTCACCGAGGGTTCAAATCCCTCCGCTACCGCTCTTGAAGGGCCCCGTCGAAAGACGGGGCCCTTCGTGCGATCATGAGCGACCGAAAGGCGTCAGCAAAGGGACAGGGGAGGCCGCGGTGGCGGTGAACGCGAAGAGGATCGCCGTCTACGCACTCGTGGTCTTCGTGCTGTATGTGATCATCACGGATCCGGCGAAGGCCGCCGACTACGTCCAGATAGGTTTCCAGGGCATCTCCGACGCGGCGGGCGCCGTCGGCGACTTCATGACCTGGGCCGCCAACGGAGGAAAGTGATGATCCGCCACCTGGTGCTGTTCAAGCTCGACGACGGCGTGGAGCGCGACGACCCGCGCGTCGAGGAGGGCGTCGAGGCCTTCCGGTCGCTCGGCGGCCGGATCGAGGAGCTGCGCTTCTGGGAGTGCGCCTGGAACATCAGCGACCGGCCCATCGCCTACGACTTCGCCATCAACTCCGCCGTGGACGACGCCGGCGCCCTCCAGCGCTACCTCGACCACCCCGCGCACCAGGCGGGCGTCGCCCTGTGGCGGGAGTTCGCCACCTGGGTGATCGCCGACTACGAGTTCTAGCGACCACCGGCACCGCCGTGCGCAGCGGCCCCGCACCTGACAGGTGCGGGGCCGCTGCTCGTTCACCGCGGCCCGCACCCCGCGCGCCCCTCCGTATTCACTCAACACGACGTTATGCGGTGCTTGCACACAGTGCACATGTCTTGTGATGCTATGACCGCTTTTGACGGATGAGTGACGGAAGAGTTGACAGATCACGAGGTGGAGTTGACCGTGCCGGCCAGTACTGCGCCTCAAGCACCGCCCGCACCGCCTGCCCAGGCCCCGGAGCCGCTCGCACCGCCCGCCCGGGCCCAGGAACCCCCGGTACCACCCGCCCAGGCCCCGGAACCCCCCGTACCACCCGCCCAGGCCCCGGAACCCCCCGCGCGGGAGTCCTCGCCGCAGCGCAGCCGGGGGGCCGACACCCGGGCCCTGACCCAGGTGCTCTTCGGGCAGCTGAAGAACCTGGTACCGGGCACCGCGGAACACGACCGGGTACGGGCGGCGCTCATCGAGGCCAACCTCCCGCTGGTGCGCTACGCCGCCGCCCGCTTCCGCTCCCGCAACGAGCCGATGGAGGACGTCGTCCAGGTCGGCACCATCGGGCTCATCAACGCCATCGACCGCTTCGACCCGGAACGGGGCGTGCAGTTCCCGACGTTCGCGATGCCGACCGTCGTCGGCGAGATCAAGCGGTACTTCCGCGACAACGTCCGCACCGTGCACGTACCGCGCCGGCTGCACGAGCTGTGGGTGCAGGTCAACAGCGCCACCGAGGACCTCACCACCGCCTTCGGGCGCTCCCCGACGACCTCCGAGATCGCCGAACGGCTGCGCATCAGCGAGGAGGAGGTGCTGTCCTGCATCGAGGCGGGACGGTCCTACCACGCCACCTCGCTGGAGGCCGCCCAGGAGGGCGACGGGCTGCCCGGACTGCTCGACCGGCTCGGCTACGAGGACCCCGCCCTCGACGGCGTCGAGCACCGCGACCTGGTCCGGCACCTGCTCGTCCAGCTCCCCGAACGGGAACAGCGCATCCTGCTGCTGCGCTACTACAGCAACCTCACCCAGTCGCAGATCAGCGCGGAACTCGGCGTCTCCCAGATGCACGTCTCCCGGCTCCTCGCGCGCAGTTTCCAGCGATTGAGGTCGGCGAACCGGATCGAGGCGTAGTCTCGAAAGCGCCTCGACACACAATCGAAGGCGCGAGCTACGGGTCACCGGGACGAGCGAATCGCTCACCAGGGACGTTGTGGGCGGAATCGAGCCGAAAGGCCGTCAGACCCCCTGTTTCCAGGGGGTTTTCGCGTCTCGGATGTCGACATGTCACTACAGCGCGTTGCCGACATGTGACATTCTGCCGGAGACGCGTTTGCCGGAGCCTCGGCTCCGGTATTCAGGTGAAGGCTGCGTTCCCGGCGTGGGAGCGTGTGCCGCGACCGTCCCGCGACCCAAAGGGGGTGGCATGTCCGCAGACCAGGGCAGCTCGAAGGTGCTCGCGCTCGCGGAGAGCGAGACCGCGCCCGACACGATCGAGGCACTCGGCCCCGTCGGCCCCATCGGCTCCGTCGATGACGTGCAGGCCGTCGAAGCCGTACCGACCCTCGACGCCGTGCCGGCACAGGCCCTTCCGGCCTCGGGGGCCATCGACACCCGCACCCTGTCCCGCTCCCTGTTCCTGCGGCTCGCCGCCCTCGACGAGAACAGCCCCGAACGCGCCTACGTCCGGGACACCCTCATCGAGCTGAACCTCCCGCTGGTGCGTTACGCCGCCGCGCGCTTCCGCTCCCGCAACGAGCCGATGGAGGACATCGTCCAGGTCGGCACCATCGGCCTGATCAAGGCGATCGACCGCTTCGACTGCGAACGGGGCGTGGAGTTCCCGACGTTCGCGATGCCGACGGTGGTCGGCGAGATCAAGCGGTTCTTCCGCGACACCTCGTGGTCGGTGCGCGTCCCGCGCCGCCTCCAGGAGCTGCGCCTGGCCCTGACGAAGGCCAGCGACGAACTCTCCCAGAAGCTGGACCGCTCCCCGACGGTCGGCGAACTGGCCGCCGTGCTGGGCGTGTCCGAGGAGGACGTCGTCGACGGCCTCGCGGTGGGCAACGCGTACACCGCCTCCTCGCTGGACTCGCCGGCCCCGGAGGACGACGGCGGCGAGGGCTCGCTGGCGGACCGCCTCGGTTACGAGGACACGGCGCTGGAGGGCGTGGAGTACCGCGAGTCGCTCAAGCCGCTGCTGGCCAAGCTGCCGCCCCGGGAGCGGCGGATCATCATGCTGCGCTTCTTCGCCAACATGACCCAGTCGCAGATCGGCGAGGAGGTCGGCATCTCGCAGATGCACGTCTCCCGGCTGCTGACCCGCACCCTGGCGCAGCTGCGCGAGGGCCTCATCTCGGACTGAGTCCCGCGCACGAGCCGGACCGGGTCCGGCGCACGGCACAGCGGCGACCGCCGCGGCACCTCGGGGGTGCCGCGGCGGTCGCCGTCGTCGTGCGTGTGCCGTCCGTGCGCGCGGGTCCGCGCCGGTGCTACGAGAGCGCCAGCCAGGCCACCGCCGCGACGACGACCACGGCGGCCACGATGCCGGCGATCAGGCCGATGCGGGGTCCGGAGGAGGCTGCCGGGGCCGCCTGCCGGGTCTGGGGGGCGTCGTCGACGAACGCGCGGAACATCTGGGTGCTGCCTGCGGGGTCGTAATTGCCCTGGGGGCCCTGGTTGTTAGCCATGGGCCGAGACACTAGCGAATCCGCGGATCGGGCCCAAGCGCGGGGCCGCCGCACCTCCTTCCGACCCCTCACCCTCTGCCACCTGGGCGTTTACGTTCGCAATACTTGCCTTTGCCAACTTTTTATGCCGAGGCGCCCGTTTTTATTTGCCTGTAGCAACCAACCGCTCCTATCGTTGCCCTAAGCAACAAAGCGGGAGGTGCGCATGGCCGAGAGGGCGCAGTACGAGGAGCTGATCCGACAGTTCAGCGCCTTCGGCGCCGTGAAACGGGAGATGAGCCGCATCCTGCCGGCCGAGTGCCCCGGCGGCTCCGCCGCCGTACTGACGCTGCTCGGCCGCCATGGCGACATGCGCATGAGCAAGCTCGCGGAGCTGCTCGCCGTGGACATGTCGGTGACCAGCCGCCACGTCGCGCACATCGCCGACCGGGGCTGGATCGAACGGTCCCCCGATCCGGCGGACAGACGCTCGCGCATCCTGCGCCTGACGCCCGAGGGCCAGGCCCAGCTGGACGAGCTGTCCGAGCGGACGACGCAGCTGCTGGCCCACCGCCTCGGCGACTGGACCGACGACGAGGTCGGCCAGCTCACCCGGCTCATGACCAGGCTCAGGGCGAGCTTCGACGACTGCCGGACGCCCCAGGCGCGGGCCGCCGCACCATCCGAGGTCGACGAGACCACCCGTACACCCGCGATCACCACGTAAGCAAAGGAAGTCCATGGCAACGACCACACCAGCCGGTGTGCGGGCTCATGCCAAGCACGGGGGAGGCTCCACCGGAGACGCTCCGATGACGCACCGGCAGATCATGGAAGCGCTGTCCGGGCTGCTGCTCGGCATGTTCTGCGCCATTCTGTCCTCGACCATCGTCACGAACGCACTGCCCGAGATCATCGGTGACCTCGGTGGCGGCCAGAGTGCCTACACCTGGGTCGTCACCGCCTCGCTGCTGACGATGACCGCCTCCACCCCCCTGTGGGGCAAGCTCGCGGACCTGTTCAGCAAGAAGGCCCTGGTCCAGATAGCCCTGTCCGTCTTCGTCATCGGCTCCGTCGTGGCCGGCCTGGCGCAGAACCCGGCGATGCTGATCACCGCGCGGGCCATCCAGGGCCTGGGCGCCGGCGGTCTGGCCGCGCTGGCGCAGATCATCATGGCCGCGATGATCTCCCCGCGTGAGCGCGGGCGCTACTCCGGCTACCTGGGCGCGACCTTCGCCGTCGCGACCGTCGGCGGTCCGCTGCTCGGCGGTGTCATCACCGACACCAGCTGGCTCGGCTGGCGCTGGTGCCTCTACGTCGGCGTGCCCTTCGCGATCCTCGCGCTGATCGTGCTGCAGAAGACGCTGCACCTGCCCGTGGTCAAGCGGAAGGTCAAGGTCGACTGGGCCGGCGCCTTCTTCGTCACCGCGGCCGTGAGCCTGCTGCTCGTCTGGGTCACCTTCGCGGACGACAAGTACGACTGGATGTCGTGGCAGACCGGCGCCATGGTCGGCGGCGCGATCGTGCTGACGCTGCTCTTCCTGCTCGTCGAGTCGAAGGCCAGCGAGCCGATCATCCCGCTGCGCCTGTTCCGCAACCGCACCATCACCCTGGCCTCGCTGGCCTCGCTGTTCGTCGGTATCGCGATGTTCGCGGGCACCGTCTACTTCAGCCAGTACTTCCAGCTGGCCCGGGACAAGTCCCCGACCATGTCGGGCGTCATGACCATCCCGATGATCGGCGGCCTGTTCGTCTCGTCGACGGTCTCCGGTCAGATCATCACCAAGACCGGCAAGTGGAAGGGCTGGCTGCTGGCCGGCGGCGTCCTGCTGACGGCGGGCCTCGGTCTGCTCGGCACCATGCGCTACGACACCCCCTACTGGCACATCGCGATCTTCATGGCGCTGATGGGCCTCGGCGTCGGCATGATGATGCAGAACCTGGTCCTGTGCACGCAGAACCAGGTGGCCCCGAGCGACCTGGGCGCGGCCTCCTCGGTCGTGACCTTCTTCCGGTCCCTCGGCGGCGCGGTGGGCGTCTCGGTGCTCGGCTCCGTGATGTCGACCCGGATCAGCCACTACGCCTCGGACACCATCGGCTCGCTCAGCCCGCAGGAGCAGGCGGCGGCCGCCAAGGCCTCGGGCAGCGGCGCGATCCCCGACATGGACCTGCTGCCCCACGGCATCCGCGAGTGGCTGGAGAGCGCCTACGGGCACGGCATCGCCGACATCTTCCTGATCGTCGCCCCGATCGCCCTGCTGGCGTTCCTCGTCACCCTCTTCATCAAGGAGGTCCCGTTGCGCACCTCCGGCGCACTCGCCCAGGCCGCCGAGGCCTCCGCCGGCACCGCCTCCCCGGCGGCCCCGGCTCCGTCCGAGGCCGCCCGGGTCACCGACGCGCCGGTCCCGGCCGGTGTGGCGGCCGCCGTCTCCTCCACCGACACCGGTGCCCGGGACACGGCCACGCAGCGCCTCGCCGCCGTCGCCACGGCGACCGGCTCCGGCGCGCCGCAGGCGCCCGTCTCCGGCGGCATCGCGGTCCGCGGCTTCGTCCGCGGCGCCGAGTCCGCCCCCGTCCCGCAGGCCGCCGTCACGTTGATCTCGCTGGCGGGCCGGCAGCTGGGCCGCTCGGTCGCCCAGGCCGACGGCTCCTACGGGATCGACGCGCCGAGCGCGGGTTCGTACGTCCTGATCGCCTCCGCCGACGGCTTCCAGCCGCAGGCCTCGACGATCGTCGTGAACGACGAGCCGGTCGCGTACGACATCCTGCTCAGCGGCACCAGCGGGCTGAACGGCCTGGTCCGGGCCGTGGAGAACGGGCTGCCGGTCAAGGACGCGATGGTGATCGTGACCGATGTGCGCGGGGACCTGCTGGCCACCGCCGCCACCGGTGAGGCCGGCGAGTTCTCCTTCGCCGAGCTGGTGCCGGGCACGGTGACCGTCGCGGTGAACGCCGCCGGCTACCGGCCGCGCGCCCTGCCCGTCGAGGTGGGCGGCACCGGCGTCACCCGGGTCGAGGTCGACCTCCAGGCCGGCGCCCAGGTCCAGGGCGTCGTGCGGGCTCCGCACGGTCCGCTGGCCGACGCCCGCGTCACCCTGGTCGACGCGGCGGGCAACGTGGTCGGCACGGCCACCACCGGCGCGGACGGGGCGTACGCCTTCACCGACCTGGACGCCGGTGAGTACACCGTCATCGCGACCGGCTACCCGCCGGTGGCGACGGCCCTGACGGTCGCCGGCCCGGGTGCCGACGGCCACGACATCGAGCTCGCCCACCCCGGCGAGTAGCGAGTCCCCGGCCCGTGGTGGCGTGCGCGCTCTGAGCGGAGGTGCGCCCGCCCACCACGGGCCGGTTTCTTCACGACCACTTTCTGAGCCTTTGCAGGGAGAAAACGGGATGGGACTGACCGCGAGGATCCGAACGCGGGACGGATGGGCCGTGTCGCACGCGGTCGTCACGGTGACCGACATGACCGGCGCGCAGGTGCTGCGCGCGGAGGCGGACACCGAGGGCGCCGTGCGGGACACCACCCCGCTCACGCCGGGGGCGTACACCGTCATCGTCACGGCCGTCGGCTACGCGCCCGCCGCGTCCAGCGCGATCGTCACCGCGAGCGGCCGGGCCGAGGTCGGCACCGTGACCCTGGCCCGCCAGGGCGGCACCGAACTGCCGCCGCCCGGGCCGTGGACCATCGACCCGGCGCACTCCAGCGTGGCCGCGGTGGCCCAGCACCTGGGCATCTCCAGCGTGCACGGCCGGTTCACGGACTTCTCGGGCGTGGTGGAGATCGCGCCGGACGACGTCACCAAGTCCCGGGTGGAGGCGGTGATCCGGGCCGCCTCGATCGACACCGGCAACGGCATGCGCGACACCCACCTGCGCTCCGGGGACTTCCTGGACGTCGAGCGGTTCCCGGACATCACGTTCCGCTCCACGGGCGTGACGCAGGCCGGCCGGGACCGCTGGACCGTCCACGGTGAGCTGGGCCTGCACGGCGTGGTCCGCCCGGTCGATCTGGACCTGTCCTACCTCGGCACCGGCGCCGACCCGTGGGGCGGCACCCGGGCGGCGTTCCGCGCGGTCACGGAGCTGCGGCGGGAGGACTTCGCCATGAACTACAACCAGGTCCTCCAGGCCGGCATCGCCGCCATCGGCACGACCCTCAGGGTGGAGCTGGACATCCAGGCGGTCCAGGGGGAGTCACTGCCGACGGCGTGAGGCGCCGCCGGACGCCCGGGCCACCAGCTCGTCGCAGAGGTCCCGGAGCTTGACGTTGGTGTGCTGCGAGGCCTGCCGCAGCCGCTCCAGGGCGTGGTGCGCGTCGATCCGCTCCCGGGCCATCAGGATGCCGACCGCCTGGTCGATGACGCTGCGGGAGAGCAGGGCGGTGCGCACGTCGGCCGCCGACGCCTGCTGCCGCTCCAGACGCAGGGCCTCGTTCACGGCGTCCGCGGCCCGCACCGCGAAGGTGCGGGCCGCTTCGCGTCCCTCGGCCAGTGAGTGGGGCTTGGTGCCGTAGAGGTTGAGCGCGGCTCCCGTCTCGCCCCGGACGGGCAGCGGCAGGGCCAGTACGCAGCGCACACCGGTGGCCAGCGCGTACTCCGTGTACGTGGGCCAGCGGGTCTCCGCGGCCAGGTCGGGGGAGTACTGCGTGTGTCCCGTCTCTGCGGCGTCGACGCAGGGGCCCGAGCCGTTCTCGTACTGCCGCAGGTCCAGTCCGGCGGGCAGGCCCGCGCTGCCCGCGAGGGTCATCAGCCGGTCGGCGCGGCGCACCGTGATCGAGCACGCGTCGGCACCGGGGACGTGCGCGACCGCGCGGTCGGTCAGGTCGCGCAGCAGGGGGTCGAGACCCTGGCTGCGCGCCATCGCCTGGTCCAGCGTGTCGGGGATCTCCGAGGCGGTCATGCCCGTACGGATATCCCCTCATCGCTCGTTGACGCCTCGCCCACCCGAACCCGTGTTCGCGTCGACGATGCGCCGGGCGAGGTCGCGCAGCTTCACGTTCTCCCGCTGCGAGGCCTTGACCAGGGAGTCGAAGGCGCCGGCCGCGTCGATGTCCAGCCGCTCCATGAGGATGCCGGTGGCCTGGCCGATCAGGTCACGGGTGCGCATGGCCTCGGTGAGCTGCTCGCGCACGGTCGCCGCGTCCAGGGCGAGACTGACGTGCGCGGCGAACAGCCGGCCGAGGCGGGTCGCGTCCTCGTCGAAGGCGTGCGGCTTGCGGGCGTACGCCGTGAGCACGGTCAGGCGGCGCCGGTCGGCGCGCAGCCGCAGCGAGAGCGCCGAGCGCAGGCCCAGGCGGGAGAGGACGTTGCCGCCGCCGTCCGCATCGCTGTCGTCGGTGCGCACCACCGGCGTGGTCCACAGGCGGTCCCAGTCGGGGTGCGGCTCGCGGCCGCCGGGCTGGGACTCGGCGGCGAACCGTACGGCCTCGTCGGTCCAGGCGAGGGCGCGGAAGCGGTTGCCGCGCTGGACCTCCGAGATGCCCGCGTGGTCCGCGCCGGGCAGCAGGCGCACCGTCAGTGCGACCGCGGCGCTCAGGGTTTTGTCGGGGGTGCCCGTCGCGTGCAGTTGCCGAGCCGCCGCCGTCAGCGCTTCGGCCAGCTCGAAGCCCACCGGAAAACGCGGCAAATCAGTAAATTCGGACGTAGCCACCACGAACCTCTTCGGCGTGCACGGTCTGGCGACCGTGCGCAGGAGAGCTCCGCAGCACATTCCTGACTGCGAGCACAGGACGGACAGCACTCTAGCTGCTTGGTTGCGCTCCGGTGACGCCCGGTCGACGGACCGAGCGGGCGCCCTACGCGTGCCGTCGGCGGCATGGTGGAATGGAGGGAACGGGTCAGGAAGAGGCCTAGCCGGAAGCAAGACGACCGTCTGCCAGGTGAGTGCCGTGCCCCTCCTCCCCCGCCCCTGCGAGCCGTGCGATCCGCCCGGTTACGCCGTACTGGACCTGCCCCCGGAAATCGACTACTGCAATGCCGAGGGACTGCTGCCCATGATCATGGCGGCGGTGGACCACCACTCCGGCGCCCTGCACACCCTCGTACTGGACCTGACCGCGACCCGCTTCATGGACTCCCAGGGCGTCCGCCTCCTCTCCGAGGTGCGCGCCCGGCTGCACGGCCGCGCCGAACTGCGGGTGGTGGCCGCCCGGGAGGGTGTGCCGAGCCGCGTCCTGGAGCTGTCCGGCCTGCGCCGGGACGTGCCGGTGCACGACAACCTCGCGGAGGCACTGCGTCCGCACAGCGGTGCGGCGCGGGGACCCGACGGCCGGGCGGGCAGCGGGGCGGCGGCCTAGGCTGGCCGCATGGCACCGAACATCGCGACGAACACCCGTGTGTCCCTCGACGAGTTGCTGGACTTCGTACGCCCCCGGCACCGGGCGGTCCTGCTGACCCGGCGGGCCGACGGAGGCCCCCAGGGGTCGCCGCTGACCTGCGGGGTCGACGACTCCGGCCGGATCGTCGTCTCCACGTACCCGGAGCGGGCCAAGACGCGCAACGCGAAGCGGGACGCCCGGGTCAGCCTCATCGTGCTCAGCGACGAGTGGAACGGCCCCTGGGTCCAGATCGACGGCACCGCCGAGATCATCGACGCCCCGGACTCCGTGGAGCCGCTCGTGGAGTACTACCGCAACATCGCCGGTGAGCACCCCGACTGGGACGAGTACCGGCGGGCCATGGTGGAGCAGGGCAAGTCGATCATCCGGGTGACGCCGGAGCGGTGGGGCCCGGTGGCCACGGGCGGTTTCCCGGCGCGGTCGGCGTCCGACGGCTGACGCGCCGGTCGGCTACGGGGCGACCCGTCGGCCGGGGCCCGGTCACCCGCGTTCGACCATCGCCTCGATGCCCGCCACGAGCAGGTCCAGCGCGAACTCGAAGTCCCGGTCCAGCATCTCCTCCACGGTGTCGCCGCCGCGGGCCGCCATGATGGCCCGGGACTCCTCGATGACGTCCGCCCTGTGCGGCAGGGCGGCCGCCGCCGCCATGGAGTCCCGGAAGTAGTCGTCCGGGCTCCTCCCCGTGGCCGCCGCGCGGGCGAGGAGGTGTCCCTCGATCGTGCCGTAGCCGTAGACGAACTGGAAGACGGCGGAGATGGCGCCGGTCAGACGGTGCGGAGGGAGGCCGCTCAGGCGCATCACCTCCTGCACCGCTTGGGAGAAGGCCATCGAGTGCGGCCCGATGTTCAGGTAGGTGCCGGTCAGCTGGGACAGCCAGGGGTGGCGCACCAGCAGCCGGCGGTTCTCCCGGGCCAGCGCGCGCAGCCGGGCGCGCCAGTCCGCGCCGGTTGCCGGGTCGGGGTCGCGCAGCTCGCCGAAGACGGCGTCCAGGGCGAGTTCGAGCAGTTCGTCCTTGGTGTCGACGTACCAGTAGACGGACATCGCGGTGACGTTCAGCTCGGCGGCCAGGCGGCGCATGGAGAACCTGGCCAGGCCCTCGGCGTCCAGCAGCCGGACGGTGACCGCGGTGATCCGCTCCCGGTCCAGTCCGGACGGCTGCCCACCGCGCCGCCCGCCGCGACGGTCCTCGCCCGCCAGCCAGACACTGGCCCGCGGCCCCTGCCGTCCTGCCTCAGCCATCTGCGCTCTTCTCCTCGACCCCTCGCCCGCCGGACCCGCCAGGTGCACCGTCAGGGGCACCGACAACGGCGTGACCAGCCACAACGAGCCCGCTGCCGCACCCTTACCCCACCACTCGGGCTCTTAGGCACCGGCACCGGCACCGTCCTTCTCCGCCCGCCGCAGCAGCACGGCCGCCACCACCCCGCCGAGCAGCACGGCCACCGCCCCCACCAACTGGCTGCTCTCCAGCCCCGCGGAGAACGCGTCGATCACCCGCTCCCGCTCCGCCTCCCCCTGTGCCGAGGCCAGCGCCGCGGGCAACGACGCCGCCGTCACCGGTACCAGCGCCGCGAACCGCGAGTTCAGCACCGCTCCCAGCACGGCCACGCCCAGCCCGTTGCCGAACTCGGCCAACGTACCGTTGATGCCCGCGCCGACCCCGGCCTTGGCCGGCGGGATCGCGCTCATGATGGCGTGGGCCATGGCCGGGTTGCCGAGCGCGCAGCCGACGCCGATCAGCAGCAGGCCGAGCAGCGTGCCGGCGTAACCCTCGCCGGTGAGCGTGGCGATGGCCACCAGGCCCGCCGACATCAGCACCATGCTCAGCAGCACCGCCACCGGCGTGCCCAGCCTGGCCAGCCACTTCGCCGCCACCCCGGAGAAGTTCAGCAGCACCACCGTCAGGGCCAGCGGCGCGGTCCGCAGCCCCGCCTCCAGCGGGCCGTACCCGAGCACGAACTGGAGGTGCTGGGTGAGCAGGAACAGTGCGCCGCCCATGCCGAAGGTGATCAGCACCAGCCCGGCCACCGCGCCCGTGAACTGCCGGTTGCGGAAGAAGGCCAGGTCGAGCATCGGGTACGGGATACGGCTCTCCCAGTACGCGAAGAGCGCCAGCACGCCCACCGCCACGGCCGCCGTGGCCAGGACCCGGCCGGACGTCCAGCCGTGCTCGGGGCCGGAGATGATCGCGTAGACCAGCGCGGCCATGCCGATCGTGGAGAGTACGGCGCCCAGGAGGTCGGGGCGGTCGCCCTGCCGGTTGTGCGACTCGGGGACGAGGGCCACGACGGCGACCAGGCCGAGGGCCACGACCGGCAGGTTGATCAGGAAGATCGCGCCCCACCAGAAGTGGTCCAGCATGAAACCGCCGATCAGCGGCCCGGAGGCGAAGCCGAGCGCGCTGACGGCACTCCAGATGCCGATCGCCTTGGCGTGTTCCTCGGGCGCGAAGATCTGCATGACCACGGCGAGCGTGGTGGTCAGCAGCAGCGCGCCGCCGACGCCCATGCCGGCCCGCGCGGCGATCAGCTGGCCCGTGGTGTCCGCGAGACCCGCGGCCAGCGAGCCCAGGCCGAACAGGGCGAGGCCCGCCGCCAGCATCTTCTTGCGGCCGTAGCGGTCGGCCGCGCTGCCCGCGGTGAGCAGCAGGCCCGACTGCACCAGTGAGTAGGCGTTGATCATCCATTGGATGTCGGAGTTGGCCGCACCGAGTTCGTCGGTGAGGGAGGGGATGGCCACGTTCAGCACCGTGTTGTCCAGCACCACGGTCAGCTGGGCGAGGCTGATGACCCCCAGGATCAGCCAGCGCTGCGGGTGGCCCTGGACGGGGGGCGGGGTCTGGGCCCGCCCTTCTTCCTGTTCCGGGGAGGACGTCGTCATGCTGTACAGCGTATAGGGACTCCCATACGCTGTACAGCAGAAGGGCTCGCGGCCCCGAGCGGGGTTCGGGTCAAGGCACCGGTCAGGGTCAGGGTCAGGCTCAGGTGTTAGGTCGGGTGAGGTCGTAGAAGGTGGCCGAACCGACCGTGACCTCCTGGAAGTTGGCCTCTACCCATGAGGTGATCTGCGCCGAGGTGCCGGAGTCGTCGTCCGTGCCGCCCATGGCGCCGCCGCCTCCGCCTCCGCCTCCGCCCCCGACGAAGTAGTGGATCTCTCCGTCGGCCACGTACTTCTTGAACTCGGCGAGCGTCGGCGAGGGGTCCGTGCCGTTGAAGCCGCCGATCGCCATCACCGGGTCACCGGTGCTGAGCTGGTAGCTCGCGGCGTTCTGGGCACCGATCGCGGCGGCGACCCAGGTGTAGCGGTCGGCGTCCGCCTCCAGCAGTTCCCTGGCCTCGGAGTCGACCTGGGTGCCGTTGAGCAGGCCGCCCATGCCACCGCCGCCCCCGCCCATGGGGCCGCTGCCTTCACCGGCCCGACCGGTCGGGGGCGTCTGGCCGTTCGGAGCCGCCTGACCGTTCGGAGCCGCCTGGCCGTTCGGAGCCGCCTGGCCGTTCCGGCCCGGTGCGCCTCCGGGAAGGCCGCCGTCGCCGGGACCGCCCTGGCCCTGACCCTGACCCCGGCCGGGCGTGGTCCCGCCGCCGGGGAAGGCCCCCCGGCCGCCGCCACCGCCCGGGCCCCCCATCATGCTCGCGCCGGCCGGACCGGCGGTCACGATGGAGCCGCTGTGCCCCTCTCGCACGGTGCTCAGCGTGTACGCGGTGGGCGCGGCCAGCGACGCCACCACGCCCAGCCCCGCCACCGTGAGCGCGGTCCGCCGCCCCAGCCGCCCGACGAAGACGCACCCGAGAGCGGCGACCAGGCCCCCCACGAGGACCAGCCACTTCAGCCAGGGCAGGTAGGCGGGTGTGCGGCCGAGGAGGACGTACCCCCAGGCCGCGGTCGCCGTGACGGCGGCGGCGAGGACGAGGGACGCCCAGATCCGCCCGCGCCGCTCCCACAGCACCGCGGCGCCCATGCCGACGACGGCCGCCAGGTAGGGCGCGAGGGCCACCGTGTAGTACTGGTGGAAGATGCCCGCCATGTAGCTGAAGACGGCCGTGGTCGTCAGCAGCGACCCGCCCCAGACCAGGAAGGCCGCGCGGGCGGGGTCGGTACGGCCGCCGCGCCGCGTGGCGACCAGCCCCGCGACGAGGAGGATCAGGGCGGCCGGCAGCAGCCAGGAGATCTGGCCCCCGATCTCGGAGTTGAACATCCGGTCCCAGCCGGTCTCGCCCCACTGGCCCCCGCCGCCCGTGCCGCCACCGCCGCCGACGCTGCCGGTCTCCTCGCCGTTGAGCCGGCCGAGGCCGTTGTAGCCGAAGGTCAGTTCCAGGAAGCTGTTGTTCTGCGAGCCGCCGATGTACGGCCGCGACGACGCGGGCCACAGCTCCACGACCGCGACCCACCAGCCGCCGGAGACGACGATCGCGGCGGTCGCCACCGCCAGCTGTCCCAGCCGCTTCCGCAGCCGCACCGGCGCGCAGACGCCGTACACGACGGCGAGCGGCGGCAGGATCAGGAAGGCCTGGAGCGTCTTCGCCAGGAACGCGAAGCCGATCGCGACGCCCGCCCACACCAGCCACCTGGTCCGGCCGTCCTCCAGCGCGCGGACGACCAGCCAGCAGGCGACGGACATCAGCAGCGCCAGCAGCGCGTCCGGGTTGTTGAACCGGAACATCAGCGCCGCGACGGGCGTCAGCGCCAGCACGGCACCGGCGATCAGCCCGGCCGCGGGAGTGAACCGGCGGCGCACCGCCGCGTACACGACGGCGACCGTCGCGACGCCCATCAGCACCTCGGGGACCAGGATCGACCACGAGCCGAGCCCGAAGACCCGCACCGCCAGGGCCATGGGCCACAGCGCGGCCGGGGGCTTGTCGACGGTGATGGCGTTCCCGGCGTCGAGCGAACCGAAGAAGAACGCCTTCCAGGACTCGCCGCCCGCCTGCACGGCCGCCGAGTAGAAGGAGTTGGCGTAGCCGGAGGCGCTCAGGTCGTACAGGTACAGCAGGGCGGTCGCGAGCAGCAGCCCGAGGAGGGCCGGGCGCACCCAGCGGGCGTCCTCGGGGCGGCCCCGCCACAGCCGCCGCAGCCGCCGAGGTGTCCCGGGCGCGGCGCCCGGGGGACGCGCGGCCCCCGCGTCCGTCGTCCGGTCGAGGTGCGTCGTCATCGTCCGTCCCTCGGGTGGGTGTCGGCGGGGTGGGCCGGCCGGAGGCTCGCGGCGGCCTCGCTCCAGGGGCGGCCCGCGTCCGGGTAGCGGGCGGCGGGCGGGTCCGGGACCGGCGGCGCGGGCGCGGTGCGGGGCGCCTCCGGGGACACCGCGGCCACGGTGGGCGGCGCGTCCGGGAACACCCAGGCGCGGAAGAGCAGGAACCGCAGCACGGTGGCCGCGAGGTTGGCGGCGATCAGCACCGCCAGCTCGGTGGAGTGGTCCGGGTCGGCGGTCGCCGCGTTCAGCGCGGCGAGCGAACCGGCGGTCAGGACGAGACCGATGCCGAAGACGACCAGCCCCTGCGCCTGGTGCCGTGCGGCGCCGGCCCGGCCCCGCACCCCGAAGGTCAGCCTCCGGTTGGCGGCGGTGTTGACGACCGCCGAGACCAGCAGGGCCAGCGCGTTGGCGGTCTGGGAGCCGCAGAAGGGCCGGAAGCCGCTGTAGAGCAGCAGGTAGAAGAGGGTGGACAGGACGCCGACGACGCAGAAGCCGACGAGTTGCCGGGCCAGGCCCTGCGGTACGTCCGTCAGTTCCCGGTCCCTCGGGTCGTCACCGAACGGCCGGGCCAGCCGGTCCAGCGGCAGCGAACCGGTCGCCA
The DNA here is from genome assembly GCF_043204535.1 of Streptomyces sp. NPDC047853. NCBI lineage: Bacteria > Bacillati > Actinomycetota > Actinomycetes > Kitasatosporales > Streptomycetaceae > Streptomyces > Streptomyces sp. NPDC047853. Next base: position 523,021 of record NZ_JBIDCI010000002.1, on the reverse strand, counting down.
GGGCCCTGCCGACCCGCCACACGCCCTTGAGGTCCTCGGTCGCGGTCCGCACGATGTGCACGGTCGAGTCGGGATCGTCGACCCAGTCGACCGGCACCTCGTGGATACGGCAGCCGGCCCGTTCGGCGAGCACCAGCATCTCGGTGTCGAAGAACCAGCCGGTGTCCTCCACCAGCGGCAGCAGCACCTGGGCCACGTCCCGGCGGATCGCCTTGAAGCCGCACTGGGCGTCGGAGAAGCGGGCCTGGAGGGAGCCGCGCAGGATGAGGTTGTAGGACCGGGAGATGAACTCCCGCTTGGCGCCGCGCACCACCCGCGAGCTGCGGGCGAGCCGGGAGCCGATGGCGAGGTCCGAGTGCCCGGATATCAGCGGGGCGACCAGCGGCAGCAGCGCGTTCAGGTCGGTGGACAGGTCGACGTCCATGTAGGCGAGGACGGGCGCGTCCGAGGCCGACCAGACGGTGCGCAGCGCCCGGCCCCGCCCCTTCTGCTCCAGCCGTACGGACACGACCTCCGCCAGCTCGGCCGCGAGCCGGGCGGCGACGTGCGGGGTGGCGTCCGTGGAGGCGTTGTCCGCGACCGTGATGCGGAAGCCGTAGGGGAACGTCCGGGTGAGGTGGGCGTGCAGCCGCAGGACGCACGGCCGGAGGTCCCTCTCCTCGTTGTAGACGGGGACCACGACGTCCAGGACAGGCGTACCGGCTCCTGCGGCCGGGAGGTGCTCCCGCGCCGGCAGGAAGCCGGGAGAAGAGTCGGTTCGCATGGGACCGACTCTTCTCAAGTCCCCTGTCGCACCCGTGTGGTGACGCTGTGCCGTGCCTGTGAGTGGTCCCGGCCGCCGCCCTCGCCGGCCGGACCGTCCGGTGCGAGCGCGGGCAGGTGCAGGGTGAAGACCGTCCGTCCGGGCACGCTGCCGACTGTCACGGCACCGCCGTGCGCACTCGCCACCGCCTGCACGATGGCGAGCCCGAGGCCCGTGGAGCCGGTCGCCCGGGACCGTGCCGAGTCGCCGCGCGCGAACCGTTCGAAGACGCGCGGCAGCAACGCGGCCGGGATGCCCTGCCCGTCGTCCTCCACGTCCACGCACAGCCACGCGCCGCTGCGCCGCACGCGTGCGGTGACGGTCGTGCCGGGCGGGGTGTGGGTACGGGCGTTGCCCAGCAGGTTGACCAGCACCTGCTGGAGCCGGGCGGCGTCGGCCGAGACCAGCGCGGGTTCCTCGGGCAGGTCGAGCCGCCAGTCGTGGTCGAGCCCGGCCGCACGGGCGTCGCTCACGGTGTCCACGACCAGCGGTACGAGATCGGTCCGCTCGAACCGCAGCGGCCGCCCGGCGTCCAGGCGGGCCAGCAGCAGCAGGTCCTCGACCAGCAGGGTCATCCGCCCGGCCTCGGACTCGATCCGGCCCAGCGCGTGCCGGGTGTCGGGGCCGACCTGTTCCCGTCCTCTGCGGGTGAGTTCGGCGTACCCGCGGATGGAGGCGAGGGGGGTGCGCAGCTCGTGGCTGGCGTCGGCGACGAACTGCCGTACCCGCGTCTCGCTCTCCTGCCGTGCGTGCAGCGCTCCGTGCACGTGGTCCAGCATCCGGTTGAGCGCGGCGCCCACCCGGCCGACCTCGGTGTGCGGGTCGCACTCGGCGTCCGGGACGCGTTCGTCGAGGTTCACCTCGCCGGCGTGCAGCGGCATTTCGGAGACCCGGGTGGCGGTGGTGGCGACCCTGCGCAGGGGGCGGGTGGCGACGCCGACGATGACGGTCCCGGCGAGGGAGGCGGCGACCAGGCCGGCCGCGGTGACGCTGGCCTCCACGAGGATCAGGGTGTTGAGGGTGTTGGTGACCTCGGAGGTGGGGACGGCCGCGTAGTAGCCGTCCTTGTACTGCACGCGGTGGTCGCCGAGGCCGCCGATGCCGACGGTGTGCGTCCGGCCGTCCCGCTCCACGGCGGCCAGCTCGGCCCGCTCGGCCTCGGTGAGGGAGACCGCGGTCATCCCGCTGAAGTCGGTGCTGTCGTCGTCCTCCCTGCCGTACGCGGCGTCGACCACGGTGCCGTCGCGCACCTCGGCGACGATCGTGCCGCGCGGCTGCGGCCCGCGGGTGACGAACTCGTCGAGGTCGATCCGCTGCCGGCCGTCGCCGCCGGGCTCGGGGTCACCGGGCGGCTTGAACCCGGACACCCGCATCGCGACCTCGTGCACCTGCCCGTCCAACTGCTCGTACAGGTGCGAGCGCAGCGCCACCGTCGTCACCGTGCCGATCACCGCGCACACCACCGCGATCAGCGCCACGGACGCGACGACGAGCCGCGTCCGCAGGGTCCGCGGCCGCGGTCGTCGCCGTCGGCTCATGAGACGGCGGGCTTGATCAGGTAGCCGGCACCGCGCCGGGTGTGGATCATCGGCTCGCGCCCGGCGTCGATCTTCCGCCGCAGGTAGGAGATGTACAGCTCGACCACGTTGGCCTGACCGCCGAAGTCGTAGGACCACACGCGGTCCAGGATCTGTGCCTTGCTCAGCACCCGCCGCGGGTTGCGCATCAGGAAGCGCAGCAGCTCGAACTCGGTGGCGGTGAGGTGGATGCCGTCGCCGCCCCGGGTGACCTCGTGGCTGTCCTCGTCGAGGGTGAGGTCGCCGACGACGAGCACGGAGTCGGAGCGCCGGTCGGCGGCGCCGGAGCGCCGGATCAGTCCGCGCAGCCGGGCGACGACCTCCTCCAGGCTGAACGGCTTGGTGACGTAGTCGTCCCCGCCGGCCGTCAGCCCGGCGATCCGGTCCTCGACCGCGTCCTTGGCGGTGAGGAACAGCACCGGCACGTCCGGCAGGTCGCGGCGCAGCCGCCCCAACACGCTCAGCCCGTCCATGTCGGGCAGCATCATGTCCAGCACGACGGCGTCGGGCCGGAACTCCCGCGCGGCCTGGACGGCACCGTGCCCGTCCCCGGCGCTGCGGATCTGCCAGCCCTCGTAGCGCAGGGCCATGGACAGCAGCTCGGTGATGGACAGCTCGTCGTCCACCACGAGCACCCGGACGGGGCTCCCGTCCGGCCTCAGCAGTTCGGTGCGCCCCTGGGGCGAGGTCGTGGTCATACCGGACACGATGTGGGGGCGCTCTGAGAGCACCCTTTTCCCTGGCTGTGATTTCCCTGAGAAACCCACAGGGGGCTCTCAGGGACCGCTGCCGGACCTCAGGCTCCCGCCCCGTCGGGCCCCGGCAGCCCGAAGAGCCGTGCCGCGTTGTCGTGGCACACGCCCCGCAGCCAGTCGTCCCCCAGCTCCAGCCGCTCCAGCGCGTGCAGCTGGTGCAGGTAGGGATAGGGGATGTTGGGGAAGTCCGACCCGAGCAGCACGCGGTCGCCGACCTCCGCCAGCCGGGGCAGCGCCCGGCGCGGGAAGGGCGCCAGCCGCTCGCTGAAGTCGGTGAACGCCATGGTCGTGTCCAGCCGCACCTCGCCGTACCGCTCGGCGAGGTCCAGGAAGTCCTCGTACTCGGGCATCCCCAGGTGCGCGACGACCAGCCGCAACCGGGGGTGCCGCGCCAGCACCCGTGCGATCGGCTCGGGCCCGGTGTGCTTGCCGGGGGCGGGCCCGGACCCGCAGTGGATCACGACCGGGACCCCCGCCTCGGCGAGCACCCCCCACGCCTCGTCGAGCAGTTCGTCGGCCGGGTCGTACGCCCCCACCTGCACGTGGGCCTTGAAGACCCGCGCGCCCGCCTCGACGGCCTCCCGAACGTACGTCCCGGCTCCCGGCTCGGGGAACAGCGTGGAGGTGTGCAGGCAGTCGGGCGTCCGGCGGGCGAAGTCCACCGCCCAGCCGTTCAGCCAGCGGGCCATGCCCGGCTTGTGCGGATAGAGCATGGCCGTGAAGGCCCGCACCCCGAACCGCCGCAGCAGCGCCGTGCGTTCGTCCTCCTCCTGCCGGTAGGTGATCGGCCACTCGACGCCGCCGGTCAGCGGTCCCAGGGCGTCGAAGTAGCCCCAGACCTTGCGCAGCACGCGTTCGGGCATGAAGTGCGTGTGCACGTCGACCAGTCCGGGCAGCCCGAGCCCTTCCCAGAACCGACGGACCCGTCCGGCCTCGTGATCACTCATGCGGCCACGATCGCCCCCGCCGCGCCCGGGGACAAGAGGGCCGGGGGGCGGGGGGCCGAGAGGGGGGCGGAGGAGCGGGGGCGGAGGAGCGGGGGGGGCGAAGGGAAAGCCAGGACGCCGCCGCGAGGTCAGAACAGCCCGTCCTGTACTCCGGCCGCTCCCTTGAGATCACGCACCGGCACGGCACACGGAGCGCCACCGGCCGGCACCAGCTCCCACCCGGTCATCAGCCGCGTGTCCAGCACGACGACCCCGCGCTCCGTCGCCAGATGCAGATCCGGGCCCGCGGCCGCCACCAGCTCACCTCCGACCGCCCCGCCCGCCACCAGCTCGGCCACCTCCGCCACCGCGGCCGGCCCGGGTCCCGTCCCCGCGACCCCGAACACGCCCGCGTGGTCCACGCCCCGGAACGGCTCCGGCGTCAGCGACTCCGGCCAGCCGCCGAGCCCCACCGCGCGCGCGTGCAGCTCAGCGATCTCGGACAGCCGCTCCGCCTCGGACTCGGGCAGCCCCGCCCGCACCGCGCGCTTGCGGGCGTACGGGATGCGGTCGGGCACCCGCAGCGCGGCCCGCAGCAGCTCCTCGGTGCGCCGCGCGGCCATCAGCGGCCCGTGGCCCAGCCAGCTGAAGCACACGGCACCCTGCTCCAGGAGCCGGGCGTCCCCCCGTGCGTACGCGGTGATCCCCACCTTGACCAGGCCCGGCCCGAACCACGCCAGGTACACGCGGTACGGCCGCGGGTCGTCCGCGATCGTGTCGGCGGCCACGGAGTGCGCCCGGTCCAACCGCGCGCACTCCTCGCACCGCGCCCCCGTGCTCCGCCCCGGCACGGCGGCCTGGGCCGGACACGCGTGCCCCCGCGCACCCACGCACGTCCGCACGCCCCCTTCGGCGACCGCGAAGGCCACCCTCTTCCCCCGGGTCAGCGCACTGCCCCGCCCGCCGACCCACCGCAGCACGGGACCGTCCGCCGCCCATCGCAGCCCCGCGCACCTCCACGCCTGTGCCATCGCCGTCGAGACTACGGGCCACCACTGACAACGCCCCCCGGCGAACCGGGGGGCGTCGTACCGGACAGCGAGGGCGTCAGGCCCAGGCGGTCCCCAGGGTCAGCTTCTCCACCCCGGTGACGTTCTGGACGTCGCTGTCGTAGTCGAACTCCTTGTAGGCGGCGCCCCCGAAGTGCGGGCAGGCCATGGTCGAGCCCTCCAGCTCGGTGCCCGAGGCGGTCCGGAAGGTGACCCACCAGATGACGCAGCCACCGTCCGGGGCTCCCCAGCCACCGCCCGGCAGCAGATCCTCGAGCCAGCCGGTCACCCGGGCCTGCCCGTTCTCCACGCAGATCTGGATCTCGCCCTTGCCGTACTTGTGGGTCTGGCTGTCGGTGACACACTCGGGTGCCGCCTGCGCCGGCCCCGAGGCGGCCGAGGCCGTCGGCACCGCGAGCAGAGCCGCCGTTCCCAGCGCTCCGGCGATGGCTGTCGCACGCACGAATCCACGCATGTCGTGTCCTCCCCCTGATCGACAGCGATCACCGTACAAGGCGGCCACAGCCGAACAGTAGATCGAAAAGAGCCCTCTCGACTGGCCAGAAAACGCACTTTCCTGCCGAAAGTACCCAACCCTGAGTAGGGTACGAACATGGCCGACAGCAGGACGACCCTCGTGAACCGCGTACGCGCCGCCGACAGTACGACGATGTGCCCCGAGCGTCTGGTCATGGAGCACGTCACCAGCCGCTGGGGCACCCTGGTCCTGATCGCACTGCTGGACCGCCCGTACCGCTTCAGCGAACTGCGCCGGGAGATCGGCGGGGTGAGCGAGAAGATGCTGGCGCAGACCCTGCGGACGCTGGAGCGCGACGGCCTGGTCCACCGGGACGCCAGACCCGTGATCCCGCCCCGCGTGGACTACTCCCTCACGGAGCTGGGCCGGGAGGCCGCCGAGCAGGTACGGGACCTCGCGCTGTGGACGGAGCGGCGGATGGCGGCCGTCGAGCGGGCCCGCGCGGCGTACGACGCGGCGAAGGCCTGAGGCGCCCGGTGGGCCGGGCGTACCCGGCGCTCCGCCACCCGCGGCCGCGTCACTGCTGGAGGACCGCCTTCATGACGCTCTTGGCGATGGGCGCGCCGAGACCGCCACCGGAGATGTCCTCACGGGAGATGTCCATGTCGGTCGGGTCGATGAAGACGGCCACGGCGACGGAGGACCCGTCGTCCTTCTTGCCGTAGGAGACGAACCAGCCGTAGGGCACCTCGTCGTTGACGTCGACACCGCGCTGCGCGGTGCCGGTCTTGCCGCCGACCGTGATGCCGTCGATCTGGGCGCGGCGGGCGCTGCCCTCCTTGGCGGTGAACTCCATCATCTGCTGGACCTTCTGCGCGGTCTCGGCGGAGACCGCCTCGCTCATCACCGCGGGCTCGGTCTTCTCCAGCGTGCCGAGGTCGGGGCCCTTGACCTCGTCGACGATGTAGGGCTGCATCACCTTTCCGTCGTTGGCCAGTCCGGCGGTGACCAGGGCCATCTGCATCGGTGTGCTGGTGAGGCTGCCCTGGCCCATGCCGGTGAGCGCGGTGCCCGGCGCGTCGAGGCCCTCGGGGTAGAGGCTCTTCGTGGCGAGCAGGTCCCCGAAGTCGTCGGAGTAGACGTTCTCGTTGAAGCCGAACTTCTCGGCCGTCTCCCGCAGCTTGTCCTGTCCCAGCTTTGCGGCGGCGTCGAGGAAGACGTTGTTGCACGAGTACTGCATGGCGGTCTTCATCGAGGCCTTGTTGCAGACCCCGTCGCCGGCCTCACTGCCGATCTTGTTGCGGGACTGCGGCAGGGGGTAGGGCGACACGGCGTCCGTACGGGCGTCGATGTCGGTGACGACCTCATGCTCCAGCGCGGCGGCCGCGGTGAGGATCTTGAAGGTGGAGCCCGGCGGGTAGGTCTCCCGCAGCGCGCGGTTGGCCAGCGGCTTGCGCTTGTCCTTGTCGAGCGCCACGAAGCGGTCGGACTCCTTGAAGGTGGAGCCCGCGAAGACCGACGGGTCGGCGGACGGCGCGGAGACCAGGGCCAGCACCTTGCCGGTCGCCGGGTCGAGGGCGACGACGGCGCCCCGCGCGCCCTTCAGGTCGGTCAGCCCGTCCCAGGCGGCCTTCTGCGCCTTGGGGTCGATGGTGGTGACCACCGAACCGGCGCGCCGGCCCTCACCGCTGACGACGTCGGCGAACCGCTGGAAGGCCAGCCGGTCGTCCTTGCCGGTCAGGATGCCGTCGTAGGTCTTCTCCAGCAGCGTCATGCCCTGGGCCTGCGACGCGTATCCCGTCACCGGCGCGTACATCGGCCCGTTGGCGTAGGTGCGCTTGAACTTGAGGTCGGTGCCGTTCACCTCGGTGGAGCCGGTGATGGCCCGGCCCCCGACGACGATGTCCCCGCGCGGGGTGGCGAACTGCTCGATCTGCACCCGCCGGTTCTTGGTGTCGGAGGCCAGCTCCGGCGCCCGGACGTACTGCAGCCAGTTCGCGCGGATCAGCAGTCCGAGCACCAGCAGCCCGCAGAAGATCGCCACAGCCCTCAGTGGCTTGTTCACCGGTTTCCCCCGTCAAGACTCGGCCGGACGGATATGAAGACGCGTCCTCGCAACATGGGCACACCCTAGACACAGTCACGGAGGCCGTTCATCCGGGTGGCGAAAAGCCAGAGGCCCCGTCGACTGCTCGACGGGGCCTCTGGAAGATGTGCACTCGGCAGGATTCGAACCTGCAACCTTCTGATCCGTAGTCAGATGCTCTATCCGTTAAGCTACGAGTGCTTGTCTTGTTCAGTTTTACCGCCGCTCCCGTTCCTTCCGGCCCGTTCGCGGCGACAGGAAGAACATTACATGACTGCCGCCGTCATGTGAAATCCGTTAGCCCCACCCCTTGTGAGCTGCGAAAACAGCCTTCAGGACGTCAAGCGGGGACCCCGGACAGCACCGAAGCCCCGGCCGTGTGGGCCGGGGCTTCGGTGATCGTGCGGAGGCGGAGGGATTTGAACCCTCGATGGGCTTTAAGACCCAAACCGCATTAGCAGTGCGGCGCCATAGACCGGACTAGGCGACGCCTCCAGACAACATCACCTCTCGCGTGCGAGCGCGAGTGGCGCGTGCCGATGATGACACAGTTGAGCGCGCTGTCACCAATCGACCCCCACGGTACTAGGCGGGCGGGCCGCAGGGCAAAGCCGTTGCGGCCCGGTCCACGGACGGCCGCGCAACGTACGGCGGGCCGGCGCGTTAGTCAGGGCATGCTCCAGGTCATCCGCACCCCCGCCGCCCGCCTTCTCGGCGCCGCCGCGCTGTCCCTCGCCTCCCTCGCCTCCCTGTCCGCCGCGCACCCGGCCGCGGCCCACGGCCCCGGCGCACCGGACGGCGATCACCTCACCGTCACCGTCCGGGACGCGGGGCCGGGCGCGGACGGGACGTACGAGCTGCACTGCGGCCCGGCCGGCGGCAGCCACCCCGACCCGGCCGGCGCCTGCGACGTCGTCGAGCGCGACACGCGCTGGGGCCAGGACGCCTTCGCCCCGGTCCCCGAGGGCAGCTTCTGCACCATGCAGTACGGCGGACCGGCCACCGCGCACGTCACGGGCGTCTGGGCGGGGCGCCCCGTCGACGTGACGTACGACCGGCGGGACGGCTGCGAGATCTCCCGCTGGGACCGCATGGTGCCGCTGCTGCCCGAGGTGGGGACGCCGGGACGGTCCTGACCGGTCGCCTCCCGGGGCGCGGGAGGGGTGGCGCGCGGGCGCCCGGTCACACGTTCTACGTCACTTCCGCGTGCGACCTCCGTCCCGTCCCACCCCGCCCGGCGGGCCCCAACCCTTAGACTCCCTCGCGTGACACGCTGCGGGCCGATTGGCAAGATGGCCCGAGCGGTCGGCAAGTGCGGTAACAGGAGGGAAGCGTCTCGTGAGCAGCAGGCCATCCCGAGGCACTGCTCGCCTCGCAGCCATACTGGACGCGCTGCCTGACGCGTTGGTCCTGGTCAACGCCAACGGCACCGTGGTCAACGCCAACACCATCGCCCTGGAGGCCTTCGAGACCCCGGGCACCGCGCTGGTGGGGCGCGGGCTGCTGGATCTGCTGCCGCAGTTCGACTCGCGGCTCATCCCCGGGTCCATGCGACGGCCGGACCACATCGACCCGCGGGCGCGCACCAAGCCCACGCGGATGGTCGCCCGGCGCACCGACGGCTCCGAGTTCCCGGTCGAGGTCACCAGCGCCAACCTGGAGACCGGTCAGCAGGCCTACGACACCTACGGCTACACCGGCGACGAACTGCTGATGCTGGTCGTCCGCGACCTCTCCGGCACCGTCGACACCGAGGCCGAGCTGGCGCGTTCGCAGCGGCAGACCGAGATGATCCTGCGGGCCGCCTCCGAGGGCGTCGTCGGCACCGACACCGACGGACGCATCGTCCTCGTCAACCCGGCCGCCGCCCAGATACTGGGGTACCGGGCCAGCGACCTCGGCGGCCGCGAACTGCACACGCTCGTCCTGCACTCGCGCGCCGACGGCTCCCCCTTCCCGTACGACGAGTCCCCGCTCGCCGACACCCTGCGCTCCGGGCGCAAGCACCGGGTGCGCGGGCAGGTGGTGTTCGCCAAGAGCGGCGACCCCTTGCCGGTCGACCTGACGACCGCGCCCGTCCGCGACGGCGACCAGCTCGTCGGCGCCGTCATGACCTTCACCGACCGGCGCCCGTACGACGCGCTGGTCAAGGAGCACGAGGACGCCGAGCGGCGGCACGCCGAGGAGCGGGAGCGGCTCGCCGAGGAGCACGCCGCCGAGCTGACCGCCCTGCGTCAGAGCCACGCGCGCGAGCTGGCGGAGCTGCGGGAGAAGCACGCGGAGGAGACCGCCGCGGACGCCGACCGCTACGCCGCGCTCGGCGAGCGGGAGAAGGACCGCTACGAGGCGCTCGCCGCCCGGCACGAACAGCTGCTGACCCTCCTCGGGGGCTCGCTGCGCGGACCCCTGGACGAACTGCGCCAGGAGCTGGCCGCGCTGGCCGCGGACGACGCCGGGCAGTTGTGGCCCGAGGCCAACCAGGTGCTGCACCACCTGTCGGCCGGCTACTCGCGCATCACCACCCTCATCGACAACGTCCTCGGCTACCAGCGTCTCGACGTCGGCAACGAGAACGTCGCCCGCACCAAGGTGATGCTCGACGCCGTCGTCGCCGCCGGTGTCGACGGAGCCGTCGAGCTGATCGGGCCGGGACGCGTGCAGTTCGCCGTGCACGCGCCGCCCATCGAGGCGGAGGTCGATCCGCGGCTGCTGGCCGTCGCGCTGGCCCATCTCGTCGCGGACGTCGCGGGCGTCGACGCCACCGGCAACTCGCCCGTGTCGGCGACCGGCGGCTACCTCGACAACACCGTCGTGGTCGCGGCGGCGCAGCGCGGCGAGGGCGTACGCATCGAGGTGCGCGGACCGTACGCCGGGGGAGACCCGGTGCACGAGCCGATCGTGCGCGGGATCGTGCGGGCGCACGGCGGCGTGCTGCAGACGCACCAGGTGCCGGGCATGAGCGGCAGCGCCTACGTGCTGGAGGTGCCGATCGGCGGTGGGGCGGGGGCCGTCGTCGCCGACGCGGCGGCACCGGTCCACGCGGAGGCGGCAGCCGCCGGTGCCGCCGAGGCGGGCAGCGCCCTGGCCGTCCAGGAGCAGGCGTCCGGCGCCGGACGGCGGCGCGCCCGGCGGGCTTCGGTCGACGCGTTCCTGGAGAGCGGCACCGACGGTGCGGCGGGCGAGGGTGCCGACGCCGGTCCGACCGGCCCCGACGGGGACTCCGTACCGACCGGACGGCGCAGGAGGCGTGCCGCGCAGGATCAGGAGCAGGCCGCCGGGGAGCAGATCCGGACACCGGCCCCGCTGCCGGTCCCCGCGCAGGCGGCGCCGGGCGAGGGGTCCGGCGGGACCGGGCGCCGGCGCGGGCGTCCCGCGGAGAACGCGGACGCGGCCGGCGAGGGCCCGCACCCGGCGGCGCTCGCCGGAGTGTCCGAGGGCGCCGTCGTCATGGCCGGCGAGCACGGCGGTGGGGCCGCGGCCTCCAACACCGGACTCGGCGGGACCGTACCGCCGCAGGGCGTCCCCGCGCCCGGCGGCCGGCGCGCCCGGCGGGACGGCGGTGAGCAGCACGCGCTGCCTCCGGCCCTGCCCGCGCAGGCCGGGGCGGCCGACCCCGCCGACGCGGCCGACGGGGAACGGCCGACCGGACGTCGGCGCCGTGCCCTGGCCTCCGCCAACGAGCGGGCCGCCGCACAGGAGGCGGCGCCGCGTCAGGTCTTCGCCCTGCCGCCCGCCGACGCGGACCGGCCGTCCGACGAGCCGGCCGGGTCGGCCGGGGCGCCCGCCGCGGTGACGCCGGGTCAGGTTTCCGAGCCCGGTCCGGCCCCGGTGACCGGTCCGGCCGTTCCCGCCGACGTCCCGCTCGACGAGGGCCGGCACGACGCCGTGCCGCACCACCAGGCCGACGACCACACCCCGCCGCAGCCGCACCCGACCGAGGCACCCACGGGACGCCGCCGCCGGGCCGGGGCCGGCGCCCCGCAGGACGCGGAGTCCGGGCCGGCGCCGGGCGCGCCCGTGCCCGGGGCCCCGGTGCCGCCGCGGAACACCGCCGCCGGTCACGGCGTACCGGCACAGGTGCCGGCCGAGGTCCCGGCACAGGTATCGGGCCAGGTACCGGCCCAGGTACCGGCCCAGGGCGTACCCGGGCAGGCCGCACCCGGGCCGGTGTCCTCGCCGGCCGCCGCCCACGACGAGGCGCCGCGGCCGACCGGGGCCGCCGCCGCTCCGCACCCCGCCGGCGCGCAGCCGTGGCCCGGTGCGGCGGACGCCTCGGGAGCCGGAGCCCCCGTACCGCCCCACGGCGCCCCGCTACCGCCCACCGGGGCCCCCGCGCAGCCCGCCGGCGTCCCCGTCCCGCCCGACGGTGCCCCCGGCCCCGCACCCGCGGCCACCCCCGGCACGACCGGAGCGGCCCCTGCCGCACCGCAGGTCCCGGCGCCCCCGCGGACCGCCCCCGTCACCACGCCGAGCCGGGGCACCCCGCTGCCGCCCGAGAACGCCCCCGCTCCCCGCGCGGCGCAACCGCTGCCCGCGGAGGCGTCCGCGCCCGTCGACCCGAACTCGACCCAGGGACGGTCGATCAGCGTGCGGACGCTGGGCCAGGGCGTGCCGTTCAACCGGCAGGCGGTCCAGGTGCAGCAGCCGACGGCCACCCCCGCCCCGCAGCAGCCGAGCGGGTCGGGCCGGCGCCGCAAGCTGGGTACGCCGCCCGACCCGGCCACGGTCCGCCCGCACCCGTCGCCCGAACAGCCGCCCACCGCCGCGCAGCCCGCGGCACCGCAGCAGCCCCAGCCCCAGCCCGCGACGCCGGGGGCGGAACAGCCGCCCCTGGCCGGGGGCCAGCCCCGGCGCGCCCCGGGCACGGAGGGCGTCGGACGGTCGTACGCCATAGGGGCGCCGGACAAGAACGCCGCCGAGGGACCCGAGCCGCTGGACGGGCCCGGCGGTGCCGTGGAGGTGGCCGACCCGCCACGTCCGCAGCCGATGGACGACGAGCTGCCGCCGGAGCCGCTGGACAACCCGCGCCGGCTGCTCGTGTGGCCCGCGCCGGACGTCTCCACCCAGCAGGCGCTCAGCGACCGCGGCTACCGGCCGGTCATCGTGCACTCGCGCGAGGAGGTCGACGCGCAGATCGCGGCGTTCCCCGCCGCGCTGTTCGTGGACCCGCTGACCGGGCCGATCACCCGCACCGCGCTCCAGTCGCTGCGGCAGGCGGCGGTGGCGGCCGAGGTGCCGGTGCTGGTCACGGCCGGCCTCGGCCAGGCCTCGCGCGACGCCGCCTACGGCGCCGATCCGGCCGTCCTGCTCAAGGCGCTCGCGCCGCGGGACAGCGAGCAGCACCCGCCGCGCGTCCTGCTGATCGAGGAGCACGCGGAGATCGCGCTGGCGCTGACCGCGACGCTGGAGCGGCGCGGGATGCAGGTGGCGCGGGCGGCGAGCGACGCCGACGCGGTGGCGTTGGCGGGGCAGTTCCGGCCGAACCTGGTCGTGATGGACCTGATGCAGGTCGAGCGGCACCAGGGGGGCCACGCCGGGATCATCGACTGGCTGCGCGCCAACGGGCAGCTCAACCGCACCCCGCTCGTCGTCTACACGGCCGCCGTCGACCCGGCCGACCTGCCGCGGCTGGCCTCGGGCGAGACGGTGCTGTTCCTGGCGGAGCGTTCCACCAGTGGCGAGGTGCAGTCCCGGATCGTCGAACTGCTCTCGCGGATCGGCACCAACTGACGTCGGGAGCCGGGTGAGCCCGGGGAACGTGCGTCCCCGGTTCCCCCGGTTCCCCCGGCTGACCGGGCTGACCGGGCTGACCGGGCTCCCCCGCTATCCCTCGACGATCCTGCGGGCCGCCTTCTTGATCGAGGCGCGCAGGCGGTCGGCGTCCGTGTCCTCGCCGCCGACCAGGACCCGTTTCATCTGCGGCACGACCGAGGCCCAGTTGGCCATCGCGACCAGCAGGAAGAGCAGGTCGGGAGCCGGGATGGCGTCGGTGACCACGCCGCGCGCCTGGCCGTCCCGTACGGCGGCGACCTTGCGGGCGTAGTGCTCCTGGCGTTCGGCCTCGTGGGGCAGCTCGGCGGTGCCGTACTCCATGCCCTCCCAGAAGAGGAGGCGGAGCAGCTCCGGGTGGGCGGCGTGGTAGTCCATGAGGCGGTCCACCCAGCCCTCGACGTCGTCCGGGTCGACCGGGACGGAGATCGCGAGGTCGAGCATCTTCTTCTCCAGGACGGACGCGAACAGCTCGTTCTTGTTGCCGTAGTAGGCGTAGATGAGCTGCTTGTTGGCCCTGGCCTCGGCGGCGATGCGGTCGATGCGGGCGCCGGCGATGCCATGGCGGGCGAACTCGGCGACCGCGGCTTCGAAGATCCGGGCCTTGGTCGCCTCGGGGTCTCTTGCTCCCATGGAGTCAGGGTAGCGGGGCGGTGGAGGTAACCAACCGTTTGGTTGACAGGACCGGGAAGGAAGACGAGACTCTCGTGGTTGATTCCAACCAACCAGTTAGTTGTTAGCGTGCGCTCGAAGGAGTCGCTCCGCCCATGTCGTCACCGTCAGCAGCCACCCGGACCACGTCGGAGACCGACGCCCACGGCGCCCTCCGGGGAGGGCCCGCCGCCGCCTCCCGCCTCCTCCTCCCCCTGATCGCCCTGTGCACCGCCGTCACGGCGGCCAACATCTACCTCGCGGCGCCCCTGCTGCCGCTCATCGCCGAGGACTTCCGTTCCACTCCGTCGGCGGTGGCCTGGCTCGCGTCGGTCGCGCAGTTCGGGTACGCGGCCGGGCTGCTCCTCTTCGCCCCGCTCGGGGACAGCGTGAACCGGCGGCGGCTGGTCGCCGTCCTCTCGCTGCTCGCCGCGGCCGCGCTGGTCGCCGGCGCCGCCTCGGGCTCCACCGGCGTGCTCGCCGGTGCCGTCCTGGTCGCCTCCGCCGCGACCGTCGTGCCGCAGCTCCTGGTCCCGCTGGTCGCCGAGCGCGCCCCCGCCGACCGCCGGGCCCGGCACGTCGCGGCCGTCATCGCGGGCCTGTTCACCGGCGTGGTGGCCGCCCGGGTGCTGGGCGGGCTGGTCGGGCAGGCCTTCGGCTGGCGCGTGGTGTTCGTGGGCGCGGCCGCGCTCACCGTGGTGCTGGGCCTGGCGACGGCGTACGCACTGCCCGCGGAGCGGCGGCGCCGCCGGGGCCCGCTGCTCTCGGGGCTCACCGCGTTGCCCGGGGTGCTGCGCCATTCGCCGGACCTGTGGCGGGCGTGCGTGCGCCAGGCCGGGATGTACGGCGCCTGGAGCGCCCTGTGGACCTCGCTCGCGCTGCTCCTGGCCGGGGACGACGGGTACGGCATGACCACCGCGGCGGCCGGGCTGTTCGGCCTGTTCGGGCTCGCGGCCAGTGTCGTCGCGCCTCTCGCGGGCGGCTTCGTCGACCGGTTCGGTGCCGCCAAGGTCGTACGGTCCGCGTATCTGCTCGCCGCCCTGTCGGTGCCGCTGTTCTGGCTGGGCGGGCAGGTGATGGCGGCCCTGTGCGCGGCGGCGGTCCTGGTGCACGCCGCCCTGGTCGCCTCCCACGTCGCCAACCAGACCCTCGCCCTGACCACCACCTCCACCCCGGCCACCGCGAACACGGCGTACGTCGTCGCCGGCTTCGCGGGCGGCGCCCTGGCCTCGGCGCTCGCGGGACCCGCGTTCGGCCACTGGGGCTGGCCGGGGGTCTGCGCGGTGGCGGGGGCCTGGCTGGTGCTGGGGTGGGCGGCGTCCGCCGTACCGAGGCGGTGAGCGTCCGCGCGTGCCGGGCGGGGCGACCCGCCCGGCACGCGTCGGGACCGGTCAGAGCCGGGTGACGTCCAGACCCCCGTCGGCGTACTGCCGGCGCAGCACCTTCTTGTCGAACTTGCCGACGCTCGTCTTCGGCACCGCCTCGATGACCGTCCAGCGCTCGGGCAGCTGCCACTTGGCGATCTTGCCGTCCTCGGCGAGGAAGGTGCGCAGCTCCTCGAAGCCGACGCTCGCGCCCTCCTTGAGGACGACCGTGGCCAGCGGACGCTCGCCCCACTTGTCGTCGGGGACGGCGACCACGGCGGCCTCGGCGACGTCCGGGTGGGACATCAGGGCGTTCTCCAGCTCCACCGAGGAGATCCACTCGCCGCCGGACTTGATGACGTCCTTGGCGCGGTCGGTGAGGGTGAGGTAGCCGTCGGCGGAGATGGTGCCGACGTCGCCCGTCTTCAGCCAGCCGTCCTCGCTGAACTTGTCGGCGGGGCGCAGCGGCTCGGCGCCGGGGCCGTTGTAGTAGGCGCCCGCGATCCAGTTGCCGCGGACCTCCAGCTCACCGGCGGACTCGCCGTCCCAGGGCAGGCGCTCGCCGCCGGGGCCGGTGAGGCGGGCCTCGACACCGGCCGGGAAGCGGCCCTGGGTGAGGCGGTAGGCGAACTCCTCCGACGTGCCGACCGCGTGGGCCGGCGGCCGGGCGACCGTGCCCAGCGGCGAGGTCTCCGTCATCCCCCAGGCGTGGCAGACCCGCATGCCGAGCGCGTCGAAGGCCTCCATGAGCGACGGCGGACAGGCGGAGCCGCCGATGGTGACCTGCGTGAGGGAGGAGACGTCCCGGGGCTTCGCGGTCAGCTCGGCGAGCAGTCCCTGCCAGATGGTGGGGACGGCGGCGGCGTGCGTCGGCTTCTCGCTCTCGATCATCTCGGCGAGCGGCGCGGGCTGGAGGAAACGGTCCGGCATCAGCATGTTCACGCCGGTCATGAAGGTGGCGTGCGGCAGTCCCCAGGCGTTGACGTGGAACTGCGGGACGACCACCAGCGAGGTGTCCTCGTCGGTCAGCCCCATCGACTGCGCCATGTTGACCTGCATCGAGTGCAGGTAGATGGAACGGTGGCTGTAGACCACGCCCTTGGGGTCGCCGGTGGTGCCGGAGGTGTAGCACATGGCGGCCGCGGCACGCTCGTCCAGCTCGGGCCAGTCGTAGCTGTCCGGCTTCCCGGCGAGCAGGTCCTCGTACTCGTGCACCCGCACGGACGCCCCCTCCAGCAGGGAGCGGTCGCCGGGGCCGGTGACGACGACGTGCTCGACCGTCTTCAGGTGCGGCAGCAGCGGGGCGAGCAGGGGCAGCAGCGAACCGTTGGCGATCACCACGCGGTCGGCGGCGTGGTTCACGATCCAGGCCAGCTGCTCCGGCGGGAGGCGGAGGTTGAGGGTGTGGAGGACCGCGCCCATGGAGGGGATCGCGAAATACGCCTCGACGTGCTCCGCGTTGTTCCAGGCGAGCGTCGCCACCCGTTCGTCGTCCTGGACGGCCAGGTCCTCGCGCAGCGCGTGGGCCAGCCGGGCGGCCCGGGTTCCGATCTCGGCGAAGGAGCGGCGGTGCGGCTCGCCCTCACCTGTCCAGGTGGTCACCTGTGAGCTGCCGTGGATCGTCGACCCGTGGGTGAGGATTCTCGAAATCAGCAGCGGTACGTCCTGCATCGTGCTCAGCACGGTGTCCTCCCGGGGCGACATTGCCTGTGCGGCGGCAAGGGTTGCGCTGATTCTGCGCACATACCGCGCGGTATGTCACTACTCCCGGGTGATCGATCAACGGGCGCAGCCCGACGGAGCGGCCGGGCGGACCTCCCAGGACCCTCCCAGGGCCCTCCCCGGACCCTCCCCGGACCCTCCTAGGACCGGACAATCCCCAGCTCAGGGTCGTCGCGGAGCTTGCCGAGCGCCCGGGACACCGCCGACTTCACCGTGCCCACGGAAACTCCGAGCACTTCGGCCGTCTGGACCTCGCTGAGGTCCTCGTAGTACCTGAGGACGACCATCGCCCGCTGCCGGGCCGGCAGCTTCATGATCGCCCGCCACATCGCGTCGCGCAGGGCCTGCCGCTCCGCCGGGTCGTCGCTCCCGGGGGCGGGCTCCGGCTCGGGCAGCTCGTCGCAGGCGAACTCGTCGACCTTGCGCTTGCGCCACTGCGAGGTCCGGGTGTTCAGCAGCGCCCTGCGCACGTAGCCGTCCAGGGCGCGGTGGTCCTCGATGCGGTCCCAGGCCACGTACGTCTTGGTGAGCGCGGTCTGCAGCAGGTCCTCCGCATCGCTCGGGTTCGCGGTCAGCGACCGGGCGGTACGCAGCAGCACCGGCTGGCGGGCCTTCACGTACGAGGAGAACGACGGGTACGCGAAGGTCTGCGTCCTCGCTGCCGCCAGGGCTGTGGCCATGGCCGAGCCCTTGGCCGAGCCCCTGGCCGGGGCCTTGGCCGGAGCCTGGGCCGTGGCGGCGTCGGAAGCGCTGGTGCAGACGAGTGTGGTCATGACTCAACGCTATGAGCGAGGGATGCCCGGCGGATCGGCCGCAGGTCCCGAAGCAGAGTCCGCCTCAGGTTGTAGGGGTGGTGCCGGCTGCACCTCCTGTAGGTGGACGAGAGGAGGAGACGTACTGCGGGTTCACCCCTGGGGGCTCGCCGGACGCGCGCGAAAACGCCTGGGCGGCGATACCGGAGTACCGCCGCCCAGGCGTCTTGCGACCCCATGAAGCACACCCGTCCGAAGAGCGAGGGGCCGGCGCGGGAGCGCACCCGCGCCGACCCCTCAGATCACCACCACAGCGGGGTGAAGCTGACGGCCACGTTCTCGTTGCCCTGGTTGATCGCGGTGAAGGCGGAGCCGTCGACCTGGGCGGTGTTGCTCTGGTTCGAGGCCCCCGAGCCGACCGCCTGCTGCTGCGTGGTGGACGAGTTGCCGTTGTTGTCCCCGCCGACACCGCTGCCGAGGATGCCCGCGAAGGCCTCCGCGGCGGTCGCGTTCGATCCGTCGTTCGCGAGTGCGCCGTTGTCCGCCGTCGCCACCCCGCCGAAGAGCGCGGCGGCGAGC
The DNA here is from genome assembly GCF_043204535.1 of Streptomyces sp. NPDC047853. Classification (NCBI taxonomy): domain Bacteria; kingdom Bacillati; phylum Actinomycetota; class Actinomycetes; order Kitasatosporales; family Streptomycetaceae; genus Streptomyces; species Streptomyces sp. NPDC047853. Next base: position 504,511 of record NZ_JBIDCI010000002.1, on the reverse strand, counting down.
GGGAGGGCGGCGACGGCGGCGACGACGCGAGCGGTACGGATGCTTGCCATGTTGTTCCTCCAGAACAAGTGCGTGTCGGCTGAGGCCGAGCACGCGAGAAGTACGTGAAGCTGCCTGGACCTGCGTGAAGTTGCGTGAAGCGGATTCCAACCGGAGCTTGAGCCGAGGCAGTTGGCCGACCGCCTCGACGCTGTGCACGACGTCGCGTGATCAGAGTTGCCCACCGTCCCCCGGCGAACCACCCCCGAAGCCCCGATTCGCCCTCAAGCGTGATGACAAGTCGATAAACCCCTTTGCGTCCCTTCCGTACCAGCCCGGGGCAGCACGGACAGGTCCACCCCAAGCGCCACAAGAGGTGAAGCGTTCCGCCACTTTCTCCGCCCCCGGCACCTCCCCGGCGCGTCGCGCGCGGCCGCCCTTCCCTTTTTCGAACGTACGTACGAACATAGAGCCATGGCCACCCCAGACCGGCAGGCCACGACCCTGGCCCTCGCCCACGCCCTGTCAGCCGCCGAACGCGGGCTGGCCGTCATCCCCCTGTCCCGGACGAAGCTCCCGGCCCTGCGCTCGCCCCACCGCGACGACCCGGCCCCGGCCCCCTGCCACGGCGAGTGCGGCCGCCCCGGTCACGGAGTGCACGACGCCACCACCGACCCGGCCCGCATCCGCGAACTCTTCGCCACCGCCCCCTGGGCCACGGGCTACGGCATCGCCTGCGGCCTGCCCCCGTACCACCTCATCGGCGTCGACCTGGACACCAAGTCGCAGACGGACTCCTCGGCCGCCCTGCGCGAACTCGCCCTGCGCCACCTGTTCACGATCCCGCCGACGGTCGTCGTCCTGACCCCCAGCGGAGGCCGCCACCTGTGGCTGAGCGGCCCGCCCGACGCCGTCGTGCCCAACTCGGCCGGGCGCCTGGCCACCGGCATCGACATCCGCGGCGCCGGCGGCTACCTGGTCGGCCCCGGCTCCCGCACCCGGCACGGTACGTACACCGCCGCGCCCGGCACGGCCCACCTCGCCCCCGCGGCCTGCCCGCCCGCCCTCCTGCGCCTCCTGCTGCCACCGCCCCGTACGCCCCGGCCGTCCCCGGCCCGGACCGAGGAGCACGGCCAGGGCCTCGTCCAGTTCGTCCTCGCCGCCCACGAGGGCCAGCGCAACACCCGCCTCTTCTGGGCCGCCTGCCGCGCCTACGAGGACGGCATCGGCCCGGCGCTCGTCGCTCCGCTGGTCGAGGCGGCCCTCGACACCGGCCTCACCGAACGCGAGGCCCGCGCGACGATCGCGTCCGCCGCCCGCATGACGGGCCACCACCCCTGACCCGACGCACGGAGCCCCCACCCAGGGACGTCCGACGCCCCCTCCCCTTCCCCCCAGCCCTCTCGGCACGAACCCGAAAGCCCTTGATGCACGACCGTCCCCGAGTGCCGGCCCTGTCACTGACCCGGGTCGTCCTGTCCTCCGGCCGCAGCGTCGACCTGGCCGAGCTGCACCTCACGTCGACGTACGGCGGCCTGCTGGAGGGCTACCCGTGCGGCCCCGTCAACGACCTGCGCATCAGGGAACTGGTGCACACCGCCGAGCGGATGTCCCCGACCACTCCGGTGCATCTGGTGCCGCCCCCGCGCGAGTACCCGGACCAGTACGCGGGTGCCCTCGGCCCGGTGGAGGTGCTGCCGCGCGTGGCCTGCGTGGGACGCTTCTCCTCCGCGGCCCTCGATCCGGCCAACGACCCGTTCCTGCACCGCTCCGCGCTGACCGTCGTCTGGTTCCAGCCCACCTCACGCGTCCCGTCGGCGCGGGACACGGAGCCCGCCCTGCGGGAGGTCGACTGGGCCGGCCTGGCCCGTGACTACGAACTCTGAGGCCGGTCCGGCACGGACTGCGAACTGCGAGGCCGGTCCGGCACGGCGGCGGTCTCGTCCTTCCGCCACGGACCGACGCCGAGTTCGCCCGTGGTGCCGAGGTCGAGCCCCGGCGCGACCACGACGGGGTCCGACCCGGACGCGGCCCGCACCCTGACGTACGGCACGGTCACCGCCTCGCCGGCCTGGGTGGTGTTGCGCCACGCCATGCTCGCCGCGGCCGACTCGCCCGGCCGCAGCGTCACCGGCCGGACCGGCTCATCCCCGCCCGCCATGGGGATGCCCCCGGTGCCGCGCAGGATCTCGATCCCCTCGACCGGTGCCAGCTCCTCGTCGAGCAGCTGGAGCACCGGATACCCCTCGACGGAGTACGGGCGGGCGCCGCAGTTCTCCAGGTGCAGCCCCACCACCCGCAGCCCCATGGCGGCGTCGCCCTCGTCCGCCGTGAGCCGCAGCCCGGACGGCGGGCAGGACCCGGCGGCCGCCGGCGCCTCGTCGGCGGGCACCCGCTTCACGTCGAGGACGCGCACGTGTGCGGCGTCGAGGCGCTGATCACCCAGGCTTCCGACGTTCTCGAGCGTGCGCCGCACGGTCCGCCCCGCGGCCACGGACGCCACCGTCTCCGTGGCGTCGGACATCGCCCTGCCCTGGTCGTCCACCAGGGAGAAGGTGATCGTGTAGGTGAAGGCTTCGGCCCCCCGGTTGGTCACCGAGTACGCGACCACGCACGGGGACGCGCTCGCCTCCGGCAGCCCCGGAAGGCTGTCCGCCGTCACGGACACCCCGGGTCGCCGGCTCTCCCCGCCGTCGGGCGGGGCACCGGCCTCCCCCTGCGCGCCGTCGCCCCGCTCGACCGCGCCGAGGATCCGCACCCCGTCGTCCTCCGGCCCGGCCGCACCGGACGCCTGCGCCCCGCACCGGCTCTCCGATCCGCCCTCCCTGCCCGCGCCGCCCGCGCCTCCGTCGCCGGACGTGGCGGTCTGGGTACCGCAGGCACCGATCAGGAGACTGGCGAGGAGAGCACCGCAGGCCGCGACCGGCACTCGGAGCTGGGGGGTCCGCATCGCCCCAGCCCACCAGCCCCGCCTCTCGACGACCGTGGCGGAAGCCACACTTCCGGTCACAGCCCTGTCACAGTCCCGCTCCCTCGCCTCAGGGAGACGATCACGGCGGCGAGCCCGGCGCTGACCACGAAGCCGCCCACCATGACCATCCCCACCCCGATGACGAAGAGCCCACTGCCGTCGTCCGACCAGTCGCGGTAGGCGCAGGCCGTCAGCCCGACGGTGACACCGAGCACCGCACCGACGGCGTACCCCCGCCATACCGCCCAGCACACCGGCCCCAGCAGGGTCAGCACGAGCCCGATCACCTGCCACGCCTCGTACGGCCCGGTCGTCGTGCCGTCGGCGTGCACGTCCCGCTCCTGGTCCCACCCCAGCCATACGGCCCACAGAGCCGAGGTCGCCGCGACCACCACGAGGGCCGACAGCAGCTGGTGGACGGTCTTCACCGGTCGTTGTTCCATGCCCCCGACGCTCCGCCACCCGCCCGGGACCGACCAGAGCCGACGTACTCAGTTTCCACCGAGTAGGAGCACCGGGTCACAGCGGGCACGGGCACCTCCAGGGGCCCGGTTCATCGGCATCGTCGTGCCCGCTACGTGCCCGTCCGTCACCGCCCGCCCGCCCGACCCCCTCGATCCCAGGCATGGACGCGGACCGGGTCGAGGTGGAGTTCATTCGGTCCCATGCAGTCGGCGGCCCAGGTCGCCAGGCGAGAACCGCAGACACAGGCCAAGTTGGGGCCGTGCGCGCCGGTGGGGCCGCAGCACCCCTGCCAGTTGGCCCCGAGCGTGAAGGGTTCGAGGCGTGGCAGGACATCGTCCGGGTGGACGACGACGCTGTTCCGCCGGCCGACGGACTCCGTGATGCCGGTGTCGGTGCGCAGCAACTCGCGCCCCGCGCCGCCGACGCCACGGCGGGACTCACCGACAGGAACCCATGGCGCACCCCAAGGGTCGGGGTCGATGGCGTAGTACCCACAGGGAACGGTGGAGCGAGCCCGGCCCGTGTCCGGGTCCCGGCCGCGATCGGGGTCATCCACCTCCGGCACGAACGGCAGCGCCAGCAGCTCACCGGTGAGCGCGGCCCCGCATCCGGCGCAGTGGAAGACGGTCACAGGTCAGGTTCTACCGTCTGCCGGGCGGAAACATCCAGAGACTCGACCACGACAAGAATCCTCAAGCCCCGACCGTACGTTCTCCCACCAATCGATACATCGTGTAAGCGTTCTCCTCTCACTCCGGGGCTAGACGCGAGATCATGACCTGTGGTCCACGTGCCAATCACCAGGGGACTTGGGGGTCAACGGTGACCGACACCGCGCAACGGTTCTTCGTCAGCTACGCGGGCCCGGATCGGGTCTGGGCGGAGTGGGTGGGCTGGCAGCTCAAGCAAGCCGGACACCAGGTTGAGCTGGACCGGTGGGACTGGCGCACCGGAGATGACTTCGTCCAGAAAATGAACGTCGCTCTCACCAGGGCCGATGGAGTGGTGGCCCTATTCTCCAAGAGCTACTTCGCCGCTGGGCGATGGACTCAGGAGGAATGGTCGTCGACCGTAGCCATGCGCGGACGGCTCATTCCAGTGACGATCGAACCCCTCGCCGAGGACGACATTCCGGCTCTCCTGGCCGGCAGGTTGCGCACGGATCTCCACGGGCTGGACGAAACCGCCGCTACTGCCACTCTGGTCGAAGCCGTCCATGGACCAGTCCCCCCTGATGGCCCGGTCGCCTTCCCTAGCGCTGCCTTGGCTGAGTCGGATGCAGAATCTGACTCACAGCGGCCCCGGCTACCGAGCAGTGTCGGTCTGCCCAAAGTGTGGAACGTCCGCCGCCGTAACCCAGACTTCTTCGGCCGCGACTCTGAAATGGTCCAGCTTCGTGCCGGGCTGCTCCACGGACGCCAGGCAGTGGTTCAGGCACTGCACGGCATGGGCGGCATTGGAAAAACCCAGCTTGCCTTGGAATATGCCCACCGCTTCGCCAGCCAGTACGACCTCGTCTGGTGGGTTGATGCCGAGCAGGCTGACCAGTTGCCCGTCCGCTACACCGAACTCGCCGACCGCCTCGGCATCGCCAAATCCGACGCCGGCACCGAGGCCAACGCACGTGCTCTTCTCCAGCATCTGCGGACGCAGTGCAACTGGCTTCTCATCCTCGACAACGCCGAACAACCCGATCAGATCGAGCCATGGCTCCCCGAGGGCCCAGGCCACGTTCTCATCACCTCGCGCGACCCGGACTGGCACGGGATCGCTCACCAGAGCGACCTGGACGTGTTCACCCGCGCCGACTCCCTAGCCTACTTTCAGGCTCGGACCCCCGGAGTCACCACCGATCAGGCCGACCTCCTGGCGCAAGACCTCGGCGACCTACCGCTTGCGCTCGCCCAAGCTGCAGGAGTCCTGCGCAGCGGCATGACCCTGGACCGCTATCGTCAACTTCTGACCACCAACACCGCACGTCTCCTGCAGGAGAGCGACGTGCGCGACTACCCCGCACCACTGGCCGCGACAGTCAACATCGCCGTTTCCCGCCTAGTGGACGACGGCCATCCCGATGCCACCGCGTTGCTCCGTCTCGGATCGTTCCTCGGCCCTGAACCCATTCCCACTGCCTGGCTGGAGATAGCCCGCCCCCGACTGGCCACCATTCCCAGCGACCCGGACGACCCGATGTGGCTGCGCAATGCCCTCCAGCCTCTTAGCCGCTTCGGATTGGCCCGCATTGACGTCAACGCCTTCCAGATTCACCGCCTGACCCAGGCCATCCTTCGCACCCAGACCAGCCCTGCGCTGGTCGCAGCAATCCGTGGCGACGTTAATGCTGTCCTCGCAGCAGTCGAACCAGGCGATCCGCAATCTCCGACCGCCTGGCCTTCGTGGGCTTCCCTCACCGCCCACTTCACTACCCCCCACGTCTCCACTGCAGTTATCGACAGACCCGAACTACGCCCTACACTCCTAAAGATCATCTACTTCCTCCTCTGTAGCGGTCAACCGCGCGCCGCCCATGCCCTCAGCACGGCACTGCATCAGACATGGAGCATTGATGTGGGGCTTGATCATCCCGACGTCCTCACCTGCGCCCAGCATTTGGGGCACGCCAGCGCCAGTCTCGGTGATTACGCCGAAGCCCACTCTCTCATTGAGAATACCTTCGCCCGTCGTCGCCACGTTCTGGGCGAAGACCATCCCGACACCCTCCAATCCGCCAACAATCTAGCCAATACTCTGGGCGACTTGGGGAAGTACGCAGAGGCGCGCCAGATGCAAGAGGATGCTCTCGCCCGTCGCCGCCGCGTCCTGGGCGAAGACCATCCCGACACCCTCCAATCCGCTGGCAACCTTGCTAATACCCTGAGCGGCTTGGGGAAGTACGCAGAGGCGCGCCAGATGCAAGAGGATGTTCTCGCCCGTCGCCGCCGTGTCCTAGGTGAAGACCATCCCGACACCCTCACCTCCACCGGAAATCTCGCCAGCATCTTGAGCAGCTTGGGGCAACATGCAGAGGCACGCCAGATGCAGGAAGATACCCTCGCCCGTCATCGCCGCGTCCTAGGCGAAGACCATCCCGACACCCTCACCTCCACTGGAAATCTCGCCAGCACCCTAAGCGGCTTGGGGCGGCATGCAGAGGCACGCCAGATACAGGAAGATACCCTCGCCCGCCGCCGCCGAATACTAGGCGAGGACCATCCCGACACCCTCTCCTCCGCCAACGGCCTCGCCAGTATTTTGGGCGGCTTGGGGCA